>QZKP01000026.1 GCA_003605055.1 Desulfarculus sp.
TTTGATCACGCCGATCGCGATGGAGAAGGAGCTTCGCTTCGCCATCCGCGAGGGCGGGCGCACCGTCGGCGCCGGCGTCGTCGCCGAAATCATAGAGTAGACAAACGCTGCCGGTTCGGGCGCGAGGAACGAGCAAAGGCGGGAGTTGGCGCCATGATCCAGAATCAGAAGATACGCATCAGGCTCAAGGCCTACGATCACAAGCTGTTGGACCAGTCCGCGGCCGAGATCGTGGAAACCGCGCGCCGGACCGGAGCCAAGGTGGCCGGGCCCATCCCGCTGCCCACGGTCATCAACAAGTTCTGTGTGCTGCGCTCGCCTCACATCGACAAGAAGAGTCGCGAGCAGTTCGAGATCCGCACCCACAAGCGCATCCTGGACATCCTGGAGCCCACCCAGCAGACGGTGGACGCCTTGATGAAGCTGGACCTGAGCGCGGGTGTGGACGTTGAGATTAAGCTCTAGGCATCGGTAGGCGGCTCATGCTTAAGGGACTGATAGGAAAAAAAGTCGGGATGACACGCCTGTTCCTGGGCGAGGGTCAGGCGGTGCCGGTGACGGTGCTGCAGGTGGGCCCCTGCACGGTGGTGCAGGTCAAGAGCGCCGGCAAGGAGACCTACAACGCCTTGCAACTGGGCTTTGGCCCCAAAAAGGCCAAGGGCCTGAACAAGCCCCAGACCGGCCACTTCAGCAAGGCCGGCGTGGAGCCCAAGGCGGTGCTGCAGGAGTTCAGGGTCGCCGACACGGCCGAATATCAGGTGGGCCAGGAGATAACCGCCGACCTGTTCACGCGCGGGGAGAAGGTGCACGTCACGGGCCGCAGCAAGGGCCGCGGCTTCACCGGCGTGGTCAAGCGCTACGGCTTCAGCGGCGGCAAGGCCACCCACGGCTGCACCACCCACGACAAGCCCGGCTCCATCGGGGCCAGCGCCGACCCCTCCCGCGTGCTGCCCGGCAAGCGCATGCCCGGGCGCATGGGCAACGCGCGCACCCAAGCGCGAAACCTGCAGGTGGTGGACGTGCGCCCCGATGAGAACCTGGTGCTGGTCAAGGGAGCGGTTCCCGGAGCCAACGGCGGCATCATCATTATTGAGAAGGCCAAGTAGCGGCCGCGGGTGATTTAAGATGCCTACGGTAGACATAATAGACGCGCAGAACCAAAAGGTCGGCCAGATCGAGCTTTCCCCGGCCGTCTTTGGCGCCGAGGTCAAGCCCTACCTCCTGCACGAGGTGGTGCAGTGGCAGTTGGCCGGACGGCGCAAGGGCACGGCCAGCACCAAGACCCGGGTGGAGGTCGCCGGCGGCGGCAAGAAGCCCTGGCGTCAGAAGGGCACCGGCCGGGCCCGTTCGGGCAGCCGGCGCAGCCCCCTCTGGCGGGGCGGCGGCATCATCTTCGGCCCCAAGCCGCGGGACTACGGCTACACCCTGCCCCGCAAGGTGAAGAAGGCCGCCCTGCGTTCGGCCCTCAGCGACAAGCTGGGCGAAGGCAAGCTGATGGTGCTCAGGGGCTTTGACCTGACCCAGATCAAGACCAAGGCCTTCGTGGAGGTCCTGGGCAGGCTCCAGGCCAGCGACGCCCTGGTGGTCACCGCGGGCGTGGACGATGTGTTGGAGAGAAGCTCGCGCAACGTGCCCCGGGTCAAGGTGCTACGGGCCCAAGGGCTCAACGTCTACGACATTCTCAAGCACGACCGCTTGGTGCTCTTGGAAGAGGCGGTGGCGGGCATAGAGGAGGCGCTGTCGTGAAGGACATAAGGCGTGTCATCCGCAGGCCCCTGGTCACCGAGAAGAGCACCGCGGCCAAGGAGACTCAGAACCAACTGGTCTTCGAGGTGGACCGCCGATCCGGCAAGGTGGAGATCCGCCGGGCCGTGGAGGAGCTGTTCAACGTGAAGGTGCTCAAGGTGCGCACCGTCAACTTCCAAGGCAAGACCAAGCGCCAGGGCCGCAACCTGGGCCGGCGCAGCGACTGGAAGAAGGCCTACGTCACCCTGGCCCCCGGCCACAGCGTGGAGTTCTTCGAGGGGGCCTAGGCCCTCCGGCGGCTTGACAGAAGAGGACGAGCGACATGGCCATCAAGAAATACAAGCCAACCTCGCCGGGGCGGCGCTTCGCCACCTACCTGGAGCGCGAGGAGATAACCCGGCGCGAGCCGGAGAAGAGCCTGCTGGAGCCCCTGAAAAAGAAAGGCGGCCGCAACAGCTATGGCCGCATCACCGCCCGGCATCGGGGCGGCGGCCACAAGCGGCGCTACCGCCGCATAGACTTCAAGCGGGACAAGCTGAACATCCCGGCCACGGTGGCCAGCATCGAGTACGACCCCAACCGCTCCTCCAACATCGCGTTGCTCAGCTACGCCGATGGCGAGAAGCGCTACATCCTGGCCCCCAAGGGACTGAGCGTGGGCGCCACCCTGATCAGCGCGGACAAGGCCGACATCATCCCGGGCAACGCCATGCCCCTGGAGGCGATCCCCCTGGGCAGCCACGTGCACAACGTGGAGCTGAAGATCGGCGGCGGCGGACAGATCGTGCGCTCGGCCGGCGGCTACGCCCAGCTCATGGCCAAGGAAGCCGGCTACGCCACCTTGAAGCTGCCCTCCGGCGAGATGCGGCGGGTGAATCTGCGCTGCCGGGCCACCATCGGCCAGGTGGGCAACGAGCAGCACGAGAACGTGTCCCTGGGCAAGGCGGGGCGCACCCGCTGGCTGGGCAAGCGGCCCCATGTGCGCGGCGTGGCCATGAACCCGGTGGATCACCCCATGGGCGGCGGCGAGGGCCGCAGCAGCGGCGGACGCCATCCCTGCAGCCCCTGGGGCTGGCCCACCAAGGGCTACCGCACCCGCAAGAAGAAGCCCTCGGACAACTTCATCGTCCGGCGTCGGTACCAGAGCTAGGAGCGAGGCATGCCGCGCAGTCTAAAAAAAGGTCCCTTCGTGGACGAGCACCTCAACCGGAAGGTGGACGAGGCTTCAGCCACCGCCAGCCGCAAGGTCATCAAGACCTGGAGCCGCCGCTCCACCATCATGCCCAGCTTCGTGGGGCTGACCTTCGCGGTGCACAACGGCAAGAAATTCATCCCCGTGTTCGTGACCGAGAACATGGTGGGGCACAAGCTGGGCGAGTTTTCGCCCACCCGCACCTTCTACAGCCACGCCGGCGATAAGAAGGGCAAGAAGAGGTAAGGCCCATGGAAGCGGTGGCCAAGGCCAAATACATACGCATCTCCCCCCGCAAGGCCCGCCTGGTGGCCGACGCGGTGCGGGGCCTGAAGGTGGGCGAGGCCCTGAACCAGCTGCGGTTCACGCCCAAGAAGGCGGCCCGCCTGTTGACCAAGGTGATCAACTCGGCGGTGGCCAACGCTTCTCAGCGCCCGGAGGTGGACGTGGACAAGCTCTACATCAAGGAGGCCTTCGTGGACGGAGGCCCCATGCTCAAGCGCTGGCGGGCGCGGGCCATGGGCCGGGCCTATGTTATTCGCAAGCGCACCGCGCACATCACCGTGGTGGTGGACGAGCGTTAGGCAAGGAGAGGGGCTTTGGGTCAGAAGGTACATCCGGTGGGATTCAGGCTGGGGATTAACCGCACCTGGGACTCCGTCTGGTTCGCGAGCAAGGACTACGCGGCCCTGGTCTACGAGGATCACCGCATCCGCAAGTTCATCAAGGAGAAGCTGGCCCACGCCGGCATCGCCAAGGTGGAGACCGAGCGGGCGGCGGACAAGGCCAAGATCCGCATCCACACCGCGCGGCCGGGCATCGTGATCGGCAAAAAGGGCGCCGAGATCGAAGCGGTCAAGAAGGAGCTGGAGAAGCTCATCAAGCGCGAGGTGATGCTGGACATCCACGAGGTGCGCAAGCCCGAGGTGGACGCCCAGTTGGTGGCCGAGAACGTGGCCGGCCAGCTCCTGCGGCGCATCGCCTTCCGCCGGGCCATGAAGCGGGCGGTGGGCAGCGCCATGAAGTTCGGCGCCCAGGGCATCCGCATCCAGTGCGCCGGCCGCCTGGGCGGGGCGGAGATGGCCCGCCGGGAGTGGTACCGCGAGGGCCGCGTGCCGCTGCACACCCTGCGCGCGGACATAGACGTGGGCTTCGCCGAGGCCAAGACCACCTACGGCATCATCGGCGTGCAGGTGCTCATCTTCAAGGGCGAGATACTGGATGAGTCCCGGCCGGAGGCGACGGCCTAATAGCGGGCCGCTGATTTAGTTAGGCAACGAGGCGTAAGAGCCATGCTGGCACCCAAAAGAGTAAAACATCGCAAGGTGCGCAAGGGCCGCATGCGCGGCAAGGCCACCCGGGGCAACCGCATCTCCTTCGGGCAATACGGCCTGCAGGCCCTGGGCGCGGGCTGGATGAGCAATCACCAGATCGAGGCCGGGCGCATCGCCATCACCCGCCACATCAAGCGCGGCGGGCAGGTGTTCATTCGGGTCTTCCCGGACAAGCCCTTCACCAAGAAACCGGCCGAGACCCGCATGGGCAAGGGCAAGGGCGCGCCGGAGGGCTGGGTGGCCGTGGTGAAGCCCGGCCGCATGATCTACGAGGTGGACGGGGTGGGCCGTGAGGTGGCCATCGAGGCCTTGCGCCTGGCCAGCCATAAGCTGCCCTTCCGCTGCCGGCTGGTGGAGAGGAGCTGAGCCGCGATGAAGGCCGCCGAGCTAAGAGAGCTTTCAGCCGAGGAGCTGACCCGGAAGCTGGCTGATCTGAGGCAGGAGCTGTTCAACCTGAAGTTCCAGCACGCCACGGGCCAGTTGGAAAACCCCATGCGCGTCCGCGAGACCAAAAAGGACATCGCCCGGGTGCTGACCCTGCTCAGTGAGCAGGCCCCGGCTTCCTCCGGCAGTTAGGTAAGGGTCACATGGCCAACAAAGAGCGCGGAAACACAAAAGGCCTGACCGGCGTAGTGGTCAGCGACAAGATGGACAAGACGGTGGTGGTGCAGGTCGAGCGCCTGATCAAACACCCCGTGTACAAGAAATACGTGCGGCGTCGGGCCAAGTTCATGGCCCACGACGAGAAAAACGATTGCCACGTGGGCGACACGGTGCTTATACGTCAGAGCCGGCCGCTGAGCCGGCACAAGCGCTGGCGCGTCAGCAAGGTGGTGGAGCGGGTGGCCTAGGGGCCTGGTGCAAGGAGCAACGAGCCATGATCCAGCCGGAGACCAACCTCCTGGCCGCCGACAACTCGGGAGCCAAGAGACTGTACTGCATCAAGGTGTTGGGCGGTTCCAAGCGCCGTTACGCCTCCCTGGGCGACATCATCGTGGTATCGGTCAAGGAGGCCCTGCCCAACAGCAAGGTGAAGAAGGGCGACGTGATGAAGGCCGTGGTGGTGCGCACCACCAAAGAGGTGCCCCGCCCGGACGGGACTTACATCAAGTTTGACGACAACTCGGCGGTCTTGATCAACCAGGCCAGCGAGCCCATCGGCACCCGCATCTTCGGGCCGGTGGCCCGCGAGCTTCGGGCCAAGAACTTCATGAAGATCGTCTCCCTGGCCCCCGAGGTGCTGTAGGTGAAGCCATGAAGACCAAGCTCAACATCAAAAAGGACGACCGGGTGCTGGTGACCACCGGCAAGGAAAAAGGCAAGGTGGGCAAGGTGCTCAAGGTGGACCCCGCCAAGGGCAAGGCCCTCGTGGAGAAGGTCAACTTGATCAAGCGCCACTCCCGGCCCACCAAGGGCAGCAAGGGAGGGGTGGTGGAAAAAGAGGGCCCCCTGAACCTGAGCAACCTGATGCTGCTGTGCCCCAAGTGCAACGAGCCGGTGCGGGCGGCGCGGCGGCCGCTGGGCGAAGGCAAGAGCGCCCGCTACTGCAAAAAGTGCGAAGAGTTCATGGATAGCTGAGGCGGCGTGTATGCGCCCGCCCGGCCCCTGGGACGAGCCGGCGGCGACTGGCTTCAACAGGTGGAGTGACAATGAGCGACAAACCCAGACTGCTTGAGTTCTACGAAACAGAGTGCGTGCCCCAGCTCATGGAGGAGTTTAACTACACCAACCCCATGCAGGTGCCGCGCCTGGTCAAGGCGGTGCTGAACATGGGCGTGGGCGAGGCCATCCAGAACATCAAGGTGCTGGAGAACGCCCGCGACGAGCTGACCCAGATCGCGGGGCAGAAGGCCCTGATAAACCGGGCCAAGCGCTCCATCGCCTCCTTCAAGCTCCGGGAAGGCATGCCGGTGGGCACTTCGGTGATCCTGCGCTCGGATCGCATGTGGTACTTCCTGGACAAGCTGATGCACATAGCCCTGCCCCGCGTGCGCGACTTCCGCGGAGTGAGCAGCAAGGCCTTTGACGGACGGGGCAACTACACCCTGGGCATCAAGGAGCACATCATCTTCCCGGAGATCGAATACGACAAGATCGACAAGGTCAAAGGGATGAACATAACCATTGTCACCACGGCCAAGACCGACGAAGAGGGCCGCGCCCTGCTTCGGTTGCTGGGCATGCCCTTTAGGGCGTAGGGAAGCGGGAGGCAAACAAAGTTGGCCAAGAAGGCTTTGATAAACAAGGCACGCCAGGCGCCCAAGTTCAAGGTTCGCGCCTACCACCGTTGCCCCATCTGCGGGCGGCCGCGGGCCTTTATTCGCAAGTTTGGCGTCTGCCGCATCTGCTTCCGCAACATGGCCTTGCGGGGCGAGATCCCCGGCGTGATCAAGTCCAGCTGGTAGGAGAGTAGCCATGTCCATGCAAGATCCCATGGCCGATATGCTCACCCGCCTGCGCAACGCCTTGCTGGCCCGGCATGACCAGGTGGATATACCCTCCTCGGCCCTGAAGGTGGCCGTGGCCAAGGTGCTAAAAAACGAGGGTTACATCACAGACCTGGAGGTTACGCCCGACGACAAGCAGGGAGTGCTCAGGCTGAAGCTCAAGTATGTGGCCGGCCAGGCGGTGATCGAAGGCATTAAGCGGGTCAGCAAACCCAGCCGCCGGGTGTACGTAGGGCACCAGGATATCCCCAAGGTGCGCAGCGGCCTGGGCATCAGCATTCTATCCACCCCCCAGGGGGTCCTCAGCGACACCACCGCCCGCAAACAGAAGGTGGGCGGCGAGGTCCTCTGCACGGTGTGGTAGGGGCCGGGAGCGTTCATCATGTCTCGCGTGGGAAAGATGCCCGTCAAGCTGCCCTCCGGCGTGGAGGCCAAGATCGACGGACAGCAACTGCAGATCAAGGGCCCCAAGGGGAGCCTGCAACGCGCCCTCAACCCCCTGGTGTCGGTGTCCGTCGAGGGCGGCCGGCTGCAGGTCCAGCCCGCGGACGACTCCCTCAAGGCCCGGGGCATGTGGGGCCTGTACCGCACCTTGCTGCAGAACATGGTCGTCGGCGTCAGCCAGGGCTACAAGCGGGTGCTGGAAATTAACGGGGTAGGCTACCGGGCCGAGGCCGCGGGCAAGATGCTCAAGCTGACCCTGGGCTACTCCCATCCGGTGGAGTTTCCGCTGCCCGAGGGCGTGGCGGCCGCGGTGGAGAAAAACACGGTCATCACGCTCACCGGCATAGACAACGAGCTGCTGGGCCAGACCGCGGCCACCATCCGGGCCTTTCGGCCCCCGGAGCCTTACAAGGGCAAGGGTATTAAATACGCCGAGGAGACCATCCGCCGCAAGGTGGGCAAGGCCGGCGTCAAGTAATAGAGGTTTTCTGCTATGGGCAAGACCACCAAGACCAAGCTGGCCTGGCAAAAGCGCCAGGCCCGGGTGCGCCAGAAGGTGCGCGGCACCGCCCAGCGGCCCCGGCTGTGCGTCTACCGTTCCTTGAACAACATTTACGCCCAGATCATCGATGACGGCGCGGGCGCGACCCTGGTCGAGGCCAGCAGCCGCAGCCAGGAGATCAAGGCGTTGCCGGGGCACAAGGGCAACGTGGCCGCCGCCAAGCAGGTGGGCCAGACCATCGCCCAGCGGGCCAAGGCCAAGGGCATCAAGCAGGTGGTCTTTGACCGCAACGGGTTTTTATATCACGGCCGGGTGAGAGCTCTGGCCGAGGCGGCCCGCGAAGAGGGCCTGGAATTCTAAGCAAGAAGGAAAAGGCCTTGCTGGATAGACGCAGAAGAAGAGACTTTGGCGAGGATGAGCTCCAGCTCATAGACAAGGTGGTGCACATCAACCGCGTGGCCAAGGTGGTCAAGGGCGGGCGCCGCTTTTCCTTCGCCGCGGTGGTGGTGGTCGGCGACGGCCAGGGCAGCGTGGGCTTCGGCCTGGGCAAGGCCAACGAGGTTCCCGAGGCCATCCGCAAGGGTGTGGAGAAGGCCAAGCGCGACATGAAGCCCGTGCCCCTGCTCGAAGGCACCATCCCCCACGAAGTGGTGGGCGAGTTCGGCGCCGGCCGCGTGCTCCTAAAGCCCGCCCGTCCGGGCACCGGCGTCATCGCCGGCGGCGCGGTGCGCGCGGTGTTGGAGGCGGCGGGGTACACTGACATTCTCACCAAGGTCCTGGGCACCCACAACCCGCACAACGCCATCAAGGCCACCCTGGAGGGGCTGCGGCGCCTCAAGAGCGTGGAACAGGTGGCCAAACAGCGGGGCATGGCGGTCAAGGAGCTGGTCTCCTAAAGGCCCGCGGGGCCGTTGGGTCAAGGTGGCGTCATGGCACAGGACAAGACAAATACCTTTCGCGTGAAGCTGGTCAGGAGCGGCTTTGGCCGCATCCCCCGGCACCGGCAGACCCTGCGGGGCCTGGGGCTGACCAGGATGAACAAGGTTATGACCCTCAACGACACCCCGGCCATCCGGGGCATGGTCAAGAAGGTGGAGCATCTGGTGCAGGTGCTGCCCGACGAGGATTAGGTGCTGCATGAAGCTGAATGAACTGCAACCAGCGCCCGGCTCCCGCAAGAACCGCAAGCGCATCGGCCGCGGGCAGGCCTCGGGCACCGGAGGCACCGCCGGCAAGGGCCACAAGGGCCAGAACTCGCGCAGCGGCGGCGGCGCCGCGCCCGGGTTCGAGGGCGGGCAGATGCCCCTGCAGCGCCGCCTGCCCAAGCGCGGCTTCTACAACAAGTTCGCGGCCAAGGTGGCTGAGGTGAACCTCAGGGACCTGAACCGTTTCGCGGCCGGCAGCGTGGTGGACGCCCAGGCCCTGGCCGAGGTCGGGCTGATCAAGGGCGCCTTCGACGCCATCAAGCTGCTGGGCCAAGGCGAGCTCGCGGTGGCCCTGACCGTCAAGGTGGACCGCATTAGCGCCGGCGCCAAGGCCAAGGTCGAGGCCGCCGGCGGGACTGTGGAGCTGGTGTAAGGTGGCGGTGGCGGGCGTCGGCAATATGCTCAAGATTCCGGAGCTAAAGCGCCGGATATTCTTTACCCTGATCATGCTGGCCGTGTACCGGGTGGGCTGCGCCATCCCCACGCCCGGCATAAACGCCGACGCTCTGGCCGCCTTCTTCGCCCGCTACCAGGGCACTCTGCTGGGCCTGTTCGACATGTTCAGCGGCGGCGCCCTGGAGCGCATGAGCATCTTCGCCCTGGGCATCATGCCCTACATCAGCGCCAGCATTATCCTGGAGCTCTTAACGGTGGTCATCCCCCACCTGGCCCAGCTCAAGAAAGAGGGCCAGGAGGGGCGCAAGAAGATCACCCAGTACGCCCGCTACGGCACCGTGGTCTTGGCCTTGGTCCAGGGCCTGGGCATCGCCATCGGCCTGGAGTCCATGCAGAGCCCCGGCGGGGCCATGGTGGTGCCCAACCCGGGCTGGGCCTTCAGGCTGATGACCATGATCACCCTGGCCGCGGGCACCTCCTTCATCATGTGGCTGGGCGAGCAGATCACCGAGCGGGGCATCGGCAACGGCATCAGCCTGATCATCTTCGCCGGCATCGTGGCCCGCATGCCCAGCGCCATCCACAGCACTTTCCAGATGGTGCGCCTGGGCGAGATGAGCATCTTCACGATGGCCATCCTGGTGATCATGATGGTGGCGGTGGTGGCGGTGATCTGCTTCGTGGAGCAGGGGCAGCGGCGCTTGCCGGTGCAGTACGCCAAGCGGGTGGTGGGCCGGCGCATGTACGGCGGCCAGACCACGCACCTGCCGCTGAAGATAAACACCTCGGGCGTTATCCCGCCCATTTTCGCCAGCTCCATCATCATGTTCCCGGCCACCATCGCCCAGTTTATCCAGATCGACTGGGTGCAGAAGGCGGCCAACACCATGACCCCCGGCGGCTGGGCCTATAGCCTGTTGTACGTGATCCTGATCTTTTTCTTCTGCTACTTCTACACGGCGGTGACCTTCAACCCCGCGGACGTGGCCGAGAACATGAAGAAGTTCGGCGGCTTCATCCCGGGCATCCGGCCCGGCAAGCGCACCGCCGACTACATTGACCGCGTGCTGACGCGCATCACCCTGGGCGGCGCGGTGTACGTCAGCGCGGTGTGCGTGCTGCCCACTATCCTGATCAGCCAGTTCAACGTGCCCTTCTACTTCGGCGGCACGGCCCTGTTGATCGTGGTGGGCGTGGCCATGGACACCATGGCCCAGATCGAAAGCCACCTGCTGCAGCGCCACTACGAGGGCTTCATGAAAAAGGGCATGGTGCGCGGCAGGTAGGGAGCTTGGGGGGCTTCTCCGGCCGGAGAAGACCTGGGCGCGGACTTTAAGAGCTATACAGGGAGCTGAGCGATGAACCTGATTCTGTTGGGCCCTCCGGGGGCGGGCAAGGGCACCCAGGCCAAGATGCTCATCGAGGCCTACGGCATTCCCCAGATCTCCACCGGCGACATGCTGCGCGCGGCGGTGCGCAACCAGACCGCCCTGGGCCTGGAGGCCAAGAAGTTCATGGACGCCGGCCAACTGGTGCCCGACCAGGTGGTGATAGGCCTGGCCCAGGACCGCATCGCCCAGCCCGACTGCGCCAAGGGATTCATGCTCGACGGCTTCCCGCGCACGGTGCCCCAGGCCCAGGCCCTGGACAAGGTGCTGGCCGGCATGGGCAAGAAGATAGACCACGTGATCAGCATAGAGGTGGCCAACGACGAGCTGATGGGCCGCCTCACCGGCCGGCGCACCTGCAAGAGCTGCGGCCAGGGCTTCCACGTGATGTTCGACCCGCCCAAGGCTCAGGGCCAGTGCGACAAGTGCGGCGGCGAGCTGTACCAGCGCGACGACGACAATGAGGCCACGGTGGGCAACCGGCTGAAGGTCTACAACGACCAGACCGCCCCGCTCATCGACTACTATCAGAAGAAGGGGCTGCTCAGGCCCATTGACGGCGTGGGCGGCATTAACGACATCCAGGAACGCATCAAGGCGGTCCTGGGTTAGAAACGGGAGCAACGCGGGCGGGTAGCCCATGATCGTGGTCAAGAGCCCGGCCGAGCTGGACGCCATGCGCGAGGCTAACCGGGTGGTGGCCCGGGTGCTGCAGGCGGTGGAGGCCGAGGCGGGGCCCGGGATCGCCACCGCCCGCCTGGACGCCATGGCCGAGGAGATTTGCCGCTCCCTGGGCGCGCGGCCTGGCTTCAAGGGCTACCACGGCTACCCCTACAGCCTGTGTTGCTCGCCCAATCAGCAGGTGGTGCACGGCTTCCCCAGCACCACGCCCCTGGCCGAGGGCGACATCCTGTCCCTGGACTTCGGGGCCGTGCTGGATGGGTTTTACGGCGACGCCGCCACCACGGTGGCCGTGGGCCAGATAAGCGAGGCGGCCCGCCGCCTGCTGGAGGCCACCGAGGCGGCCCTGACCGCGGGCATAGAGGAATGCCGCCCGGGCCGCCACCTGGGCGACGTTTCGGCGGCGGTGCAAAGGGTGGCCGAGGGGGCCGGCTTTTCGGTGGTGCGCCAGTTCGTGGGCCACGGCATCGGGCGCAACCTGCACGAGGAGCCCCAGGTGCCCAACTTCGGCGCCCCGGGCCGCGGGGTGGTGCTCAAGCCGGGCATGGTGCTGGCCATCGAGCCCATGGTCAACGCCGGCGGCTACGCGGTGGAGATACTTGATGACGGCTGGACGGCAGTGACGGCCGACGGTAAACTTTCGGCTCATTTCGAGCACACGGTGGCCGTCACTGACGACGGGCCACGCATACTGAGCCTGCCCTGAGGGGGAGGCGAGAGGGCCGCGGGGCCAAACCCGCAGAGTTGAGCGCGACCGGCGCGGCCCAGAGCAAAGAGAGATGATTCGATGAAGGTACGGGCATCGGTCAAACGCATGTGCAAGGATTGCAAGGTGATCAAGCGCAAGGGCGTGGTGCGGGTGATCTGCAAGAAGAACCCGCGCCACAAGCAGCGCCAGGGTTAGGGAGGCGGTCGTGGCCAGAATCTCGGGCATAGACCTACCGCGCAACAAGCGCATTGAGATTGCGCTGACCTATATCCTCGGCATCGGCCGCACCTCTTCGGTCAAGATCCTGGGCGAAGCCGGGGTGGACCCCGGCACCAAGGCCGGCGAGTTGACCGACGAGGAGGTGAACCGCATCCGCCAGGTCATAGACCGCGCCTACAAGGTGGAGGGCGATCTGCGGCGCGAGGTGTCCATGAACATCAAGCGCCTGATGGACCTGGGTTGCCACCGCGGCCTGCGCCACCGGCGGGGCCTGCCGGTGCGCGGCCAGCGCACGCGCACCAACGCCCGCACCCGCAAGGGCCCGCGCCGCTCGGTGATGGGCAAGAGGAAGAAGTAAATGGCCAAGGCGGTGAAAAAGGGCGGCCGCAAGCGCCGCGAGAAGAAGAACGTTCCCAACGGCGTGGTGCACATTCAGTCCACCTTCAACAACACCGTGGTGACCATCACCGACCCGGCGGGCAACACCGTGGCCTGGTCCAGCAGCGGGGTGCAGGGCTTCAAGGGCTCGCGCAAATCCACCCCCTTCGCGGCCCAACTGGCCGCCGAGGACGCGGCCAAGAAGGCCATGGAGCACGGCATGCGCACCGTGGAGGTCAACGTGAAGGGGCCCGGCTCCGGCCGCGAGGCGGCCCTCCGGGCCCTGAACAACGCCGGCTTCAACGTCACCGTCATTCGCGACGTCACCCCCGTGCCCCACAACGGCTGCCGCCCGCCCAAGCGGCGCCGGGTGTAGGGCCGGCCGGGGTTCAAGGATAAACACTGGGAGGAACAGACTTGGCCAGATACCGAGGTTCCGTCTGCCGGCTCTGCCGCCGCGAAACCCAAAAGCTATACCTTAAGGGCGACCGCTGTTACGGCGATAAGTGCGCGGTGGAGCGCCGCGCCTTCCCGCCCGGGCAGCACGGTCAGCGCCGCGGCAAGACCAGCGACTACGGCCTGCAGCTTCGCGAGAAGCAGAAGGTCAAGCGCATGTACGGCCTGGCGGAAAAGCAGTTCAAGCTGACCTACCAGCGGGCGGCCCGCATGCGCGGGGTCACCGGCCACAACCTGCTGATGCTCCTAGAGCTCAGGCTGGACAACGTGGCCTACCGCCTGGGCTTCGCGGGCAGCCGGGCCCAGGCCCGCCACTGGGTGCGCCACGGCCACCTGACCATCAACGGCAAGCGGGTGGACGTGCCCTCGGCGCGGGTCAAGATGGGCGACGTGGTGGCCGTGCACGAAAAGAGCCAGAAGATACCCCAGCTCCGCGAGGCCATGGAGGCGGTGGCCCGCCGCACCATCCCCGGCTGGCTGGAGCTGGAGCAGGATCAATTCCGGGGTAAGGTCAAAGCCCTGCCCACCCGCGAAGAGTTGACCATCCCCATGCAGGAACAGCTCGTCGTGGAGTTGTATTCCCGCTAAAGTCTGAGAGAGGCCATGGAGAGAAACTGGAGAGAGCTAATCCGGCCGTCGCGTCTGGAGGTGGAGGACGAGTCCCACAGCCAGTACTACGGCAAGTTCTCCTGCGAGCCGCTGGAGCGAGGCTTTGGCCACACCATCGGCAACGCCCTGCGTCGCATCTTGATCTCCTCCCTGCAAGGGGCGGCCATCACCAATGTGCGCATGGATGGGGTGCTGCATGAGTTTTCCACCATCCCCGGGGTGCTGGAGGACGTCAGCGACATCATCCTCAACCTCAAGGGTGTGCGCCTGAAATACCTTGGGCATGACCCGGCTTTGATGACCATCGAGGCCCGCGGCGAGGGCACGGTCAAGGCCGGCGACATCACCGCCCCGCCGGACGTGGAGATACTCAACCCCGAGCACCACATCGCCACCCTGGGGCCCGACGGCAGGCTCAACGCCGAGTTGACGGTCAAGACCGGCAAGAGCTACGTCACCGCCGACCGCAACAAGAGCGAGGACGACCCCATCGGCTACGTGGCCCTGGACGCGGCCTTCAGCCCCATCGTCAAGGTGAACTACGTGGTCACCCAAGCCCGCGTGGGCCAGATCACCGACTACGACAAGCTCACCCTGGAGGTGCACACCAACGGGGCGGTCAAGCCCGAGGACGCGGTGGCCTACGCCGCCAAGATCCTCAAGGAGCAGTTGAGCCTGTTCATCAACTTCCAGGAGGAGCCCGAGCCCAGCGGCGAGGTGCGCGAGGAAGAGCCGACGCTCAACGAGAACCTCTTCCGCACCGTGGAGGAGCTGGAGCTTTCGGTGCGCAGCGCCAATTGCTTGAAGAACGCCGACATCAAGTTCATCGGCGAGCTGGTGCAAAAGAGCGAGGCCGAGATGCTCAAGACCAAGAACTTCGGCCGCAAGTCCTTGAACGAGATCAAGGAGATGTTGGCCGAGATGGGCTTGAACCTGGGCACCCCCCTGGAGGATTTTCCCAGCCGCGAGGAGCTGGAGGCAAGGATGAAGGAGAAATGAGACACCGCAGGCAGAGCCGCAGGCTCTCGCGCGATACGGCCCACCGCAGGGCCATGCTGCGCAATATGGTCACCAGCCTGTTTGAGCACGAGCAGATCGAGACCACCCAGGCCAAGGCCAAGGAGCTGCAGCGGGTGGCCGAGAAGATGATCACTTTGGCCAAGCGGGGCGATTTGCACGCGCGCCGCCAGGCGGAGTCCTACATCCGCTCCCACCAGGTCTGCCAGAAGCTCTTTGAAGAGGCGGGCCAGCGCTACGCCCAGCGCAGCGGCGGCTGCGTGCGCGTGCTGCCCAGCCGCGTGCGCCACGGCGACGCGGCGCCCATGGCCATCGTGGAGCTGGTGGCCGCGGCCGAAAAGTAGCCCCGGGACCATAAGTAAGCTCGCGCCTCGGCGGCGCGACCAGGCGAGGCCCCCCACAGGGGGCCTTGGCTTTTGGGGCGCGGCGGTTAATACACGAAAATGCGCTGGAGCACCAGGGTCACCGGCGGCCGGCCGGGCGGGTTTTGGTACAGGTAGCGCAGGCGCACGCTCTGCAGGCGGTGGATGGAGCGGCCCAGGTACAGGCCGGAGTAATAGTCGTGGCCCCGGAAGGCCTCGCCTTTGGCCGTGTAGACCCGCCAGGTGGAGGCCAGGCGGGCGGGGCGGTGCTGGGCCCGGGTGGCCATCGAGCGCTTCTGCAGGTCCCACCCGGCGCTGTCTATGCCGGCCCGCAGCAGGAAGATGTGCGGCAGGCCCTGGTCGTCGGTGGCCACTAGCTGGGCCACGCTCTGGCCCTGTTTCACCTGGGCTGCATTATCCAGCAGGCTGATGACGAAGATGCGCGTCAGGCCGGTGAGCCAAGTGGGCGTGCTCAGCTCTATCTCCGGGTTGTTCGGGCCCAAGGGCACCGGCTGCTCCAATAGCACCGCCCGGCTGCGTTCGCTGAACATCTTCGGCAGGCGCGGATTGCTGGGCGGGCTCAGGAGCAGGAAGGGGGCCAGCACGGCCAGCAGGGCCAGGCAGGAGCAGAAGACTCCGGCCACCTTTTGGTTGGGCCCCAGAGCGAAGACGCGGCTGCGGCCCAGGAGCGGCAGGGAATACTCGGCCAGCACGCCCCCGCAGATCACCAGGAACGCGCCCAGCCCCACCGCCCGCAGCCAGTACACGCTGGTAAACATGGCGTCCACCCGCGGATACCACCAGGCCACGGCCAAGGTCACCGCGGCCCCCACCCCCCACCAGGTCAGCATCAGCGTCCGGAGGAGCCAGTAGAAGGGCAGAGGCGGGGCCTGCTCAGGGTCCGGTTCGGCCCGGCGCTCCTGCCGCCGCAGCAGGTTCAGGGAGGCCAGGCCGGCCAGGGCCAGAAAGGCCAGACCCAGGGGCAGGAGCGTGAACCAGCTCACGGCCAGGGCCGGCCCCGGCCCCAGCCCCACGGCCAGGTAAACGAACCAGGCCATGCGCCGCCGGCCGGCCAGCAGGCGCATTACCATCAGGGCCAGGCCGGAGATGCCGCCCCACAAGAGCGCGGCCAGCAGCGGCGCGGCCAGGGCCGCCACGGTGGGCGGCCACTGGGCGGCCAGGTCCGGCCGCACCCAGGGCAGGACCAACAGACAGGCGGCGAAGGATATGCCCGCGGCCACCAGGGAGGTCAGCAGGCCCCGGTGGGGCCGGCTGGCCAGGCGGCTCTTCAGGCGCAGGGTCAGGCTGGCCAGGCTCAGGGTGATGCCGCCCAGGTAGGTCAGGCCCAGCCAGAGCTTGTAGTTGCCCAGCCGGGCCCCGCCCAACAGCAGGATCACGAACAAGAAGCCCAGCAACAGGGCCCCGGCCGAGCAGGTGCCGGCGCGCAGGAGCTGGTGGACCGGGTCGTAGGTGGGCTGGGGCCACAGGGCCCGGCCGGCGGCGGGCACGGCCAGGGCGATGAACCAGCCCAGGCAGAACCAGACCTGCTCCTGGCCCAGGCGGGGCAGGGCCAGGCGGGGCCAGAGCCACAGCACCATCAGCGACAGCAACAGGGCCAGGGCCGTCTCCAGGGCCCAGCCCAGCACGCGGTTGCTCAGTTGCTCAGAGCTCAGCGGC
This sequence comes from Desulfarculus sp., assembly GCA_003605055.1. Taxonomy (GTDB): domain Bacteria; phylum Desulfobacterota; class Desulfarculia; order Desulfarculales; family Desulfarculaceae; genus Desulfoferula. The sequence continues at coordinate 16,763 of QZKP01000026.1, forward strand.
CACCTCCTCGTACAGGGCATGAGTCCGCTCGGCGGCGCGCCGCCAGGAGAACTGGGCCGCCCGCTTCAACCCCTGGGCCCGCAGCTCGGCGGCCAGCTCGGGCCGGCGCAGCACCTCGGCCATGGCCGCGGCCAGGGCGGCCGGGTCGCCGGGCGGCACCAGGATGCCGGCCTGGCCCACCACCTCGGGCACCGCCGCGGCCCGGGCGGCGATCACCGGCGCGCCGCAGGCCATGGCCTCCAGGGGCGGCAGCCCGAAGCCCTCGTACAGCGAGGGGAAGACAAAGGCCGTGGCCGCCGAGAACAGGGCAGGCAGGTCGGCCTCGGCCACGAAGCCCAGCAGCCGCACCCGCTCCCCCAGGCCCCGGCGTTCTATCTCCCGCTGGAAGGCCGGGAAGTGCTGGTCCTCTTGCAGGGGCCCGGCCACGGCCAGCAGGGGCGGCGGCGCCTCTTCCCATGATAGCAGGGCCTCCAGGAGGATGGAGAGGCCTTTGCGCGGGTCCAGGCCGCCCAGGTAGAAGAAGAAGGGCGCGCCGGGCTCCAGGCCGTGGCGGGCCAGCGCCGCGGCCCGGGCAGCCGGGTCGGCCACCGGGGCCAGGCCCGGATCGGCCGCCTCGGGGATCACCGCGATGCGCTCCGGCGCGATGCCGTACAGCGCGCGCAGATCCTCGGCGGTGCACCGGCTCACGGCGATGATGCGCGCGGCCTGGAACAGGGCCCGGGTCTCCAGCCAGCGCTTGAGCCGAAAGGCCAGGCGGCTCTGGCCCGCGGTGTAGAGGGCGGGCAGGCGCTGGAAGATCAGGTCGTGGCAGGTGAGCAGCGCGCCCGGGCCGATGCGAAAGGGCGCGTCCACGTGGCTCAGGAAGTGCACCACCCGGCCCTGGCCCCACAGGGGGGCCAGCGCACGCCGGGCCAGCAGGTGGTGCCCCACCACCTTGCGGCCCGCGGGCAGCCAGGCCGGGGCGTAGCCCATGGGCCAGCGCCGGGCCTTGGGCGCCAGGCCGGGGTCGGGCAGGTCGCGGCGCACGATCAGGGTGAGCTGGTCCTGGTCCACCAGGTCCAGGAGGGCGGTCAGCAGGTTGCGGGCGTAGCGGCCGATGCCCCGTTGCAAATGCTGCTTGAAGCCCGGCTGCAGGGCCCGGGCGTCCAGGACCAGGGGCCGCCTCATGTCTTCAGCTCCAGGCCCAGCCGCTCCGTTAGGACCGCGCGCAGGTCCGCCTCCACCCGCTGGGGCCGGAAGCGCTCCAGGCGGGCCCGGGCCGCCGCGGCCAGGCGCTGGCGCAGGCCTGGGCCCGTGAGGATGCGGGCCGCGGCCTCGGCCACGCGCCGGGGCTCCTTGCTGGGCAGCAGCAGGCCGCCGTCGCCCAGGGTGCCGGGCACGCCCGCGGCGGCAAAGGCCAGAATGGGTATCCCGAAGTGCATGGACTCCACCAGGGGAACGCAGAAGCCCTCGTGCTCGGACAGGCAGAGGTACAAGCTGGCCAGGCGGTAGTAGGCCGTCAGGGCGGACAGGGACACGTGGCCCGCGAAGTGCACGTCGGGCACGGCCAGGCGCTGGACCAGCTCGCGCAGGCCCTCGGCGTAGGACTCGCAGCCCACCTCGCTGCCCACCAGCAGCAGCCGCACGCCGGGCACCAGGCGGCTGAGCCAGTACTGGGTCTTGATCAGGTCCTGGATGGCCTTGTTGGGGGCCAGGCGGCCCACGTGCAGCACCGCCGGCCGGCCGTCGCCGTAGAGGTATTTGACGAACTCGTCCGGCGGGGCGCTGTGCAGGCCCAGGTCCAGCATGATGGGCACCGTGACCGTGGCCGGGCAGCCGGCGGCGGTCAGCTCCGCGCAGTTGTAGTCGCTCACGCCGATGCCCAACTCCACGGCCTGGGCCACCCGCGTGAGCTGCTCGCGGCCCTGGCGGGCGCGGGCCGCGCCCTCGGGGTTGCAGCGCTCCAGGAAGTGGGCCGGGGTGATGTTGTGGTAGCGCAGCAGCCGGCGGCCGGGCATCTGAGCCAGGCGGTCGGCCAGGGGGTGGCCGGTGGAAAAGTGGAACAGGAGTAGGTCCTGGGGCCGGGCCGCCTTGTAGTACTCCTCGATGGGCCGGGCCCGGTCGGCCAGGCGGGGGTGCACGAAGTGGGCGAAGATGTCCGAGACCAGGCCCCAGGAGCGAAAAAGCTTTTGCAGGGCCAGGGCCTCGTTGCCGATGGCGTCACCGAAGCTGAAGTCCGGCATCATCTGGTGCATTGCCGGCGCGCTGGTGGCCGGCCGCGGCGAGGGCGAGAGCACGCTGGCCGCGGTGGTGGGGGCGGGCAGCGGCTCGCTGGCCACGCGCTCGATCAGGCGCAGGTAGTTGTCCGTCACCACCGGCCAGGAGAAGTAGCTGAACACGTAGTCCCGCCCGGCCTGGGCCATGGCCGCCCGCAGTTGGGGCCGGGCCAGCAAATAGTCCAGGCCCTCGGCAAAGTGCAGATAGTCGCCGAAGGGCAGGCCGCCGCCGCTGGTGAGCACGTGGTCGCGGGTCACTGGGCAGTTCTGGTGTACCATCACCGGCGTTCCGGCCAGCCAGGCCTCCATGATCACCCGCGAAAAGCTCTCCATGAGCGAGGGCTGCACGAACACCTCGGCGGCGGCGTAGGCGTCGTACTTCTGCTGCACGCGCACAAATCCCAGGTCCTGCACGTGCTCCCGGCCCTCGCGAGGGACGGCCGCCGGCAGGTTGCCGATGAGCACCAGCTTCAGGCCCGCCGGCCCTCGCCCCTCGCGCTTGTACTGCAGGAAGTAGCTGATCAACAGGGGCGTGTTTTTGCCCGCGTCCTTGCGCCCGGCGTAGAGGATGAAGGGGTCCTGCAGGCCGAAGTCGGCCCGGAAGCGGTAAGGGTCCGCGCTCCAGTCCGTGTCCATGCCCTCGCCCACGATCAGGGGCTCGGTTTGGCCCAGGTCGTAGAGCGAGGCGGCCAGGTCGCGCTCGGCCGGCACGTGGAAGCACACCGCCCGGCAGCTCTCGAAGGCCTTCTTCACCGCCGACAGCCGGGCGTAGCCCTCGTCGTGCAGGCAGGGGATGAGCAGGCTCCGGCTGGGGTGCAGCAGGGGGCCCCACACCGAGGAGGTGAACAAATAGGGGATGAAGAAGAAGGGCCCCTCCTCCGGGTGGGCGGCGATGTGCTCCAGCAGCTTGGGGCTGTAGACCATGTTGCGGAAGAAGTCCCGCTCCTCGGCCGGGGTGAGCAGGCCGCCGGCCACCACCCGGATGTTCAGGCCGTTGAAGCGGCCCCCGTCGCGGCTGGCGACCGGGAAGCGGCGCACCAATACGCCGTTTTCCGAGCGCAGGCCCCCGGGCAGGGTGCCGTGGTCCCAGTCGCTGCCCAGGCCGGCCAGGCAGGTGGTGAGCACCTGCACCTCCACCCCGGCCCGGACCAGGTTCTCGGCGGTGTGGCGGGCCTCGGCCTCGGCCCCGCCCGGCACTTGCTCGCCGTACCAGGGCAGCACGAAGGTGGCCCGCAGGCGGCCGCGCTGGTCCGGCCCGGGCATGGCCTACTTGCGCCCCACCACCGCGTAGTCCTGGGGGCCGTAGAGCAGCTCGTTGAGGCGACGGACGTTGTGGTTGAAGGCCTCCACCAGGGGCCCCTCGCCGGGCAGCCCCTGGAGCAGATACTCCGGGGGGTAGGGCGAGAGCATGAGCACGTCCACCTCCCTGAGCCCCGCCCACTGCCACAGGAAGCGGGCCGCCTCGGGGTGGATGGGCTTGGTGTGGCTCAGGTCCAGGTAGAAGGCGCCGGAGAAAGTGGTCAGGCAGGCGGGGTTGACCGTCTCGGCGATGAGCCAGCCGCCGGGCTTGAGCTTGGCGCTGGCCAGGCTGACCAGCTCGCTCAGCTCGTCGTGGGTCAGGTGTTCGATGAGCTGGGCCATGAGCACGCCGCCCAGGGTGGCGTCCTCCAGGCCGCGCAGATACTCCAGGGCCTCGGCCTGCACCACCTCCAGCCCCTGCTTGCGGCACAGCTCCACCATCTGCGGATTCAGCTCCACGCCCCGGGCCGCCAGGCCGGCCTCGCGGGCCGCCTCCAGGAACTCGCCGCGGCCGCAGCCCAAGTCCACCAGGGGCGCGCCGGGGCTGACGCTCTGGGCGAAGTAGGGCAAATACACCGCCTGGCGCTGCTTGATCATCTCGCGCGCGCCGCGGTGGGCGTTCTCGAAGCGCAGGTAGGCCTCGCCGCGGCTCTGGAAGCGCAGGCGGGCCACCTCGCGGGCGGTGGCCTCCGCGGCCGGCGCGGCCTGGGCCTGGCGCTCCACCAGGCGGGTCATCTGGGCCAGCACCGACTCGAAGCGCGGGGACATGCGGGCCAGCTCCTGCTCCAGGGCGTCCACGTCGTCCAGGCGCTTTTCCACCCGGGGCATGCGGCTGCGCAGGTTGTTGATCACCGGCAGGAGCACCTTGACCAGCTTGACCACCTCGTCGTTGAAGCTGCTCTGGCGGGCGAACCAGACGCTGCGCGGAAAGGCGCTGAGCTTGAAGATGATCTTCTTGGCCCAGAGGATCAGGCGGGCGGCGGCGCCGGCGCGGTGGGTGCTCACGCCCCAGGGCAGGGGGTCCCACAGCTCCACCAGGCGGGCCTGGTGCATCTTCATCAGGGCGGCGGGCTCGTCCTCCACGTAGTTGAAGGCCACCGCCTCCTCCTCCACCCGCCGCACCTCGGCCGGGTCGTAGAGGCCCTGGGCCTTCTTGGCCTCCAGGGAGGCCTCCACCTCGGCCAGGATGGCCGGCACGTCCACCGCGGGGGCCGGCTTGGTTTCCTCGCTCATGCGCTCTCTCCCCGGGGCCGCAGGCTCCAGTCATGGGGCGGGCGGTAGATGCCCACGTCGCCGTCGGGACCGCCGCGCACCGCAAAGGACGCCACCTGCACCAGGTAGTCGTAGTCGCGGCCCTCGGAGGAGGTGACGGCCACGTCCAAGAGATAGGTGCCGGGCACCAAATCCAGGCGCTGGGCCGTGAAACGCACCGTGCCCCGCTGGGGCACCGGCCCCAAGGAGGCCTGGTCCACGTGGGTGTTGCAGCCGTAGCACAGCACCCCGGCCGAGTTCTTGATGCCTATGCCGAAGGCCGGGGCCTCGGCCGGCTGGTTGACCACGTAGTCCATCTCGATGCACAGGGGCCCGCCCGAGGCGAACACGACGTGGGGCTGGCCGCCGCCGTCCAAAAGGCGCACGGCCACGATCTCCACCTCGCCCTGGCCCCAGCGGTCGGCGGCGGCTAGCTCGCCGCGGGAGGCGGCCCGGCGGCCCACCTCGTCCTCGCGCCTGGCCACTACCTGGCGGTAGGCGTCGATGACCCGCGCCGGCTCGCCGCGGGCGGCCACCACCCCGCCGTCCAGCCAGACCACCTCGTCGGCGAACTTCTTGACCGCGCTCAGGTCGTGGGAGACCAGGCAGATGGTCTTGCCGGCCCGCTTGAACTCGTTGAGTTTGTCCTCGCACTTGTGGCTGAAGGCCTCGTCGCCCACGGCCAGCACCTCGTCCACCAACAGCACGTCCGGGTCCACGTTCACCGCCACCGAGAAGCCCAGGCGCACGTACATGCCCGAGCTGTAGGTGCGCACCGGGGCCTCGATGAACTGGCCCAGGCCGGCGTACTCCACGATCTGCTCGAAGCGCCGGTTGATCTCCTTCTTGCTCAGGCCCAGGATGGTGCCGTTGAGGAACACGTTCTCCCGGCCGGAGAACTCGGGGTGGAAGCCGGCCCCCAGTTCGATGAGGCTGCTCATCCGGCCCTGCACGCTGACCTGGCCCGCGTCGGGCTTGTAGATGCCGGCCAGGATCTTGAGCAGGGTGGACTTGCCCGAGCCGTTCTCGCCGATGACGGCCAGGGTGCGGCCGGGCCCCACGGCCAGGTCTATGCCGTCCAGCACGGTGAGCAGGTCCGCGGCGCGGTCGCGCCGGAAGGGCCGCAGCAAGAGCGACTTCCAGGTGGTGTAGTCGCTCTTGAGTAGCTCGCGGCGGAAGCGCTTGACCAGGCCCGCCACCTCTATGGCCAGGGGTTGATTCATATCTTTTCGGCGAAGTACTCCTTGTAGTGCTCGAAGATTACCACGGCCGCCAACAGCAGCACCACCGACCCCAGGGCCAGCAGCCCCAGCAGGTCCCAGCGCGGCCAGCGCCCCCAGAAGAACAGGTCCTGATAGCTCAGGGCGAACACGGCCGCGGGGTTGAGATAGACCAGGGTCCGCCACTTCTCGGGCACCTGGCTCAGGGGGTAGAGGATGGGCGTGACGAAGAACCACAGGGTCAGGAAGTTGCCCAGGATGTGCCGGGTGTCGCGCATGAAGACGTTGGCCGTGCTTAAGAGCAGGGCCAGGGCGTAGGTGAACAGGATGTGCACCGCGGCCACCGGGAAGAAGGCCAGGAGCTTGGGGGTGAGGGCCACGCCCCAGCCCAGCAGAAAGGCGAACAGGATGGGCAGGCTGAGCAGGTAGTTCACGAAGGCGGCCAGCACCTTGACCGCGGGCAGCACCTGCAGGGGGAAGAGCACCTTGGTCACCAGGCTGCCGCCGTCGGTGATGGCCCCGGCGCCCTCGTTGAGCGAGCCGGAGAAGAAGACCCAGGGCAAGAGCCCGCAGAACATGAACACCGCGTAGTTGTCCATCTGGATGCGGAAGTACACCGAGAACACCAGGGCGTACACGCACAGCAGGAGCAGGGGGTTCAGGAAGGTCCACAGGAAGCCCAGCACCGAGCCCCGGTAGCGGCCCTTGAGCTCGCGGCTGATCAGGGCGCTCAAGAGCCCGTGGTGCTTGGCCAGCTCGGTCAGGTGGCGTTGCAGCAGCATGGGCCTCCCTAATAGGCGTGGGGGTGGATCAGCCCCCGGAAGGGGGTGAGCAGCATGATCTTCAGGTCCAGGCCCAGGGACCAGTTCTCTATATAGTACAGATCGTGCTCGATGCGCTTGGTCAGATCGGTGTTGCCCCGCCAGCCGTTGATCTGGGCCCAGCCGGTGATGCCGGCCTTCATCATGTGCCGCAGCATGTAGCCCGGCACCCGCCGGCGGAACTCGGTGATCAGCTCCGGCCGCTCGGGCCGCGGCCCCACCAGGCTCATTTCCCCGCGCAGCACGTTGGCCAACTGGGGCAGCTCGTCCAGGCTGGCCCGCCGCAAGACGGCCCCCAGCCGGGTGCGGCGGGGGTCGTCGGCCGAGGCCCACACCGGCCCGGTCTGCGCCTCGGCGTCCGGGCGCATGGTGCGGAACTTGAGCATGTCGAACACGCGGCCGTCCAGGCCCATGCGCGGCTGGCGGTAGAGCACCGGCCCCGGCGAGGACAGCTTCACCGCCAGGGCGATGACCACTAGCAGCGGCGAGAGCACGGCCAGGCCCAGGGCCGCGCCGGCCACGTCCATGATGCGCTTGAGCACCCGCGGCCAGCCCTCCAGGGGGCGCGAGCGCAGGCCGATGATGGGCATGCCCTCGAACTCCTCCACCGTGGCGCGCAGGCTCATGAAGCGGTAGAGGTCGGGCACGATGCGCACGTCCACCATCTCGTCGCCCAGGCTGGCCAGAATCTCGGGCAGGCGCTCGTGGGCGCTCAGGGGCAGGGCGATGAGCACCACCTGTATCTGCTCCGCGGCCAGCACCTGGGCCATCTGGCCGAAGTGGCCCAGGACCGGCACGCCCTCCAGGCTGGCTCCCACCTTGTCCGTGCTGCTGGCCAGGAAGCCCACCAAGTTCAGGCCCAGCAGGAGGTTCTTTTTGATGTTGGCCGCCACCTGCCGCCCCAGATCCTGGGCCCCCACGATCAACACGCGCTCTCCGGCGCTCTGGCGGTAGACGCGCCGCCAGATCAGGCGCAGCACCGGCCGGTAGGCCAACAAAGCCAGGGTCAGGAGCAGGTAGAAGTGCAGGAACACCAGGCGGGAGAAGTCGTAGGGCCGCAGGAACCAAGTGAAGGTGACCGCCACCACCACGCCGATGGTGACGGCCCTGAGCACCGGCCACCAGGCCCGGCTGGTTCCGGCCCAGGGGCGGTGGTAAAGGCCGCTGACCTGCAGCACCACCGCGAACACGGCCAGCACCAACAAGAGCATCATTACATAGAGGCTGAGCGGCGGGATGCCCTTGGTCACCGGCACGATGGGCAGATAAAAGCGCAGGCCGTAGGCGGCGAACCAACAGATCGCCACCAGGGCCAGGTCGCCCAGGTACAGGATGGAGCGGAAAAACTTAAGGCGTTGCTGGAACATGCCTAGGACCGCCCGCCCTCGCTGAGGGCCACCCCCTTAAGGCCGGCCGGACAGGTCAAGTGCGCGAGGTTAAAGACCGCGGGCCTTCTCGTTGGCCTCTTGACGCTTTTTGCAATCGATGCAAAGCGTGGTGACGGGCCGGGCCTTGAGGCGCTTTTCACTGATATCCTCGCCGCACGACTCGCAGATGCCGTAGCTGCCGTCCTCGATGCGTTCCATGGCCTCGCGGATCTTGCTGATGAGCTTGCGCTCCCGGTCGCGGATGCGCAACAAAAAGTTGCGGTCCGACTCCATAGCCGCCCGGTCGGTGGGGTCGGGAAAGTTTTCCTTGCTATCGGTCATACCCGCCACGGTGCGCTCGGCTTCCTTGAGTAGATCGTCCAGCTTCTCCTGCAGGAGCTTGCGGAAGAATTCGAGCCTTTTCTCATCCATGCTTGCCTCTCCTGATCGCGGGCGATGCGATAGCGGATAAATCTAGCATGCAGGCGGCGCTGTGTAAAGGGCCAATTCCCTTAGTCTTCTTTCCTGTAGTGCCCGCTGCGGCCCCCGCTTTTCTCTTCCAGCCACACCCCGCTGATGGCCGCGCCGCGCTCCACGCCCTTGACCATGTCGTACAGGGCCAGGGCCGCCACCGCCGCCGCGGTCAGCGCCTCCATCTCCACCCCGGTGGGGGCGGTGGTGGCCACGCTGGCCTCGATGAGCACGCCGCTCTCTTCGGGGGTCAGCTCCACCCGCACCGAGCTCAGCGGCAGGGGGTGGCACAAGGGGATCAGAGCCGGCGTCTGCTTGGCGGCCATGATGCCGGCCAGGCGGGCCACGGCAAAGGCGTCGCCCTTGGGCAGGCCGCCGCCCACCAGCAGCGCCAGGGTGGCCGGGGAGAGGCTGACGCGGGCCCGGGCCCGGGCCTGGCGCCGGGTGGCGGGCTTGTCGCCCATGTCCACCATGCGGGCGCTTCCCTTGTCGTCCAGATGGCTCAGGCCCATGGCCGCCCCTCACTTACGCTGGAAGAGTTTTTTCTTCTTTTTCTTTCCGTCCTCGGGGGTCGCCCTGGCTGCGCCTGAGCGCTGGCCCAGGGCCTCCAACTGCTCCAGGATATCCCGCTCTTCCTTGTTCAGCTTGGTCGGGGTCCGCACCTGGAGCTGCACGTACAGATCGCCCCGCTGGTCGCCGCGCAGGCGGGGCATGCCCCGGCCCTTGAGGCGCAGCACGTCGCCGGTCTGGCTGCCGGCGGGCAGCTCCAGGGGACGGTCGCCGTCCACCAGCGTCTCCACGGTCGCCGTGCGCCCCAGGCAGGCCTGGACCATGCTCACCTCCAGGCGGCGGTAGAGATCGTCGTCCTGCCGCTCGAAGACCTTGTGCGGCATCTGGTGCACCACCACGTACAGGTCCCCGGGCGGGCCGCCCGCGAAGCCGTCCTCGCCCTCGCCCCGCATCCGCAGGCGCTGGCCGTGGGCGATGCCCGCGGGCACCTGCACGCTCAGTTCCCTCCCGGCGTAGACCCGGCCGCGGCCCTGGCAGGCCCGGCAGGGGTCGCTGATCACCCGTCCCTCGCCGCGGCAGTGGGGGCAGGTGGTCACCACCCTGAACAGTCCCTGGGCCCGGGCCACCTGGCCCTGGCCGCCGCAGGTGCTGCACAGTTGGGGCATGGCGCCGTCCTTCTGGCCGGCGCCGCCGCAGGCGTCGCAGGTCACCTCGCGGCTCACCTCTATGCTGGCGGTGTGGCCCTGGGCCATCTGTTCCAGGGTCAGCTCCAGGTCGTAGCGCAGGTCCCGGCCCGGCCGCGGCCCCCTGCTGGCCGCCGCGCCGCCGCCGAAGCCGAACAGGTTCTCGAAGATGTCGGAGAAGGCGCTGAAGATGTCGCCCATGCCCGAAAAGCCGCGGAAGCCGGAGGAGGAGAGCCCCTCGAAGCCGTAGAGGTCGTAGAGGCGGCGCTTTTCCGGGTCGCGCAGCACCTCGTAGGCCTCGGCCGCCTCCTTGAAACGGTCCTCGGCCTCGGAGTCGCCGGGGTTGCGGTCCGGGTGGTAGCGCAGCGCCATCCGGCGGTAGGCCTTCTTGATGGTCTCGCCGTCGGCGTGGCGCTCAACCTCGAGTATCTCGTAGTAGCAACGTCTCATGGTCAAGGTTGGATCTAGGCCCCGCGGTTACTGCTCGTCCGTCTCTTCGGCCTCGGAGTCGTCCTCGTCCTCGCCCGCGGCGGCCCGGGCCTGGGCGGCCTGGGCCGCCTCCATGGCCTGCTGGGCCTGGGCCAGGCGCTCGCGCTCGCGGGCCTCGGCCTCGGCGCGCTCCTGGGCGGCCTCCTCGGCGCTCACCGGATATACGTTGCCCGCGGCGATCTCGCGCAGGGCCACCACCACCTCCTTGTTCTTGCTGGCCAGGTGGGGCGGGGCGCCCTCGCGGAGCTGGCGCACGCGCTTGGCCGTCAGATGGACCAGGGAGAAGCGATTGGGCACCTGCCGGAGGCAGTCTTCCACGGTAACTCGGGCCATGTTACTTATCCTTTATTTCTTGCCTTCAGGGGGCTTGCCCGGCGCCGGCGGCGCCGGGGGCAAGCCCTTTAGTAAGTCGGTCTTGACGCCATAGACGCGCTCGTCGCCGGCGACTTGCACGGCCAGCAGGCCGCTCACCGGGTCCACCGCTCCCAGCTTGAGCGCCATCTGGCTGGTCTTGGCCTGTGGCTTTTTGTCCGCGGCCTGTATGGTCAAGGTAATCACCGCCTGGGGTTTGTCCAGTCCCAGCAGGTTGCCTTTGCCCAAAATTTTCTGCCACTTGATCTCGCCCAGGGACCAGATGAGGCTGGAGACGCTCTCCCCGCTCCGGGCGTCGCCGGGCGGCTGGCTGCGCAGCCAGCCGCCCTTGTCCCGGGCGAACTTCAGGGTCTGGGCGCCCCGCTGCAGGCTCAGGGCCGTGGCCTGGTCCCTCTGGAAGCGCAGCAGGCGCCGCTGCTGGAGCTGGAAGGCCGTCACCGCCCGCAGGGGATCCAGGCTGGCGCTCTTGATCAACAGGACCGGCCCGCCGGCCAGGCGGCGCAGGTAGGTCTCGTCGCGTTCTTTGACCTTGCCGCCCAAGACCAGGCCCTTGCGCCCGCCGCCGGCCAGGCCCAGGACCACCTTGCCGCTGGGCGGCTCCAGGCCCATGCGCTGGGGCAGGATGCCCTCGTCCAGGATGTCCACCGCGCGCAGGCCGTGCAGCTTGAGCAGCAGGTCCTCCACCTCCTCGCTGTCGGCCTCGCCGCCGTCGGCCAGCCGCCAGAGGGGATCGGCCCCGCCCCGCACCCGCTTGAGGGCGAGATTCGTCTTGCCCACGGCCAGCTCCAGGCTCTCCACCTGGCTGAGCACGAAATCCAGGGCCCTTTTGTCGCGCAGGTCCAGCGCCGTGCGGTTGACCGCTTCAAACAGGGCCGGGCTGAGCATCCAGACCTGGTCGGCCCCGGGCGCGCTGGCGTAGGCGAACTCCTTGTTGGGGCTCAGCTCGCCCAGCCAGAGCACCGCCTTGCTGCCGCTGCGGTCGGTCAAGACCAGCTTGAGGATGGGCGGCAGCAGGCCGAACTGCTTGAGGCTGCCCGGGTCCTGTATGCGGCGCTGTATCTTGCCCTCCACCACCGCGCTGAGCAACTGGCCCACCATGGCGCCGTCGGCCGGGTAGCGCACCGGGGTGACCATCTCCCAGCCGTGCTGCTTGTCCCGGCGCTCGATGCGGATGGTCTTGGGCGTGGCCACCCCGCTGAGCTCCAGGCTCTGCACGCCCAGCGGGTCGCTGAGGTTTACCAAGCGGTTGTGCTGGGCGGTGGTTTTTTCGGCGCGGTTATCCAGGGCGTCGCTTATGAAGTAAAGGGAGACGGCCGCCGCCAGGAAGATCAGCCAGATTATGAGACGGCGCGGGGTCATAGGCTGCGGCGCCTCCGGATGACCACGATGGTCCCCAACACCGCCAGGGCCAGGGGCCACACCACCACCGGCAGCCAGAAGGCCAGGGCCGCCTGGGTGGGCTGCAGCATCAGCGGCTGGTTGGTCCTTTGGCGGGCCCGGATGGACACCAGGTCCTCTTCCTCGGCCAGCCAGGAAACGCTATTCAGGGCCAGGTCCCGGTTGCCCATCAGGTCCAGGAAGGAGTTGTTGGCGAACTCGGTGTCCCCGTACACCACCAGGCGGCCCCTGGCCGGGGGCTTGTCCGCCGGCGCGCCCTTGGCGGCCGGGCCGGTCAGAGTCACCACCACCCCCAGGCTCAGGGGGCCGCGCTTGTCCTGGGGCCCGGGCTTGAGCTCGATGGTCTGCTGCTGGCCGGTCTGCTTCTCGCGCACGGCCAGCTCCTCGTACTTCTTGATGAACGCCTTGTAGTCCGTGGCCCAGGAGGCGCTGCTGGTCTTGACCAGCTCGATACCAGTCAGGCCCTGGGGCAGCTTGGCCTGCAGGGACACCGAGCGGGCCTCGGGGAAGAAGCAGAACACGCCCTCCAGGGGCTGGGTGATCTCGTGGAAGCCGTACTGCACGGCCACCGGCACCAGGGGGCTCATGTTGGCCAGGGTGGCGGCGTTGTCCAGCACCAGATCCTCGGCCAGCACCACCCCGCGCTGGGCCAGCCAATCCTTGAGCCCGGCGTCGCGGTCCGGGTTGAGCAGCACCAGCAGGCCGCCGCCCTGGTTCAGGTAGGCGGCCAGGCGCTCCTTCTCCTGGCCCAGCAGCGGCTTGCGCGGCCCGGCGATGATCACCAGCGAGGCGTCCGGCGGCACCTGTTTGCTGGTGGCCAGCAGCAGGCTCTTGACCTTGTAGTTGTTCTGCTCGATGGCCTTCTTGAACTGGCTCAGGTCCTCCTTGCCCGCGCCGTCCAGGGAGGGCTCGCCGTGGCCGCTCAAGAAGTACACGGTCTTGCTGCCCTTGCGGGTCAGGCGGATCAGGGCGTTGGTCAGGGCCTGCTCCTCGGGCAGCGACACCCGCTCCTCTTTCTTGCCCGCCACCAGGACCACGGTGCCGTAGGCGCGCACGTCAAAGCGCTTGGCCATGCCCGGCTCGCGGTCCGGGTCCACGAACTGGTAGGTGAAGTTGCGGCTGGCATAGGCGTACTTGGCCAGCTCGTCGCCCGCTTCGCGGCGGCCGGCCTGGGTCTCCCGGAAAAAGGCGTAGGCCTTCACCGGCGCCCGCAGGCCCTGGAGCACCTTGATGGTCTGGGCGGCCAGGGTGTGCTGCCGGCCCTGGCTCAGGTCCCAGCGCAGGTGGTGGCGGCCGGACAGGGCCCCCAGGAAGACCACCAGGGCCAGCACCGCCAGGATGGCCGCGCCGCTGCCCAGACCCAGGCGGGCCGAGCGCCGGGAAAAGAACTCCGCCAGCTCCCGCCGCCCCAGGGCCGCGCCGGCCAGCAGCAACAGCAGGCCGGCGGCCACCACGGCCAGGCCCCACTTGTCGTGCAGCAGGCTCACCGCGTAGTACAGGCCGCCGATGGCCATGGCCAGCAGGCCCAGCAGGGCCAGGAGCTTAGCCGCGGTCTTGTGTTTTACGCCTTCCACCGCTTGGCCTCCAGGGTCCGGATGCTCAAGAACAGGAAAAATCCTATGAACAAAACGAAGTAGGCCAGATCGGCCGTATCGATCAGGCCCTTGGGGAAGTTCTCAAAGTGGGTGCCCAGGCTGAGCTTGTTCAGCAAGGGGCCCGCCGTGGGCCCAGCCACGCTGGCCGTCCAGCCCATGGCCCAGGCCAGCAAGAGGGCCGCGAAGCCGGCCACCGCGGCCACTATCTGGTTGTCGGTGAGCGCGCTGGCCCACAGGCCAAGGGAGATAAAGGCGCCGCCCATCAAGAGCAGCCCCAAATAGCCCACGGCCAAGGGGGTCCAGGCCAGCTTGGCCATGGAGGCCAGCACCGCGAGGTGCAGCCAGGAGGAAACCACCATCAGGGCGAAGAAGGTCCAGGCGGCCAGGAATTTGCCCAGCACCACGCTCATGTCGCCCAGGGGGTAGGAGAGCAAGAGCTCCATGGTGCCGGTGCGCTTCTCCTCGGCCAGCAGGCGCATGGTCAGCAGCGGGGTGATGAGCATCAGCACCACGGTGGTGTTCATCAAAAGCGGCCCCAGCAGATGGTCCTGCAGGTTCATCTGCATCATCATGGGGTTTTGCATCATCTGCAGGCTGGCCAGGGCGTAAAAGGCCACCCCCGAGTAGAAGAAGTAACCGGTCAGGGCCAGAAAGCCCACCAGCAGCACATAGGCGATGGGCGAGTAGAAGTAAGCGGTCAGCTCGCGCAGGTATATGGTCTTGAGCGCCCTCATGCCGCCACCTCCCCCGCCGCCTTCTCCTCGGTGGTCAGCTTCATGAACACCTCCTCCAGGCTGGCCGAGACCGGGGTGAGCTCCAGCAGGCCGTGGCCGGCGGTGACCACCGCCTGGGCCACCCTGGCCGCCACCTCGGGTCCGCCGTCAGTCTCCAGGGTGAAGTAGCAGGCGCCCTCGCCCTGGGCCGGGGGCCCCTGGCACATCACCGACTCCACGCCGGGCACCCGGCCCAGGAGCTGGGTCAGGTCCCGCTCCGGTCCCTGCACGTTCAGGCGCAGGCTGGCGGCCCCGCCCTGGCCGGCCCGGAGCAGGGCCGGCGGCCCCTCGACCACCAGGCGGCCCTGGTTGATGATGACCACCTTGGAGCAGGTGGCGGCCACCTCGGGCAGGATGTGGCTGGAGAGCACCACGGTCTTGCTGCCGGCGAAGCCCTTGATAAGGCTCCTGATCTCCACGATCTGCCCTGGGTCCAGGCCTATGGTGGGTTCGTCCAGGATCAGCACCGGCGGGTCGCCCAAGAGGGCCTGGGCCAGGCCCACCCTCTGGCGATAGCCCTTGGAGAGCTGCTTGATGAGTTGGCCGGCGCGGGACTCCAGCCCCACCGCGGCCGTCACCCGGCTCACCTCGCCCTTGGCGCGGGTGGAGTCCAGACCCTTGACCCCGGCCACGAAGCGCAAATACTCCCGGATGCGCATGTCGCCGTAAAGAGGTACGTTTTCCGGCATGTACCCCACCAGGCGGCGGGCGGCCATGGCCTTGTCCACCACGTCGTAGCTGCCGATGGTGGCCTGGCCGCTGCTGGGCGGGAAGAAGCCGGTGAGCACCCGCATGGTGGTGGTCTTGCCCGCGCCGTTGGGGCCCAGGAAGCCCAGGATCTCGCCGCGCTCCACCTTGAAGCTCAGGCGGTCCACGGCCACGGTGGCTCCGAAGCGCTTGGTCAGCTCCTTAACCTCGATCATAGGCGCAACCCCCGGGGTGTGAGCATGAGACAAAACCCGCGCCGGCCGGCGAGCCAAGGGCCGGCCCAGCCCCGGCGAGACACTATTTTTACCAGCCTGACTGTTGGGTGTAAAGGCTTGTTTTCCGACGGACAAGGTAACTTTAGGCCTCAGGGGGCTAGGCCAAACCTGGGCTCAGTCCAGGCCGGCCTTGACGGGCCCGCAGGAGACCACGTACAGGGGCTGGCCGCCGGGCGGCAGGCCGGCCGCCGCCGCCACCTCCCGGTCGAAAAAGGCGCCCACCCCGCAGCAGCCCAGGCCCAGGGCCGTGGCCGCCAGATACAGGCGCTGGCCCGCGCGGCCGGCGGCCAGCATGGCCTGGCGGTAGGCGCGGGGGCCGGCCGCGGCCTCCATCTGCGCCAGGTCGGCCCAGAACACCAGGCTGAGGGCCGCCGCCCCGGTCCAGAGCTGGCCCAGGCAGGCCGGGCCCAGGCCGGGGCGGGGGTCCGCCGTCTCCAGGGCGGCCAGGGCCCGTTGCTGGGGATGGTACTGATACAGGCCGGCCGGCAGGTCCGGGCCCGGGCCCAGCAGCACCCGGGCCTGGCAGGCCGCGTCCGCGGGCAGGGCCGCGGCCAGGAGCAGGGCCGCCTGGCCCGCATCCAGGCCCCGGCGCAAAAAGTTGCGCCGCGAGCGGCGCTTGGCCGCCACCGCGGCCAGGCCGGGGTCGGCCTCGGGCGGCCGCGGCGAGAGCAGGCGGGCCTCCTTGGGCACCGGCGGCTGAGGCCAGACGGGCTCGGGCCGGGGGGCCTTGAGCGCGCCGGACCGGCAGGCGGCCAGGATGGCCGGGTCGCCGCCCTCCCGCGGGCTCGAGGGCTCCGCCTCCGGGGGCTGCCAGGCCTCCTGGGCCAAGGGCTCGGCCTGGACCGTGCGGCCGGCCAGCAGGCCGACCAGGGGGGCCTCGCGCTCCGGGTCCAGGCCCAGCAGCCGGGCCAGCGCGTCGTCGGCGAACTCCAGGTGCAGGTGCGGCTGCAGGCCGGCCGCGGCGCAGGCCAGCTCCAGGTTGGTCAGTAAATGGCCGGCGTCCAGCAGGCAGTAGCGCCAGGCCCGGGAGCCGTACTTCCACAGGCTGCGCCAGAATACGGCGCTGATGGTAAAGCCCAGGCCGCGCGGGCTCCCGCCCAGGGCCGCGGCCAGGGATCCGGCCAGGGGGCCGGAGCGCAGGGGGTGCAGCCCCAGGGACTGCGGCGCCAAGTGCCACAGGCCGTCGTCCAGGTATTCCAGGCCCTGGGCGAACAGGTAGAGCTCGGCCGGGTACAGGGCGCCGGCGCTGGCCGGGGCCCGCAGATGCAGGCCTTGGCCGGCCTGGGCGGTGAGCCCCGCGGCCAGCCAGAGCAGGCCGGCCAGGCCGGCCTGGTCCAGGGCCGGCGCCTGTTGCCAGGGCCGCGAGGGCCAGGAAAGGGCCAGAGGCCAGAAGGGCGCGGTGCTCAGGGCGGGCTGGGGCAGGGGCCGCGGCTGGAGCCCGGCGTAGCGCTTGAAAGGCCAGGGCTGATTGCCCCAGTCCAGGCCGTGGCCGCCCAGGCCGCCGCGGTCGTAGGCGGTGCTTTGGTGATAGCTAAGCAAAAGCGTGCTCCTGACCTCGGGGCAGGGAGGCGGGGCCGTGCAGGCGGGCCGGCTCCTGGCCCCGGAAGGCCAGCGTCTGCCGGCCGCGGGCCAGCCGCCGGGGCACGGTCTCCTGTGGTTCTGCCTGCCGCTGCAGGGGCCCTGCCGCCATATGCCGCCTCGCCTACTTTAGGTTATTATACAGGGGACCGCGCGCCCGGTTGGGGGCCGGCGCCGCGAACGAGGAGAATATGAGCCGCTACGTATGCATCCACGGGCACTTCTACCAGCCGCCCCGGGAAAACCCCTGGCTGGAGGTGGTGGAGGTGCAGGATTCGGCCTCTCCCTACCACGACTGGAACCAGCGCGTCACCGCCGAGTGCTACGCCCCCAACGCCGCGGCCCGCCGCCTGGGCGGCAAGGGCACCATCGAGCGCATCGTAAACAACTACGAAAAGATCTCCTTTGACTTCGGTCCCACCCTGCTCTCCTGGCTGGCCGGCGGGGCCCCGGAGGTGCAGCAGGCCCTGATCCAGGCCGACCGCCTCAGCGCCGCCCGCTGGGGCCAGGGCAACGCCCTGGCCCAGGTGTACAACCACCTTATCATGCCCCTGGCCAACCGCCGGGACAAGCTCACCCAGATCCGCTGGGGTCTGATGGACTTCGCCCACCGCTTCGGCCGTCCGGCCCAGGGCATGTGGCTGGCCGAGACCGCGGTGGACGGCGAGACCCTGGAGCTGATGGCCGCCGAGGGGGTCAAGTTCACCATCCTGGCCCCCCGGCAGGCCCAGGCCGTGCGTCCCGGCCCGGACGCCCCCTGGCAGAAGATAACCCCCGGGGAGATAGACGTCAGCCGGCCCTACAACGTGCCCCTGCCCGGCGGCGGCCGCATGGCCGTTTTTTTCTACCACCGCGGCCTGGCCCAGGCCGTGGCCTTCGAGAACCTGCTCAACGACGGGGGCCAGTTCGCCCGGCGCATCAAAGAGAGCCTGCCTCCGGCCGAGAACGGACCCAGCCTGCTCTCCCTGGCCACCGACGGCGAGTCCTACGGCCACCACCACCGCTACGGCGAGATGGCCCTGGCCTACGCCCTGGAGCAGTTGGAGCAGGACCCGTCCGTGCAACTGACCAACTACGCCTCCTTTCTGGCCGCCAACCCGCCGCAGGTGGAGGCGCAGATCGTGGAGAACTCCTCCTGGTCCTGCGTGCACGGGGTGGAGCGCTGGCGCGCCAACTGCGGCTGCGCCCTGCAGCCGCAGCGGGGCGGGCAGCAGGCCTGGCGCCGGCCCCTGCGCGAGGGCCTGGATCGCCTGGGCGACCGCCTGGCCGCCCTGTTCGAGAAACATGGCGGCGAGCTGCTGAAAGGCCCCTGGGCGGCCCGCGACGAGTACCTGGCCCTGATCCTGGACGAGTCCCCGGACCGGCGGCGGGAGTTCCTGGCCAAGCACCAGGCCCGGGAGCTGAACGAGGAGGAGCGGGTGCGGGCGCTGAAGCTGTTGGAGTGCCAGCGCTGGGGCCAGAGCATGTTCACCTCCTGCGGCTGGTTCTACGACGACATCGCGGGCCTGGAGGCGGTGCAGAACCTGCGCTGCGCGGCTCGGGCCCTGCAACTGGCCGCCGAGCTGGACGGCGCGAACTGGGAGGAGGACCTGGTGGCCGTGCTGGCCCAGGCCCGCAGCAACCAGCCGGCCGAGGGCAGCGGCGAGGACATCTGGCGGCGGCGGGTGGTGCCGGCCAGGGTGGGCCCCCGGCGGGTGGCCGCCCACGCGGCCATCAGCGGGGTGCTGGGCGAGGAGCCGCCCTCCCACCGCCTTTTCATCTACAACCTGGAGGCCAGCGGCCACCACCACCGCTCGGGCCTGGGGTTGGAGCTGTCCTGGGGCGCCCTCACCGTGACCCACCGCCGCCTGGGCGATCCCCGGCGCCTGGTCTACACAGCCCTCCACCCCGGCGGCCACGAGTTCTACGCCCGGGTGGGGCCCCAGCCGCCCGACTGGGACCCCGAGGCCCTGGACGAACCCCTGGAGCCGTTGCTGCGGCTGCTGGACCTGGGCGCGATCAAGGATATCCTGCAAAAGCGGCTGGGCGGGGAGGAATACTCCCTGGCCGACCTGTTCCTGGAGGGCCGCCGCAGCCTGGCCCTGGCCGTGCTGGAGCGCACCCTGGTGCGGGAGTGGGACCGGGCGCGCAACCTCTTCGAGACCCACCGCGAGACCATGCTGTTCCTCAAGAAGATCAGCGTGCCCTTGCCCACGGTGTTCGAGGCCCTGGCCCGGGCGGTGCTGGCCGGGGAGCTGATCCAGGGCCTGGCCGCCGGCGTGCAGGGGCCCGGGCCCGAGCGCCTGGGCGAGCTGGTGCGCACGGCCCGCGCCCTGGAGTTGAACCTAGTGGGGCCCCGCCTGCTGCGCGCTCTGGAGGAGGCGCTCAAGGCCGCCCTGGAGGGGTTGGCCCAGAAGCCCGGCGAGGCGGCCTTACTGCACCAGGCCCTGAACATCCTGGACCTGGCCGCGGCCTTGGAGGCCGAGCCCAACCTCTGGGCCGCCCAGAACCTCTACTACCGGCTGCTGCAGAGGCGCAGCAACGAGGCCCTGGACCCCGGCCTGGCCGAGCTGGGCCGGCGCCTGAACTTCGCCCTGTAGAAAGGCGGCCCCCTTGCCCGAGCCTCCTTCCCGCATGACTTTGCTCTTGGTCCTGCACGCCCACCAGCCGGTGGGCAACTTCGACCGCGTGTTCGCCCAGGCCATGGCCGATTGCTACCGGCCGGTGGTGCAGGCCCTGGCCGCCTACCCGGAGATACGCTGCGGCCTGCACTTCTCCGGGCCGCTGTTGCTGTGGATGCAGCGTCGGGAGCCGGAGCTGCTGGAGCAGATCGCCGCCCTGTGCGACCGGGGCCAGGTGGAGATGCTCACCGGCGGCTTTTACGAGCCCCTGTTGGCCTCGGTGCCGGCCCGCGACGCCCTGGCCCAGATAGAGCTGCAGACCGCGGCCACCCAGCGCCTGTTCGGCCAGACGCCCAGCGGATTCTGGCTGGCCGAGCGCATCTGGGAGCCGTCGCTGCCGGCCAAGCTGGCGCCGGCCGGCCTGGGTTACACCATCGTGGACGACACCCACTTCTACTACGCCGGCCTGCAGCCCAAGGACATGTTCGGCTTTCACCTGACCGAGCGCGAGGGCCATACCCTGGCCCTGTTTCCTACCCACAAGGACCTCCGCTACACCATTCCCTTCCGGGAACCGGAGGAGACCATCGCCTTCTTGCGCGAGGCCTTGGATAAATACGGCCCCACCTGCGCCACTTACGGCGACGACATGGAGAAGTTCGGGCTCTGGCCCCAGACCTGGGAGTGGGTCTTCGGCCAGGGCTGGCTGCTCCGCTTCTTCGAGGCCCTGCTGGCCGAGCAGGACTGGCTGGTCACCGGCCTGCCCGGCCAGTTTATAGCCGCCCACCCGCCCGCCGGC
Source organism: Desulfarculus sp. (assembly GCA_003605055.1). GTDB lineage: Bacteria > Desulfobacterota > Desulfarculia > Desulfarculales > Desulfarculaceae > Desulfoferula. The sequence goes on from QZKP01000026.1 coordinate 37,227, forward strand.
CGGGTGTACCCGCCCACCGCCTCCTACGAGGAGATGCTCACCTGGGCCCTGCCCGCCGAGGCCAGCCAGGCCCTGGAGGGCCTGATCCACGAGCTGCAGGACGAGGGCCGCTACGAGCAGGTGCGGCGCTTCCTGCGCGGGGGCATGTGGGACAACTTCCTGGTCAAGTACCGCGAGTCCAACCTCATGCACAAGCGCATGCTCTGGGTGAGCGGCAAGCTTTCTGAGCGCGGCCTGGCCGGCCCGGCCCGGGACCACCTGCTGGCCGCCCAGTGCAACTGCGCCTACTGGCACGGCCTGTTCGGCGGGCTGTATCTGGGCCACCTGCGCCAGGCGGTGCACAGCAACCTCATCGCCGCCGAGGCCCAGGCCGACCAGGCGGTGCTGGGCCCCGGGCCCTGGGCGAGCTGCACGGTCACGGACCTGGACCGCGACGGCTGGGACGAGGTGGTGCTGGCCGCGCCGGAGATGGACACGGTGGTCCACCCGGGCTACGGCGGCTCGCTGAGCGTCTTAAACCTGCGGGCCGCCCGCTGCAACCTGGCCGACACCCTCACCCGGCGGCGGGAGGCCTACCACCGCCTGCTGGAGCAGCCGCCCGCGCCCGCGCCCGCGGCCCTGGGCGAGGAGTCGGTGCCCTCCATCCACGAGATCGTGGCCTTCAAGGAAGAGAACCTGGAGCGGCTGCTGATCTACGACTGGTACCAGCGGGCCTGCTTCCAGGACCATCTGCTGGCCCCGGGCGCGGACCTCCGCAAGTTCCAGGCCCCGGACTACGGCGAGTGGGGCGATTTGATCACCGGCCCCTTCGCCGTCCTGGAGCACGGCGCGGACCAGGACGCCGCCTGGTGCGCCCTGCGCCGGGAGAGCCTGATCTTCGCGCCGGGCGGGCCTTTCCCCCTGGCCGTGGACAAGACCTTCCGCCTGCAGGCCGGCGGGCGCCTGAGCTGCGCCTACGCCCTCTCCACCACCCACCCGGACACCCCGGCCTGCCGCCTGGCCGTGGAGTTGAACCTGACCCTCTTGGCCGCCGAGGACCAGGGCAAGCGCCTGGAGATCAATAGCCAGGCCTACGGGCTGGGCCGGGCCTTCGCCGTGGAGCAGGCCGCGGAGCTGCGCCTGGTCAACGAGCCCGACGGACTGGCCCTGCGCATCCTGCCCAGCGCGCCGGCCGCGGTCTGGCACTACCCGGTGGAGACGGTGAGCAACTCCGAGTCCGGCCTGGAGCGCACCTACCAGGGCAGCTCCCTGAGCCTGGTCTGGCCGCTGCCGGCCGGCGCCGCGGAAACCCGGCTGGAGCTGAGCCTGGAGCTGGCGTGAGCGGCCGCGGCCTGGCCGGGGTCTGCCACCATTTCCCCGAACCCCTGCTGCCCGGCCGCCTGCTGCGCCGATACAAACGCTTCCTGGCCGAGGTGGAGCTGGCCGGCGGGGAGCGGGCGGCTGCCCACTGCCCCAACTCGGGCTCCATGCTGGGCTGCCTGGAGGAGGGCGCGCCGGTCATGCTCAGCCGGGCGGCCAACCCGGCCCGGAGCACCCGCTACACCTGGGAGATGATCTTCACCCACGGCGGCTGGGTGGGCATTAACACGCTCTTGCCCAACCGTCTGGCCGCCCTGGCCGCCCAGCGCCGCGTGCTGGGGATCTTCCGGGGCGCCACGCGGGTGCGCCGGGAGGTGCCGGTGGGGGCGCACACGCGCCTGGATTTGCTGGTGGAGCGGCCGGCCGGGCCCCTGTACCTGGAGGTCAAGAACGTCACCCTGGTGCGGGAGGCCGTGGCCCTTTTCCCGGACGCGGTGACCACGCGGGGGGCCAGGCACCTGGAGGCGCTCATGGAGCTGGCGGGCCAAGGCGTGCAGGCGGCCATGGTCTATGTGGTGCAGCGGGGCGACGCGGCGTCGTTTGCCCCGGCTCAGGACATAGACCCCCGCTACGCCGAGTTGTGGCGGCGGGCCCAGGCGGCCGGGGTGAACACGGTGGTCTTGCAGGCCGCGGTCTCGCCCCAGCGGGTGTGCCTGCGCCGGCGCCTGCCCCTGCAGCAGGGCTGGCAGGCGGGCCGGCCTAGTTAACTATGGGTGCATCAGGGAGAAAAAATTAGGAAATATTCCAGTAAGGCGGAATAGCTGAAATAAAAATTACCATATAAATTCTATATATTATAGGTCATGACTAGGATATCTCCGCTGGCCTCTTGCCGCGGGGGTTAACCTACGGAAAATGTAAATAAACTAAGCAGATAGGTCTTGACAGACAATCAAGCCGGCCTATAACATTACCCTGTTTGCAATAGGAGCACGCCGGCTGTCCGCGCTTCTGCGGCCAGCTTGGTTTATCTGCCGGACAACCGACGCCTGACCCAAGGTGGGGAGGTGATAGCCGCGCCATGGACAAGCTATATGAGTTCCTGAGCGGGCCCGGACTTTGGATAGCCTTCATCGTCTTCGGCCTGGGCCTGATCATACGCCTGACCGTGCTGCTGTCCATCAGCCGGGAAAAGGACAAGCCCTTTTGGGACCACCGCGACGCCGGCTGGGCCCTGCGCTCCGTCTTTCACTGGCTGGTGCCCTGGGCCAGCGCCTCCCTGCGCAACCAGCCCTTTTTCGCGGCGGTGATCTTCATCTTTCACGTCTGCTGGATCGGGGTGCCCCTGTTCCTGCAGGCGCACAACATGCTCTTCGAGGAGGCCTTCGGCTGGAGCCTGCCGGTTCTGTCCGAGGGCCTGGCCGAAATCCTGACCCTGGTGGTGATCGGCTGCGGGGTGTTCTTCATCGTGCGCCGCCTGGCCCGGGCCGAAGTGCGCATCCTCACCAGCGCCTGGGACTGGTTCCTGCTGCTGTTGGCCCTGTCGCCCTTTGTCACCGGCTGGCTGGCCTTCAGGCAATACGGCCCCTACGACCTGATGCTCAACCTGCACATCCTGCTCAGCGAAATACTCCTGGTGATCATCCCCTTCTCCAAGCTGGCGCACGTATTGCTGTTCTTCTTCAGCCGCACGGCCATCGGCTTTGAGTTCGGGGCCAGACGGGGGGCCCGCGTCTGGTAAGGTTTTCTGTAACCAACTTAGCTTAGCCGGAGTAATCCTAATGTCCGAAGCAGCCCTAGACACCGCCCCGGAGAAGGCGCCTGCCCCGCCCAAGCCGGTGGACGTGAAGAAGATACAAGCCATTCTGCAGGCCAACGACGGCGCGCGCCTGCGCACCTGGCTGTCCATCTGCTCCCGCTGCGGCCTGTGCGCCGAGAGCTGTTTCTTCTACCTGGCCAAGAACAAGGACCCCAAGCTGAGCCCGGTCTATAAGGCCAAGGTCAGCCTGGGGGTTATGCAGCGCAAGAAGGGCAAGGTCAGCCGCGAGTTCCTGGAGAATTTGGTGGACGTGATCTGGGGCCAGTGCACCACCTGCCGCCGCTGCGCCATGTACTGCCCCTTCGGCATCGACATCGCCACCATGATCGCCGTTGCCCGGGCGGTGTGCAACTCCCAGGGCGTGGGTCCCGCGCGCCTGCTGGAGGTCACCGAGAACATCCGCACCACCGGCAACCAGATGGCCATGGCCAGCGAGGACTTCGTAGAGACCTGCGAGTGGATGGCCGAGGAGTACGGGGAGACGGTGCGCGGCCTGGAGATCCCGGTGGACAAAAAGGGCGCGGACTACATGTACACGGTCAACCCACGCGAGCCCATGTACTATCCCCAGGACATGGGCATGGCCGCCCAGATCTTCCACGTGGCCGGCCTGAACTGGACCGTGCCCAGCGTGGGCTGGGACAGCACCAACCTGGCCATGTTCGCCGGCAACAAGGCCGTGGCCACCATGCCGGTCAAGGCCATGTACGACAAGGCCCTGGAGCTGGGGGCCAAGGCCATCCTCATCACCGAGTGCGGCCACGCCTACCGCTCGGCCAAGTACGAAGGGCCCTACTGGGTGGGGGCCCCCGGAGGGTTGCCCCCGGTGCCGGTGATCCACTCGGTGGAGCTGTTCCGCAACCTGCTGCGCGACGGCCGGATAAAGACCAAGCACAAGTTCGAGCACCCGGTGACCTACCAGGACCCCTGTAACGTCTCGCGCAACGGCGGCTTGTGGGACGTGGGCCGCGAGCTGGTGAACATGCTGTGCGGCGACTTCAGGGACATGAGCCCCAACCGCGAGCACAACCACTGCTGCGGCGGCGGCGGGGGCTACATCCCCATGGGCGCGCCCTTCAAGAAGCGGCGCATGGAGAGCGGCCGGGTCAAGGCCGAGCAGATAAAGGCCACCGGCGCCAAGTACGTCATCGTGCCCTGCCACAACTGCTTCGACCAGATCAACGACTTGAACAAGGAATACGAGCTGGGGGTGAAGGTGGTCTCCTTCAAGGAGATCATCACCGAGCTGATGGTCATACCCGAGCAGTTCCAGCCCATGGAAGAGGAGGAAGGGGCCCAGGCCCAGGCCGAGGCCCAGCAGGAGGTCGCCGAGGAGGCGCGGCAAGAGGCCGGCGAGGTCCAGGGCAGCTAGACGCCGACGGGAGAGGGGAGTGACTTCATGAGATACTTTACAGGGCTGCTGGCCCTGATGGTGTTTAGTGCGCTGGCCGCCTCGGGGGCCTGGGGCCAGGACGAGGTAATGACCCTCAATGCGGCTGACAAGGGCCAGAACCAGCGGCCGCCGGTGGTGTTCAGCCACGGCAAGCACTCCAAGGCCTACGCTTGCCTCAACTGCCACCACGAGTACGACAAGAACTTCAGCAAGACCGGGACCGAGGGCGGCAACTGCGCGGACTGCCACCAGCCCCGGGCCACGGCCGACAATTCGGTGCCCCTGAACCTGGCCTTTCACCAGCAGTGCAAGGCCTGCCACCTGCGCCTTATCCAGGCCCGGCTTAAGAGCGGCCCGGTGATGTGCGGCGACTGCCATTTGCGCAAGAAATAGCCGCGCCCAAGGCTAGACGGCGGCCCCGCCTCGCATACGGGGGCGCTTTTTTATGGGCCCGGCCGCGGCGGGCCCGGCCAGGGGGGCTTGCCGGGGCCGGCCGACTGGCCTAAGCTGGGGCAGACCCTCGCTGGAGCCGTCCATGTCCGCGGTGCCCGCCATACGTCGGCGTGGCTACCTGGCCCGCTGGGGAGAGGATGACCATGCCTGAGAATCTGCCCAGCCAAAGCGGCCCGCCGCCGTTCATCACGCCCGATCTGGCGGGCATCGGCGGCCGGATCAAGCTGGAGCCGGCCCACTTCGCGGTGGAGGAGCTGCCCCTGTACCTGCCCCAGGGCAGCGGCCCGCACCTGTACCTGCGCCTGAGCCGGGAGGGGATGACCACCCGGGTCCTGGCCGACCGCCTGGCCGACCTCTTCGGCCTGGAGCGCGGGGCAGTGGGCTTCGCCGGGCTCAAGGACAAGCAAGCCCGGGCCGTGCAGAGCTTCTCGCTGTATCTGCCGGGCGCCGACGCGGGCCAGGCCGCCCGCCGGGTGCAGGAGGCCCTGCCGGTGGAGGTGCTGGAGGCGGCCTTCCACCAGAACAAGCTCAAGACCGGGCACCTGCTGGGCAACCGCTTCACCATCCTGCTCAGCGGGGTGGAGCCCCAGGCGGCCGCCCAGGCCGCGGCCGTGGCCCAGGCCCTGGCCCAGCGCGGCCTGCCCAATTACTACGGGGCCCAGCGCTTCGGCCGGGAGGGCGACAACGCGGCCCAGGGCCGGCGGGCGCTCATGGGCGCCGGTCCGCGGGACAAGTGGCTGCGCAAGCTGCTGCTCAGCGCCTGGCAGGCGGCCCTGTTCAACGCCTGGCTGGCCGCGCGCATCGCCCGCGGCGACTTCGCCCGGCTCATCGCCGGCGACCTGGCCAAGAAGACCGACACCGGCGGCCTGTTCGACGTGGCCGACGCGGCCGCGGAGCAGCCCCGCCTGGAGGCCGGGGCCATCACCTACACCGGGCCCATCTACGGCAAGAAGATGCGCTGGCCCGGCGGCCTGGCCGCGGAGTACGAGCAGCAGATACTGGCCGCCGAGGGGGTGGACCAGGCCCAGCTCAAGCGGGCCGGCCTGGACGGCAGCCGCCGGCCGGCGCGGCTGCTGGTGCCGGAGTTGGATATACGGCCGGCGCCGGGGGGCCTGGTATTCTCTTTCGCCCTGCCCAAGGGCTCCTACGCCACGGTGCTCCTGCGGGAGTTCATGAAGAGCGAGGCCGCCCTGCCGGAGTAGGGTCTATTCCCCTTGCAGGCGGGCCGCCGCGACCTTCAGCGCCCGCTGCACCCCCAGGCTGGGCAGCAGCCCGCAGCCCGGCGCCGGCCGCAGCAGGTGGCCGTCGGCCTCGGGCAGCACCTCCAGGTAGAAGGACTGCTCCAGCCCCTCCTCCAGCACCACCATGCGCAACAGGGCCCGGCCCTGGGCGGGGTCGTAGAGCACGTCCTTGCACAGCACGCTGATGGGGCCCCAGTCTTCGAAGGGGGCCAGACGGGCGGGGTCGAAACTCTCCAGGCGGGGGTAGTGCAATCTCGGCTCCTCTGGGTTGGGCCAGGTTAGGTGCTCAGTTTTCTCCAGCGTCAGCTCGTAGAACTCCTGCTGGCCCTGGCCCTGCCACTTGCGCTCGTACTTGCTGTCCAGGCCCGGCGGCACCCGGCGCGCCCGGGCCGTGAATCCGCTGCCCGCGGCCTGCTCCAGCACCCACTGGGCGTAGGCCACGGCGTCGGTGAGCACCCGCAGCGAGCCCCCCGGCGCCAGGCGGCTGCCCAGCAGGCGCAGGAAGCGCCGGTTGAGCAGGCGGCGGCCCGCCTCCCGGGGCCGGGGCCAGGGCCGCGGGAAGAAGCAGGCCGCCCGGCCGAGGCTCTCCGGCGCGAACAGCCGCTCCAGGGCCAGGCCGGCCTCGGCCTGCAGCAGGCGCACGTTGGCCGCGCCGGCCAGGTTGATGCGCCGGAGGCTTCGCCGCGCCGAAAGCCAGTCCTCGTCCAGGCCCACCAGGTTCAGCCCCGGCCGGGCCAGGGCCCGGCGCACCAGCACCTCGCCGTTGCCGCAGCCGATCTCCAGCTCCAGGGGCGCGCTCCGGCCGAACAGGGCCGGCCAGTCCAGGGGCCGCGGCAGGCCCCGCCAGGCCACCAGCGGGGCCAGGGAGAGATAAGGCGCGGTCACGTCCCCCCCGGCCTAGAAGGCGGCGATGAAGGCCTTCATGAAGGCCGGCAGGTCGTCGGGCTTGCGGCTGGTGATGAGGTTGCCGTCCACCACCACCTCGGCGTCGCGCCACAGCCCGCCGGCGTTGATCATGTCGTCCTTGATGGCGAAGAAGCTGGTGCACTCCTTGCCCGTGAGCACCCCGGCCGAGACCAGCATCCAGCCGGCGTGGCAGATAGCCCCCACCGGCTTGCCCTGATTGAAGATGTCCTTGACCAGCTTGACCATGAACTCGTCGCGCCGCATGATGTCCGGCGCGTAGCCGCCAGGGATGACCAGGCCGTGGTAGTCGTCGGCGCTCACGTTGCCCGCCGCCGCCTCCGAGGTGGCGCTGAGGCCCAGCTTGCTGTGAAAGGTGGTGGGCGCGCTGCTGCCCACCACCTGCACCTGGGCCCCGGCCTCCTGCAGGCGGTAGTAGGGGTAGACGAACTCGTAGTCGTTGAACAGGTCCGCGGCCATTATGGCGATCTTCTTGCCGGCCAGCTCCATGGCGGCCTCCTTATGCTTGGGAATGACTTTGGCTATTAATTAATACATGCCACAAACCCTGGCCAAGTCAACCGGACCAGGGGGCGCAGAGCGGAAATTATTTGGCCGCGGGTGGGCGCAAGGCCGGCTGGGCCTTATCATTAGAAGCATAGGCCTTGCATGGACCCAACCCCTGGCAGGGAGAGTGCAGATGTATTCGGAGCTGGTCAAGGATCACTTTATGCACCCGCGCAACGTGGGCGAGATCCCCGAGCCCGACGGCAAGGGCGAGGTGGGCAACCCGGTCTGCGGCGACATGATGACCGTGTACATCAAGGTCAAGGACGACGCCATCGCCGACGTCAAGTTCAAGACCTTCGGCTGCGGCGCGGCCATCGCGGTCAGCTCCATGGTCACGGAGATGGCCAAGGGCAAGCCCCTGGCCGAGGCCATGAAGATCAGCAACCGGGACGTGGCCCAGGCCCTGGGCGGGCTGCCCAAGAACAAGCTGCACTGCTCCAACCTGGGCGCCGACGCCCTGCACATGGCCATCCAGGACTACCTGGACCGCAAGGCCGGCAAGCCGCCCAAGGAAAAGAACGCCGAGCAGGAGCTGGCCGGCATGCACCTGGAGCCCGGCCACGCCCACGCCCACGCCAAGGGCGAGAAGTGCTATTGCCCCTACTGCGACATCGAGGTGCCCAGCGAGGCGCCGTTCTGCACCAACTGCGGGCAGGAAATCCCGCCCGAGCACTAGGAGAGAAGCAACGTGGCGCCCATATACTTCGACAACCTGGCCGGCACTCCGTTGCTGCCCGCGGTGCAGGAGGCCATGAGCGGATACTTGGCCCAGCACTGGGGCAACCCCTCCAGCCAGCACCAGGTGGGCGACGTGGCCAACGCGGCCCTGGAAAAGGCCCGCGAGCAGGTGGCGGCCCTGATCGGGGCCGAGCCGCGGGAGATCGTGTTCTGCTCCGGGGGCACCGAGAGCATCAATCACGCCATCAAGGGCGTGGCCTGGGCCCAGGCCAAGAAGGGCCGGCACATCATCACCAGCAACATCGAGCACAACGCGGTGCTCAGAACCCTGCGGGCGCTGAAGCTGCAGGACTGGCGCGTCACCTCCCTGGACGTGGACCAGCACGGCCTGCTGGATCCGGCCAAGGTGGCCGAGGCCATCACCGACCAGACCGTGCTCATCACGGTGATGCTGGCCAACAACGAGATAGGCACCCTTGAGCCGGTGGCCGAGATCGCCCAGATAGCCGCCGCGCGCAAGATACCAATGCACACCGACGCGGTGGCCGCGGTGGGGGTGATGCCGGTGGAGGTCAAGGATCTGGGGGTGAGCCTGCTCTCCCTGGCCGCCAACCAGTTCCACGGCCCGGCCGGCGCGGGGGCCCTGTACGTCAAGCGGGGCACGCCTCTGTGGCCGCTGGTGGACGGCGGCGTGCAGGAGCACAACAAGCGCGCCGGCAGCCAGAACATGGTGGGCATCGTGGGTCTGGGCCAGGCCGCGGAGCTGGCCCTGGCGGAGATGGATTCGCGCGTGGCCCGCACCCGGGCGCTCAAGGACTTCGTGACCCAGGGCCTCCAGGCGCGCGTCCCGCACGTCACCATCAACGGCCACCCCGAGCTCTGCCTGCCCCACTTGGTCTCGGTGTCCGTGGGCTACATCGAGGGCGAGTCCATGATGATCATGCTGGACGAGGAGGGCATCTGCGTGGCCACGCGCAGCGCCTGCGCCGCCGGCGCCCTGCAGGCCTCCCACGTGCTGCTCTCCATCGGCTTGGACTTCGCCGTGGCCCAGGGCACCCTGGTGCTCTCCTTCAGCCACCTGAACACCAAGCAGGAGGCGCAGGTCTTCCTGGACAAGCTGCCGCCCATCGTGGAGCGGCTGCGCTCCATGAGCCCCCTCTGGAAGGGCTAGCCCGGTTCATTGCGGCCTGGTGCGGCCCCCCGCCGTTTGCTACCATGAATAAGAGCCCCGCCTTTCCCGGCCGCCCGGCCGGGAATGGGCGGCCGCGTGTTTTACGAAAGGGGCGGGGAGCCATGCAGCGCGAAAGCCTTAATATCATGATCGGCGGCGAGGCCGGCCAGGGCTTGGTCACCATCGGCCAAATCCTGGCCAAGGCCCTGGTGCGCAGCGGCTACTGGATCGTGGTCAGCCAGAGCTACATGTCCCGGGTTCGCGGCGGGCACAACACCTTCACCATAAGGGCCAGCGCCCAGCCCCTGGACGGACCCCGCGAAGGGGTGGACCTGCTGGTGGCCCTGAACCAGGAGACCCTGGATCTGCACCAGGGGGAGCTGGCCCCGGGCAGCCGGGTGCTGGCCGACCGCGGCCTGTCCTGCGCGGCCGCGCCCTGCCTGAACGTGCCCTACGCCGAGTTGGCCGAGGAGCGCTATCTGAACACGGTGGCCGTGGGCGTGGCCGGCGGACTGCTGGGTCTGGCGCCGGGGCTCTTGCAGGAGCTTTTGTCCGCCCAACTGCACAAGCTCAGCGACCAGGTGAAGGCCGAAAACCAGCAGGCCCTGGGGGCGGCCCTGGCTTGGCTAAAGAAGCAGCCGCACGATTTCGCCCCCCTGCCGCCGGCCAAGGAGCAGGGCCGGCGCCTGATGCTCAGCGGCAACGAGGCCATCGCCCTGGGGGCCCTGGCCGGCGGGCTCAAGTTCCTGGCCTTCTACCCCATGACCCCCTCCACCTCCATCGCCCTGACCGTCATCGCCCAGGCCCAGAAGATGGGCGTGGCGACCGAGCAGGCCGAGGACGAGCTGGCCGCGGTGAACATGGCCCTGGGCGCGGCCTATGCCGGCGCGCCGGCCATGGTCTGCACCAGCGGCGGCGGCTACGCCCTGATGACCGAGGGCCTGAGCCTGGCCGGCATGAGCGAGACCCCGCTGGTCATCGCCCTGGCCATGCGCCCCGGCCCGGCTACCGGCCTGCCCACGCGCAGCGAGCAGGGCGACCTGAACTTCGCCCTCTACGGCGGCCACGGCGAGTTCCCCCGGGCGGCGCTAACCCCGGGCACGGTGGAGGAGTGCTTCGCGGCCGGGGCCCGCGCCCTGCGCCTGGCCGAAGATTTTCAGACGCCGGTGTTCATCCTCACGGACCAGTTCCTGGCCGACAGCTACCGGGCGGTGCAGCCCTTTGACCTGGGCGCCATCCAGCCGGTGCGCCCCGGCGGCTTGGAGCCCGGCCCGGACTACCAGCGCTACGCCCTCACCGACAGCGGGGTCTCGCCCCGGGCCCTGCCCGGCTTCGGGCCGGGCCTGGTAGTGGCCGACAGCGACGAGCACGGCCAGGACGGCCACATCAGCGAGGACCTTGCGCTGCGGGTGGTCATGCAGGACAAGCGCCTGCGCAAACATAAGGGACTGCAGGAGGCCGTCTGGCCGCCGGTGTTCAGCGGGCCGGAGGAGGCCGAGCTGCTCTTGGTGAGCTGGGGCAGCAGCCGGGGTCCGGTGGCCGAGGCCGCCCGAGGCCTGGCCGCTCAGGGGCGGCAGGCGGCCACCTGTCACTTCGGCCAGGTCTGGCCCCTGGACCCCGCGCAGTTCCTGGAGCGCTTCCAGCGGGCCGGGCAGGTGGTGGTGGTCGAGGGCAACGCCGGCGGCCAGTTCGCCGGCCTGCTGCGGCGCGAGACCGGTTTCGCGGCCCATCGCCTGATCACCCGCTACGACGGGCTCAACTTCACCCCGGAGTACATCCTCCGGCAACTGGCGGAATAGGGGGCGCAGATGGTGACCAGCGAGGATTACGGCCAGTTCGAGACCGCCTGGTGCCCGGGCTGCGGCAACTTCGGCATACTCAAGGCCCTCAAACAGGCCCTGGCCGCCAGCGACCTGGCGCCGAACCAGGTGCTCCTGGTCAGCGGCATCGGCCAGGCGGCCAAGACCCCGCACTATCTCCGGTGCAACTGCTTCAACGGCCTGCACGGCCGCTCCCTGCCCGCGGCCACCGGCGCGGCCCTGGCCAACCCGGAGCTGAAGGTGGTGGTCACGAGCGGAGACGGCTGCCACTACGGCGAGGGCGGCAACCACTTCCTGGCCGCCCTGCGGCGCAACGTGGACCTCACGGTGCTGGTGCACGACAACCAGATCTACGGCCTGACCAAGGGCCAGGCCAGCCCCACCAGCCTGGAGGGAATGCACACCAAGGCCCAGCCCGACGGCGTGCACTCCTATCCCTTCAACCCGGTGGCCGTGGCCGTGAGCTGCCACGCCGGGCTGGTGGCCCGGGGCTACGCCGGCGAGGTGGAGCACCTGGCCGGGCTGATCCAGCTCGGCCTAGCCCACCGCGGCCTGGCCCTGATAGACATCCTGCAGCCCTGCGTGTCCTTCAACAAGCTCAACACCTATCAGTGGTACGGCCAGCGGGTGTACAAGCTGGGCGCCGAGCACGACCCCGGCGACTGGGAGGCGGCCATCAAGCTCAGCTATGAATTCGGCGAGCGCATCCCCCTCGGCGTGATCTATGAGAACCAGCGGCTGGCCTTTCAGGACCACTACTCCGTGTTGCAAAAGGGGCCCCTGGCCAGGCAGGCGGTGGATCATGGTATCTTGGCCCAGGTGATGGAGGGCTTTTTCTAGGAGGGTATTTGCTATGAGGACGCCGGGTGTGTTGGCTGCTTTGCTGGCGGTGATCATGGTCGCCGCCTGCGGGCTGGATAAACAAGACCCCCTGGGCCGGCAGGAGCGGGCCTGGGTCAAAGAGCACGGCTCTGTCAAGGTGGGCGTGCACCAAAACTACCCGCCCTTCAGCTTCCTGGAGCAGGACGGCAAGCCGGCCGGCATCTCCATTGACCTGTGGCGCTTCATGGCCGAGAAGCTGGGGTTCAAGGTGGAGTTCTTCCCCGCGGAGATGCAGCAGCAGCAAGATGACCTGCAGGTCGGGCGCCTGGACTCCCTGGGCGGCATCTTCCCCTTGGCCTCGCGCAAGGCCCTCATGGATTTCAGCGCGCCCTACTACGCGGTGTCCACCAGCATCTTCGTCAACGCCCAGGTCAGGGACGTGAGCAAGCTGGCCGATCTGCAGTCGCTCAAGGTGGGAGTGGTGCAGGGCGACTCCGGCCAGGGCATTTGCGCGGCGGCCGGCATCAAGCCCCAGCTCTTCTCCGGCTACGGGGACGCGGTGCTGGCCCTGGGGCAGGGCCGGCTGCAGGCCATCGTCATGGACGAGCCGGTGGTGCTCTATTACCGCCAGAAGTTGGGTCTGCTGGACAAGGTGGAGTGGGCCACCGGCCGTCCGGTGGTGAACCGCAACGACCTGGCCCTGCCGGTTAAAAAGGGCAACGCGGTGCTGCTGCGCATCCTCAACAAGGGCCTGGCCGCGGCCGCCGGCTCGGAGATGCAGCGCATCGGCGAACGCTGGCTCAAGTAGCCCGATTCAATTGGACAGGCCATGAAGAGTCACCGCCAGGAGCTTTGGTTCAACGTTCCCAGCCGCCGGGGCTTCATCAACATCACCCCCCAGGTGAATGAGGCCTTGGCCACCAGCGGCGTGGGCGAGGGCCTGGCGCTGGTCAACGCCATGCACATAACCGCCAGCGTGTTCATCAACGACGACGAGCCCGGCCTGCACCGGGACTACGAGGCCTGGCTGGAGAAGCTGGCCCCCCACGAGCCGGTGGGGCAGTACCAGCACAACCTGGGCGAGGACAACGCCGACGCGCACCTGAAGCGCCAGATCATGGGCCGCGAGGTGGTGGTGGCCGTCAGCGGCGGCCGCCTGGACCTGGGCCCTTGGGAGCAGATATTCTACGGCGAGTTCGACGGCCGGCGCCGCAAGCGGGTGCTGGTGAAGATCATCGGCGAGTGAGGCCGGTTTTGGTCAGCCTTCCGTAAAAGCCGAGAGCCGCAGGCCCTGACCGCCGCGTACTCGGGCACCGGGACGGGGATGCCCGCCTCCACAGCGAGGGGCCGGGCCAGGTTGGCCGGCAACTCGCCATTGCGCTAAAAAAATTCTGACGCCGGCTTATAACGCCAAGATTTTTTAGATGACCCCGGCTTTTTTCAGTTCAGCCAACTGGGCCTGATCGTAGCCGAGCAATTCGCCGAATACTTGCTGGTTATGCTCTCCTATTTCCGGGCCTCGCCTGTCAATCGCCCCCGGCGTTTCCGACAGCTTTAGGGCCAAGCCTGGCAGGGGGACTTTCCCCACTTCGGGGTATTCCAACTCCACGATCATTTCCCTGGCCCGGATATGTTCATCCTGCAATACCTGAGGTATGGAATACACCGGGCCCACGGGTACCCCCGCAGAGGTAAGCGCCTGAACTACCTCCGCCACCGTTTTGGTCGCTACCCATTGCCTGGCCAGCGCATTCAAAAATTCTTGATTTTGGTACCGAACTCTATTGGAGTTGTAGCGGCTGTCTTTTTTATGCTGCTCCTGCCCGATCACCTCGCAGAATTTATCCCAAAACTTATTCGTGCTGACGGATATGTTCACATAGCCGTCCTTGGCCCCGAACATGTCCGTGGGCGCGGTGTAGGGGCGGCGGTTGCCCAGGCCTCTTCTTTCCTGGCCCAGGACCGCGAACTCGGCGAATACGGTCTCCATGAAGGAGACGGCGGTGTCCAAGAGACAAACGTCTACGGCCTGGCCGCGGCCGGTTTTCTGGCGCTGAAAAAGAGCCAGCATGGCGCCCAGGGCGCCATAGAGCCCCGTGCCGTAGTCTATGATCGCCGAGCCTTCCTTCAGGGGCGGCCCCTCGGGGTGGCCCGTGACCGCCATCATGCCGGCCATGCCCTGGGCGATGGCGTCGAAGCCGCCCCGGTCAGCATAGGGGCCAAATTGACCGAACCCGGACACGGAGACCAAGATCAGACCAGGGTTGATGGCTTGCAGCGACGGGTAGTCCAGGCCGATTTTCTTCTTGACCCGCGGCATAAAGGCCTCGATTACCACGTCGCTCTTGGCCAGCAGCTCTTTGAGAATCGTCCTGCCCTTTGCGCTGCGGGTGTCCAGGGTGATTCCCTTTTTATTGCAGCAGTAGTGCCAAGGGTACATACCCTGGCCGCCCGGCGCGTAGGGCCCTATATCCCGGTCCAGGCCTCCCTGGGGCGGCTCTATGCGGATCACCTCGGCGCCCATGGCCCCCAGGAGCAGGGCGCAATAAGGCCCGGCAATGAAATGGGAGAAGTCCAACACCCTGATTCCGTCCAACACCCGTTCCATGGAAATGTCTCCCCTCAAGGCTTCGCCGAGCTGCTTGGCCATTGCTCGGTTGGCGATGGGCTGGGGCAGGATTACCGCTAAGAACGGCCCGCCAGGGAAAGGGCCATTTTTTTCTTTTTAAGCAGGTTCAGCACAACGACCGCCGCCAACAAGACCAAGCCGCCGCCCAGATAGACGAGTTGGCTGCTGGCGGCGAATACGATCAGACCGATGCCGCTGATGATGGCCATCGTCCTCTCGGGCATGGTCAGGCGCTCCACCAGACAGCCCACGAAACCCACCTGAAAAATTCCCAACCCCACCAGCACGGCGCAGATGGTCAGGAGCACCTCCATAAGCGAGCTGTCGGGGAGCAGCAACAGCGCGCCGTTATAGGCAAAGACAAAGGGGATCAGGAAGCCGGCGATAGCCGCGTTGATGGAGTGGAAGGCGGTCCTGATATAGGGGGCGCCGGCTATGCGCGAGGCCACGATGGCGGCCATGCCCACGGGAGGAGTCAGGGCGGAAAAGGCTCCAAAATAAAAGGCGAACATATGGGCCTGCATTGGCTCCAGACCCATGCGAACCAGCGCCGGGATGGCCATCATGGCCGCGATCAGGTAGGCGGCCACGGTGGGGACCTCCAGGCCCAAGATTATCACCGCCCCGGCCAGGATCAGCAGCCCCCAAAACAGGCTCCCATGGGCCCAGGCTTCCACGGAATAGCCCACGGTGAGGCCCAGGCCCGTCTTGGTCACCAGGGCGATTATCGGCCCCAGGGTTGCGCAGGCCACGGCCACCTTGGCGCCGGTGGTGGCCCCGGCTATGCAGCCTTTCAACAAGTCGCTGAGGGTGGGCCGGTTTTTCTTGCGCAAGAAGCTCAGGAGGATCAGCGCACCAATACCCCAGAACGCGGCCAGCATGGGGGGGAAGCCCAAATAAAACAGAACCAGGATTATCGTGATCGGGATCATGAACAGAGGTCCGGTGGCAATCAAACGGCCGATGTCCACCTGCTCGGGCAGGGGCTGCACCTTGGACTTGATGGCATGAAAGTGCACGAAGAACGCCACGGAGGAGAAGTACAAAATGCCCGGGATGGCGGCCATCATGATGATGGTGGCGTAGGGGACGCCGAGCAGATCCGCCATCACGAAGGCGCCGGCGCCCATGATGGGGGGCATTATCTGCGATCCCCCCGAGGCGGCCGCCTCGATGGAGGCGGCCACCTCGGGCCTGTATCCCACCCGTTTCATCAAGGGGATGGTGAAGGCGCCGGTCACCGCAATGTTCGGCGTGGCCTGGCCGGTGGTCATGCCCATCATTAGGCTGCTGACCACGGCGGTCATGGCCGGGCCGCTGCGCGAATACTTGCCAACCACCTTGCCCAGTTCCACGAAGAAGTCGGTGGCCTTTAAGCTGCCCAGCAGCCCCCCGAAGAATACGAACAAAAAGATGACGTTGGCGGAAATCACCAAGATGGTCCCCCAGAGGTCATAACTGCCGAAGGTTAAGGCGACGGTAGTGATGATCTCGTCGGTGGACAAAACCGGGCCTCCCAGATAGTGCCCGAAGAAGCCATAGAGGAGCAGGAGCACGGCCATCAAGGGCAGGATGTAGCCGAAGCTGAGCCAGCAGGCGGTGAACACCACGAACAGGACCACAAAACCCACCACAACATCCGGCGCCAGGGGGAAGCCCATGTCGAACAGCAGGCGCTGGAGGTTTATCCACAGGTACCCGATGGCCCCCAGGGAGGCCGCTATCAGCAGGGCATAGACCCAGGCCGTCTTTTTGGGTTTGATGGCCGCCAGGAAAATCAGGGTGAGGGCAAAAGCCAGATGGATCATCCGGTGCTCGATGGTTCCCACGATGGAGTAGTAGCAATTGGCCATGTGATAAAGCCCCATGCCAATCGCCACCATCGCGATCATCAGGTCCAGCTTTTGCAGCCTCATGGGATGCTCCCGGCTAAGCGCCTCAGTCTATGGGGTAGAGTTTGAAGAAGTACTGGTCGCCGTAAGGAATCCCTTTTTCCTCGAAGTACTTGCGGGCGCCGGGGTGGAAGTCCTCCTTGGGCACGGGATAGGCTCCGTACCGGGCCCGCACCCAGCCCTTGCCCGAGGCGTGGTAGGTCTTAACCTGGTCGCCGTACTGATCCATGACCTTGAGAATCTCGTAGACCACCTCGGCGGGCATCTCCGGATACACGCCCCAGCCCAGCACCATGTTTATGCCCAGAACCTTCTGGTTTGGCACGCCGTCTCCCAGGATGCCGGCCGGCATGGCGGAGGTCAGGCCGTACATGGTGCCGTAGAGCTTTTCTGACAAGCGCCGCATCGCTGGGGTGGCGGTGATGAAGTACACCTTGCGCTTGGACATCAGCTCCTTGAGCTTGGGCACGGTGGTGAAGACCCCCGGCGCGGTCTCCGGGCAGAAGGTGAAGGCCGCGTCGGTCTTGCCCAGGATCATGTCGTTGTAGCCGGCGTAGGCGGTGTACTGCCACTTCACGGCGTCCACCACGTCCTTGCCCGCCCCGGCGATCAGCTTGTAGGTGGCGTCGAACTTCATGGTGCCCCGGGGCCAGGTGGCCACCCGCTTGCCCTTGAGGTCGGCCAGGGTCTTGATCTTGGGGTTCAGGGTGATAAGGGTGCCGATCAACTCCTGCTGGTTGGCCATTATCATCAGGTTCTTGTAGGCCTTGGCGTCCTTTTGGAAGGGCGGCTCGCCTTTGCGGGCCATCTCGAACAGCTCCGCGGTGCAGGTGAAGAAGGTCCGGGCTCTCTTCTTGGGGTCCTGCCCCACCAGCTTGATATTCTCGGGCGTGCCGGTGGACTCCAACACCGAGCCCCGCACCCAGGAGGAGTGCTTGTTCAGCAGATCGCAGAAGGCGAACCCCAGGATGTAGCTGGACCCGCCGAAGGTGGTGGTGCGGGCCTCTACGCGATAAACTTTTTTGGCCGCCGCGCTCCCTGGGGTGGTGGCTAAAATCACGGTTAACGACGCCACCACGATTCCCACTAAAAAACCGAGCAAAGTTTTTTTGGCCACCTCTCTCCTCCTTGTCTGGCTTTTATGGGTTATAAATTTAGACCTGAAAAGATCCGTTCCGATCCGAGGTTGCAGGTTGACGGAGAATGATAAGAGGGCAGGGGGGCTTAAAAGCGTCACTGCGTTGCGGGTTGAAAGTTAATGCCCTGCCGTTTATAGCAGCCATTTAATCATTCTCCGCCTCCCTACATACCGGACGCGATTTTAAGCTTTTTCGCGATACCTGAAAATCAAGATGGATATTCGGCCATGGATTCTCCACTCACCACGACTTCGTCCCGCTGGTTTTTCAACTCTATCTTGAGTTGAATCCATCTGCCCTTGGGCGTTTGGTGTTTGCTGGCCACCGTGGCAACGGCGGTTATGGTGTCGCCGGGGTAGACGGGTTTGAGATGCCGGGTCTCCAGCCTGCGATGAACGGCCCCCTGCGGCCAGAGCCAATCCGTCAACATCTTGGTGATGCGGGAGTAGTTGAACAGACCGTGAGCGATCACGCCTTCAAACTGCGTTTTGCCGAACTTGGTGCTCTCCATGAAGGAGTCATCAAGGTGCAAGGCGTTATAATCATGCGAGGCTTCAGCAAAATCCTTTACTTGTTCAGCGGTGACCGTGAGGGGCTCGCCCATGATTTTGTCACCGACTTGCACGGCTTCAAATGCATTTGAATTCATTGTATCCTTCGCTCCTGTTACCTGGGTCTGATGGTCCAGCCGCGCCCCACGCAGACCACCTGGTCGTTCTGGTTGTAGAAGGTGTTCTGGTGCACGATGAAAAGACGCTCTTTTTTGATGAACTTGTCCACGGCCTTGCAGACCAAGCGGATGGTGTCGCCGGGACGGGCCGGCACATTGTAATACCAGGACTGTCCGGCGTTTATGGTGCCTGGCTCCCGCATCCAGTCTTCATTGTCCGTGCAGGCGAACAGCAGAAAGGCATGTATGCTGGGCGGTGAGATAAGGCCTTGGAAAGGAGATTTCTGGGCGTAATCTTCGTCAAAATACAAGGGATTCATATCACCGATTGCGCGGGCAAAATCCTGGATCATCTCTTTGGTCAAGGTGATGGGGTTGGTGGGCCTCGATTCGCCGGGCATGATTTCATCCCAAGTCTTGCGCCGTTCCCAGCCCTTCCAAAAATTTTTTTCAAAGGTCTCTAGGCTATCGGATTTCATGGGCTCCCTCATATCGTTCTACGTGTGAGTTGTTGTTTCGACGGCTAATATCCGATCAACTCCGGCCTGGGCCGCCCAAGAAGCGGGTGCGGCCCAGGCAGGCAAAATGATCTTTGGTTTACTGTGGCATTTCTTAAAGACAATATGTTTCGGGATGATTACTTAGGCAATACTAGGGAAAATCATGTACTAAGCCAGGGAATCAAGGTAAGTGCGGAGGTTGATCTTTTTTTTGCGCAAGCCTAGTTTTTTGCGAATATTGTCCCGGTGAAACTCAACGCTGCGCACGGAAAGATTTAATACCTCCGCCATCTCTTTGTTTGTTTTCCCCTTGGCCACCAGGTTGGACACCTCAATTTCCCGCGGGGTAAAGTTTATTAACGTAGTCGCCAGGTTGGGAATGAAAGGCGAGGTGACTTCCTTGATATTTATCCAGGCGATGTCTAATAACATTTTTTGATCGTCATCCAGCCTAGTCGACTGGAGTTTCTCTAAATAAGGATATACCAGCTTGGTCAGGTTGGTGATTATCTTGGCCTCGATCTCGTTTCTGTCCTTTTCCCTCTGCTCGAGCAACACCTTGAGCGCGGCGTTCAGCTCCGCCAGCTTGTGCGCCTGGGCGGTCAGCTCCTGGTTTTTTTGCTGAAGCTCGGCCGTGCGCTGCTTGACCAACTCCTCCAACTGATTGCGGTGCTTTTTAAGCTCCTCCTCCGCCTCCTTTCTCTCACTAATATCCGTGTGCGTCCCCACCATGCGCCCGGGGACGCCCTCGGCGTCTTTAACCACGTTGCCGCTGGTCTGGAACCAGCGGACCCCCCCATTTTTGTGGCACATGCGGTGAACCACTGCGAAGCGGGGCGCCGCGCCGGACAAATGGGCCCCGGATGCCTGCCGCACGGCAGCGCGGTCGTCCTTGTGCACCAACCCGGCCCAGGCGTCTATATGGTTCGCTATCTCCTGGTCCTCGTATCCCAGCAAGGACTTGAGCAGCGGGTCCAGGTAGATTTCGCCGCTCTTTAGATTCCAGTCCCACACGCCCACCTTGCCTGCCTCCACGGCCAGGGCGTAGCGTTGCTCGCTCTCGCGCAGGGCCTTCTCGGCCTTCTTGCGCTCGGTGATGTCCTCTATCAAGGAGATAAAATACTTGGGACGGCCGGCCTCGTCCCGAACCAGGGAAACAGTACGGTTGGCCCAAACCTCCGCGCCGGTCTTAGTCAGATAACGCTTCTCGGAGCAATAGCTGTCAATTTCACCGGACAGCAGCTTGCCGGTGAGCCTGACCCCCTCTTCCAGATCATCCGGATGCACTACTTTTTGAAAACTCAGGTTGAGAAGCTCCTCGCGGGTGAAGCCCAACATCTCACACATTCGCTGGTTGACCCGCAGATAATTGCCCTGGGGGTCGGCGTGGCATATGCCGGCCGCGGCCTGCTCAAAGGTTGCCCGGAACAACTCCTCGCCATCCCTGAGCGCAAGCTCCGCCTGGCGCCGCCTGTCTTCGGCGGCCTCCGCATGGACCAACCTGCGGCGAAGCTGTTCCAGCTCCTCCAGTAAACGTCTCTGGCCTTGGTCGTCCACGGCGCCTAAACCTTACGCTGGCGGTCCTTCCAGTACCTGTCCCTAAGCTCTCGCTTGAGGACCTTGCCCGCCGATGAACGCGGAAGCTCCTGGGCAAACTCCACGTCCTTGGGTTTCTTGTAGCTGGCAAGCCTTTGCCTGCAGAACTCGATCAACTCCTGCCCGCTCACCTCGTGGCCTTGTTTTTTGACTACAACGGCCTTCACCGCCTCGCCCCAGGTATCGTCAGGCACCCCGAATACGGCCGCTTCCGCCACGGCCGGGTGCGTGAACAATACGTTCTCGACCTCCTTGGGATAGATGTTCTCCCCGCCGGATACGATCAGATCTTTTTTCCGGTCTACGATGTATATATAGGCCAGCTCGTCCATCCGGCCCATATCACCAGTGTAGTACCAACCATTTTTTAAAACTTGGGCCGTCATTTCGGGTTGATTCCAGTAACCCTTCATTACGTTGTGTCCCTTGACCGTTATCTCGCCCACCTGGCCTTGTTTTACTTCGCTGCCACTTTCATCGACGATTTTTACTTGTACGCCGGCCACCTCGCGCCCGGCCGAACTCATGCGCTTAAAATCCTCGGCCGCACCCTCCAAGACGTGATCTTCGGGCTGCAGGATGCTGATGGTAACGAAGGTCTCCGTGGCTCCATAGGTTTGCGAAAAACCGCAACGGAACTTGCTCATGGCCTCCTTGAGGGGCTCCAAGGGCATGGGGGCGGTGCCATAATAAAGAACCTGCAGGCTGCGGAGGTCAAACTTATGGAAACCGGGAAACTGCAACATAAATAGAATCATGGCCGGGACCACCAGGGCGTGGGTAATCCTGTGGTCCTGAATTTGCCTGAGGATGTCCTCCGGAGAAAAAAAGTTCATCACCACATTTGTGCAGCCGGCTAAAGAAAAAGCAAACATGCTGTTGGCGTCGCCGGCGTGGAACAGGGGAGGGGCGTTCAGGAACACCCCGCCCGGCCCGAGTCTCCTGCCTATGGCGGTGTTAAAGCTGCTGGCGAGGACGTTGCGGTGGGTTGACATCACCCCTTTGGGCAGACCCGTGGTGCCGCCGGTATAGCCCAATATGGCCAAGTCGTTTTCGTCCAGGGATATGAGGGGGTCTGCAGAAGAGGCCAGGGCAAGCATCTCTTCATAATTTTGGATGCCGGGCAGGTGCTTGTCTATGCAGACAAGATGCTTGATGCACCCGACTTCTTTTTTAACCTCTTGGATTACAGGCAGGTATTTGCCGCCAAAAAAGAGAAGCGCGGCCTTGGAGTCATTGATGACATAGGATAGCTCATCTTTAGCATAACGAAAATTGAGCGGGACTATGGGCATCCCGGCCTTGGCGGCGGCAAAATAGAGCTCGATGTATTCCAGGCAGTTGTGATTGAGTACGGCGATCTTGTCTGCAGGGTCTGCTCGCAGGCTTAAGAATACATTAGCCAGCCTGTTAACCCTCTCATTCAGTTGCGCGAAGGTAAGCGAACGCTCCCCCTCCTCCACCGCGGTCTTGCCGGGATAGAGTTTGGCATTCCGGCGTGGTATGTCACCAATCAACAAAGCGCACCTTCCCCGTATCTGCCCAGACAAGCTAAAAACTCAAGCGCGGTTCCAACTAATAAAAAACACTTAAACTATAACAATATGCCATGAATAGGGATGAATATGATACAGAACATTTTCAAGCATAATACAAGTAAAAACCTAGTAGTTTCTATCAAAAGGTTCCACAATGGCCTGGAAACAGCCCGCCTGATAACCAGCAGTTTGGGTGCGCGGGTTTTGATCTTCGGATATAGCAGGCCCGCCCTGGGGCAACCGACATCAGCGAAGCGATTGAACTGCCCCTGACCCGCTGCCCTGAATCTTGGCCCGGCAGCTTGGGTTAGGCCTTAGGTGCAATCGCAGTCCGGGGAATGGGGCGGCATTGGGGAGGTGACCTGCCCCCGATCAATGTACCACTTCTTGGGTTAGACCCTGTTTAGTTTGTAGGCTGAGGATGCTGGGGGCAATCCCCAGGGTTCCCTTGGGCAA
>QZKP01000059.1 GCA_003605055.1 Desulfarculus sp.
CTGCAAAAGGGCCAGCACCCGCCTGTAGACCCCGGCGCCGGGGGCCGGGCCCTGGGCGGCCATGTCCATCCTCTCGGGCAATAGGTTGAAACCGGGGCCAATTCTAGCCGCGGGCCGCGGGGCGGGTCAAGGCCGTCTTGCCAGGCCGGCCTTGGCTGTGGCAAGGTGGGGTTGCCCCGTGAACCAAAACTTAGGAAACAAAGAGGCGCGCAGCCATGAACCGCCCCCTGGTGCGCTGTGAGCGCCGCGGCCCGGTGGCCACGGTGACCATGGACAACCCCCAGACCATGAACGCCATGGACACCGAGCTGGGCCCGCAACTGGTGCAGGCCCTGGAGGGGCTGGCCCGGGAGCCAGAGACGGCGGCGGTGGTGCTCACCGGCGCGGGCGCCAACTTCACCGGCGGCGGCAACCTCAAGAAGGCCGGCGAGCACCTGGACCAGCACCCCGGCCAGGGCGCGGGGCCGGTGTTCGGGGGCTATCTGCGGTACGTGCTGCGGGTGGTGCAGGCCCTGACCGGCATGCCCCAGCCGGTGGTCTGCGCGGTGGAGGGCGCGGCCTCGGGCGCGGGCCTGGCCTGGATGCTGGCCAGCGATTTCGTGCTCTGCGCCGACGACGCCCGCATCCTGCCGGGTTTTCTGGGCGTGGGTCTGGTGCCGGCCGCGGGCGTGACCCTGCACCTGCCGCGGCTGGTGGGGCTGGCCCGGGCCAGCGAGATGCTGATGCTGGGCCGGCCCATAGCGCCCCCGCGGGCCCTGGAGCTGGGCCTGGTGCATGGGCTGACGCCCCCGGGCGCTGCCCTCCGCCTGGCCCAGGAGTTGGCCGTGGAGCTGGCCGGCGGCCCCCGGCGGGCCCTGGCTGCCACCAAGCGCCTGCTGGGCCGGGCCGCCCGGCCCGGCCTGACGGCCCAGTTGGAGGCCGAGCGCCGCGCGGTGATGGCCGCCGCCGACCATGAAGAGTTCGCCAGACGCCTGCGCCGCTTCCTGAACCGCGGCGCGGGCAAGGAGGGATAAGCCGTGGAGTTGGAACAAGCCCTGCGGGAGCGCTTCTCCTGCCGCCGATTCCTGGACCAGCCGGTCGCCCTGGAGCAGGTGCGCACCCTGGCCGCCCTGGCCCAGCGGTTGCCCTCCTGGGGCAACACCCAGCCCAGTAAGCTCTACGCGGTGGGCGGGGAAAAGGCCCGCGCGGTGCGCGAGAACCTGGTGACCGCCATGCAGTCCGGCAGCCCCCAGGCCCCGGACATCGCCATGCCCGCCTCCTTCGAGGGCGCGCTGATGGACCGCTACCGGGACCTGGGCCGGGCCCTGTTCAAGGAGCTGGGCATCGGCCGGGAGGACCACAACCAGCGGGCGGCGCACTACGCCAACAACTTCGACGCCTTCGGCGCGCCCTGCCTGCTCTACGTCACCGTGCCCAAGGGCCAGACCAGCTACGTGGTGCTGGACGCCGGGGCCTACGTCACCGGCCTGTGCCTGGCCGCCGCCTCCCTGGGCCTGGCCACCTGCATCCTGGCCGCCCTGGCCCGCTTTCCCGAGGAGGTGCGCAAGGTGGTGCCCATCCCGCCCCAGGAGGCCATCCTCATCGGCGTGGCTCTGGGCTATGCGGATCCCGAGGCCCCGGCCAACCGCTTCCGCTCCGAGCGCCTGCCCCTGGAGCAGGTGCTCACCAGCTTCGATCTGTAGCTCGCGGCCGGGGCATATATTTGGTTTACACCGCAGTTTCAATTATATATACTCAGGCTGGCGAGGTGCGCGGGGCATGGCGCACCTCCAATCATAGTCCTTAATCAAAAGCGGGGTTCTGGTGACTAGCCCTGGGTCCGCCGCAGCCACCATGGACGAACTGGCTCGCTTGGCCCGGCAGGTGCTGGCTTTGGCCGGCCCCTGGCTGGACCGGCTGGCCACCGGCGCGCCCGGCCGGGCGCAGATCAGCGCCGCGGCCGTGGGGGCCGAGGCGGCCCGGCTGCGCGAGGAGCGCCAGAAGCTCTCCGCTCAGGTGGAACGCTACCAGGACGCCCTGCACTCGGGCCGCCACCGCCTGACCACCACCGGCGGCCACACCCCCCTTGACCAGCGCGACCGCCTGCGCCGGGCCCTGCGCGCGGCCGCCTTCCAACTTCGCGCCCAGCAGGACGCCCTGGCCCGCTGCGAGCAGGAGTTGGCCGCGGCCGAGCAGGTGGCGGTGGTCTACTCCCGCCTGCTCTCGCTGGCCCGGCGGGTCCTGGCGGCGGCCGGCCCGGCCCCGGAGCCGCCCTCGGTGGAGCCCACCCTGCAGGAGACCAGCCAGGGCCTGGAGCAGAGCGAGCGCGCGGCCCAGGGCCTGCGCCGCCTGACCGCCCTCTGGGAGCAGATACAGGGCCGCCTCACCCTCAACCGG
This sequence comes from Desulfarculus sp., assembly GCA_003605055.1. Classification (GTDB taxonomy): domain Bacteria; phylum Desulfobacterota; class Desulfarculia; order Desulfarculales; family Desulfarculaceae; genus Desulfoferula. Next base: position 2,377 of record QZKP01000059.1, read on the forward strand.
CGGGAGGGGGTGGCCCTCTTGGCCCAGGCCGAGCAGGTCAACCAGGAGATCATCAGCCTGGAGCAGGCCTGCCAGGGCCAGCCCTCGCCCACCCGCCAGGCCTGCCTTTCCGCGGCCCTGGACGAGCTGGCCCCCCGGGCCCGCGGGCTCTTCGAAAAGCTGAACCAACTGGCCGCGGCGCTGGTCCAAGGCCTGGACCAGGCCCGCCGCTGCCAGCGCTCCTGGGAAAAGGCGGCCGAGCGCCAGCGGCAGACGCTGGACCGTGCCGGCCAGCAGTTGGAGCGCGCCCGCCAGGTCATGCAGACCGCCCGCCAGCAGGCCAAGCGCCTGCAAGGCGCGGCCGCGGCCGTCAGCCAGGCCCTGAACGGCCTGGGTTCGGCCGAGCTGGACCCGGAGGTGGCCGCGGTGGCCCTGCAGGCCTGGGAGCTGGAGCTGCCCTGCCTGCGTTACGAGATGGAGCTGGCCTCCCTGAGCGACCGCCTGGAGGCCGCCCAGGCCTTGCCGCCCCCGCCGACGCCCCAGCCCAGCGCCCAGGACCAGCGCCTGCTGGCCGGGGACTGGCTGCACCTGGACCGCCTGCAGCGCTCCCATGAAACGGTGCAGCAGGTGCTGCACCGCACCCTGGACACCATGATGGCCGCCAAGCGCTCCCGACAGGAGCAGGAGCTAAAAGAGCGCCTGACCGAAATGGACCAGGAGAACAAGCGCCTCAGCGGCGTGCTGGAGCGCAGCCTGGAGCGGCAGCGCCAGCTGCGCCAGCAGCAGCAGGACAGCCAGCAGCGCCTGACCCAGGTCCTGGCCCAGCACAACCGCCAGCAGGCGGTGGACGAGCAGCTCAACACCGAGCTGGCGCTGGCCCGCCGCGAGGTGGAGCGCTGGCAGGGCCTGGCCCGCTCGTTGTCCATCTCCCTGGCCCTGGCCGGCCGCGCCGCCGGCAAGGACAACCAGGGCCTGAGCAAGCAGATGGACGGGCTGCAGGACCAGGTGGCCCACCTGCAAAAGCAACTGCAGGGCCTCAGCTCCCTGGTCAACCTCACCGACCGGGCCCCGGAGCAGTCCCGCCCGGCGGCCCTGCGCCTGATCAACGCCAGCCAGGAGCAGGTGGAGCAGGCCATCGGCCGCCTGGCCGCCGCCGGCCGCCAGATGCAGAAGCTGGGCCGCAGCCGCCTGACCCAGTGGCTGCTCATCATCGGCCTGACCAGCGGGCTGGTGTTCCTGCCCCAGAGCCACTCCCCCGAGGCCACCCCCCGGGACCTGCGGGTGCAGAACTACACCGTGGGCCAGCGGGCCCCCCTGCCACCCCGGCTGCCGGTCAGCCTGTCCCTGGACCCCCTGGCCCAGGACCAGCCGGGCGCCTCCACGCTCCTGCTGGACCCGGCCTGGCGGCGTCTGGCCCGGCAGGCCGGCCTCTCGCCGGAGGAGCTGAACCGCACGGCCGGCCGGGGCTATAGCCTGGCGGGCTCCCTGCCCGCGCACCGGGCCCAGGAGCTGTCCAGCCTGACCGAGAGCCTGGCCCTGCGCCACCCCCTGATCCTCAAGGACCTGGTGGAGGGAGGCCTGCCCGGCGAGCTGGTCGCCCTCCTGACCCTGGGGCCGCCGACCGAGCACGGCCAGAGCCTGTTCCTGGACCGGCTCTACGGCGAGTACCGCCGCCTGGGCTACTCCTCCCAGAGGGCGCTCAAGGCGGTTATCACCAACGAGCTGGCCTCGGCGGCCATGCGCGAGTCCTGGCGCCTGCCCCAGAATTACCGCGGCCGCGTGCAGCCCCTGCCGGCGGTGGAGCAGATGAACCTGGCCCAGTTCCTGGAGCGCATCACGCCCTTCGTGGCCGAGCGCTGCGAGAGCTTCCTGCGCTATCTGGGCCGCCGGGTGCCGGCCAACCTGCAGCAGTACGCCCGCGACCTGGCCTTTGACATGTACTGCGCGGCCCAGAAGTTCAAGGTGCCGGTCTCCTTCCTGCTGGCCATCGCCCACCAGGAGACCTTCTACGCCAACGTGCTGGGCGACCAGAACCGCTCGGCCAGCCCCTTCCAGATCTTCGCCCCCACCCTGCCGCTGATCGTGCGCTCCATGCAGGGCGCCGGCTTCGCGGCCCCGCCGCGGCGCATTCGGCTGCAGCACTACCTGACCATGGCCACCTACCTGGCCGCCTTCCACCTGCGCGAGTTGATGCAGGAGTCCTACCTGGGGCCCACCACCCGGCGCCGGGCGGCGGTGGACATGGACCGGGTCATGCGCCGCTACAACGGCTCCTCGGCCTACGCCGCGCGGGTGGCCTTCCGCCGGGCCGAGCTGGCCCGCTACCTGGGCGGCGGCTAGCCCCGCTCCCGGACAGGCATCTGATAGAAGACCAGCGGTGGATAAGGCGTTAGGCGTCTCGCCTGCGGGTATGACGGGTTTTTGCCGGGCAGGAGGGCCCCTGAACCGGGCCGGCCTCCTACTGCGGCCGCAGGGCCAGCCAGCGGCCGGGCCGCCAGAGCAGCCAGAGGGCGGGCAGCATCATCAAAAAGTCGCGCAGGGCGGACTCGAAGCCGGCCGGGTGCCCGGCCCCGGCCGGGAAGCAGCCGCAGTCAAAGCCCGCGCCGGTGAAGCCGGCCCAGACCATCAGGCCGGTGAACAGGGCCAACAGCGCCGCGGCCCAGGCCGCCGCCGCCCGCAGCCAGACCCCCAGCAGCAAAAGCAGGCCCAGCACCAGCTCCAGCCAGGCCAGGGCCACGCTGGCCGGGTTCACCGCCCACAGGGGCAGCATGTCGTATTCGGCCATGGCCGCGGCGAACTCGGCCGGCAGCCAGACCTTGTCGTGCGCGGCCCAGAGGTACAGGCCGCCCAGGAACAACCGGCAGGCCAGGGAGAGCGCCTCGCTCCAGGGTCTCATGAGCCGCTCCGGCGGCGCGGGGCCTGCACCGGCAGCCCGGCCGCCCGCCAGGCCGCGAAGTCCTCTTGCAGGACGTACACCCGGCCCAGGCCCTGCCCGCGCAGGAACTGGCCGATCTCCGCGGCCGGGAAGCGGCTGCGGCTGCGGCCGTAGACCACCACCAGCGGGGCCTGGGCCAGGGTGTCCTTGAGCAGGGGGTAGATGAGCTTCAGCTCGCTGGGGTAGAGGCTGAGCGCCCCGCGCACCCGGGCCGCCTTGTACTGGCTGGGGTCGCGGGCGTCCACGAACAGGGCCCCCTGGCGGTGCAGCGCGGCGGCCGGCGCCAGTCCCACCGGCTGCCACAGGGGCCGGCTGATCCAGGGCGGCAGCCAGCCTATGCCCTGGGGCATGAAGAGGTTGCAGGCCAGCCCCAGCAGCAGGGCCGCGGCCAGGATAAGGCCGCAGGCCAGGGCCAGGCCAGGGGTTTTGCGTTCAGCGGGCAACCATTGCCTCCTCCACTGCCCAGGGCGCAGAGGCTTCAGTCTAGCCCTGGCCGGCGACGCTGACAAGGCCGCGTCTGGCGTATTGTGCCCTGTTGTTTATAGTGGTATGCTTTTCGGCGTTTATCAACTGACATCGGTTATCAAGTTGAGCGAGGTGCGTGCCGTGAGACGTGCGCTGGCGTTGCTGACATTGTTGGTTCTGGCTCTTTCCTTCCTCGGTTCGTGCAGCGGCGGCGGCGGCGGCAGCTCGGGCAGCACCCTGAAAAAAGAAGACCTGATCATCATGCTGGGCAACTCCATCACCGCCCGCGGCGATTGGAGCGGCCTTATGCCCAACAACACGGTGCTGAACATGGGCGTGGGCGGGGACCGCACCAGCGGCATGCTCTCGCGCCTGGCCTCGGCCCTGGCCCGCAACCCCAAGGTTCTCTGCGTGATGGGGGGCATCAACGACCTCATCGCCCACGCCTCTGTAAACTCGGTCTACAACAACCTGGAGCAGATAGTGCTGCGGGCCAAGGCCGCCGGGGTCTATGTGATCATCCAGGGGACTCTGATGACCGGGGCCGCCTACCCCAACTCCGGCACCTTAAACCCCGCCATCCGGGACCAGCTCAACCCCATGCTGAGCGCCCTGGCCTCCCGGGAGAGCAACGTCCGCTACCTGGACGTGAACCGGGTGCTGGGCAACGGCTCCGAGACCAAGGATGAGTACCTCACCGCGGACCGCCTGCACATCAACGACGCGGCCTACGCCCTTTGGGCCAGCGAGCTGCAGAAGGTCCTGCCCTAGTTTTGACTGAATAATCGCGCGCGGCCGCAAAACGACGGCCCCCGGCAACGCAGCCAGCGGGGCTCAGGCCGAACCGGGCGCCCGACCTTCGTGAAATAAAGGGGCTAGGCTGCCGCCGCCGGGCTGCGGTGCGGCCGGCGTCGGCGCCGCCGGCGGCGGCGCTTCTTGCTCGGCCGGGCGCCGGGGCCGTCCAAGGCCTTGAGGTCGTGGCCCAGCAACCCGGCCAGGGTGCAGGCCTCGGCGAAGTAGCCCTTGTCGCGCACCTTCTTGGGCAGGCGCTGGTCGGGCAGGGGGTAGCGCACGAAGCCCATCAGGCCGCCGATCTGGCAGGCCCGCTCCACCACCCGCTTGGGAAAGCTCACCGCCTGGGCCAGCTCCGGCAGGGCCCGGCGCACCAGCAGCGACCACTGCACCCGCCCGGCCCGGCCCGGCGGGAACTCCTCCCTCTGGGCCACTGCCTCCAGGGCCGGCCAGAGCAGGGCGGCCAGAATCACCGGCTCCGGCGGGGCCTGGCCCGCGGCCAGGGCCTGGTCCAGCTTGGCCAGCAGGCCGGCGGCCTGGACGCGCTCGGCGCTGTCCGGCGGGCCGTAGATGGCCTCCAGGGAGGGCAGCAGGCAGTAGAGCACGCGCGTGTCGTGGGCCAGCTCCAGCCAGGCGGCCGCGGCCCCGCCCTTGAGGTCGCGCATCAGCTCGTCGCGCACCCGGCTGGAGGGGCACAGGGCCAGCTCCTGGGCGTGGGCCTCCACCGCCTGGCGGGTCTCGGGGGTGAGCGTGAAGCCGGTGCGGGCGGCGTGGCGCACCGCCCGCAGCACCCGCACCGGGTCGCGGTGGAAGCGCACCTGGGGGTCGCCCACGGCCCGGATCAGCCCGGCGCGCAGGTCCTTGAGCCCGCCCACGTAGTCCACCACCGAGAAGTCGGCTATGTTGTAGAAAAGGGCGTTGATGGTCAGGTCGCGGCGCAGGGCGTCCTGGGCCGGGGTGCCGTAGGTGTTGTTGGCCCCCAGCACCTCGTCGCCGTCGGTCTCCTCGGCGGTGCGGCGGAAGGTGCTCACCTCGATGATCTTGCCGCCCCTGAAGAACACCTGCACCAGCCGAAAGCGCCGGCCGATGACCCGGCTGTTGCCGAACAGCCGGCGTATCTGGCCGGGCGGGGCGTCGGTGCCCACGTCAAAGTCCTTGGGCCGCCGGCCCAGGAGTAGGTCGCGCACCCCGCCGCCCACCAGATAGGCCAGGTAGCCCTGGTTGTGCAGGCGGTAGAGGACCTTCAGGGCCTCGGGGTCCACGTCCCGGCGGCTGATGTTGTGCTCGGCCCGGGGAATAATGCGGGGCTCAAGGCTGTCGGCGGATTCGGCTGTTGTGAGATCAGCTTGGGTCACGGGTGCTTCCGGAAGCATGTTGGGCTATTATCATATAGCATACCGCCCACTAAATAAAAGGCCTTGTATGGGCAAAGACCGATGGCAATGACATGAGGGGCGCGGCGGATAAATACCTGCAAACCGCCCGCCTGGCGGCCCGGGCCGGGGCCCGGGTGCTGCGCCGGCGCTGGGGGGGACGCCTGCGGGTGGAGCCCAAGCAGCGCTTCGATTTCGTGACCGACGCGGACCTGGCCAGCCAGGAGGCGGTGCTGGCCGCGATCCGGGAGCGCCACCCGGAGCACGCGGTGCTGGCCGAGGAGACCCCGGCCGACCTGGCCCGCCTGGCCGCGGAGCAGGGGCCCCTGTGGGTGGTGGACCCCCTGGACGGCACCACCAACTACATCCACGGCTTCCCCCACGTGGCGGTCAGCGTGGCCCTGGTCCGGGAGGGACGGCCCCAGGCCGGGGTGGTGCTGGACGTGACCCGCGGCGAGGAGTTCAGCGCCGCGCGGGGCCAAGGGGCCTGGCTGGACGGCCAGGCCATCAGGGTGGCCGAGACCCCTGGTCCGGAGCAGGCCCTGTTGATGACCGGCTTCCCCTTCCGCCGCAAGGAGCTGCTGGACCCCTACCTGGCCCTGTTCCGGGAGATATTCGAGCAGACCTCCGGCGTGCGGCGGGCCGGCTCGGCGGCCCTGGACCTGGCCTACGTGGCCGCCGGGCGGGGCCAGGGCTTCTGGGAGCTGGGCCTGTCCCCCTGGGACCTGGCCGCGGGCATACTCCTGGTGGAGGAGGCCGGGGGCGTGGTCAGCGACTTCGCCGGCAAGGGCGGCGCCCTGTGGGGCGGGGACGTGGTGGCCGCCGCGCCGGGATTGCATGCCTGGTTGCAGCAGACCTGCGCCAAGCACTTTCCGGCCGGCTCCGAGGGAGAGAGTGCTTGATTTATTGAGAGCTTGGCGCGGTTCCGCGCCACAGGGCCGCGCCAGGGAGGCTAGCTGCCGCCCCAGATGTCTTCCCAACCCGGCGCGCAGAGGTCCAGCTCCTCGATCTTGGTGTCCTTGCGGCTCTTCTGGTAGATGCACAGCTCGCAGGTGAAGTTGGGCCACATGTTGGCCGCGGCGATGTCCAGGCAGAACACATAGTGGGGGCACTCGAAGTTGCGCGCTCCGGGATGGTTGCGAGGGTTGGCGTCGTCTGGCAGATACAAACCGTCCTCCCCGACCGGTGGCTGTCCGGTTCGCAATACGGGTGCGACGCTAGCACGTTTTTAGGTGTGACGCAAGCATGGCCGCAGTCAATGAAAATATAATCGCCCACGTGGACATGGACGCCTTTTACGCGGCCGTGGAGGTGCTGGATCGGCCGGAGTTGGCCGGCCGTCCCATCATCGTGGGCGGAGGCGCGCGGGGGGTGGTCTCGGCCGCCTCCTACGAGGCCCGGGCTTACGGCGTGCGCTCGGCCATGCCCATGTTCAAGGCCCGCGCCCTCTGCCCCCAGGGGGTGTTCCTGCCCGGCCGCATGGGGCGCTACAGCCAGGTGAGCCGGGTGGTGATGGGCGCGCTGGAGCGATTCTCGCCCCTGTTGGAGCCGGTGAGCGTGGACGAGGCCTACCTGGACCTGAGCGGCACCCAGCGGCTGTGGGGCTCGCCGGCCGAGGCCGGCCGGGCCATCAAGGCCGCGGTGCACCAGGCCACGGGACTGACCTGCTCGGTGGGCCTGGCCCCGGTGCGCTTCCTGGCCAAGATCGCCAGCGACCGCGACAAGCCCGACGGCCTGACCCTGGTCAGGGACCTGGAGGCCTTTTTGCAGACCGTGACCCTGGCCGAGGTGCCCGGGGTGGGGGCCCGGGCCCGGGAGCGCCTGGCGGCGATGGGGCTCAAGCGCCTGGTGGAGCTGCGCGCCCTGGGCCTGGAGCGGCTGGAGCGGCTCATGGGCCGCTTCGGCCGGCGCCTGCACGAGCTGGCCTGGGGCCTTGACCCCTCGGGGGTCAGCCCCGGCCGGCCGGTCAAGAGCGTGAGCAACGAGCTGACCCTGGAGGCGGACAGCGGCGACCGGGAGCTGCTGGCCGCCCACCTGCTGGCCCTGTGCCAGAAGGTGGCCCGCCGCCTGCGGCGCCACGGCCTGATGGGCCGCACGGTGACGCTGAAGCTCAAGCACGCCGACCACCGCCTGATCACCCGCAGCCAGTCCCTGGCCGACCACACGGACCAGGCCGCCGAGGTGTTCGCCGCCGCCCGGGGGCTGCTCCTGGACTACCGGCCGCCGGGCCCCTTCCGGCTGATCGGGGCGGGGGTCAGCGGCCTGCTGGCGGCGGGCCAGGGCCCCCAGCCGTTGTTCGACGAGCAGGGCCGGGAGAGGAGCCGGGCCCTCAGCCAAGCCGAGGACGCCATCGTGGCCCGCTTCGGGGAGGGGGCCCTCTCGCGGGCCGGGGCCCTGCCCGCCCGGCGGCCGGCCCTGGACCGTGAACGCCCGAGCGGGCATAATAGGGTCAAACCCAAATAGACCGCGCCGCGGCCGTCGGGGCGCCGAACCCAGCCGAGGAGCCCACCCATGCCCAGCTTCGCCCAGACCCACGCCCGGGTCACCACATACTACGTGCTGCAGGACAAGCAGGACATCCTAGAGCAGCTCGTCCACGCCGCCCGCTGGAAGAAGCCGGTGTTGATCGTGCCGGCCCTGGCCAGCGAGTTCACCGACCCCAACACCCGGCCGGTGTTCGAGAACATCGTGGCCGAGCTGGCCGGGGCCAAGTACCTGGCCCAGGTGATCTTCGGCCTGGACCAGGCCAGCGAGGACGACGTGCGCCTGCTGATAGAAATCTGCCAGCGGCACGAGATGATGAACTACATCATTCAGTGGAACGACGGCCCGGCCATCAGCGCCATCTACAACCAACTGGCCGAGGCCGGCTTTGACCTCTCCCGCCGGGGCAAGGGCCGCAACGTGTTCATGGGCTTCGGGGTGGCCATCGCCCTGGGCGCCACCTGCGTGGGGCTGTTGGACGCGGACATCAAGACTTTTCAGCGGCGGCACCTGGACCGGATCTTCTTCCCCATCCTGGTGCACAACTATCCGTTCAGCAAGGCCTTCTACGCCCGCTGGAACGGCCAGCGCCTGTTCGGACGGGTCAAGCGCCTGCTGCTGGACCCGCTCCTGCTGGCCCTGAAACGCAAGTTCAGCGAGGGCAGCGAGGAGAAGATGCTGCGGCTGGTGGACTTTTTGCTGTCCTTCGACTACCAGCTCTCGGGCGAGGTGGCCATGGACATGTGGCTGCTCAGAAAGATGCGCTACTCCCTGGACTGGGGCGTGGAGATATTCACCCTCATCGAGGTCTTCCGCAAGGCCTCCCACGTGGCCCAGGTGGAGTTCACCCGCAAGAGCTTCGACCACAAGCACCAGCGGGTGAGCGTGGATGACCCCAAGACCGGCCTGCACAAGATGTCCCTGGACATCATCGCCACCCTGCTGCACGCCCTGATCGTGGAGGAGGGCCTGGAGGTGGGCGAGGAGTTCTTCCGGGACTTGGCCCTGACCTATGAGTCCATCGCCGAGGAGATCATCAAGAAGTACTCGGACAACGCCGAGTTCAACAACCTCAACTACGACCGGGACGCCGAGGAGGAGATGGTCTATCAGGTGCTGTCCCGGGCCATCGTGCAGACCGGAGACCATCTGACCGCGCCGGGCCACCTGGCCAGCATGATGCTGCGCTTCACGGCCAGCCACCCGGAGTTCAAGCCCTACGTGGAGCAGGGCCTGCAGCAGACCATCCTGGCCCTGGAGGAGCGGCTGCGGGAGGAGTCGCTGAACGTGCGCCACCTGCCCTCCTGGGAGCGCATACTCTGGAAGCTGCCCGAGTTGAGCAGCGGCATCGTGGACGCCCTGGAGGAGGACAAGCAGCGCTTCAAGTAGGCCGGCCATTTCATGAAGGTTGGGCGGATTCGAGCCTTATTGGCGGGGTGGCCAGGAAAAATCATTGTAACCGGCTGAGTGGTTTGCAACTTGGTCCGGCACGGCCAGCCGCCGGCAGACAAGGCGGCCGGCGAGCGAGGGCCGCAGGTGTAGTCAAAGCTACATCCAGGCGCGAGCGAAGCCGGCAGCGCAGTATGCCGGCGGCTGGCGAAGCCGGGCGGGGCGCGCACGCATCAACAGAGAGGACGGATACATTGGCCAGCGACTATGATCAGCTAACCGTGCAGTACGAAGAGGACGGCCAGGTCCTGGTGGAGCAAATGGACAAGGTGGTGCTCAACAAGGGCCAGTGGACCACGGTGCTGTTCCTCTACCGCGAGCGCGACCGGGGCAGCGGGCAGTTCGGCCCGGCCAAGGCCGGCCTGCGCCGCTACCAGAAGGTGGCCGGCCAGTTCCGCAAGCGCGACGCCATCAACTTCAGCGCCAAGACCGCGCCGATGGTGGTGGAGCAGCTCCGCAAATGGTTTGAGCTGGCCTGAGCCAGGCCCGGGGGCGCCCATGCTCATGGAGTTCGCCAACGCCCGGCTGGAACTGACGCGCCTGCCGGAGCTGGAGGCCAGCCAGACCCTGCACCTGGCCGGGGCCCAGGTGCACCTGTTCGGCCGGCCGGGCTGGCTGGTGAACTACCGCGAACTGGCCTATGAGGACGATCCCCAGGCCATCGCCGCCGCCCTGCCCGAGCTCTTGGCCGGCTTTCTGGCCGAGCCGGACCAGGGCCGCCACGGCCTGGCCCGGCTCTCCGGGGCCTTTCTGATGCTGATCGCGCGGGAGCGGCGGCTGGAGCAGGTGATCACCTCCGACGAGCTGCCCAACCTGGTCTATTGGCACCTGCGCCAGGGGCAGGTGGTCATAACCGACCACTGGCAAGATTTCCTGCGCGGCCGGGACCCGCGCGATCCGGCCGCCTACAGCGCGCCCAACCTGCGCTGGTTCAGCGCCCGCAAGACCTGCATCCCGGGCCAGACCTGGCTCAGCGGCCTGTTCCGCCTGCGGCCGGCCACCGTCTACCGGGCGGCCGCCGAGGGGCTTGCCGAGCAGGCGGCGGTGTATCCGCTCCGGGAGCCGGGGCAGGAGCTAAGCGGGCAGGAGCTGTACGAGGTGGTGGGCCGCCGCCTGGGGCCCGGCCCCTTCAGCCTCTGCTACAGCACGGGCATCGACTCCCACCACCTGCTCAGCTCCCTGGCCCCGCGCATCAAGGACGTGTGCACCATCTACTACCGCGCGCCCCACCAGGACCAGGAGCGCAGCAAGGAGGCGGCCGCGGCCCTGGTCAACTGCCTGGCCGCGGGCAAGCCCTACACCCCGGTGGCCGTGGACCTGGCCGATCCGGGCCAGGTGCCCTTCACCGAGCACGCGGTGCTGACCGACCCCTTCGCCGCCCACCACTCCTGCTCCATGTACCGCCTGTTCGCCGCGGCCCAGAGCCAGCAGGTGGTCACCGGCCAGAACGCGGACACCATGCAGTTCTTCGCCCTCACCTCGCGCATGGGGCCCAAGGAGCTTTTGTTCCGGAGCCCGGCCTCGCGCCAGAGCCCAGCGGGCCGGCTCTACTACCGCTGGTCCGCGGCCCGCTCCTATGGCCGCCCACCCCTGGGCGGCATGCTGGAGCGGCGCATGCTCCTGGGCCTGGGCGCGCAGATGGCCCGGCTCACCGGCCCCCACGGCTACTGGCCCATCTTCTACTTCAAGCGCATCCACAACATGACCACCGGCAACACGGCCCTGTTCAAGAACGCCGCCCGCTACTGGGGCAAGCAGGTGTTCTTCCCCTACACCGAGCCACTGGTGTTCTACGTGGCCGCCTACTATCGCCGGCCCCTGCGCCTGCTGCTGAACCCCAAGGGCCCCCTCAAGGCCCGCTACCGCTACCTGCGCCACAGCCAGATAAAGCTGCCCTTTGGCCAGGGCCGGCCCTTCCGGGAAAGCCCCCTGTTCGCCCAGGCCGCCCAGGGCCTGGACCGACTTGAGCCCCGTCTCAAGGCCTTCTTCGAGACCCAGGCGCGCGAGCCCATGGCCCTGGTGGTGCTCTACACCTTCGCCCGCCTGGCCCTGGAGGGGCGTTAGCAGAGGCCCCCGGCGGGTTGGCTGCGGCCTTAATGTTATGTTAGGCTGCATAATTGTCGGGTCCTGTGCTTCGGACCAGCATTCCGCGGAGGCCAAGCGGTGAGGTTTACTTTCTGGGGAACCCGGGGCTCCATCCCAGTGCCCGGGCCCGGCACCCTGCGCTACGGCGGCAACAGCACCTGCTGCGAGCTGGACCTGGACGGCCAGCGGGTGATCATCGACGCCGGCTCGGGCATCCGCCCCCTGGGCCAGGCCCTGGGGCCGCAGCCGGGCGAGCTGATCCTCCTGCTCACCCACCTGCACTGGGACCACGTGATGGGCTTCCCCTTCTTCGCCCCGGCCTACTCCCACCAGGCCGTGATCCGGGTGGGCGGCTGGCCGCGGGGCCTGCCCGGCCTGGAGCAGATGTTCCACTCGGTGCACGTCCAGGGATATTTCCCCATTGATTTCGGATATTTCCCCATTGATTTCAAAGACCTGCACGCTGATATCCTGCGCGATCCCTCCCTGGACCCGCCCCGCTTTGCCATCGGCCGCCACCAGATTACTACCATCCCCCTCAACCACCCCCAGGGCGCCATCGGCTACCGCCTGGAGGGCCCCGGCGGGGCGCTGGTGTTCATCACCGACAATGAGCTGGACCCCCTTGCCCCGGCCCCGCCGGAGCTGGTGGAGTTCTGCCGCGGGGCCGACATCCTTATCCACGACGCCCAGTTCCTGCCCTCGGAGATGGCACTGCGCCGGGGCTGGGGCCACTCGGACTGGGCCAGCGCCCTGCGGCTGGCCCAGGCCGCCGGCGTGGGGCGGCTGCTTTTCACCCACCACGACCCCGGCCGCGACGACCAGGCCTTGGAGCGCGTGGTGGAGCAGGCCCGGGCCCAGGCCGGCGGCCTGCCCGTGGAGGCGGCCGCCGAGGGCCAGGTGCTGGAGCTCTAGCCGCCCGCGGCCAAGGGCGGGTTATGTTTCCCGGCCGGGGACGGGGGTGTTACGATAATATGAATGCGGCCTAAGCGGCCTGGGGAAGGATGATATGCGCATCGCCTTTCTGATGGACCCGCTGGAGTCCATCCAGCCGGAGATGGAGACCACCAGCTGGCTCATGTATGAGTGCAATCAGCGGGGACACCAGGTCTTTTTTCTGGAGCCCCACGACATCTACGCCCGCGGTTCGCGCCTGGTGGCCCGCATGCGCGACGTGAGCGTGGCCCCGGACCTGCCCATGGACCAGTACTGGACCCGGGCCATCGGGTGTCTGCGCAAAGAGGAGCTGATCTTCGAGGAGATCACGGAGATAGACGCCTTGTTCCTGCGCAAGGACCCGCCCCTGATCCACCAGACCATGGAGTTTCTGACCCCGGTGCAGGACCAGATGTTCATCATCAACTCCACCATCGGCCAGATGGTGGCCAACAGCAAGCTGTACCTGCTCAACTTCCCCGAGATCACCCCCGAGACCCACATCTCCCGCGACCCGACCCGCCTGCGCAAGATCATTGACGAGTTCGGCGGCGAGATGGTGGTCAAGCCGCTCTCCCGCTCCCGGGGCGAGGGGGTGATCAAGGTCAGCTCCGCCGACCGGGACAACCTAAACTCCCTGATCCACTATTACGTGCACTCCTACCTGCCCTACCCCCAGCGCGAGGTGATCATGGTGCAGGAGTACCTGCACGAGGTCAAGGAGCAGGGCGACGTGCGCATCATGCTGTTGGGCGGGGAGATCGTGGGGGCCATGCGCCGCATCCCGGCCGAGGGCGACTTCCGGACCAACATCCACGCCGGGGCCCGGCCGGCCAAGCACGAGATCACCGAGACCGACCGGCGCATCTGCCGCATAATCAAGCCCCGCCTGCTGGCCGACGGCCTGGTGTTCGTGGGCATAGACATCATCGGCGACAAGCTGGTGGAGATCAACGTGGTCAGCCCCGGCGGCATCCCGCGCATCAACCGCCTGAACAACGACCAGATCGAGAAGCGGGTGATTGATTTCGTGGAAGAGCGGGTGGCCCAGCTCAAGGCCCCCACCCCGGCGGCGGCGGCGGGACTGCGCTCGTGACCCTGCCCTTCGTCTTTTCCCTGCCCCACAGCTCCCAAGAGGTCCCGCCCGAGGTGCGGCCGGACCTGGCCCTGGACCAGGGGCAGATTTTCGCCAACCTGGACCTGGGCGCGGCCGAGGTGTTCGCGGAGCTGCCCGGCCTGGCCTTGCTGCCGGCCGACTATTCCCGCCTGGTGGTGGACCTGAACCGCAACGCGGTCAACCACGGGGCCAAGGGGGTGGTGGCGCTCACGGACTACACCGGCCGGGCCATCTTCCGGCCGGGCCGGGAGCCGGAGCCGGACACGGTGCGGCTGCGGGTGGAGCGCTACTGGCGGCCCTGGCACCAGCGGCTGGAGCGGGTCCTGGCCGCCCCCGGGCTCCGGGGGCTCATAGACTGCCACTCCCTGGACGGCACCGGCCCGGCCGAGGCCCCGGACCCCGGGCAAAGGCGGGCGGACCTGACCCTGGGCAACAACGGCGGCCCGGGCGGCGAGCCGGACCCGGCCAAGGAGGGGCGCCTGGCCTGCCCGCCGGCCGCCCTGCAGGCCCTGGGCCGGGCCCTGGAGCGGCGCGGCCTGGCGGTGGCCTACAACCGGCCCTACTCCGGGGGCTACATCGCGCAGCACTACGGCCCCCGGCTCATGGCCCGGGGGACCTTCGCCGTGCAGATAGAGATCAACAAGGACCTGGTGGCCGAGGCGGGCTACACCCGGGTGCGGCCGGAGCGGGCGCGGGAGCTCAGGCGGATGGTTGCGGAGGCGCTGCGGGAGTTCGCGGCTGGTCTGTGAGGGCCCTCTGGGGCAGCTCGCACACGGGCAAGGCGTGGATGCGCTGGTGCAGGGCCCGCAGCCGCCGGGAGAGCTCTTTGCAGATCTGCAGGGCCACCTGGGGGTATTCGCGCACCGTCTCCTCGAACTCCCGCTTGTGCAGGACCAGCAGGTGCGCCTCGCCCATGGCCGTGACCGTGGCCGAGCGCGGGGCGTCGTCGAACAGGGACATCTCGCCCACGTAGTCGCCCTCGCCCAGGCGGGCCAGCTCCAGGGCGCAGCCGTCCTCGCCCGTCTGGCTTACGCTCACCTCGCCCCGGACGATGAGATACATGCTCTCGCCCGGGTCGTCCTTTTTGATGAAGACCTCGCCCGGCTGGGTGGTGTAGTCTTCGCACACCGAGGCCACCGCGGCCAGCTCGGCCACGGCCAGGGCCTCGAAGATCTCCATGCGCCGCAGCAGCAGTATCTTCTCCGACAGGCTGGTTTTCTGGGGCATCTTCAGCCTCCTCCCCCGGGGGCTCAGGCCTCGGCCAACCGCCGGGCCGCCTCCTCGCGGACGTAAGGGTTCCTGTGCCGGGCCAGCCGCCGCAAATCATCCAGGTAGGCCTCCAGCGGGCCTTCGTGCTGGCCCAGCACCACCAGGCTCAGATACAAGGTCACCCAGTGCTTCTTGGCCAGCACGTGCTGGAACAGCTCCTCCTGGCCCTCAAAGGCCAGGGGCAGCTTGAACAGCCGGCGACCGGCGGCCAGGGTCTGCTCCATGGGCCCCTCGTCCAGCAGCGGCATCATGGCCTCGGACAGGGCGTGGCCCACCATGGACTCCAGGGCCTCCACCGCGTTGCTGCGCAGCTTGGCGTCGGCCGAGGAGAGCCCCCGGATCACCAGACGCATCTGGTCCGACTGCTCCTGGGTGGCCAGCACCCGCAGGATGGCCTGCAGGCGGGCCTTCTGGCGCTGGCCCAGGTGCGTGATCAACAGGTCGCGCTCCGGGCTGGCGGGCAGATGGGCAACGGCCTGGGCCTCGGCCAGGCTCCAGTAGGCCAGCTCCAGGTTGGTCCGGGCAAAGGATATGATCTCCCGGTCGCCGATCTTCAGTTGGGCCATGAGGGTGTAGACCCCCTCCCGCACCCGGCGGTTGGGCAGGGTCAAGGCCTCGATGAGCACCTCGCTGGTCAGCTCCTCGGACTCCGACAGCCGCTCCAGGGCCAGCCCCCGCCGGGCCTGATCCCCGCTGCCCAGCAGACGCAGGAAGGCCTTCAGCTCGGTCTCTCCGCTGAGGCGGAAGTTCTGGAGCACCTCCAGGGGCACCGCGGCCGGGTCCTTTTGCAGGTCCCTGAGCACCAGCTCGTGCAGGTCCGGGTCTTGCAGGCGGGCCAGGGCGATGAGCGCCTGGCTGTGCAGCTCCGGGTCCTGTTCCTGGCCCAGCATCTGGCGCAGGCGCGGGGTGAAGGCCTGGTCGCCCGAGCCGCCGGCGGCCGCGGCCCCGGCCAGGCGCTGGGCCGGGTCGGGGCTGTCCAGCCAGCCCTGGATCAGGGGCCGGTAGCGCCCCGGGTCGTGGGGGTAGAGCCCGCTCACCGCCTGGGCCTGCACCCTCAGATCGCTTTGTTCGCTGAGCAGCTTGTCCAAGAAGGGCACCCCCATCTCCCCGGGCAGGCTGCCGGCGGCCCGGGCCAGGGCCGCGTTGAGCTGCGGCCGGGCCGGATCCACCAGCTCCAGGTAGGCGGTCAGGGCCTCGTCCCCGGCCTCGGGCGGGATAAGGGGTAGCAGGGCCAGGGCCGTGGGCTCGTCCTTGCTGCGGATCAGCTCCAGCAGGTGGCGGTCCACCTCGGGCATCTGCTGGGCCTTCATGAGCTGGGCGTACCACAGGCAGGCCTGCCCCTGGGAGCCGCGGCAGGCCTCCCAGAGCTGCTCCTGCGCCCGCGTGTCCTTGAAGATCAGGCTCAGGTCCTGTTCGGCCAGGGAGCGCATGTCTATCACGTTGCGCCCGATCAGGTCCAACAGGATGTCGGAGTAGGTGCGCTTGAGCCAGACCGAGGAGGCCACCCAGGCCAGGCTCACCGCGGCGCCGATGATGGCCAGCCAGCGGGGGTGGAACAGGTGCTCGGACAGGAAGATGACGCCCGAGCCCAACAGGATGCCCACCCGCACCACGGTGCCCCGCAAAAAGGGCCGCAGCAGGGAGCGGAACTGGTCCGGGAACAGGCCCACCAGGATGTTGCGGGCCGGGTTGTTGATGGTGTTCAGTAGCACCCGGGTGGAGATGCGGGCGTACATGGCCAGGTAAACGTCGAAGCGGAACAACAGGCCCAGGAAGGCCAGCACGTAGTTGATGGGGTGGAACATCAGGGCCACCGGCAGGCCCCACCGGGTGTAGAGCTTGCCCACGAACAGAAGAATCACCAGGCTGATGACGTTGAGCACCCCCCGGAAGTAGCCGAAGAAGGCGATCAGGCCGCCCTCGGTGGCGAAGGTCTCGTTCACCGCGAAGTTGAACTGGTAGTTCATTATGGGCAGCACGATGTTGGGCAGCAGGGTTAAGAGCACCAGGATCTGGAGCAGGGTGGACTGCTTGAGCATGGGCACCACCTGCTTGATCTCATCGCTGAGGCGGGTCTTCTTGCCCGCCTTCTTGACCTGGCGCTCGGGCAGGTTGAGCACCGGGTATTGCCGCGACATCTGCCAGACCACCGCCGCCCCGGCCAGACAGGCGGCCAGGTAGGCCAGCATCAGGTTGTCGAAGTGGATGGCCCGGGACAGGGCCGGGGTTAAGAAGCTGCCCACGATGGCCCCGATCACCCCGCCGGCGGTGATCAGGGGGAAGATGCGCTTGGACTGGCGGGTGTTGAACAGATCGTTGGCCAGGTTCCAGAACACCAGGGCCATCAGCCCCTCGTACTGGGCCTTGAGCACGAACATCACCGGATAGACCAGCTCCAGGCCCAGGCCCACCACCGGCCGCAACAGGGCCACCGACACCCCGCAGAAGGCCATCAGGTAGGCCAGCATGCGGCCGCTGGGCAGCCGGCGCAAGAGCCCGGTCATGGCCCCCATGATCACGAAGGTGACCAGGGAGTTGATCATGTAGACGATGGGCAGGTACTGCACGCCGTAGCGCTTGAGGAAGGCGGTCTCGGCGAAGTTGTCGAAGAGGATGTTGGAGGTGCGGATCAGGTACAACAGGGCCGCCGACCACAGGAACAGGGCGATCTCCTCCGGCTGCACCTTGAGCCAGCGGTTGACCAGGGATTTTACGGCCGCCATGCAGCTCCGCCCGTCAGGGGTGGCGAGGATCCCGTCTCATACTATTCCTGACCCGCGGCAGAGACAAGGGCGCTCGCGCCCGCACTCGAGGCTAGCCGCCGCCCAGGCGGCAGGCCTCGCCCGGGGCCGGCTCCCCGTCGCCGTGGTCGGGCTGGGCGAAGTGGCACAGGGCCGCCTGCTCTGGCCCGGCCGGGTGCCAGTCCGGATAGCTGCGGCTGCACAGCAGGCGCTCGGCCCGCCGGCAGCGGGGGAAGAAGGGGCAGCCGGCCAGGCCCGAGGCCTCGCGCGGGGCGCTCAAGAGGGTGCCGTAGACCGGCACCGCCTCGCAGCGGCCGAACTTGGGCGTGGCGTCTATCAGGGCCTGGGTGTAGGGGTGCTTGGGGTTGGCGATGACCTGGGCCGCCGGCCCGATCTCCATCAGATGGCCGTGGTAGATCACCGCGATGCGGTCGCAGAGGTAGCGGGCCGCGGCCAGGCTGTGGGTGATGAAGATGATGGTGGCCCCCATCTGGCCGCGCACCCCCAGCAGGATGTCGAATATCTGGGCCGAGTAGGAGGCGTCCAGCATGGAGGTGGGCTCGTCGGCCACCAGCAGCCCCGGCTGCACCACGATGGCCCGGGCGATGGCCACCCGCTGGCGCTGGCCGCCGGAGAGCTGGTGGGGGAAGCGGTAGACGAAGTCCTCGGCCGGGGAGAGCCCCACCGTGTCCAGCACCTCCAGCACCCGCCGCAGGTGGTCGCGGGGATCGCCGATGCGGTTGGTGATCAGCGGCTCGGCCACGCTGTCGGCGATGGAGACCTGGGGGTTCAGGGACTGGTAGGGGTCCTGGAAGACCATCTGCACCCGGCGGCGGTAGTCCTGCATCTGCCGGCCCTTGAGGTGGGTGATGTCCCCCCCCTCCAGCAATATGGAGCCTTCGTCCGGCTCCTCCAGGCGCACGATGAGCCGGCCGGCGGTGGTCTTGCCGCTGCCGCTCTCGCCCACCAGGCCGAACACCTCCCCCCGTCCGATGGACAGCGAGAGCTGGTTCAGGGCCACCACCCGCTGGGCCCCCCGGCCGAAGATGTTGCCCTTGGTGAAGTAGATGCGGCTGACCCTATCCAGGACCAGGATGGGGTCGGGCACGTTTATGGGCGCGGGCTGGGGGGGCATGGGACCTTCCTCAACAGTGGTCGCAGAGCACCCGGTGACCTGCCGCCACCTCCTGCCACGAGGGCGGCTCCAGCTTGCAAAAGGCCTCGGAGCGCGGGCAGCGGTCGCAGAAGCGGCAGCCGGGTATGACGCCTATCAGGTTGGGCGGCTCGCCGGGGATGGGCGTCAGCTCCTTCCGCTCGCCGGTCAAGGTGGGGAAGGAGTTGACCAGGGCCATGGTGTAGGGGTGGCGCGGGGAGTAGAAGACCTGCTCGGTGCTGCCGCTCTCCACCAACTGGCCGGCGTACATCACCCCGATGTGCTGGCAGACCTCGGCCACGATGGAGATGTCGTGGGAGATGAAGATGATCCCCATGTGGAACTTATCCTGCAGGGCCTTGGTCTCCTTGAGTATCTGATCCTGCACCACCACGTCCAGGGCCGTGGTGGGCTCGTCGGCGATGATCAGCTTGGGGTTCAGGGCCAGGGCCATGGCGATGATGGCCCGCTGCTTCATGCCCCCCGAGTACTGGTGGGGGTAGTCGTGCAGCCGCGCCAGGGGCAGCCCCACCAACTGGAACAGGCCCTCCACCTGCCCCAGCAGTTCCTCCTTGCCCAGCTCCGGGCGGTGGGTGCTGATGGCCTCGGTCATCTGCCGGCTCACCCGCTGCACCGGGTTCAGCGCGTTCATGGCCGCCTGGAAGATCATGGCCACGTCCCGCCAGCGCACCGCGCGCAGCTCCTCCTCGCTGAGCGCGGCCAGGTCCACCCCGTCCAGCACGATGCGGCCCTCGCTGATGCGGCCGTTGGGCGGCAGCAGCCCCATCAGGGCCATGCCGATGGTGGTCTTGCCGCAGCCGGACTCGCCCACCAGGCCCAGGGAGCTGCCCGCCTCCAGGGTGAAGTTCACCCCCTCCACGGCCTTCAGCAGGCCCTGGGCCGTGCGGTAGCCGATGCACAGGTTTTCTACGCTCAACAGCGGCATGGCTATTCCCGCTGGCCCTCCTCGCGCAGGCGGGGGTCCAGGACCTCGTCCATGGCCCGGCCCAGCATGTAGAAGCTGAGGGTGATCAGGGAGATGCAGATGCCCGGGGGCAGCAGCCAGTAAGGCGCGGTGAACATGTGGCCGGTCTTCCACACCCATTGCAGCATCATGCCCCAGCTCACGGTGCCCGGGTCGCCGAAGCCCAGGAAGGCCAGGCCCGCCTCGATGACGATGGCCGCCGTGACCCGGAAGGTCATGTAAAGAAAGGCCAGGGGCAGCACGTTGGGCATGATGTGGCGGAAGATGATGCGGAAGTGGGAGGCCCCGGCCACCCGGGCCGCGTCTATGAAGGGGCGCTGCTTCAGGCTCAGGGTCTGGGCGCGGATCACCCGGCTGACCCCTGGCCAGCGGAACAGGGCGATCATGAGCACGATGGTCCAGATGTTGAGCTTGCCGAACAGGGCGGCCAGCAACAGGATTATCAACAGGGTGGGCATGACCATGATCATGTCCGCCAGGCGCATGAGGATGGTCTCGGTGAGCCTACCCATGTAGCCGGCGGTCATGCCCACCGCCGTGCCCAGCACCACGGCCATAAAGGCGGCCGACACGCCCACCATGAAGGCCACCCGGGCCCCGGCCAGGAGCTGGCTGAATATGTCCCGGCCCATGAAGTCCGTGCCCAGCCAGTGGCGGGCGCTGGGCGGGGTGGATTTGAGCACCAGGGGGTCCACGCCGGTCATGGGATGGTACATGGGGTCCAGCAAGGGCGGTATGTAGCTGCCGGCGGCCATGAGTCCGAACAGGAGCAGCAGGGCCATGCCGATCTTGCCCAGCAGGCTGCTCCGGAAGACCCGCCAGTCCTCGGCCAGGCGCTCCTGCCAGGGGTGGCGCCGGGCCAACCGGGGAGAGGCTTTCAGCAGCTTGCTCACGCGCGGCCTCCCCTAATAGCGAATCCGGGGGTCCAGGTAGGCATAGAGCACGTCCACCACCAGGTTGGCCATGAGCACCACCGCGGCGATCAAAAGGAACGAGGCCTGGGCCAGGGGATAATCGTTGTTGCTGACCGCGAAGACCATCTCCCGGCCGATGCCCGGCCAGGAGAACACCGTCTCGGTCAGCGCCCCGCCGTTGATGGAAAAGGCCAGGGACAGGCCCACGCTGGTCACCACCGGCAGCCAGGCGTTGGGCGCCGCGTGCTGGTTGCGGATGGCCCGCTCGCTCAGGCCCTTGGCCCGGGCCAGCAGGATGTAGTCCTCCTTGAGCGTCTCCAGCATGGACGAGCGCATCACCAGCAGGTAGCTGCCGAAGTGGATGAGGAACAGGGTGGCCAGGGGCAGCACCATGTGGTGGGCCACGTCAACGAGCTTGCCGAAGAACCCGCTGGAGGGGTCCAGCCAGATCTCGTCGGAGATCATGCCGGTGATGGGAAACCACTCCATGTGATAGGCGAAGACCCAGACCAACAACAGGGCCAGCCAGGGCAGGAACAGGGTGTGGGTCACCAGGGAGGCGATGGTCAGGAGGATGTCCTGGAACCTGCCCTTCTTCCAGGCGGCGATCTTGCCCCAGGAGATGCCCACCAGCGCGGCCAGGATCACGGCGGTGGTGAAGAGCATCACCGTGTTGGGCAGCCGCTCCCAAATCACCTTGGCCACCGGTTCGCCGTAGTGGAAGGAGTAGCCGAACTCGCCGGAGGCGAAGTTCTTCAAGTACATCAGATACTGGGTCCAGATGGGCTCCTTGAGGCCCATCTGCTCGATGAGGTGGTCGGCCTCCTCGGGGGTCAGGTTGGGGTCCACCAGCCGCGAGACCGGGTCGCCCGGGGCCAGGCGGAAGAGCACGAACAGGATGGTGAGGATCAAAAAAAGGATCACCACCACCTGGAGCAGGCGCTTGAGTATGAACTTCCTCATCAGGCGCTCCAGCCGCGGCCGCCGCGGGTGCCCGGCTCAGGGGACATGTGCGCGCCGCTCACTTCACCAGTTTGATCACACAGAAGGACCACTCGTTGCCGATGCCGCCCAGGGAAGGAACCCAGCCCGAGAAGCGGTTCTTGCGCACCCCCTCCACCACCAGCGGGTTGTACAGGGGCACGTAAGGCAGGTCCTGCATGATCATCGCCTGCATCTTGTGGATCAACTGCCGGCGGACCGCGGGGTCCATGGCGTTTTCCGACTCGTCGGCCAGGCGGTCGAAGTCCGGGTTGCGGTAGCCGCTCATATTGTAGCCCCGGGGCCGGTCCATGGCCGAATGGAAAAAGGCCCGCAGATAGCCCGGGTCCAGGGAAAGCTTGGCATAGCCCAGCACGAAGCAGTCGAAGTCGCGCTGGTCCTTGATCCGCTGCACCATGGCCCCGAAGGACATGGGCCGGCTCAGGGCCGGGATGCCCACCGCCCGCAGCCACTCCTGGATCATCTGGCCGCTCATGGCCCGGTGGGGGTCGTAGTCCGCCGGCGGGGTGAGGATGGTGAACTCGGCCAGGGGCTGGCCGCCGGGCAGGCGGATGCCCTGGCCCTTGACCACCTCGCCGCTGGCGTTCACCGGCGGCACCTGCCAGGTGTAGCCGGCCTTCTTGAGGATCTGGTAGGCCGTCTGGACCCGCTGGTTCCAGTCCAGGCCGTCGCCGTAGCGGGGCACCTGGGGGTTGTAGTAGAACTCATTGCCCGGCGGCACCAGGGAGTGCATCACCTCGGCCTCGCCCTGCAGAATGCGCTGGATGATGAATTCCTTGCTCACCAGGGTGGCCACCGCCCGGCGGAAGTTCACGTCGTTGAAGGGCGCCTTGCGCAGGTTGAAGCCCAGGAAGTAGACGGCGCTCTTCTTGTTCACGAACAGCTTGACCTCCGGGTCGTCCTTGATCTGCTGGATGTAGCCGGGCTGGATGCTGTTCCAGTAGTAGTCTATCTCGCCCTTGCGCAGGGCCAGCACCGCCGCGTCGGCGGTGCCGAAGACCTTCAGGATCATGCCCTTGATATAGGGGCCCAGGGGGTAGCCGGCGATGGTCTGGTTCCGGCCGAAGAAATGGGGGTTGCGCAGCAGATAGACGAACACCCCCCTCTTCCAACTGGCCAGCATGAAGGGCCCGGTGCCCACCGGCTTGTCCATCTTGTGCCGCAGGAGCACCTGCAGGGGCTTCTGGGCGCCCTGGGCCGACTTGGCGATGGGCTCCCACTGCTTCTTCTGCACGATGGGCGTGAGCAGGGTGCGGGAGAGGAAGATGGCCTTGGGCTTCTGCAGCCAGTAGCGCACGGTGTGCTTGTCCAGGGCCTCCACCTTCTTGATGAACTTCCACTTGGAGCTGTGCAGGGGCATCTGGAAGTCCTGGATCAGCTTGCCGGTGAAGACCACGTCCTGGGCGGTGAGATCGCTGCCGTCGGACCACTTGGCCGGCCGCAGCTTGACCGTGTAGGCCAGCTGGGCCGCGTCGAACTGGGGCGGCCCGGCCGCCAGCCAGGGCACCAGCTCCTGGCCCTTGGGGCCGTGCACGTACAGGGGCTCGTAGATCAGGTCCACCACCCGCTGGGACCAGGTGTCGTTGGCCAGCCAGAGGTTGAGGCTCTTGGGCTCCTCCAACACGCCCACCCGGATGATGTCATCGCTCAAGGCACGGGCCGCGCCGGCGGCCAGGCCCAGGCACAAAAGCGCCGCGGCGGCGCCCAGCAGGGCCCGCCGGATCTTCTCACCCACGCCTGCTGCCATGCAAAAACCTCTCACCCTTCCCGGAGCTTGCTGCGAAAGCCGAGGAGAAACAGACTAAGGCCTATTATACGGAACCCAGCCCGGCGCTGGCCACTCAAAATGTAGGAATTGTTACTAGAGCGGGCTGGCGCCCCGGGCCCGGGCCGCGGCGTGGTCCAGCAGCAGGCCGGCCACGTCCAGGCCGGTGGCCTGCTCCAGGCCCTGGAAGCCCGGGGAGTAGTTGGCCTCCAACAGGAGCAGGCCGGCGGGCGTGTCCATCAGGTCCAGGCCGGCGATCTCCAGGCCCAGGGCCTGGCAGGCGGCCAGGGCCAGGCGGGCGGGCTCGCCGGTGGGCTCCAGGGCCCGGGCGGCGCCGCCCAGGTGCACGTTGCTGCGGAACTCGCCCGGGGCCGGGGTCAGGCTCACCGCCGCCGCGGCCCGTCCGCCCACCACCAGCACGCGCAGGTCCCGGCGGCCTGAGGGCGGGTGAAAGCGCTGCAGGAGCAGGCCCTGGCGCTGGCGCAGCAGGAGCTCCTGGGCCCACTGGGCCTGGCCGGCGCCCTTGAGCAGGCACACGCCCTGGCCCTGGCGTCCGCGGGCCAGCTTGAGCACCACCGGGTAGCCGCCCAGGCGCTCCAGGGCCGGGCCCCAGCCCGAGGGCCGGTTGACCAGCATTGTCTCGGGCACCGGCAGCCCGGCCGCGGCCAGGGTCTGCAGGGTCAGGTACTTGTGGCTGGCCAGGCGGATGGCCGCCGCCCGGTTGATGACGGTCAGGCCCATCAGCTCCAGATGGCTGATCAGGGCCAGGGAGTAGTCGCTGACCGTGGCCCCCAGGCGGGGCAGCACCGCGGCCAGGCCGGCCGCGGCCGGCTGGCTCAGCAGCTCCGGACCCGGGCCGCCCAGGGCGGGCCAGGCCCGGAAGGGGTGTAGCAGGACCAGCTCGTGGCCCCGGGCCGCGGCCGCCTGGGCCAGCCGCCGGTTGGGGTGGAAATCCGGCCCCCGCACGCTGATCACCCCCAGCCTCACCGCGCGCCCCTCAGCGCCTCCTCCATTGGCGGCGGCTCCTGGTCCACGGGCATCCAGATGCCCATCTCCTTGCCCATCTTGTGGCTGTAGTAGGTGGTCACCAGCCGGGTCTGGTTGTGGGCCAGCACCTGCTCCCCGCTGGGGTTGTCCCGGCCCACGATGACGAACATCTTCAGGCCGCCGGCCCGGGCCACCAGTTGCTTGATCAACTGGCCGCCCAGGCCCAGGCTCCGGTACTCGGGCCGCACGGAGATGTAGCCGCGCTCGGTGTAGCCGGTCAGGTCCATGCCGCTGTAGGACTTGATGACCGCCAGGTACTCCGGCCGCGGCCGCTTGAGGGTGTCGGTGCCCACCAGGACCCCCTCCTCCTCGGCCCAGCCCACCACGTAGGCCCGGGCCAGGTTGTGCCGCAGCCACTTGGGCCTCACCCGGCCCCCGGCCAGCACCAGTTGGGCGATCTCCTCCAGGCGCTCCTTGGGCACCTCGGACGGGGGGTGGAAGTGGTAGGTCACGCCCCGGCCCAGGGTGTAGACGCTGCGGCCGTCGGCGCGCACCCGCCAGCGGCTCACCTGCGGGCAGCCGTGGCGGGCCAGATACAACGACAGGTGGGCCGGCTCGGCCAGGGCCTGCCACAGGGGCCGGCCCGGCAGGGGCGGCAGCTGGCTGTAGCCCCCGATGTCGGCCCGCAGGGGCGCGGCCGGGGCCGGCGACCAGGGCCAGGCCGGCGGCGGGGACCAGGAATGGGCCAGGTGGGGGTTGAGCCCCAGCAGGCGCAGCAGGCCCCGCAGCAGGGCCTCCGGGGCCCGGCGCGGCAGTTGCAGGTGGCTCCACAGACCGGCCCGGGCCGCGGCCCGCAGCAGCCGGCGCAGGGCGGCCAGGCGCTCGGCCGGAGGGGCCGCGCCGCCCTCCTCCAGCCGCCAGCGCACCAGGCGCACCCCGGCCTGGGCCAGGGCCTTAAGACCCTCGCCCTCCCCCTGCCGCTGGGCCCAGAGCACCGGGCCCAGCTCGGTCACCGGCTCGGGCGAGAGGTACTGGTCCAGGGGCAGGCCGCTGAAATCCGGCGCGGCCGCCGGCCGCTCCGGCGCGCTCTGGCCGGCCAGCTCGGCCGCCAGGCGCAGCAGCTCCCCGGGCCCGGCCAACTGGTAATGGAAGGGGCCGCCAGCCGGGGGCAGCGCCGGGCCCAGCAAGGCCACGCGGGTTTTGGGCCGCAGGCGGCGGGCGGCCGCGGCCAGGCTGAGGGCCCCCAGCCACTGGCCGGGCGCGGCCAGGCTGAGCACCAACAGGGACGTCTCCGGCCCCAGGCGGGCCTCCAGCCCCCGGGCCAGGAAGCCGTACAAAGGGTTGCGGGCCTGGTCGCCGGCCCAGGCCGCGGCCTGGGCCAGGCTGGTCAGGCCCGGGTGCTCCAGACCCTGCCAGGTGAAGCGCGCCGGCGCCCAGGGCCGGCCGGCCGCGGCCAGCAGCCGCTGTATCTCCTGCTCAGCCGAGAGATAGTGCTCGGGCTGCCAGAAGGACTGGCCGCGCAGCACGGCCAGGGGGCTGGCCGCCTCCGGCCGGGGGCCCAGCAGCTCCTGCAGCCAGTACTCCAGGCTGGCGTCCCAGAGCGCGGGCCGCAGCCCCAGGCCGCGCAAGGCGCCCGCGGCCCGGGCCAGGGCCCGCGGCGGGGCGGCCGGGCCGGCCAGGGGCGGGTTCACCAGCAGAATCTGCAAGGGCTCTGTATCCTGAGCCATATGGTCTTCACCCCTCCCTCAGCGGTTTCATAGTTCTCCCCGCGGCCCGGGGCCGTCAAGCCCTTTGTGGCCGAGGCTGTGCTAACATCAGGGCATACTCTCCCGGAGTAAAGTTCTTGACCGATCCCGCGCCCCAGCCCGCCAACCCAGCCGCGCCCCCGCCGGACCGCCTTTCCCTGCGCACGGTCATGGTGCAGATAGTGGCCAACCAAGTGGGCGTGTTCTTCTGCGTCACCTACTTCATGTACGTGGAGCCGCTTAATTTCACCCTGGCCTGGTCCCGGGACCTGGCGGTGGTGGTGGTCCTGTGCGCCCTGCTTTTCGCCCTGGGCACGGTCATGGCCGTGCGCTGGGAGCGGGACATGAAGGCCGCCTGGCGCCTGTTCCGCCAGGGCCGGCCGGCGCCAAAGGACCTCCTCGCCCGGGCCCAGGGCAGGGTGCTCAACTGGCCCTGGTTCTCGGCCTTGATCTCCCTGCAAAACTGGTTCATCGCCGCGGTGGCCATGACCATCTACAATTATTTTTGGGGCCCGCAGGCGGCCGCCGCCGGCTACGGGCCGGGCCAGTCCCTGCGGGTGGGGGTGGGCATCCTGCTGGCCGGGGTGGCCTCGGCGGCCATCGTCTACTTCGCGCAGGTGGAGGTGATACGGGCGGCCATCCCCTGGTTCTTCCCCCAAGGCGGCCTGAGCCAGGTGCAGGGCGTGTACCGGCTGGGGGTGCGGGCCCGGCTGTCCATGACCTTCCTGATGGTGGGCTTGGGGCCCCTGGTCCTGGTGGCCCTGATCGTCTACCACCACCTCAAGGCCCCGCCCTCGCCCGACCCCGGCCTGGCCGCCCAGGGGTTGATGATCATCATCTTCTACTTCCTGGCCGGCGCGGCGGCCCTGGCCCTGGTGCTCACCGCCTTGGTGGCCCGCTCGGTGGCCCTGCCGGTCAAGGAACTGGAGCGGGCCACCCGCCGGGTGCGGGAGGGCGACCTGAGCGTGCGGGTGGCGGTGCGCGACACCGATGAGCTGGGGTCCCTGGCCGAGAGCTTCAACCAGATGACCGCCGGCCTGGCCGAGCGCGAGCGCATCAAGGAGGCCTTCGGCCGCTTCGTCACCCCGGCCATCGCCCGGGCCATCCTGGCCAACCCGCCCCGGCCCGGCGGCGCCAGCACCGAGGTCACGGTGCTCTTCAGCGACATCCGCAGCTACACCCGGCTCAGCGAGCGCATGAGCCCGGGCGAGGTGATCGCCTTCCTCAACGCCTACTTCAGCCACATGGTCCCCGCCGTCGAGAAGCACCAGGGCCTGGTGTACCAGTTCGTGGGCGACGCCATCATGGCCGTGTTCAACGCCCCTCTGGCCACCCCGGACCACGCCACCCTGGCCGTAAAGGCCGGCCTGGAGATGCTAAAGGCCCTGGAGCGCTTCAACGCCGGCCGGAGCGGCGAGCCGGTGCGCATGGGCATCGGCGTGCACAGCGGGCCGGTGGTGGCCGGCATCATCGGCAGCCAGGACCGCATGGAGTACCGGGTGGTGGGCGACACGGTCAACCTGGCCGCCCGGGTGGAGGGGCTGACCAAGAAGCTGGGCGCGCCGCTCATCATCAGCCAGGCCACCCGCCAGCGCCTGTCGCTGGAGTTCGCTCTCAGAGACCTCAGCACCCACGCGGTCAAGGGCCGCCAGGAGCCGGTGCGGGTGTTCGCGGTGCAGGGCGGGCCGGCCGCGCTCAGATCATGAACTCCCGCTGGCCCCAGTAGCGCTGGCGCAGCTCCCGCTTGAGGACCTTGCCCACCGGGCTGCGCGGCAGGGCCTCCACGAACTCCACCGAGCGGGGCTTGAGGTAGTCGGCCAGCTTGTCCTGGCAGAAGTCCATGATCTCCTGGGGGTCGGCCCGCTGGCCGTTCTTGAGCACCACCAGGGCCTTGAGCGACTCGCCCCACTTGGAGTCCGGCACCCCGATCACCGCCGCCTCGGCGATCCGGGGGTGGCGCAAGAGCACCTCCTCCACCTCGCTGGGGTAGATGTTCTCCCCGCCGCTGATGACCATGTCCGTCTTGCGGTCCACCAGGTACAGGTAGCCATCATCGTCCAAGCGGCCCATGTCCCCCAGGCTGAACCAGCTTCCCCGGAAGGCCTGGCGGGTGCGCTCCTGGTCCCGGTAGTAGCCGGAGAACAGGGAGGGGCACTTGAGGTAAACCTCGCCCACCTGGCCGGCGGGCACCTCCTGGCCGTTGTCGTTCAGCAGACGCAAATACACGTCGCGCACCGGCCGGCCCACCGAGCGCCTCTTCAGGCCGATCTCCCCGGCGTTGATGCTGGTCAGGATCAGGGTCTCGGTGGCCGCGTAGAACTCGTGCAGGATGGGCCCGAAGCGCCCCAGCGCCGCCTCCTTGAGGGGGGTGGGCAGGGGCGAGCCGCCCGAGAGCAGGGCGCGCAGGCTGGAGGTGTCGTAGTCCTGGTGGCCGGCCGTCTCCAGGATGGCGGCGAACATGGTGGGCACCAGGAAGCTCAGGGTGACCCGGTGCCGGGCCAGCAGGCGCAGGTACTGGATTGGGTCGAAGCTCCTCATCACCACCGTGGTGCCGCCCAGGTACAGGGCCAGGTGGCTGAAGTTGCGCGGGGCGGTGTGCCAGAAGGGGCCGGGGTTGAGGGTGACCACGTGCTGGTCCAGGCCATACTCGATGATCTTGTGCAGGTGCCCCACCATGATGGCCCGGTTGGAGATCAGGGCGCCCTTGGCGCGGCCGGTGGTGCCGCCGGTGTAGCCGATGAAAAGGATGTCCTCGGGGTGTATGTCCACCTGCGGCTCGGCCTCGCCGCTCATCTCCAGGGCCTGTTCGTAGGAGGTGGTGCCGGCCGGAAAGGGCCCGGGGTCCAGCACCAGCACCCGGCGGCCGATGGCCTTGCGCGCCGCCGGGGGCATCTGCTCCAGGACCCACAGGTAGCGCGGCCCTAGGATCAGGGACGTGGCCTGGGAGTGCTCCAGGCGAAAGCCCGCCTCCGGGGCCTTGAGGCGGTGGTTGATGGGCACCATCCACACGCCCAGCTTGGCGGCGGCGTGGTAGATCTCCAGGTACTCGTTGCCGTTTTCGGCCATCACCGCCAGCCGGTCGCCCTTGGTCAGGCCCCAGGCCGCCAGGGCCCCGGCCAGGCGGTTGACCCGGGCGTTGAACTGGGCGTAGGTCCAGGAGCGGTCCTCGAAGATCAGCGCCGTCTTGTGCGGGTGGCGCTGGGCGCACCGGCTCAAGGCCAGACCCATCATCATGAGCTTCTCTCCCACAGCCACGGCGGCTCGGGCGGGCGGGCGGCGGCCGGGCGCCCGGCCCGGCGCCGGTGCAGGTTCCACAGCAGGGCCGCCGTCAAGAGGAGCAGGGCCGCGGGCAGGGTCCACAAGGGGCCCCGGCCGGCGAAGACCAGCAGCCCCAGGCCCGCGGCCAGGGCCAGGCCCCGCTCGCCCAGGCCCATGCGGGTGAAGGCCAGGCCCACGAAGCCCACCTGGAACACGGCCAGCCCGGCCAGGGTGGCCGCGATGGCCACGGTCAGGGAGCCGGCGCCGGGCAGCAGCAGGAGCTGGCCGTTGTAGGCGAAGACGAAGGGCACCAGGAAGCCGGCGGCGGCGGCGGCCATGGAGTGCCAGGCGGTGCGCACGTAGGGAGCGCCCGCGATGCGGCTGGCCACGATGGCGGCCATGCCCACGGGCGGGGTCAGGGCCGAGAAGGCCCCGAAGTAAAAGGCGAACATGTGGGCCTGCGCCGGTTGCAGTCCCAGGCGCACCAGGGCCGGGATGGCCACCATGGCCGCGATGAGATAGGCGGCCACCGTGGGCACCTCCAGGCCCAGGACGATCACGCAGCCCATGGCGATCAACAGGGCCAAGAGCAGGCTGCCCCCGGCCCACAGCTCCACGGAATAGCCCAGGGTCAGGCCCAGGCCGGTCTTGGTGACCAGGGCGATGATGGGCCCCAGGGTGGCGCAGGCCACCGCCACCTTGGCCCCGATCACCGCGCCCTTGACGCAGCCGTCCAGCACCCGGCGCCAGGAGGGGCGGGTGCGCGGGTTGATGAGGCTCAGGCCCAGCACGCTGACCACGCCCCAGAAGGCGGCCAGCATGGCCGGGTAGCCCAGGTACAACAGGGCCAGGATCGCCGCCATTGGCACCATGAACAGCGGCGCGGCCGACAACAGCTTGGCCAGGTCCACCGGCTCGCGCCGGGGCTGCACCCCGTTCTTGATGGCTTGCAGGTGCACGAACAGGGCCACGGAGGCGAAGTACAACAGGGCCGGGATGGCGGCGTAGGTGACGATCTCGGCGTAGGACACGCCCAGCAGATCGGCCATAACGAAGGCGCCGGCGCCCATGATGGGCGGCATGATCTGGGCCCCGCCCGAGGCGGCGGCCTCGATGGAGGCGGCCACCGAGGGCTGGTAGCCCACCTTCTTCATCAGGGGGATGGTGAAGGCGCCGGTGACGGCGATGTTGGGCGTGGCCTGGCCGGTGGTCATGCCCATCAGGCAGGAGGAGATGACCGCGGTCATGGCCGGCCCGGAGCGGGAGTAGCGGCCCACCACCTTGCCCAGCTCCAGGAAGAAGTCGTTGGCCCCCAGCGCGGCCAGCAGCCCGCCGAAGAGCACGAAGAGGAATATCACGTTGGCCGAGATGATCAGGATGCTGCCCCAGAGGTCGTAGGAGCCGAAGGTCAGGTCCACGGTGGTGATGATCTCCTGCACCGAGAGAATGGGCCCGCCCAGGTAGCGGCCCAGGAAGCCGTAGGCCAGCAACAGGCAGGCCATGAGCGGCAGGATCACCCCGAAGCTCTGCCAGCAGGCCAAAAAGACCACGCCCAGGACGATGAAGCCCACCACCACGTCCAGGGGCAGGGGGAAGCCCATGTCGAACAGCAGCCGCTCCAGGTTCAGGCGCAGATAGACCACGCTGGCCAGGGCCAGGGCCAGCAGGAGCAGCCAGAACCAGGTCCGCCGGCGCTCCTGGGCCGCGGAGAGGAAGATCAGGCCCAGGGCGAAGAGCAGGTGGATCATGCGGTGCTCGATGGTGCCGGCCAGGGAGACGTAGCAGTCCAGCAGGTGGTAGAGGCTCATGGCCACGGCCACCGCGGCCGTGGCCCGGGCCAGGCCCTGGTGGCTGGGCAAGGAGGCGTTCACGTCTCAGTCCTCTTGGGCGGCGGGGGCCCGGCCGCGCCTAATCCAGGGGATAAAGCTTGTTGTAGTGCTGGCGGCCGTAGGGGATGTTGTTCTCCTCGAAGAACTTGCGCGCCCCGGGGTGCCAGTCCTCTTTGGGGGCCGGATAGGCGCCCCACTTGTCCCGCGTCCAGCTTCGGCCCGCGCTGTGGTAGGTCTTCATCTGGCCGCCGTGCTGGGTGGTAACCTTGAGAATCTCGTAAACCACCTCGGCGGGCATCTGGGGATACACGCCCCAGCCCAGGATGATGTTGAAGCCCACGGTGTCCTGGTTGGGCGCGCCATCGCCCAGCACGCCCTTTTTCATGACCGCGGTGGCGCCGTAGGCGTCGCCGAAGAGCTTGGCCGAGAGCCGGCGCATGGCCGGCGTGGCGGTGATGAAATACACCTTGCGCTTGGACATGAGCTCCTTGAGCTTGGGCACCGTGGTGTAGCCCTGGCC
Organism: Desulfarculus sp.; assembly: GCA_003605055.1. Classification (GTDB taxonomy): domain Bacteria; phylum Desulfobacterota; class Desulfarculia; order Desulfarculales; family Desulfarculaceae; genus Desulfoferula. The sequence goes on from QZKP01000059.1 coordinate 34,160, forward strand.
CAGCTCCGGGCAGAAGGTGAAGGCCGCGTCCACCTTGCCCAGGATCATGTCGTTGTAGCCGGCGTAGCCGGTGTACTGCCAGCGGATCGAGTCCACCACCTCCTTGCCGGCCCCGGCGATGAGCTTGTAGGTCATGTCCCACTTGGAGGTGCCCCGGGGCCAGGTGGCCACCCGCTTGCCCTTGAGGTCGGCCAGGGTGCGCAGCTTGGGGTCCATGGTGATCATCACCCCGGCCAGGGCCTGCTGGTTGGCCATGATCATCAGGTCCTTGAACTTGTCCGCCTGTTTGTCAAAGGGCGGCTGGCCCAGCTTGGCGGCCTGGAACATCTCAAAGGCCAGGGTGAAGAAGGTGCGCTTGCGCTTGGCCGGGTCCAGGCCCACCACCTTGATGTTCTCCGGGGTGCCGCTGGACTCCAGCACCGCGCCGCGCACCCAGCCCGAGTACTTGTTGAGCAGGTCGCACATGCCGAAGCCCAGGATGTAGCTGGAGCCGCCGAAGGTGGTGGTGCGGGCCTCCACGCGATAGGTCTTGCGCTGCTCGGCGGCGGCAGGGGCGGACAGGGAGGCCAGGCCCAGGGTCAGCCCCAGTACCAGGCACAGGCCGATGATGGCGCCTCTTTGCATGGGCAGGTTCTCCTATGGCTATGGGGAAGAACAAAAACGACCGGCCCTCTCCCTTGCGGGACGCGGCCTGGCTGTCTGTGGTTTACAGGCTAAACCCAGGCAGGGCGGGAATAAAAGATAAATTAATAGTAGGATAATAATAGTAACAAACTATTATTTTATTGAGACAAATTTGGGGCTCGAACGCGCCTACGTTTCGGCTAACTGGCGCAGGTAGCTGTGGAGATTTATCTTTTTGGTCTTAATTCCCAGTTTGCCCCGGATGTTCTGGCGGTGGAAGGCCACCGCGTAGTCGGAGATGGCCAACAGCTCGCCGATTTCGCTGGAGCTCTTGCCCTCCTTGACCAGGTGGGCCACCTCCAATTCCTTGGGGGTGAGCCCCACCAGTTGGGAGGACAGGCGGCGGGTGAAGGGGCTGGTTATCTCCTGCACCCCCGCGCTGACCATCTTGACCAGGGCCCGCTGGTCGCCGGTCAGGCCGCTGGCCTGCAGGCGCTCTAAGAGGGGCCGGATGAGCCGGTCGGCGCTGGCCTTCACCTTCTCCTCCAGCTCCCGCCGCTCGTCGGAGCGGTGGTTGAGCAGCACCTGCAGGGCGGTGTTGGCCGCCTGCAGCTCCGCGGTGCGCTCGGCCACCTTGGCCTCCAGCTCCTCCTGGGCCGCCTTGAGCGCCTCCTCGGCCTGCTTGCGCTCGCTGACGTCCTCCACCAGCACCACGAAGTATCGGGGCCGGCCGGCCTCGTCGCGCACCAGGTAGCAGTTCACGCTGGCCCACCATACGCTGCCGTCCCGGCGCAGATAGCGCTTCTCCAAGACGTAGTCGTCTATCTCTCCGGCCAAGAGCTTCTTGAAGCGCTCCACGGTCCACAGGTCGTCGGGGTGGGTGCACTGCCACAGGCGCAGATTGATGAACTCCGACTCCTGGTCGTAGCCGAACAGCTCGCGGATGCGGCGGTTGGTCAGGCGCAGGGCCCCGCGCAGGTCGCCGAAGACGATGCCCACCGGCGCCAGCTCAAAGGTGACCCGGAAGCGCTCCTCGCTCTCTTGCAGGGCGGCCTGGGCCTGGGCCAGCTCGTCCGCACCCTTGCCCGGCGAATCTGGTTTTTTACTGCCCGCGTCCATGGACAAGGCCTCCCGCGGCCTTATTATCACCGCCGGCACCAGGCCGCGACAGCAAAAAGCGCCCGCCCCTGAAGCTAGGGCCGTCCGCCCCGCAGGCGCAGGGCCGCCTGCGGCCGGTCGGTGATGATGCCCTGCACCTGGCCGCCGGCCAGGAACTGGGCCAGCAGCCGGTCGCTGTTCACGGTCCAGACATAGACCGGCCGGCCGAATTTCTTGGCCCGCGGCCAGAGGCCGGCGCGCAGGAGCTTGTAGTGGGGCAGCAGGATGTCGGCCCGCGCCCGCCGGCAGCGCTCCAGGACAGAGGGCCCGCCGCGGCCGCCCGCCGGGGGCGCGGCCAGCAGCAGCCCGGTGGTGAGTCCGGGCAGCAGGCGCTTGAGCTTGACCAGCGAGGGTTCGTGGAAGGAGCTGAGGATGAACTGCTCCGGGCTCAGGAAATCCAAGACCCGCCGCGCCGCCTCCTCCTCGTAGCCCGGCTCCTTGAGCTCGATGTCCAGGCCGATGCGGCCCCGGGCCAGCGCCAGGACCTCCTCCAGGGCCGGCGCCGGCTGGCCCTGGCTCAGGGCCTGCACCTGGGCGTAGCTCAACTCGGCGACGGCCGCGCCCCCCAGGCCGGGGTCGTGGCGCACCACCAGGCGCCGGTCCTGGGTCCGGCGCAGGTCCAGCTCGATCATGTCCGCGCCCAGGTCAATGGCCGCCTGGAACGCAGCCAGGCTGTTTTCCGGCGCCGGGCCGTGGGCCCCGCGATGGGCGATGATCAGGATGGAGCCCACGCTGTCCTCCCAGGTTTTTCCAGCCGGGCCCCGCGACGAACGAGAAGCCCCGCGGCCCGCCCCTAGATGATAGCAGATGGACGGGCCGCGGGGGCGCAGGTGGCTGGCCGGCTAGAAGGCCACGCCGATCTGGGTGGTGACCAGGTCGCGGGTGGCGCCGTCCATGAACTCGCCGCGCATGTACTCCACGGCCAGGGTGGTGTCGGGCAGGAACTGCCAGGTCACCGCCCCGCCCCAGGCCCGTTCCGGCTGCTGGGCGTACAGGTCGCCGCCGCCCTCGTAGCGCACCGCGAAGGTCCACTTGTCCCAGGGCATGAAGGCCAGCTCCAGGTTGAAGGCATAGGGCTGCGGCCGCACCCCGGCCGGCGCGAAGCTCAGCTCGCCGGGGTTGAACTCGCCGGCGGCGATGTACTCGCCGGTGAAGGCCCACAGGCCGTAGCTGGCGCTGGCGTTGACCGACAGGGCCGAGACCAGGCTGGCCAGGGTCTGGCCGGGCACCTGATCCACCAGGAACTTGCTGTCGGCGATGTTGCTGGTGTAGGCCGCGCCCAGGCGCAGCTTGAGCCCGCCCAGGGCGCCTTCGGGGGTGACCAGGTCCGCCCGGGCGTAGAAGCTGTTGAGGTTGCTGTCCCCGCCGTCGCCGGCCTCGTGTACGCCGGCGTTGTAGCCGCCCAGGCTGGCCAGCAGCCAGCGGCCGGCGTAGCCCAGCTCCAGGGCGGCCTGGCGGGTCTCGAATACCTGCTTGGTGACGGGGTCGGTGACCAGGTAGGTCTCGAACAGGCCCACCGCCGGGTAGATGCGCCCGGCCAGGGCGTAGAAGGGCATGTCCCCGGTGCGGCCCAGGAGCAGGAAGGCCTCGTCCATCTCCACCCCGCTGAAGCCCTCCTCGTAGAGGAAGTGCAGCACGCCCTGGAGGTAGGGGTTTATCTGGCCGGTGAAGAAGATCTCGGCGGTGCGCACCTGGAAGCGGCTGTCGCTCTGGCTGGGGCCGGAGCCGGGTTGAGTGCGCGAATAGACCCCCTCCACCTTCAGGTGTCCGTGCACGCTGAGCTTTTTGCCCGCCGCCGTGACCAGGCCCTCCTTGGGCCGCGGGGCGGTCTCCGCCTCCCGAGAGGCCTTGATGGAGCCGGCCTCGGTGCCCAGCAGGGTCTTGTGGACCAGTTGGGCCTCCTGCTGGGCCTGCTGGGCCATCTGCTGGGCCTGGGCGGCCGCCTGGGAGGCCTCCTCGGTGCGGGCCTGGTGCCCGGCCAGTTGCTTCTCCAGGCCGGCCACCCGGGCCTTGAGCTCCTTGATCTCCTTGAGCAGTTCGGCCACGGCCGGGTCGGCGGCCAGGGAGGCCGCGGGCAGGGCCAGGCAGGCGATGATCAGTAGGCTGACGACGATGGCTTTCACTTTTCTTCTCCTATGTTCCCCGGAGGCCCGGCCCTGGCCGGGCCCAAGGGTTGCAGGGGCCGCTCTGTTGGGGGTAGAGCCTTCTGCCGGCGGCCGAAGCCGCAACCGGGCCGCATCAGTATTACATCGTATTACTTGCGGGGCAACTCCCATGCGGCCGCGGCCGCCGCGGCCAGGCAGGATGGGCCTGCCCCTGCCGCCGGGGAACAAAAAAACCCGCTCCCCAGCGGGAAGCGGGTTTCATCCCCGATGCTGCTGTCCGTCCCCCAGCCGGGACGGGCTATGGCCTGGTCCGGTCGGGCCTCCTGGCCCCTGGGGCGGGCGCTTCCAGCGCCCAGTGCAATGGCAACCTTGCCCCGTAAGATGCTCATAAGCTTTTGCGCCGCCATTGTCAATCCCCTTTGCGCCCTGACCCGGGCCGCAAACATCCTCCGGCGGCCCGGGTCAGGGCGCTGCTGAGGCACTTCAGAGGACTTTGGTGAATTAGATATACCTAACTTTATTATGTGTCAATAATTTTTTTACGGGCATTGACATCTTGTTATGTGAGTGCGATATTGTTATAGGGAATTTCATGGGGGAGTTAGATAATGAGCGCCAAACCCGCCGAGGACCTCTCCTCCAACCTGGAGGACTACCTGGAGGCCATATACCGCCTGGAGAAAACCAGCCGGGTGGCCCGGGCCAAGGACATCGCCGACCGCCTGGAGGTGTCCCGGGCCTCGGTCTCCGGCGCGCTCAAGGCCCTGGCCGACAAGGGCCTGATCAACTACGAGCCCTACTCCTACGTGACCCTGACCAAGCAGGGCCAGGACATCGCCCGGGGCATAGACCGCCGGCACCGCATCCTGCGCGACTTCCTGCAGCGCATCCTGCAGATGGAGCCCCAGGCCGCCGACGACAACGCCTGCCGCATGGAGCACGGCATGGACGCCCAGGCCCTGGAGCGCCTGGTGCGCTTTCTGGAGTTTCTGCGCGAGTGCCCGCGGGTGGGCGAGGACTGGCTGGCGGCCTTCAACCAGTACTGCCAGGGCGGCCTGGACCCCAAGCGCTGCAAGCCCTGCCTGAAGAACGCAGGCCAGGGCCAGCCCGCGCCGCTGGACTGAGCCCGGCCATCGCCGGGCGCTGAAGATTAGTAGAGACGACGAAATTTATTGGGGGGCTTATGCCGACCCGTATAACCCGACATAAGAAAACGCCGATGCGGAGATAAGCCATTAAAATTATTTGGTTTAACTAGATAATGGAACAATTTACAGAGGCGTCTTATACGGACAGAAACGAACAACTCCGCATCTTATGCGGATACATCTAATTATTGTTAGCAGTACAAGCATCGAGGAGGCACATGATGATTAATACAGCAATTTTTCTAGGGGCAGGAGCTTCAAAAGCTGAAGGTGCTCCTCTTCAGGGTGAACTTTTCCGAGATTATTTCTCGTCCAATCATTTCAGAAGCAGCAACGATTCAATGGATAGGGAGTTGGCAACTTTCTTTATGCTAATGTTTGGTATCGATGTAGACAATGGTGATATTTTGAATACTAATTTCCCAACATTTGAAGAGGTCTTAGGGCTGACAGACCTTGCAATTCTACGTAAGGAGTCATTTCGAAATTTTGACATCGAGAATAGAGCGACAAATAGTGGCCGTTTACGGTTCATCGCTCAATATTTGGTTTTTCTGGTGGCAAAGGTACTAGATTCAAAATTGCAGCTTAGCAAGAATATACATGGAAAGCTTGTTCGTAACCTAAAAAATGCGGACGCTTTGAAGAACGTGACTTTCATTTCTACCAACTATGACATCCTCATCGATAATGTTTTAACTGAACTCTATAACGAAAACATCGACTTAGATTACGGTATAGAATTCCGCAATTTCGAGCGGCATGGCGATTGGAAACGACCTCGCCGGGAATTTCAAGTAAGTCTATTTAAGCCCCATGGTTCTTTGAATTGGCTTTTCTGCCCAACATGCAATGAACTCGAAATAACACCGAAGGAAAAAGGCGTTGTTACTCGTTTAATATCAGATTTTACACAGGCATCATGCCCTGAATGTCAAAGTATTTATATGCCGTTAATCGTACCTCCAACTTTTTACAAAGATTTAAACAATGCTTTTTTGAGTTCAATATGGAATCAAACAGATAAGGCCCTCCGTAAGGTAGATCATATCGTATTTTGTGGCTATTCTTTTCCTGATGCTGATATACACATAAAATATTTGCTTAAAAGAGCTCAAACTAATAGGAATAATAGGAATACTCTGAAATTTACAGTCATAAATAATTTCAAAGAAAAACTTCCTATGGTTCGCGATGAAGAGGAATATAGGTATAAACGTTTTCTGGGACCTGCTGTAAATTATTCGTCGTTGTCCTTTGAGCAGTTTGCCGATAATCCTATGGCTGTAATTCGATAAAGTTCTGCTAACCAGCGCCTGTACGCGGACGCGCGAAAGCCCGCCGCGCGCCGGTAAGGCGCAACGTTGGGCTTGTATATGAGCCAAGCTATCGCATCAGGCTTTGATTGCCAACACACGCAACACAGGAAAACGTAATGATTCCCGATAAGACTGAGCCGCGCATTTCCCGGATAAATAGCCTCATTACGATACTCACCGCCTCCCTTATTTTCGTACTGGTCGTCATTGTAATCAACATGATCAGCAAGATGCTGTTTGGAACAATTATGGCCTCTGGGATAAGAGCGAGGGTAACGGTTGAATTGACTGGTGCGATGCTCAGCGAAATCGTTGTCCTTGTTTTGCTTGTGTTTTATCTCAAGCGCCGGGGCATGGGGCTTCGACAGATCGGACTGTGGGCTTCCTCTCCGGCGCGCGGCTGGATTGCGGCCGCCATAGTAGCGGGCCTCTTCATGTGGTTCAATCTGGCGCTTCCCCTGAGGAACGAGCAAAACCTTGGGGAGGTGAGTCTGTTCCATATCTACAACGCGCTTACGGCAGGTGTGATCGCCGGTTTTGTGGAGGAAATTTTTTTTCGTGGCTTCTTCATGACCCAACTGGCTTGGGCTGGCTTTGGAAAGGTAGCGCAGGTAACCATTTCGGCGATTTTGTATGGACTGGTTCATTCCGCTTGGGGCCTCACTTCGGGAATGTTCACTATGCAGATGATCGGAGGCGCCGTAATCGGTACTGCCGTATTCGGGGTATTTTCTTCGATTGTGTATTTGGTCAGTCGGCGGAGCTTGATGCCTGTCATTATCGGCCATGCAGCCATTGACATAGTCATTGAGCCTTGGTTGTTCGTGGTTGCCATAACCATGGCTCAAGCACATTGAGGACGAAACAGGCAACAAGGCAACCCGCCCCGCGGCCTAGAACACCGGGGTGGGCACGGTGCCCCAGCCGGTGACCCGGGGCAGGTCCCGCACGCTCAGCACCTGCAATTCGTGCACGTTCAGGTCCAGCATGAAGACCGGAATCCGGCGCGCGCTGATGGCAAACAGGCCATAGGGCACGGCCCCCGCGTCATCGATCTCCAAAAAAACCAGTCTGCGCACCACCCCCGGCTGGCCCCCGGCCATGCTATGCAAGGCCCCGGGCAGGGCGTGGTGCCCCTGGCTCAGGTGCCGGAAGGGGTGGAATATCCAGTCGGTGATCATGGACAGCGCGTGGTGCTGCTTGTATAGCCGCCACTGGCCGCCGGTGTCGGCGATGAGGCCCTGCATGATGTAGTTGGCCGGCAAAAAGTAGACCAGATAGGTCTTGCCCTTAGCCAGCCTGGCCTTGACCGGGGCCAGGTCCAGCACGCCGGGCATCCGGTGCTGCATGATGGGCAGGTCCCCGGAGGTTATGGCCAAGGCAGCGACGTTGCCCGCTGACCAGAGGTCCAGGTGCCTGATGGTGTAGTAGCGCAGGGCAAAGGCCCCGCCTATGGCGATGACGGCGATCAAGACGGCCCCCAGGACCTTCCCCCAGATGCCGGCGGGCAGGATGTATCTTTCAATGGCCCGGGGCAGGAACATCCCGGTTTTTTGCATGTATTGCCTGTATTGCTCCGGGTAGTCCTTTAGCATCCGCCTTTCCTCGTCCTTGGCCAGGAGCAGGTACAGCAGCACCATGACCACCCAGAGCGCCACCACCAAGAATCGCGGCCAGAGGATGAACAGGCCCACGCCGGCCACGGCCAGGCCCAGGTACTGCGGGTGCCGGATCACCGAGTAGAGCCCCTTCAGGGCCGCGCCCTTTTTAAAGAACTTATTGAAGTACACCTGGAAGGCGCAGACGAAGAACACGGCCAGGCCCAAGAGGAACAACACCGACCCCGCCACCCGGATGACCTTCAGAAAGGCATCCGGCGGCACCACCATGTGGGGCAGGAAGAAGGCGCTGAGCCATCTGGTAGCGGGATATTTGGCTATGGCCAACAAAACCGGGTTGAAGGCCGAATAAAAAAAGCCCGCGAAGGGGCTTATCATGATTAATATTTCCAACCCGATTATAAAGTACAGGATGATTGCGCTATTGAGAACGGCCTTGCCCCTGTTCATGGAAACCCTCCCTTAAATACGGCACCGCGTACCCGGAAGCTGGCATAGATAACGATGCAGAAAGCATGCCCAGGGTTGGCTGGGCCGAAACTCTAGCAAGTAAATATATAATTGGTACATATTACACCACACGGCCCGCCCGCGAGCCTCGATCGGCCCTGCGTAAACATTGCCCCCTCCCCGTCCAGAGGGGTATTTTTTATGCAATGGCGGGCGCTGCCCCGGCGCCAGAAGGCGGGCCTGCCTGCGCTAACCCGCCCTATGGCTCTACGGCGCCACGCACGCGAGGGCCGTGCGCTGCGGGGAAAAAGGCTAGGCGGCGATCATGGGCCGGCGGCCGTGGCGCGGGGGCCGCGGGGCGGCCAGCTCGCGGGGCGGGAGGCTCGCCAAGTCGCCATAGGCGCGGGAGTCCTGCACCGGCACCGCCTGACGGATCAGGCGCTCGATGTTGCGCAGGTAGGTTCTTTCCTGGGCGTCGCAGAAGGAGATGGCCACCCCGTCGGCCCCGGCCCGGCCGGTGCGGCCTATGCGGTGCACATAGCTCTCGGGCTCGTTGGGCAGATCGTAGTTGATCACGTGAGTGATGCCCTCCACGTCTATGCCGCGGGAGGCGATGTCCGTGGCCACCAACACCCTGGTGCGGCCGCTGCGGAAATTGGCCAGGGCGGCCTGTCTGACATTCTGCGGCTTGTCGCCGTGGATGGCCTCGGCCTTAACTTGGCTGCGCACCAGCTGCCGGACCACCCGGTCGGCGGCGTGCTTGGTGCGGGTGAAGACCAGGACGCGCTCGGTCTGGGAGTCCTTGAGCACCTCGCCCAGCAGGGCCCGCTTGTCCCCCTGGGCCACGAAAAGCACCCGCTGGTCAATACGCTCCACCGGGGTGGCGCCGGGGGTGACCTGGACCTTCACCGGGTTGACCAGGATGCTGTCGGCCAGCCTGGCGATGGCCGGCGGCATGGTGGCCGAGAAGAACAGGCTCTGGCGCCGCTGGGGGATCAAGGCCAACAACCGCTTGATATCAGGCAGGAAGCCCATATCCAGCATGCGGTCGGCCTCGTCCAGGACGAACACCTCCAAGCTGCTCAGGCGCAGATAGCCCCGGGATATGAGGTCCAGCAGCCGGCCGGGGGTGGCCACCAGGACGTCCAGGCCCTGGGCGCAGGCCCGGATCTGCGGGCCCTGACTCACCCCGCCGAAGACCATCATCAGCTTCAGGCTCAGATGGCGCCCGTAGTCTTGGAAGCTGCCGGCGATCTGCATGGCCAGCTCCCGGGTGGGGGTGAGCACCAGGGCGCGGGTGTTGCGCGGGGCCGGCCGCCGCTTGGCGGCGGACAGCCGGTGCAGAATAGGCAGGGCAAAGGCGGCCGTCTTGCCGGTGCCGGTCTGGGCGCAGCCCAGCAGGTCGCGTCCTTCCAGGATAGAGGGAATGCTGGCGGCCTGCACGGGCGTTGGCCTCTGGTAGCCCAGGCCGCGCAGGGCGCGCTGCAAGGGGGCGCTCAGCGCCAACTGATCGAACGAACTAAGGGACATCTTGTGTTTCTTCCATGAGATGCGTGGGGGGAAGCCGAAGGCTCCAGCCCCTGGTTATCAAAGCAAGGCCCCGCCCCGGCCAGGCCGAAGCGGGGTCGTCGATTATGTGCTTAGCTTGGGCTTAGGCTACCAGCGTTGGGGCGGACGAGACTCCCGGGGCTTGGCCTCGTTGACCTTCAGGGCCCGGCCGTCCAGATCGGTGCCGTTCAGGGCCTGGATGGCGGCGCTGGCCTCTCCGGCGTCCATCTCCACGAAGCCGAAGCCGCGCGACCTGCCGGTTTCCCGGTCCTCGATCATCTTGACCGAAAGCACCGTGCCATACCGCTCGAAAAGCGTGCGTATGGCCTGTTCGTTGGAATCATAGGACAGATTGCCAACATAGATACTGGTTCCCATCTGCAAAACTCCTTTGAAAAGAATAGTTGAGCATCCCACCCTGCGGGAGGGTTGCACGAAACCAAAGAGCCTAAATTTTTCTGCTAATATGGGCGGCGCGGATTGGCCAGCACGTTTAGCGGAGACTTGGGCTGGATGGTCTGGTTACTGAACTAGTGTACAGGTAACGCCTGGTTTGTCAACTCGCCGGCCCGGTTTGGCGCGGAACGCCCCCGGTCGGGAAGAAACAGAAGGCGGACCACGCCGGCCCACCCCGCCAGATTCCAGGCGCCGCCGCTACTCCACGAAGGAGACCTTGACCGACCCCACTCCATTGCCGAAGTGCGCGTAGAAGCAGTCGCCGGCCTGGGCCGCGTGCATCAGGCCGATGGAGCCGGACATGACGATCTCCCCCGCCTTCAGGCCCACGCCGTAGCCGGCCAGCTTGTTGGCCAGCCAGGCCACGGACTCCGCCGGGCTGCCCAGCACGGCCGCGCTGCACGACATGTCAATGGGCTGGCCGTTCTTCTCGATGACCAGGCCGATGGTCCGGAAATCCAGGCCTGGGACGGGCGTAAGCTTGGCCCCCAGGACGATCCTGCCGCAGGCCGCGTTGTCGCAGATGCTGTCCTTCACGGACTTGCACAGGGGGAAGAACCGGCGCTCCACGATCTCCAAGGCCGGCATGACCCCGGCCGTGGCCTCTATGACCTTGCCCGCGGTCACGCCCGGGCCCTGAAGGTCTTTGTTCAGCACAAAGGCCAGCTCGGCTTCGACGGCCGGAGCCGACGTCAGCGCCGATAGCTTGAGCGGCAGGTCCTGGTTGCCCATGAGCACGTCCATGATGTGGCCGTAGTCCGGCTCGGAGATGCCGCGCGCCTTCTGCACCGCGATGTTGGTCAGCCCGATCTTCTTGCCCACGATCCGCTGCCCGGCCTTTAGCTTCAGATCCACCGCGGCCAGTTGAATCTTGTACGCCTCCTCGATGGTCATGTCCGGGTGGGAGGTCTCGGTGAAGGGCGGGATCGCCTTGCGCTGCACCTCGGCCTGGAAGATCTTGCGGGCCAGCTTTTTGATGGTCGCGGCGTCCATGAGCGGTCTCCGATGGGATGGATGTGGGCGGCAAAATTTGGGAAGTAGGTTAAGCTGCGGTAAAATGCCCTACAGCGCTGAAGTTCACAGCCAGCTAGCCGACACATCAAACTCAATTAACTCTTTTTTTGAGTTGCGTTTGCGAATAGGTCTAACCTCGATGTTGTTGAACCCAATTTCATCCAATATTTGCGCATAGATCAGTTCCACCGGTAATAGCTCACCGTAAAAAGTAGAGTTTCCTACAATGTAGTGAATTGACGCACCAGATGCGAGGATAGTCCGAAGTTCAGCGAGGTGTTCATATATATCATTAACGTATTTTCTAATGTAGTTGGCAAGTAGCTTTCCGTTGGCGTTACACGGGCTAGAGATACTATCAAGCGTTCTCTCTAATCTTTCCGAATTGCAACGATTCCTCGCGGGCTTCCATTTATTTAGACGGCTAGTCGCAATTCCCCATGTTCCACCGATAGCAAGCCAATCTAATTCGCCTGCATCTTGCGGTTTCTGGAGGAAGCCCAGCCAGTACATATATGGACGCAACTCGCGAATATATGACATTCTATTTGCATATGGAGGTGAAGTAATAACGAGACCAAATGGCTCTAACTTTAATCTCGAAAGCAGTCGTGCGTCATGAAGAATAGTTTCCACCTCCCCGGTGGGATTCTGGAGGGCCCCTCTGAGGACAAATTCTAGATTATCTCTAAAGATTTCTTTAAATTCATATTGGATGCCGAGTGTGAGCTGAGAGCTGTTTTTAAAAGACATCGATTGGTGGTTGAATGCTGCATTAGAGCAAGCGATCAACGTGCGGCAGAACGCGACGCACAAAAGTGTCCCTTCTTGAGTCTGAAAGGGCATCGTACACTCTATCGCGGCCCGGAGATCACCAAGAAAGGCAAGAGCGTCGGCATGCCACCATCGCTCTATATTATGTATTGGGGGTACTTGGGCCGGGTCGATTTCCCCTGCGCCAACTAAGGCTAGCGCATCCTCACATGCTTTTCGGGTTCTTGAAACAGTAGCGTATGAATAGCGTGCTGTCTTCGCTCGGGCTAGCCAAACTAAGAAAGGATTTATATCTGTCGTCGCTGCGTCATGTCCGTGATAGGCGGCGCTAAGAGCAGTAGTTGCTGTTCCGCAGAATGGATCAAATACGCGCACTTTACTGCTGGCCTGCTTCATTATTTCTTCGACTAATCGTAGTGAATATGCCGGAGTGAGGCGAAGCCAGCCGTGCCGTCCCGTCTTAAGGTTGTAGCTGTGGGTGTAGTCGGCGCGTTGCCGGAGTTGGTCGTGAGCAGGCTGTGTCACGTGGCCTCCGGTGTTAGCAGCGAGCGAAGAATAAGATCGATCTCGTTGCGAAGGGTTTCTTTGTTCCGTTCGAAAAAAGCGGCAAGATTGTAGCCGATGATATCGCGCGTGAAATCGTAGGTTGAGCGAAGAGGATTATTCAAGCCAACAAGGCCGGTGAGTACTGACCACTTTTCGGCGCGATAACGAGCCAGGATATCCGAGTCGATCTGAGCAGAAAGGATAACAGCGCAGGGGAGGTAGCCCTTTATGTATGCAGTAGCGGCGTTGGAGATATCCGCATTTTGTCGCTTCGAGTCTTTACTTTTGTAGCCCTGGCGGACTTCGAAGATGGTTCCTGTAATCGCAGAGAAGACATTGTTATCTACCCCGACTTCCGCCGCTGATGCTTTCATCCAGTCATGAAATCGTTTTCGGGCATGGATGCTCGGAATATCTGTAAGTGACACCCGCCCATCAAGGTGGAGCTTGCGTTTCTTACCGTTTGTGCCGACCACTTCATATGACCAAGTGACTGCTTCTGCAGAAAGTTCAAGGCTATCTTGTAATATAACTCTGAATAGGCGCTCACAACCAATTCCAATCTGACGATAGACGCTCGTCATTCCACCGGCGGCCTTGTGTGCGGCATACATTAGAGGGTTATCAAGACCAAGCCAGCTATAAAATGAGTCTTTCTGGTATAGTGATTGGAACTGTTCAAGAGTCAACCCTCCCCGCTGACCTTGCCCGAATTTGGGCCTATAATTGGCGCAGACACGGACCGGGCCCAAAATGATTTCCAGGTATTTGGCGTCATTCTCTTCCAATTAAGTGAGCTCCTTCAGATATCGGACTTAGCATAGTGCGGATAACTCTATTAAATGGCTAACTGAAATTAAACATCGCAACACCTGGGAAAACTTTGTGTCGACAGGCTTGGCCCACAACCCATTCCCATAGTACAAGATAGATATCATAAGGATGAAGATTATTTTCTTGTTCTCTGCACATCCTTTTACTACCTCCCCCTACTCCCCTCCTCCCGGCAGCTTCCCCCGGCTCAGCGAGGCGAACATCCCCGCCACGCACAGGGCCGCGAAGATGACGAAGGCCGCTTGCAGGCTGGCCAGCAGCCCGGCCTGGTTGCTGGCCGCCAGGCGCACGTGCCCCACGTACACGGCCAGCATGGAGGTGGCCACGCCCATGGAGGTCATCTGCCCCAGGATGCGCATGGAGGCCACCGCGCCGGAGGCGATGCCGTAGTAGCGCTGCTCCACCGAGGACATGATGGCGTTCATGTTGGGCGAGGAGAACACGCCGAAGCCCACGCCGTTGATCACCAGGCAGAGGGTGATGTAGCCCAGGCCGCTGTCGGCGCGCAGCAGGGACAGGGCGCTCAGGCCCAGGGCGGTGAGCCCCATGCCCAGCGAGGCCACGATGCGCGGCTGCACCCGGTCGGACAGGCGGCCGGCCAGGGGCGAGAACAGGGCCATCATCATGGGCTGGACCGCCAGCACCAAGCCGGCCTGCTGGGGGCTGAGGCCCTTGACCTGCTGCAAGTACAGGCTCAGGAGGAAGGTGACGGCGAAGGTGGCCGCGTAGTTGATCATGGCCGCCAGGCAGGACAGGGCGAAGGGCCGGTTGCGGCGCAGCAGGTGCATGTGGAACACCGGCGCGGGCGCGCGGCCCTCCCACCAGGCGAAGGCGAGCAGCAGCCCCAGGCCCACGGCGATGAGCCCCAGGCCCAGGGGGCTGGGCAGCAGGGCCAGGCCCTCTATGATGGCCACCAGGCCCAGGCCGTAGATGAGGCTGCCCGCGAGGTCGAAGCTCTCGCCGGCGGCCTCGGCCCACTCGGCCTTGAGCCGGCCCAGGGCCACCCACAGGGCCAGGGCCGAGAAGGGCGCCCCCAGGGCGAAGACGCTGCGCCAGCCCAGGTGCTGGGTGAGCGCCCCGCCCAACAGAGGGCCCAGGGACAGGCCGATGTAGATGGAGGCCACGGCCACGCCCATGGCCCGGCCGCGCTGGCCAGGGGGGAAGGCGGCCGAGAGGATGGCCATGCCGGTGGCGAAGATCATGGCGCTGCCCAGGCCCTGCACGACGCGGGCGGTCATGATCAGGGCCGCCCCTGGCGCCAGGCTGGCCAGGAGCGAGGCCAGGCCGAACACGGCCATGCCCCAGACGAAGACGCGCTTGCGGCCGTGGATGTCGGCCAGGCGGCCGGCGGGCAGGACGAACACCGCCGTGGACAGCAGGTAGGAGGTCTGCACCCAGGACAGGGTCACCGCGGTCAGGCCCAGGTCCGCGCCCAGCGCCGGCAGGGCCAGGTTCACCGCCGAGGCCATCACCGGCGTGACGAAGGAGCTGATCACCGCCAGGCTCAGGGCCGCCCGTTGCAGAACGCGGTCGGGCACGGCGGTTATGGGCTCCGGTGGGAGATGCCGGTGATGGGCTGGCGGGCCAGGTCCATGAGCAGCTCGCGCCGGCCTTCGTGCACCAGGCTCACCAGGGGCTCGGCCTGCACCTTGCCGATCACCTCGGCGGCCAGCTCCCGCTCGCGGAACATGGCCAGCACCTGGGCGCTGCGGCCGGGGTCCGCGGACAGCACGAAGCCGAAGCTCATGAAGGCGGTCAGCCAGGCCGAGAGCTCGATCTGCGGCGGCCGGGGGATGGCCGCCAGGTCTATCTCGGCGCCAAAGCCCGAGTTCTCCATCATGATGGCCGCGGTGCCGATGAGCCCGGCGTTGCTGATGTCCTTGCAGGCGCGGGCCAGCTCCTGCTCGGCGATGTGGGGCAGCACCTCCAGGCGGGCCAGGAGCTCCTCGCTGGTCTTGCCGCTGTTGGCGTCCCAACTGACCACGCTCTGGCAGCCGGCCCGGCCGCTCAGGTCGCAGGCCACGATCAGATCGTCGCCGGGCCGGGCCAGGTGGCTGCGCAGGAGCTTCTGGGCCCAGCCCAGGATGGACACGGACAGGGCCGGTTGCTCGGCCGGGGCGTCGGGGTGCAAATGGCCGCCCACCATGGGCACCCGCAGCTTCTGGCAGCCCTTCTGGATGCCGGCCACCACCTGGGCCCGCTGCTCGGGCTCGCCGCTGGCCAGCACGTTGACCATGGCCAGGGGCCGGCCGCCCATGGAGTAGATGTCGCCCACCACCACCATCACCGCGGCCTTGCCCGCGGCATAGGGCTCGTTGACCAGCAGCCGGGTCATGATGCCGTCGCAGGCCAAGAGCAGGTAGCCGTCCGGGAAGGGAATGGCCGCGGCGTCGTCGCCCCAGGAGGGGAGCTGGGGCCCGGCCGGGCCGTCGGTCACCAGGCTCTTGTACACCTCGGCGATGGGGCGCTTGCGGGTCAGGCCGGGATACTCGCGGATGGCCTGGGCCAGGGCGGCCAGATCAAGCTCCATGGGGCTGCCTTTCTCTAATAGAGTCGCGGGCTCTAGGGAGCATACACCAGGCGCGGCAACGGGGGAATACGCGGGCTAAGCATGGTCCAGGTCCGCCTTCATGAGCTGGTGGGGCCAGCCGTGGATATCGAAGACCTCGCCCTCGGCCGTCCAGCCCAGGCGCTGGAAGAAAGGCAGGTTGGCCTGCTGCACCGTGGCCGTGAAGCGGGTGCAGCCCCGCCGGGCCACCGTGCGCACGGCCTCTTGCACCAGGGCCGCGCCCGCCCCGCCGCGGCGCTGGCCCGCGGCCACGGCCAGGCGGCCGCCCACCCACTCGCCGGGACGGCCGGCCCGGGGGAAAACCCGCACCGTGCCCACGATCTGCCCGCCCCGCCGGGCCACCAGGTGGATGGCCGTCTCATCGGCCTGGTCCTGGTCCGTGTGCTCCACGATGCCCTGCTCGGCCACGAACACCTCTTGCCGGATGGCCAAGGCCGCCCGCAGCTCGGCCGCGGTGCGCGCCGGGTGGCAGACCAGCTCCGCGGGCGCCAGCTCCCAGGCCGCGATGGCCGAGCAGGCCCCGCAGCGCACGCAGCCGGCCTTGCTCTGGGCCGCGGACAGGCCCGCGGCTTGCAGTATCTTGGCCGCCTCCTGGTACAGCCCGGCCATGAGCCCCGGCTCCGGGGGCCGGGCCTCGGCCAAGAGCGAGCCGGGGATGGGCCGCAGGGGCAGCAGAAAGGGATATACCCCCATCTCGGCCAGCAGTTGGCAGCCGGCCAGCAAAGACTCCGGCTCCTCGCCCAGGCCGGCGATCAGGAAGCTACTCACCTGGCCCGGCCCGAACAGCTCCACGGCCTGGCGCCAGGCGGCCAGGAAGCGGTCCAGGCCCAGGCCGGCCTTGACCGGCGCGTGGCGGGCCAGGGCCGCGGGGTCCAGGCTCTCGATGTGGATGCCCACCGTGTCCACGCCGGCGTCCTTGAGGCGCTCCTGGTCGCGCTCAAAGGGCGGAGGCAGGTATTGGGCGTGGATGGCCAGCCCGGTGGCGGCCTTGATGGCCGCGGCGCAGGCGGCCAGGTGCCTGATCTCGCTGCCGGCCGGCACCCCGCCGCCGGCGGTGAGCACCACCTGGGCCACGGCGTCCAGCTCCTGGGCCCGCCGGGCGGCCAGGGCCAGTTGCTCGGGGGTCTTCTGGGCCAGGGTCTGGCCGGTCTCCAGGGACAGGCCGATGCCGCAGAAGGAGCAGCGCATGGGCCCCTCCCAGAAGGCGCAGCTTTGCAGCACCGTGCTGGCCAGGCAGTCGCGGCCGTGCAGCAGGGCGATCTGCTTGAGCGGCACGCCCTGGGGCGTGGCCTGGCCGTAGAAGCGGGGCGGGCCCACCAGCTCCACCGGGCAGACGGCCCGGCCTTCGCGCCGCAGCAGGGGCTGGCCGCCGCTCTGGTCCAGGGACCAGGGCGAGCCGGCCACAAAGGGGCTGGCCGAGGGCGCGTTAAATACCCGGCCCTGCACCACCAGGGTGTGGCCCTCGGCCGGTCCGGCCCCGCCCCGGCGGCCGCCGAGGGATGATTCCACCCGCAAGCCCAGGCTTTGCAGCTCGGTGATGATCTCCGCGGCGCGCAAGGCCCCTCCCTTAGCCGGCGTGCAGGCGGGCGGCCAACTCGGCCACCCGCTGGCCCAGGGCACGGGCCGTGCCCAGGCCGAACTCGTCGGCCGCCACCCCGCCCGGCCCGCCGCTCCAGGCGGTGCCCCCGAAGTGGGCCGTGGGCATGCCCTCGCTGACCACCACCATGTCCTGCACCAGCATGGCCGCCTGGATGCACTGGATGGTCAGCTCCTGGCCGCCGCTGCGGAAGCCGCCCACGGCCAGGGCCCCGCCCACCTTGTTGCGCAGCAGGAAGCCGTTGCGCCGGAACATCACCAGGCGGTCCAGGAAGGCCTTGGCCTGGGAGGTGAGGCCGCCCATGTACACCGGGCTGGCCAGGATCAGGCCGCCCAGGGCCGGGTCGGCCAGGGTCTGGATCAGGGGCGGGAAGTCGTCGGCCTGGCTGCAGCAGAGCTTCTTGGCGCAGGCCCCGCAGGCCTGGCAGCCGTTGATCTGCTTGCCAGCCAGCTCGATGAGGTCGGTGGTCACGCCCTCCACGGCCTGGGCCGCGGCCCTTAGGGCCTCCTGCAGTATGGTGAAGCTGGCCTGGCCCGGCCGGGGGCTGGCCGCCACGCCCACTATCTTGATGTCGCTGCGCATGCTGGGCCTCCTCCTTTAGACCAGCCCCACCTGCTCCTGCTTGAGCAGGGACAGGATTTGCCGCCGCAGGTCGTTGCTGGCCGGGCTGGTGCGGTCCCGCGGCCGGGCCTGGGGCACCTCCAGGCGGGCCAGCACCCGGGCCGGCCGCCGCGAGAGCACCAGTATCTCGTCGCTCAGGAACACCGCCTCGTCCACGTTGTGGGTGACGAAGACGATGGTGTCCTGCCGCTGCTGCCAGAGCGAGAGCAGGAACTCCTGCATGGCGTCGCGGGTCTGGCTGTCCAGGGAGCCGAAGGGCTCGTCCATGAGTACCAGCTCCGGCTTGAGTATCAGGGTGCGGGCGATGGCCACCCGCTGCTGCATGCCGCCGGAGAGCTGGTGGGGAAAGCTGTGCTCAAAGCCGGCCAGGCCGAAGGCCTCCACGTACTCCCGGGCCGCGGCCCGGCGCTGGTCGCGCTCCAGGCCGGCCATCTCCAGGCCCAGCTCGATGTTGCCCAGGGTGCTGCGCCAGGGCAGCAGGGCGTACTGCTGGAACACCATCCCCACCCGGCGGCTGGGGCCGGCCAGGGCCGCGCCCTGCCAGAGCACCCGGCCCCGGTCGGCCGGCTCCAGGCCGGCGATGATCCTGAGCAGGGTGGTCTTGCCGCAGCCCGAGGGCCCCACCACCGACACCAGGCGGCCGGCCTCCACGGCGCAGTCCAGGCCGGCCAGCACCTTCAGCGGCGGGGCCCCGTTTTCGCCGGGGAAGCTCTTGTGGATGCCGGTCAGGCTGAGCGACATGGCCGGCCTCACTGCCAGGGGACCAGGCGGCGCTGCAGCAGGCGCACCAGGCCGTCTATGCACAGGCCGGTGAGCCCGATCACGGCCATGCCGGCCATGATCTCGTCCGGCCGCTGGATGTCCCGGGCGGTCATGATCATGTAGCCCAGGCCGTAGCCGGACTTGACGCCGGTGAACTCGGCGGCCACCAGGGTCATCCAGCCGATGCCCAGGCCGATGCGCAGGCCCACGAAGATGTTGGGCAGGGCGCCGGGCAGGAGCACCTTGCGCACGATCTCCCGCCGGCCCGCGCCCAGGGTGCGCACCGCCTCCACCAAAAGCGGGCTCACCGAGGTGACGCCGGCGATGGTGTTGAGCACGATGGGGAAGAAGGCGCCCAGGAAGATGATGAAGCCCGCCGAGGGCAGGCCGATGCCGAACCAGAGAATGGAGATGGGAATCCAGGCCAGGGGCGGCACCGGCCGCAGCATCTCGATCAGGGGGCTGACCAGGCGGCCCGCCCGCGGCGAGGCCCCCATAATGAGGCCCAGGGGCACGCCGATCAGCGCGGCGGCGGCAAAGCCCGCCCCCACCCGCAACAGGCTGTAGAGCAGGTGCCAGTGCAGGCGCTGGCCCGGCGGCATGCCCTGGCTGGCCAGGTCCACCAAGCCGGCGATGATGGCCAGGGGCGAGGGCAGCTTGTAGGGCGGGAACACGCCCAGGGAGCACAGCCCCTGCCACAGCACCAGCAGGGCCAGGGGCAGCCACCAGCGCCCGAGCCTCATCTCTTGAGCACTTCCTCCAGCAGCCGGCGGTTAAGGAAGCGGTCCACGAAGCCCTGCACGTCGCCCAGCTTGATGTAGCCCAGCTTGGTCAAAAAGGCCACGTACTCCCGCTCGCCGGCCACGCTGATCTGAAAGGTGTACTTGACGCCCGCCATGGCCAGGCGCACCGTGGCTCGGTCCATGCCCGTGTAGCGCACGCCGATGGCCAGGGCCTCATGCGGGTGCTCGGCGATAAAGCGGGTGGCGCGCACGTGGGCCCGCAGCATGGCGCGCACATCATCCGGCCGGGCGGCCAGGAAGCGCTCATCGGCCACCAGCACGCAGCAGGGGTGGTCCCGCCATATCTGGCCCGAGGCCATCAGCACCCGGCCCACGCCCATGGTCTGGGCCTTGGCCGGATAGGGCTGCCAGGCGATGAAGGCCGCGATCTGCCTCTCGCGCAGGGCGCCGATCATCTCCGGCGGCTTGAGCACCAGGGCCTGCACCGCGTCCAGGGGCAGGCCGGCCTGGCTCAGGGCCTTCTTGAGCAGGAAGTCCTGCACCGTGGAGTGGCCGGGGATGGCCACCCGTTGGCCCTTGAGCCCGGCCAGGCCGGCCGCGGCGCTGGCCTTCTGCACCACGATGGCCGAGCCCTCGGTGTTGACCTGGGCCACCACCTGCACCCGGGCCGCGCCGTTGGCCACGGCCGTGGTGGCCGGGGCCTCGCCCACGTAGCCCATGTCCAGGTCGCCGGCGGCAAAGGCGCTCATCTCCTCGGGCCCGGCCCGGAAGATGCCCGCCACCTGCACCTTCAGGCCTTCGGCCTGGTAAAAGCCCTTATCCAGGGCCACCCAGCAGGCGAGCTGGTGGATGTCGGCCTGGAGATAGCCGATGCGGATGGGCGGCCGGCCGGCCGGGGCCGGAGCGGCCAGGCCCAGGATCAGCAGCGCCGACAACGCCAATAGCAGCAGATGTCTTTTCATGACCTGTATCCGGAAGAAGCTCTGATCTCGGCCGCGCCCCGTGGGCGCGGTCATCTCATCATACCGGCTGCCGACAGCGGCGGCAAAGGATTCGCGCCCTAGGCGGGCGGGGCCTTCGGCGGCGCGCCCAGGCCCAGGGCCGCCTCCACCAGGGCCGTTAGGTCCCGGGCCACCAGGTTGGAGCTGAGCGCATTGATGCCCACCTGCAAGCCCTGGTAGCAGAAGGGGCAGCAGGAAACCAGCTCGCCGGCGCCGGTGGCCTCGGCCTCCTGCACCCGGGCCTGGGCCATCTTGCCCTGGATGTCCGGGTAGCCGGACTTGAGCCCGCCGCCGGCCCCGCAGCAGCGGGAGTACTCCCGGTTGCGCGGCATCTCCCTCAGCTCCAGGCCCGGGATGGCCTGCATGATGAAGCGGGGGTCGTCGTAGACGCGGCTGGCCCGGCCCAAATGGCAGGGGTCGTGATAGGTGACCACCCGCTCCAAGGGACTGGTGAACTTCAGGCGGCCCTGCTCTATCAGGCGTCGCAAAAACTGGGCCGTGTGCATCACCTCCAGCTCCACCCGCCCCACCCGCGGGTAGTCCTCGCTGATGGTCTTGAAGCAGCCCGCGCAGGAGGTGACCAGGGTGGCGGCCCCCAGGCTGTTGAACTGCTCGATGTTCTGGCCGGCGATGCGCTGGAACTCCGGGTCGCCCATGCGCAGCATCACCGAGCCGCAGCAGCGCTCCTTGTTGCCCAGGATGCCGAAGTCAATGCCCAGGTGGTTGAAGATGTTCACCGTGCTGACGGCCACCTGGCGCACGTTGGTGTCAAAGCTGGCCGTGCAGCCCAGGTACAGGAGCACCTCGGCCGGCTGCTTGCTGATGTCCTGGGGCTCCTCGGCGATGAGCCCCTCTTTCTTGGCCCGGCGGGCCCACTTGGCCCGGGCGGTGCGCGGCTGCTGCCAGGGATTGTCGTAGGACTTGACGCTCTTGACCAGGGCCTTCTGGCTGGGCAGGGGCCCGTAGCCGGCCATGACGATGGCCTTGCGGATCTCCTCCCAGAGGTTGACCGTGTCTATGCCCGCCGGGCAGACGATCTGGCACTGGCCGCAGGTGGAGCACTCGTAGAGGCTGGCCGCGAATCGCTCCACCTCCTCGCGGCTGATGTCCTTATGCCCCAGCAGCCGGGCCAGCAGCCGGCGCAGGGGGCCGGGGTCGCCGCCGCCGTGGGCCAGTTGGGCCAGGAGCCCGTGCTGGCCCTTGATGATGCGCAAAAACTCGGCTGCCTTGGCCCGGGGCAGGATGTCCTGGCGCTGGTCCTGGTCGTAGACCGGGCACCAGTTCAGGCACTCGCCGCAGCGGGTGCAGGCCTCCAGTTGCAGCAGGCGCTTGGCCGCCAGGGCCTGCACGGGGATGGGCGCGGCCTTGGCCTCGGCCGCAGGCCGGGCCGCCTCGGGCCGGACCGGAGCCTCGGCGGCCGGCGGAGCGGCGGGCGGAGTTGCGGGCGCGGCGGCCGGCGGAGACGCCGGTGCGG
>QZKP01000043.1 GCA_003605055.1 Desulfarculus sp.
GATCACCGCCGGCCAGGAGGTGAAGCTCCAGGTGCTGCACACCCCGGGCCACAGCCCTGGCTGCATCTGCCTCTACACCCCCGGCCACGTCTTCACCGGTGACACCCTGTTCGTGGGCGGGGTGGGCCGCACGGACCTGCCCGGCGGCTCCTGGCCCCGCATGCTGGGGTCCATCCAGGAGCGCATCCTGACCCTGCCCGACGACACCATCGTCTGGCCCGGCCACCACTACGGCCCGGCCCCGCGCAGCACGGTCCAGCGCGAGCGGGAGACCAACGACTTCCTGCACTAGGGCCGGCCGAGACGAACGCAGGGCGGAGTTCTCCCCGCCCTTTGTCGTGGCCTGCCGCTCCCTCATTACTAGCCTCCTCCGATATTAACCACTTACAATGCTAATAGGAACTATCCCCAACTATTTTTTTATACAATATGTAGTATTTAAGTGATAAAATACCTCAACATATCGTGCTGGGAGAACTGTATGAGCGTACGGAATCTGCAAGAATACGTCTTCGCAAGTAAGTACAGCCGCTACATCCCCGATCTCAAGCGCCGCGAGAGCTTCGAGGAGGCCATTGACCGGGTCCTGGACATGCACCGCTCCCATTACGGGCGAAAGGGCCTAGTCATCGAGGACCTTTTGCGCGAGGTGGACGCGGCCATGAAGCAACGCCTGATACTGGGCAGCCAGCGGGCTCTCCAGTTCGGCGGCGAGCCGATCCTGAACAAAAATGCGCGCATGTACAATTGCACCACCTCCTACTGCGACCGGCCCAGCTTCTTCCAAGAGGCCCTATGGTTGCTGCTGTGCGGCTGCGGGGTGGGCTTTTCGGTGCAGTGGCACCACATCGCCAAGCTGCCCGAGATCGCCCCGCTTTCCGGCGAGGTGGCCCGCTTCACGATCCCCGACACCATTGAGGGCTGGGCCGACGCCCTGGGGGTGCTGGTTTCGGCTTACTTCGTTGGGCAACAGCCGCGGCCGGAGTATCACGGCCTCACCGTGGAGTTCGACTACTCTCTGATCCGGGCCAAGGGCGCGCCCATTACCGGCGGAGCGGGCAAGGCTCCGGGCCCCGAGCCCCTGCGGCGCAGCCTGGAGCTGATCCGCCAGTTGTTGGACCGCACGCTTGCCGAAGGCCATCGCCGCCTCAGGCCCATCCACGCCTATGACCTTCTCATGCACGCCTCGGACGCGGTGCTCTCCGGCGGGGTGCGGCGCAGCGCCACCATCTGCCTGTTCTCGCCCGACGACCAGGAGATGGCCGCCGCCAAGACCGGAAACTGGTTCGTGGAAAACCCCCAGCGGGCCCGCTCCAATAACTCGGCCCTTCTCCTGCGCGATGATACCAGCCGCGAGCAGTTCATGGGTCTGATGCAAGCGGTAAAGGAATTCGGGGAGCCCGGCTTCGTGTGGGCCGACCACCGGGAGATCACCTACAACCCCTGCGTGGAGATCGGTCTCTACCCTCAGTTGGACGGGGTGTCAGGCTGGGCCTTCTGCAACCTGTGCGAGATCAACATCGGCCAGGTGGACAATGAAGAGAAGTTCGCCAAAGCGGCCCGGGCCGCGGCCATCCTGGGCACCCTGCAAGCCGACTATACCGCCTTCAGCTACCTAGGCCCGGTGAGCGAGCAGATCGCCCGCCGCGAGGCCCTGCTGGGTGTCTCCATGACCGGAATGATGGAAAACCCCCATGTAGCCTTCGACCCCGACATCCAGCGGCGCATGGCCCGCCTGATCCTGGCGGTCAACGCCGAGGTGGCCGCGCGCATCGGTCTGAGCCCTGCGGCCCGGGCCACCTGCATCAAGCCCGCCGGCAGCACCAGCTGCATCCTGGGCACCAGCTCGGGCATCCACCCTCACCACGCTCGGCGCTATTTCCGGCGGGCCCAGGCCAATGAGGGCGAACCCCTCGTGGCCTTCTTCCGCCAGAAAAACCCCCTGGCCGTGGAGCAAAGCGTCTGGGACCCCAACGGCAACAGCGTGGTGATCACTTTCTGCATCGAGGCCAATGGCAACGCTAAGATTCGCAAGCAGCTGAGCCCGGTGGAGCTGTTGGAGCACGTCAAACTGACCAAGGCCAACTGGATTGACGCCGGCCGCCGACCCGAGCGCTGCATCCAGCCCTTCCTCAGCCACAACGTGTCCAATACCATCACCGTGCCCGAGAGCCAGTGGGACCAAGTGGCGGGCTTCATCTACGACAACCGTCAATACTTCTCCGGGGTCTCCCTGTTGCCCGAGGGCGGTGACCTGGACTATCCCCAGGCCCCCTTCTGCGAGGTCTTCACCGCCGAGGAGATTGTGGCTCACTACGGAGTGGGGGCCATCATGTCCTCGGGGCTGATCGTGGACGGGCTGCACGCCTTTGACGACAACCTGTGGGAGGCCTGCGACGCGGCCCTGGGCCGGGGGCGCGACCTGGACGCCCTACTGTTACCCGACATGCCCCGCCGGGTGCGCGAGGCGATCGGCCAGGTGATCTTTGCCCGCAAAGACTGGGTGCGCCGGGCCCGCAAGTTTGCCAGGAACTACTTCGGCGGCGACATGCTGCGCATGACCCGGTGCCTCAAGCGGGTGCACAACTGCAAGCATTGGGAGGACCTGGGGCGCGAGCACGTCAACGTGAACTACACCGAGTTGGTCGAGGAGTGCGACAACACCAAGGTGGAGGAGACCATCGCCTGCGGGGGCGGGGCCTGCGAGATTATCTAGTGCGCTTGGTGGCCAACTGGTGTGGGCGGGGTGGGCCGCACGGACCTGCCCGGCGGCTCCTGGCCCCGCATGCTGGGGTCCATCCAGGAGCGCATCCTGACCCTGCCCGATGACACCATCCTCTGGCCCGGCCACCACTACGGCCCCTCCCCCCACAGCACGGTCCAGCGCGAGCGGGAGGCCAACGAGTTCCTGCACTAGGCCGTCTGACAACAGAAACGCAACGGCGGGGCTCACCCCGCCCTTTTTTTGCGGCCACGGCTCCAGTTGACCGCCCGGCCGCCCATTGCCTATGATGCTTCCAGAGAGCCTGCCGAGCCTGAGCCTGAACCGCGTTGGGGGGTCCCCGCAAACAACCAGCCGCGGCCGTCCGGCGCCGGCGCGCATTGGCGCCCACGGCCTGGCTGAGAGGGAGCGAAAGCCATGCACCGGTCCGCCATTCCTCGCCGAACCAGGCTGGCCCGGCTTGTCCTGTCCCTGGCCCTGCTGGCCGGCGTGCTCTGGGTCCCGGCCAAGGCGGCCGCCCTGCCGCCGGGCTCCTACCAGGGCACCTGCCGGGACTGCTATACCGAGGGCACGGAGCTGCGCTGCGAGTGCCAGGACCGCGACGCCAACTGGCGCCAGGCCCGCATCCGCTACAAGCGTTGCGAGTGGGCGGTGATGAACGACAACGGCCGCCTGGCCTGCGAGGACGCCCGCCACGCCCCGCCGCCCGGGTCCTGGCGCGACTCCTGCCGCAGTTGGCGGGTGCGCGGCGACACCCTGAGCGCCGAGTGCAAGGACCGCTACGGCAGTTGGTCCCGCACTCGCGTCAACTACAAGAAGTGCCGGGGAGGCGTGGTCAACGACGACGGCCGCCTGGTCTGCGAGGGCGACGCGGGGCCGGCGCCCGGCGGCACCTGGCAGGCCTCCTGCCGCAACTGGCGCCGGGTCAAGGACACCCTGCACGCCGAGTGCCGCAACCGCCGGGGGGACTGGGTGCGCAGCTCGCTCAACGTACGGCGCTGCGACGCGCCCCAGAACTGCGACGGCCGCCTGACCTGCGGCAAGTGCCGTTAAGAGAAGGCCGGTAGCTGGGCAATAGCAGGGGTTTGTTCGCGGGAGGCCGGGGCATTCAAGCAACTCGGTGCCGACCGCTTGTCGCTGCGCGACCCGGACAATAAATTGTCCGGGTCAACGAAGGGGGTGTGACTTATGTTCATTAATCAAATCCAGATAAAAAACTTTCGTTGTTTGAAAAACATAACCGTAGAATTCGAGAACCTTACAGCAATGATAGGTAGAAACGGTGCAGGAAAATCCACAATATTAAAAGCATTGGATATTTTCTATGATCTTGCCTACAGGCCCGACGAAGAAGATTTTTGCAATAAAAATATAGAAGAGCCCATAGAGATTATCGTTAGTTTTGACTCTTTGCTTCCAAAAGAGATGGAAGCATTTGGTAGATATGTGAAAGATGGCATGCTAACTGTAAAAAAAATCTTGCCTTTTAATGACACAGGCAAATTTTACTCTTACTGGCCACAAATACCCGAGTTCTCTCAAATTAGGCAAATTTCTGGGGCAGCAGATAAGAAAAATGAATTTAACTCTCTAGTCGTCAGCGGGAAGTATCCCGAGCTAACCACAAGGGCCACAAGTGCTGCTCGTTGTGACCAACTTATGGAAGAGTTCGAAAATAACCATAGCCACTATTGTGAGCCTAGCCCAGGACCGTTTTTAGGAGCCGCCCACGTAGGGGGAGGAAGTGTTGATAATTTTACTAAGTTTGTTTTAATCCCTGCGATAAAAGAGGTTGCCGATGAGACAACCGAAAGGAGGGGCACAGTAATTAAACGACTTCTTGATGTTCTTGTTTTAAGAAGAATAAACGCCAGAGCAGATATCAAACAATTCAAAGAAGATTTCGAAAAAAGGGCCAGCAAACTTTTCAACGCAGAAAACTTACCAGAGCTAGAGGAGGCGGGAGAAAATATCGATAAGATATTGAAGTCATTCGCTCCAGAATCTGGCTTTAGAATGAAATGGGGGACACCTACGGTGCCTGAGGTTCCTCCTCCGCCCACTATAGTTAGTCTTATAGAAGACGGATTCGAAGGAGATGTTGCAAGGAAGGGTCATGGCTTACAAAGAGCCCTTATTTTTTCTTTGCTTCAATATGAGGCATCTTTACGCGCAATTGAGGAGCGCCCAGGAAGCCCTGATGAAGAAGATAGAAAGGAATCGATACCGGAAGCCGAAGTACCCTGTTTAATCCTGAGTATAGAAGAGCCCGAGCTTTACCAGCATCCCCAAAGATGTCGGGCATTAGCACAGATATTGAATAATCTAGCAAATCAAGACCAACACCATGCTGGGAATCAAATCCTTTTTACCACTCATTCTCCCCTTTTTATTAATTTAGATCAATACCACCAAATTAGACTGCTTAGAAGACATCGAGCAGACGAAACTACTGCTCCCGTTGTTTTAGGGCGCTATTCATTGGAACAACTGGCAGCCGATTTACGCGAGCTGACAGGTGGCGAAGTCTCCAGATTCACTCCGGCTTCTGCGCGAGCCCGTTCAATGCCAATAATGGACACAATTTCTAACGAAGGCTTTTTTGCGGATGCTGTGGTGGTTGTGGAAGGCTTTGGTGAAGCCGGTTTCCTTTGGGCACTACAGGATATATTAGGTAAGAACTGGCCATCCAAAGGAATCAGTATCATCCCCGCCCGAGGGAAGAACAAAATTGACAGACATGTCTTAATTTTTAGAGGCTTTGGCTTACCTACTTATTACTTGTTTGATGGAGATGCTAAATTTAGGGATAAGGGCAACTCGGGTGAAGAAAAGGCTAAAAAAGATAACAAGTTATTACTTCGCTTGGGCCACGTTTCAGAAGTAGACTTTCCTGAGTCGCAAGTAGGAGACTTATTTGCTTGCTTTGAATTTGATATTGAGCATCTTGCAAAAGAATCTATGGGCGAGGACGATTTTAATCGGATTGGCGGCCAAGTAGCGGTTGATTTAGGCTATTCTAGCTGGAAAAAGGCTTTGAAAAACTTGGAAGCAGGGGACGAATTTATTCGCCGGGTATATTCTGAAGGTTTCCAACTTGCTATGTTAGAGGAAATAGTCGAAAAAGTAAGTTCTCTTGTTTAATAGATAGCTAATCATCGGGGCGGGGTTCATCCCCGCCCTCTTTTTTCCTCAGCCGCAAACCTACGCCGGATACAGCAACACGCCTTTTATCCTTTCCTCCCACTCCTTCAGCCCCGCCTGCCAGCGCGCCTCCAGCTCGGCCACGGCCGCGCCGGCCAGAAGCATCTCCACCGCCTCCGGGTCGCCCAGCAAGAGGTCCAGGGGCCGGCGCTGGTGCTCGTACTCATAGGGCGGCGGCCGCAGGCCCCACAGGCCCGGCTGCGTCCGGCTGATGGCCGCCAAGAGGGCGCAGGTGGCCCGCACCGGCCGAAAGCGCCCCGGGTCGGTGACGTGTATCTGCCAGCCGCCGCAGGTTTGGCCCACGAACTTGCCAAAGGTGGGCTCGAAGAACAGGGGCCGCAGGATGGCGCCGGCCAGGGCCGCGGGCTCCACCTGTGCGGCCACGGCCTCGGGGTCCAGGCCCGGCGCGCCGCAGATCTCAAAGGGCCGGGTGGTGCCGCGGCCCTCGCTGAGGGTGGCGCCCTCGATGAGCACCTGGCCGGGATAGACCCGGGCCGAGTCCAGGGTGGGCAGGTTGGGCGAGGGCATGACCCAGGGCAGGCCGGTGGAGGCGAAGTCCCCGCCCTGCCAGCCCTGGCAGGCCACCACCTCCAGCTCCATTGACAGCCCCCGCTCGGCGGCCACCAGACGGGCCAGCTCGCCCAGGGTCAGGCCGTGGCGCAGGGGGATGGGATGGGCGCCCACGAAGCTGGTCAGCCCCGGCCCCAGGATGGGGCCCTCCTGGCCGCGGCCCAGGGGGTTGGGCCGGTCCAGCACCCACAGGGCCACCCCGGCCGCCGCGCACTCCTCCAGGCAGGCCACCAGGGTGCTGAAGAACGTATAGACCCGGCAGCCCACGTCCACCAGGTCCACCAGCAGCGCGTCCAGGCCGGTGAGCATCTCCGGCGTGGGGCGGCGGGCGTCGCCGTACAGGGAGTAGATGGGCGCCCCCAGGCCGGGGTGCCTGTCGTGGCCGCTCTCGACCATGTTGTCCTGCTTGTCGCCCAGGAATCCGTGCTGGGGGCCGAACAGGGCCTGGAGGCCGCCGGGCAGGGCCGCCTGCACCGACCGCCAGGCCGGAGTCAGATCAGGCGTGACCGCCGCGGGGTTGCACAAGAGCCCCAGCCGGGCCCCCCGCAGCCGGCTGGGCGCCTGAGCGGCCAGTTGCATCAGGCCGGTGCTGACCCTTGGCGGGGCTGGGTGCGGCATGGATTTGACCTTCCGCCTTGAGACCGGGGCGCGTTGGCAGTATAAGGACGCAAGGGCAGTATAAAGTGAGGGCCCCGAAGCCACAAGCCCCAGGGCCCTCTGGGAGGAGGGGAGGAAAGGTTGTCCTTACTGGATGCTCACGGGAGAGGGGGTGTTTCTTTCCGCTCGCTTACCAGCAGGGACCTAGTCGCAGGGGATGAACAATGTTGACCTTCCCTCTATCTGGTTTAAAGTTAACGCCGGCACCTGCACCTGTCAACGTCTAGACAAAAAAAGGTGTAATAATGCAGGAATCATTTGCAGTTAGAGGCCACCACGGGCACCACCACCACGAACACTCCCACGAGCACCCCCGCGGCGGGGCCCCGGTGGAGTACGCCCCGCCCCTGGTCGAGCTGGCCCGGGACGGCCTCACCGAGTCCGTGCACCGGGGCGCGCTGGTGGTCTGCGGGCCGGACGGAGCCCGGGTGCGGGGCCTGGGCCACCCGGCCATGCCCACCTTCCTGCGCTCCACGGCCAAGCCCCTGCAGGCCCTGCCCCTGATCACCACCGGCGCGGCCCGGCGCTACGGTCTGACCCCGGCCGAACTGGCCTGCACCTGCGGCTCCCTAAACGGCGAGGATTTCCAGGTGGAGGCGGTCCAAAGCATCCTGGCCAAGGCCGGCCTGGGCCCGGAGCTTCTGGACTGCGGGGGGCACCCGCCCTCCCACCGCCCCACGGCCAAGGCCCTGGCCCAGCGGGGGGAAAAGCCCCAGCCAATGCACAACAACTGCGCCGGCAAGCACGCGGCCATGCTCATGCTCTGCGCGCACCTGGGTTTTGACCCCCAAGGCTACACCCAGCCCAGCCACCCGGTGCAGCGGCTCATCCTGCAGGTGGTGGCCCGGATGTGCAACTACCCGGCCGAGCAGATCGGCATCGGCATAGACGGCTGCGGGGTGCCGGTGTTCCGCCTGCCCCTGGTCAGCCTGGCCGGGGCCTACGCCCGCCTGGCCGCGCCCCAGGCCTCGGACCTGGACCCGGAGATGGCCGCGGCGGCGCAGGTGCTGGTGGCCGCCTGCCTGGCCTACCCGGAGATGATCGCCGGCAGCGGGCGGCTGTGCACCCGGGTGATGCAGGCCGCGCCGGGCCAGGTGCTGGCCAAGACCGGCGCCGAGGGCTCCTATGGCCTGGCCCTGCCCGGGCTGGGGCTGGGCGTGGCCCTGCAGATCGAGGACGGGGGCATGCGGGCCCTGCCGCCGGCGGTGACTCAGGTGCTGCACGAGCTGGGCCTGCTGGATCAACAGGTATTGGACAAGGAATTAAAGGACCTGCATCGGCCGGTGCTCAAAAACCACCGGGGCCAGGAGGTGGCAATGCTCAAGGCGGTGTTCAGTCTGTGAGCACTGCGGAATAAGGAAGGACGTATCGCATGGCCAAGGTGAAAATCGGTCCCAGCACCCATCTTTATCCCAAGCCCGCGGTCCTGGTGGGCGCCCTGGTGGACGGCCGGGCCAACTTCATGACCGCCTCCTGGTGCGGCATCGCCTGCGAAAAGCCGCCGGCCATGTCCCTGGCTCTCCGGAAAATCCGCCACACCCTCAAGGGGATCAACCAGCAGGGGACCTTCTCCATCAACCTGCCCTCGGTGGCGCTAGCCCCCCAGGTGGACTACTGCGGCATACACTCGGGCAAGGACACGGACAAGTCGGCGGTCTTCCAGGTGTTCTACGGCCTGCTCCAGACCGCGCCGCTGGTGCAGGAGTGCCCCCTCAACTTCGAATGCCGTCTGCTGCACTCCCTGGACCTGGGCAGTCACATGCTGGTGGTGGGCCAGATCATGGAGACCCACGTGGACCAGGGCTGCCTGGCGGACGGCAAGCCGGACGTGGAAAAGATAGACCCCCTGACCTACGCCTCGGGGACCTCTCAGTACCATCGTCTGGGGGAGGCCGTGGGCCAGGCCTACGGCATCGGCAAGCTCTTGTAAGGGCTCGGCCGCCATGCGGCCGGCGGGGCGGATCAGGCCCGGCGCCGGGCCTGCTGGGCCTGCTCCAGCGTCAGTTGCTCCACTTTGGAGCGGTTGCGGCCTTGCTGCTTGGCCTGGTACAGGGCCTTGTCCGCGGCCTGCATAAGGTGATCAAAGGACAGATTGGGCCCCTGGACGCTCACCGCGCCGATGCTCACCGTCAGGGGCACCTTGTGGTCGGTGACCACGATGGGCGCGCGCTCAAAGGCCTGCCGCAGGCGCTCGGCCAGCTCATGGGCGCCGGCCACGTCGGTGTTGGGGGCCAGCACCAGGAACTCGTCCCCGCCCAAGCGCCCCACGATGTCGGTGAGGCGGATGGTGTGCACGATGACCCGCGCGCTGGCCAGCAGCACCTCGTCGCCCACCAGGTGGCCGTGGGAGTCGTTCACCGGCTTGAAACGGTCCAGGTCCAACAGGAGCAGGGCCACCGGCGTGCCGTAGCGGGCGCTCAGGGCCAGCTCCCGCCGGGCCAGCTCCATGAAGTAGCGCCGGTTGTAGACGTTGGTCAGCTCGTCGGTGCGCGAGAGCCACTGCAGCCGGCGCTTGGACTCCATCACCTCCAGCAGCATGGAGAAGCCCTGGTAGGCCACCAGGGAGGCCACGATCAGGGGCACCAGAAAGCTGATGAGCATGGCCAGGCGGTAGTGATGCGCCTCGGTCTGGCCCACCGCCCACAAGGCCAGGGCGGTGATGCCCATGGAAACGATCACCGAAAGCAGGGTGGCCCCGGCCGTGGCCAGCCAGACATCCCTTTTGCTGTTAATCTTCAATAAAGCCATGACACCCGCCCGGCGCGGCCTGCCTGAGCCCCAGTACCTTACTGCTTTTTTATAAGCTGCGTTGGACCCGTCCAGAATTTAAATATAGCATCCAACTCAGTGCCAGAGCTACAGAAATCGTCTTCCACCCCGCTTGGAGGAGGTCCACTTTACCCCCTAAAAGTTGATAAACAGGCCCAGGAAGTAGCCGCCGGCCACGGCCGAGCCGATGACGCCGGCCACGTTGGGGCCCATGGCGTGCATCAAGAGGAAGTTGCGCTTGTTGGCCTGCTGGCCCATGACGTGCACGATGCGCGCGCTCATGGGCACCGCCGAGACCCCGGCCGCGCCCAGCATGGGGTTGAAGGGCTGCTTGGAAAACTTGGCCAGTATCTTGCCGAAGAGCACCCCGGCCCCGGTGCCCACGCAGAAGGCGGCCAGGCCCAGGAACAGCACCAGCAGGGTGCGCGGGTCCATCACCCGCTCGGCGGGCATGGAGGCCCCGATGCCCAGCATCAAGAGGATGGTGATGATGTTGATCAGCTCGTTCTGGGCCGTGTTGCTCAGCCGCTCCACCACCCCGGACTCGCGGAACAGGTTGCCCAGCAGCAAAAAGCCCACCAGCGGCGCGCTCTTGGGGATGAGCAGGATGATGATGATCATGGCCACGATGGGGAACAGGATGCGCTCGGTGCGCGAGACCCGGCGCAGGGTGGGCTTCATACAGGCGGCCCGCTCGGCTTTGGTGGTCAGCAGCTTGATGATGGGCGGCTGGATGACGGCCACCATGGCCATGTAGGAGTAGGCCGCGGTGGCGGTGATGCCCATGATGTTGGGGGCCAGCAGGCCGGTGGTGTAGATGGTGGTGGGGCCGTCGGCGCCGCCGATGATGCCGATGGAGCAGGCCTCCTTGATGGAGAAGGCCCAGTCCGGCCAGATCAGGCCCACGGCCAGGGCGCCCAGGAAGCTGGTGTAGATGCCCACCTGGGCCGCCGCGCCCAACAGGAAGGCGCGGGGGTTGGCGATGAGCGGGCTGAAGTCAGTCAGCGCCCCGATGCCGAAGAAGATGAACTGGGGCAGGATGGTCCAGGTGTACAGGCCGTACTTGAGGATGATGCCCAGCACGCCGGCCATGCCCGGGGCCATGCCCGGCTCGGGCTGCGTGGTCAGGCCGGTCAGGGGCAGGTTGGCCAGGATCATGCCCGCGCCGATGGGCAGCAGTTCAAAGGGCTCCCACTCTTTGATGATGGCCAGGGCGATGAAGCCCAGGCCCACCAGGATCATGATCAGATGAGGTGGGTCCAGGTTGCCGAAGCCCACCTGCACCCCCAGGAGCTTGAGCACCCCCTTCTCGTAGTGGATCCAACTGATCATGTCTGGGCCTCGCCTTCCGCGGCCTTTTGTGCGGCCTGCTTCCTGGCCTCGATGCGGGTGAATATCCGGCCCATGAGGCCGGTGATCAGGGCCAAGAGGGTCATGATGAAAAACACCGCCAGCAGGCCGCCGCCCACAATGCTAAAGGCTTGTCCCCAGTCGGTTGGCTGCATGGCAATCTCCCCGGCCGCCGGCCGCGCCGGCCGGCCTCCGTCAGGCACGATCAACCTCGATTCGAGGGAGTAATACTAAAAGGGACGCTCGGAGGTGTCAAGATCAGGAGGCCGGGGCTAATCCTCGCTGTCGGTCTGCAACACGGCCAAAAAAGCCTTCTGGGGGATGGGCACGTTGCCCACCAGCTTCATGCGCTTCTTGCCCGCCTTCTGCTTCTCTAGGAGCTTGCGCTTGCGGCTCACGTCGCCGCCGTAGCACTTGGAGGTCACGTCCTTGCGGAAGGGGTTGACGTTGCTGCGGGCGATGATCTTGGAGCCGATGGCCCCCTGGATGGCGATCTTGAACTGCTGGCGGGGGATGGAGTCCCGGAGCTTGTTGACCGCGTGCAGGGCCCGGGTGCGGGCGCGCTCGGAGTGCACCAGCATGGACAGGGCGTCCACCTTCTCGCCGTTGACCAGGATGTCCAGCTTGACCAGGTCGCCGCGGCGGTAGCCGATCAGCTCGTAGTCGAAGCTGCCGTAGCCCTGGGTGACGGTCTTGAGCTTGTCGTAAAAGTCGTAGATCACCTCGGCTAGGGGCAGGTCCACCGACAGCTCCACCCGCTTGGGGCTGGGGTAGTGCATCTGGGTGTTCACCCCCCGGCGGTCCAGGCACAGGGGCATCACCGCCCCGATGTAGCGCTCGGGCATCATGATGGTGGCCCGCACGTAGGGCTCCTCGCAGAAGTCTATGGAGGCCGGGTCCGGGTAGTGGGCCGGGTTCTCGATCTCCAACACCTGGCCGTCGTGCAGGTGGATCAGGTAGCGCACGCTGGGGGTGGTGAGTATCAAGGACAGGCCGAACTCCCGCTCCAGGCGCTCCTGCACCACCTCCAGGTGCAGCAGGCCCAGGAAGCCGCAGCGGAAGCCGAAGCCCAGGGCCTGGGAGGCGTCCTTCTGGTAGATGAGGCTGGCGTCGTTGAGCTTGAGCTTGGACAATGCGTCGGCCAGCTCGGGGTAGTCGTCGGTGGCCACCGGGTAGATGGAGGAGAATACCACCGGCTTGGCCTCGCGGAAGCCGGGCAGCGGCTCCGCGGCCGGCCGGTCGTCGTGGGTGATGGTGTCGCCTATGTTGGTGTCGGCCACGGTCTTGACCCCGGCGAAGAGGTAGCCCACCTGGCCGGCGTAGAGCTTGTCCGCGGGCTGGCGCTTGCCCCGGAAGATGCCCACCTCCTCCACCTTGTGGACGGTCCCGCCGTGCATGAAGCGGATGCTGTCCCCGGCCCGGATGGCGCCCTCCTTGACCCGGATGTAGATCACCGTGCCCCGGAAGGGGTCGTAGGCCGCGTCGAAGATCAGGGCCTGCAAGGGCGCCTCGGGGTCGCCGGCCGGCGCGGGCAATTGGGTCACCACCGCCTCCAGCACCGCCGGGATGTTGGTGCCCTCCTTGGCCGAGATGGCGATGGCCGCCTTGCCGTCCAGGCCCAGGTCATCGGTTATCTGCTGGCGGGTGCCCTCCACGTCGGCGCTGATCAGGTCAATCTTGTTGATGACCGGCACCACCTCCAGGTCGTGCTCCAGGGCCATGTAGAGGTTGGCCAGGGTCTGGGCCTCCACCCCCTGGGAGGCGTCCACCACCAACAGCACCCCCTCCGCCGAGGACAGGGCCCGGCTCACCTCATAGGAAAAGTCCACGTGCCCGGGCGTGTCTATGAGGTTGAGCTGGTAGGTCTGGCCGTCGGCGGCCTTATAGGGCAGGTTGATGGCCTGGCTCTTGATGGTGATGCCCCGCTCCCGCTCCAGGTACAGGTTGTCCAGGAACTGGTCGCGGAACTCCCGGTCGCTGACCACGCCGCAGGCCTGTATCAAACGGTCGGCCAGGGTGGACTTGCCGTGGTCAATGTGGGCGATGATGGAGAAATTTCGGATATGGGCCTGCTTAAGCAAGGTCCGCTCCGTAAGGGTGGAGAACTTGCCTGGGGAGGATATCCCGGGCGGCCGGTTTCGTCAATCGCCGGGCTTCCGGCGGGCGGCGGGGTTGGCCCTCGGCCGCCGGGGACCGGTGGTCCCCGGCGGGCTCGGCACTACTTGCTGCGGCTCCAGGAGCCGTTCTGGTACTTGACGTAAGGAGCGTTGAGGTACTTGACCCGGGCGTAGGTGTCGGTGAGCACGAAGTTCTTTTTGAGGTTGCCCGTGCTGTCGTCCACGCCGCCCTTGGACTTGTACACCCGCCAGGCGTGGGCGCGGAAGTCATACACCGCCGTCCAGTACAGGCCGGCGGCCAGGGCCAGGTTGTTGTTGATCTGATTCACGTAGCCGGCCACCTTGTGGCGGGTGATGGTGGTCATGCTCACGAAGTGCCACTGGCGGGTGGCGTTGTCGTAGACCGCCGCGCCCCTGAAGCCGTACTTGAGTATGCCGCTGCGGCTGGCGATGTTCTTGAAGGCGGGAGTGCCTACATCGGGCTCCTTGGCCAGGGCCGCGAGAGCCAGGCCCAGAGTCAGAACCACTGCTAAAAGCGCGGCCAGTACGTGTCTGGATGCCATTACTGATGCCTCCTTGGTGTTAGCTGGATGCCCGGGCGCCCGCCCCGGAGGGGGAGCCGGAGCGGATGCTCGACTTAAGTTGCTGGCGGTTGGCGACACCGGCTTACCTGGGCCCAGGTTAATCCGCCCAAAACTGGTTTGTCAAACGCTTTCGGCCTGTTGGCGCCGCCGACTAGGCCTGCGGCTCCCCGGTCCGCCGCGCCCGGGCGATCAGGCCGGTGACCGGGCAGTGGATCAGGGCCTCCTGCCAGGGCCCCCCAGGGCCGCAGGCCTGGCGCATGGCCGCCCAGCCCGGACAGCCCCGGCAGATGACGCCCCCGGGCCGCAGGCAGGGCGGCGTCGCGCCCGCCTGCAGGATCAGCAGGGGTGGTCGGTTGCTGGGCTGGTCCGTGGGCATGGGCTTTATTTTACCACCAAGCCCCGGCGCTAGGAGGGGCGCGGGTAGCGCAGCACCGCCACCTGGGCCAGGCGGCCGTCCTTGATGAGCACGGCCAGGGCGTAGCCCTGCTTGGGGCTGGTGATCAGGGCCCCGGACTGGCCGCGGCCCTGGGCTGAATCCAGGGCCTGGGCCAGGATCTCGGCCGCGGCCGCGGGCGGGTACACGCCCCCGCTGGCCAGGGCCAGGGCCTGGTGCAGGTCCGGATTGTAGCGAAACACCTGGTCCTGGGCCGGGCCCTGGGCGTCGCCGCCCGGGCCCTGCACCTTGATCACCGCCACCACCTCCCGGACCTGGCCGGGGCCCGGGCTCTTGGGCGGCGGCGGCAGGAGTATGGAGACGCTGAGCCCCTGGCCGGCGGCCTTGCTCAGCACCGGCCCCGGCGCCTGGTCCGCGGCCATCCGGGTGAAGCCGGCCTTCTCCAGGGCCGCCATGAGCGGCGCGCGGGGGTCGGGCGGGGCCGCGCAGGCCGCGGCCAGGGCCAGCGCCAGCAGGGGCCAAGGATAAAGCCGTCCTCGCAAGGCATCGCCTCCGGGCGGAGTGGCTGAAAGAGGCAACGCTTTATAGTACACCCCAGCCGGCCCGCCGGGGGAGACGGTGGGCCGGCTGGGGCGGGAGGCGTATCAGCTCCGGCGGGTCTCGGCCAGGAACATCTCCTTGAGCTTGTACTTCTCCACCTTGTAGGTGGGGGTCTGGGGAAGGGCGTCCACGAAGCGAATGTGGCGGGGGCGCATGTAGGCGGGCATCTCCCGTTGTATCCAAGCCCCCAACTCATCATTATCCAGTTGATGCCCCTCGCCCACCACTATGTAGACCACGATGTCGTCCTCCAGGCCCTCGGCGGCGGGCACCGGAAAGACGGCCGACATACTCACCTTGGGATGGGTGTTGATGACGTCCTCCACCTGGAAGGAGCTGATATTTTCGCCCTTGACCCTGATGAAGCCGCCCATGCGGTCCACGAAATAGAACGATCCGTCAGGTTCCATCCGTCCGCCATCGCCGGTGTGGAACCAGAAGTTGCGCGTGGTGGCCACGGTGGCCTCGGGTTTGTTGAAATACTCGTTGAGCAGCAGGTAGGGCAGGCGGGGACGCACTGCGACTTGGCCGTAGCCGCCCGGCTCCAGCTCCTCGTCGTGCTCGCCCAGTATGGCCACTTGGTGCTGCATGCAGGCCTTGCCCATGTAGCCTTTCTTGATGGGCTGGTGGCCTGGCACCACCGGCATGCCCAGGCTCTGGGCTACCTGGTAGACTTTATTTTTGGCGTAGCCCTTGGTGAACTCGGGGGGCGTGCCCCCGCCCTCAAGGGACTCATCGATGATGGCCGCGCAGACATAGCCCAATTCGGTGGCACCGTAGCCCACGTTGACGAAATCCACGCCGAAACGCTGGGCGAAGACGTGGTGGTACTCGGGCAGCGGCTGCATGTGCACCCGGCGCAGGGTGTTGTCCCGGTCATCGGGCCGCGGCTCGGCCTTCAGGAGCCAGGGCATCATCACGTCCAGCAACAGGGTCACGCTGGCGCCGCTGCTTTTAATGCGCCGCCAGAAGTCGCTGGCGCTGAAACGGTCCCACAGGGACACGGTGCAGCCCCGCCAGGCGGCCCGCCCCACCAGCGAGAAGGCCCCGCCCACGTGGTACAAGGGCAGGTCGCAGTAGACCACGTCCTCCGGGTGCAGCATGCGCACCCCGTAATAGCAGTAGTTCTGCAGCCAGCGGAAGGACTGCACCACACCCTTGGGCGGACCGGTGGTGCCCGAGGTGTAGACGATGTTGGCCGTGTCCCAGAAGTTCAGTTCCACTCCAGGGTTGTTGGGGTTGCCCTCCAAGAGGCTGGCGAAGGCTATCTCTTCAAAGGACGGCTCCAGGCGCAGGCCGGCGCTCTCGGGGTCGTAATCGTGCTGGCCCGGCTGCGGCCGGTGGAGCACCACCCGCTGGCAGGCCATGTCGCCGCTGATCTGATTGAGCAGCGGCTCGCGGCCGCTCTCGGTGATCAACAGCTTGGGCGCGGTGTCGCTTAGCTGGTAGGAGAGCAGGCGGCCCTTGTAGAGGAAGTTGATGGGGCAGAACACCGCCCCCAGCTTCCACAGGGCGAACATGGACAGCACCGTGACCCAGGGGTTCTTGAGGAACAGGCTCACCCGGTCGCCCTTTTCCACCCCCAGGCCCCGCAGGTTGTGGGCCACGCAGTTGGCCAGCCGGTTGAACTCGGCGTAGGAGTAGCTGGCCTGTTCCTCGCCGTAGTAGATGAAAGCCTTGTCCGGTTGGGTGGCGGCCCAATGCTCCACCTTCTCCACGATTAGGCCCATGCCGCTCAGCTTTTGTTCCAACTCGCGGCGGTCCATGCGGTGCATCTCCGTGTTGACCGGCGGGTGCGCCGGCGCTAGTCCTCGGTGGCCACGAGGGTGGCCATCAATTCCTGGTAGGTGCCGGGCAACTCGGGCGAGAAGCGCAGATAGCTGGAGACCGGATAGCGCATGCCGTAGCGGTGGGTTTCCTCCAGCCCGGCCAAAACCTCTTCCATCTTGCCGGCGGGAACGGCGAAGACCATCTCGTCGTCCTGCGTCAGGGCGAAAATGCGGTCGCCGGCTCCGCAGACCACCATCTGGCACTCGCCGGTCATCAGGGCCTTGGCGATGTAGGTGCCGCAGCCCACCGCGCCCAGGGTGTTGGACACCACCGGCTCGCCGGTAAGGTAGATGACGCTCTGCACCAGGCGCATCATCTGGGCGGGGTTGCCGTAGACCAGTACCAACTGAGGCTCGAAATCGGCCTGGCCCAGCGGAGCGGCGATGAGCCACTCATACTTGCCATGCGCCAGCTTGGGCAGGTTGGCCGCTATCTTGGCCCGCGCCTGTTTGGTACGCACCCAATAGGGCACCTCGGCCTCGCCGGACATGTAGGCCTCCTTGGGCGGCACAAAGCCCATGGCCAGGGCGCCCAGGGGGCAGGTCATCTCCGCGGGCCCCAGCAGCACCTTCCAGCCGTAGCGCCGCACCAGGGAGATGCCTTGGCAGATGGGCATGGGGCTGGGGCGGACGGTTAACTTTTGATAAGAACTGGGCAGTTTTTCGCCGCGCTCCACCAAGCGCAGGGCCACCGGGAAGGTGTGCAGGCGCAGGTAGGTGTTCAAGGCCTCTTCGGCCTTTTTGGCATTCAACATCATTTCTCCTTCTCGGCGCAATCACCCGCCCCGGCGCGGGTGGGCAGGGCCACCTTCGCCTGGCCCGCGGCCACCTCCTCGCCCCGCTGGTTGGTGCAAGCCAGAGTCAGCTCAATCAGGTGCTCCCCCCGCTCTTCCCGCTTGCCGCTCACCCGCCCTCCCAGCCAGCAGGTGTCGCCAAAACGCACAAAGCCCGTGAGGCGCACCTCCAGGCTAATGAGGCGCCCCGCGTCGCCCATCCAGTTGGTCACCGGATGGGTGAACCAGGCCACCCGCTGAAAGCCTATGTCCATGGGCAGGGGCGAGCCCATGAGGATACGGGCCCCGCTGGGCTCGAAGTGGCTCATGGCTATGGGCTCGGGCGCGCCGCTGGCCGGGTCCAGGTAAGACAGGCCGGGGTTGGCCAAGAGATGCCTCAGCTTGGGGCCGTGGGCCAGGGCCGCCCGGTGCCAGGCGGTCCCCGCGGCCCAGGCCACCATGTCCGACAGGGCCAGGGGCCCCTTGACCACCGGCGGCAACTCCTGGCCCGGGGCCACGTCTTCGAAATAGCGCGGCTGGGCCCCCC
The DNA here is from genome assembly GCA_003605055.1 of Desulfarculus sp. Classification (GTDB taxonomy): domain Bacteria; phylum Desulfobacterota; class Desulfarculia; order Desulfarculales; family Desulfarculaceae; genus Desulfoferula. Next base: position 18,117 of record QZKP01000043.1, read on the forward strand.
GGGGCCTTTCGGCCTCCATGGCCGCGTAGATGGCGGCCAGTTCCTGGGGACTGTAAGGCCGGCGCCCGACCTCGGGCGGAGCGGAGTTGCCCTTCTTCTTGCCCCCGCCCAGCTTGGCCTGGCTGCGCATCATGTCCCAGCGGCAGGAGCCGGCCACCTCGCCCCGCTGGTTGCGGTAGCGGAGCACGCCCTGTTGAAAAACCCGATACGGCTGGCCCGGCTCGGTCTTGTCGGTCAGGGGCAGCAGCTCGTTGTCCACCGTGAAGCTGTCCCCGGCCCGAATCACTCCGTTCCATTCCCAGCGGGACCCCACGAAGGTGGCGATGAGTCCGGGCAGGCCCACGATGGCCTGGCCCTCGCACACGGCGTTCAAAAAGGCGGGAGGGGCCAGCAGGCCGCCCCAGGCGCTGGCCGAGGCGTAGGCCGGGTCGCACCACAGGGGGTTGAGGTCGCCCAGGCCCTGGCCGAACTGCCTGATGGCCTCGGGGGTGGCCATCCGCTGGGCAACCGGGGCCTCTAGCACCGCGCCCGCCAGGCGCTGGCAATACTTGGCCAGGCCCCGCTCGATAATCTGGCTTATGTCCGGCTGGCTCACCGCCCCCCCTACCTGAACACGCCTTGCTGTTCCAGGCGCTGGTATTCATCCTGGTCCAGGCCCAACAGGCCCAGGCATATCTCCCGCGTGTGCTCCCCCAGGCAGGGAGAGCGGTCCACCCGCTGGGGCGAGGCGGAAAACTCCAGGGAGTGGGCCGCGTAGTGGACCTCGCCCATCACCGGGTGCTCCCGCCGGGTGTAGTACCGCTCAAAGACGAGCTGGGGGTCCTGGCCCAGGTCGCGGCCGTCGTTGGCCACCCCGGCCGGCACCCTGCGGGCCTGCAACAGAGTCATTATCTCCTGGGCCTGGCGAGGGCCGGTCCACTCGGCCAGGCGCTGGTCCAGCTCCCCGGCCCGGGCCAGGCGTCCCTCCAGATGCCTCAGTTCCGGGTCCAAGGCCCACGGGGGCGAGCCCAGGGCCTGCACCAGGTCCTTCCACTGACGGTCGTCCAGCACCGAGATGGCCACCCAACGGTCCTGTCCCGCGCAGGGGTAGACCCCCTGCGGAGCGGCCTGGGGGTCCCGGTTGCCCAGCCGCTGGGCCGCCCGGCCGGTGAGGGCGCAGCCCAAGAGGGCCGGAGCCACGAACTGCACGCCGGCCTCCAACTGAGCCGCGTCCAGATAGACCCCTTGGCCGGTGCGCCGCCGGTGGTCCAGGGCGCTGATGATGGCCAGCAGGTTCAGACGCGGCACCAGGTAGTCGGTGTAGGAGCCGTAGGGGCCACAGGGCGGCCGGTCCGGCCAGCCGCAGAGATGGGTCAGCCCGCTGATGGCCGTTAGCGGCACCCCGTAGCCGGGCATGGCGCGCAGGGCCCCGGTCTGGCCGTACATGCAGGAGCTGAGCATGATCAGATCCGGCCTCACCTTGACCAGGTCTTCGTAGCCCAGGCCCCAATTGGCCATGACCCCGGCGGTGTAGCTGTCCAGCACCACGTCGGCCTGGGCCACCAGCCGCTTGGCCAGCTCCCGCCCCTGGGAGTGCTTCAGATTCAGGGCGATGCTCTGCTTGCTGGCGTTCTCCCGGCCGAAGAAAAGGGAGTTGTCCAGATCCACCTTGTCGTCCTTGAAGGGCGTCATGGAGCGGATGATGTCGGGGCGGCTTTTGGTCTCCACCTTGATCACCTCGGCCCCGAACCCGCCGGCCCAGGAGGTGGTCAGGGGGCCCACCACCGCCCAGCCGAATTCCACCATGCGCACCCCGGCCAGGACGCCTTGCTCGGTCTGTCCGCCCATGCTCAGATCACCCCCGCCCGGCCCAGCTCGGCCAGGCGCGCCGGGCCAAGACCCAGGCCGGCGTAGACCGCCTGGTTGTGCTGGCCCAGGGTGGGGGCCGGCCCGCGCACCTGGCAAAGGCTCTCCACGGTCTTTACAAAGGGCCCGGGCAGGGTCAGCTCCTGGTCAAAGGCCGGGTGGGCCAGGCGCACCCAGAAATTCCGCTCGGCCAGTTGGGCCTCGGCCAAAACGCCGGCGGCGTCGTTCACCGGATAGACCATCACCCGCCGCCTCACCCCCTGGTCCCACAGCTCCTTCTGGGTGTGGCGGGCGAAAAAGGCGGCCACCGGCTGCACGATGCCCTGGTCCACCTCTTCCTGGGGGGTTGCGCCCAGGTTGAGGCGGGGCCAGTCCAGGTCCTGCATGTATGGGCTGGCCAGGCCCTCGTCATCCATCCATTGGGTCAGAGCCGGGTTGCTCACCGCGCCCATCTGCCCCCCGAAGAGGTAAAAGGCCACGAACCCGTCGGCGCAGGGCCAGATCAGGGGAGTGGTGGTGCCCAGGGGCGGTATGCGCAGGGCGCTGCCCTGGCGCCGGAGCACCCGGCCCCGGGCGTCCCAGAGGATATGGGCGGCGTAGGCCACCCGTTCCAGGGCCCTGAGGGCCGAGACCACCACCCGCTGGCCCTGGCCGGTGCGGCCCCGGTGGAACAGGGCCATGGCCGCCCCGGTGGCCGCGTCGGCCCCGGCGTGCAGCCAGGACTGAGGCAGGCTGATGCGCACCGGGGGCCGGTCCGGATCGCCGCAGATGTAAAGCAGGCCCGACAGGGCCCAGATCACCAGGTCGCTGGCCGCGAAGTCGCGGTAGGGGCCGGCCTGGCCAAAGGGGGTCACCGAGACCAGCACCAGTTCCGGCCGGGCCTGGCAGAGGGTCTGGTAGTCCAGGCCCAGAGCCTCCAGGTGCCCCGGAGGAAAGGACTCGATCACCGCGTCGGCGGTGGCGGCCAGTTCCAACAACAGCTCCCGCCCCGCCGCCTGGCCCAGGTCCAGAGTCACTCCCCGCTTGCCGGTGTTCAGGGCCTGCCAGGACAGGCTGGACTCCAGCGCCGGGACGCCTTGGGCAAAGGGGCCCAGGTCCCGGGCCGGGTCGCCGCCGGGGGGCTCCACCTTGATCACCTCGGCCCCCAGGTCGGCCAGCAGCTTGCCGGCGAACAGGCCCTCTTGCCCGCCCAGCTCCAGCACCCGGTAGCCGGTCAAGAAGCCCGCGCCCCCCAGAGCCAACCCCTCCCCTCGTTGGCCTGCACGCAACTCGATCACCTCATTTTCCCATCATGGTGTTGGGCAGCCACAGGGTGATCTCCGGCCAGATGATGAGCACGGCCAGGGTCAGGACATCCATAGCCACGAACCAGGCCACCCCCCGGAAGATGGTCTCCAGGGGTATGGCCTCGCCCACCACGCCCTTGATGACGTATACGTTGAGCCCCACCGGCGGGGTGACCAGGCCGATCTCCAGGTACTTGATCATGATGATGCCGAACCACACCGGGGAGAATCCCAGCTTGTCTATCACCGGAAAGACCACCGGCAGGGTGAGTAGCATCAATCCGATGGAGTCCAGGAACATGCCCATCATGATGTAGACCAGGCTTATGCCGGCCAAGACCAGCATGGGGTGGACCTTCAGCTCCATGATGGTCTCGCAGATGGCGTTCGGCAGGTCGCTGACCCCGATGAACTTGGTGAAGAACACCGCCCCCAGAGCGATGGCGAAGATCTGGCTGGTGCTGCGCACCGTGTCGCTCAGCGAGCTTTTGAGGGTGGTCCAGGAGATCTTGCCGGCGACTAGGGCCAGCAAAAAGGCCCCGGCCGCGCCCATGCCGCCGGCCTCGGTGGGGGTGAACAGGCCGAAGTAGATGCCGCCGATGACCAGCACGAACAGCGACAAGATGCCCCAGGTGCCCTTGAGCGAGCGCAGGCGCTGGCGCCAGGTCACCTGCCCGGAGACCGGCGGGCAGAGCTTCTTGTCGGCCATGGCCCGCACCCAGATCATGCCCATGTAGATGAGCGCCGAGAGGATGCCGGGGATGAAGCCGGCGATCAAAAGGCGGCCGATGGAAGTCTCGGTGAGGGCTCCATAAAGTATGAGAAGGATGCTGGGCGGGATCAGCGAGCCGATGGTCCCCGCCGCGGCCACCGCCCCGCTGGCCAGGCCCTTGTCGTACTTGTGCTCCAGCATCTCGGGAATGGACACCTTGCCCATCATGGCCGCCGTGGCCAGGGAGGAGCCGCTGGCCGCGGCGAAGGCGGCGCAGCCGGCCACCGAGGCGATGGCCAGGCCGCCGGGCACCCGGGAGAGCCAGTAGCGGGCGGTGGTGTACACGTCCTTGGTCAGCCCGGCGTGGTGGGCCAGGTAGCCCATGAGCAGGAACAGGGGGATGGTGGTCATGATGAAGTTGGCGATGAAGCTGAAGGGGATGAGCCCCAAAAGCCCGCCGGTGGCCTGCCAGCCCATGAGCTGCCAGTAGCCGGCGATGCCCACGATGGTCAGGGCGAAGGCCACGTGCACCCTGAAGGCGATGAGCACCAAAACCACCCCTATGCCGATGAGCCCCACCATCCAGCTATCCATGGGTCACCTCCGCCGCGTCCTGGCGGCCCAGGGCTAGGGGCAGGCGCTCCAGGGCGTCCAGCAGAAGCTCGACGCAAAAGACCAGGCAGCCGATGGGGATGATCCACTTGCTCAGCCATATCGGCATGTCGATGATGCCCGAGATGTATTCGCGCACCGCCGTGGCCATGATGGCCCGCTCAAGGCTGTAGACTCCGATGAGGCCGTAGGCCAAGAAACCGATGACTAGGGAGAATATCTCCAGCCCCGCCTTGGCCCGGCTGGAAAAGCGCTCGGTGAACAGGGTTATGAACACGTGCTCCTTGTGGCGCTGCACGTAGGCCAGGGGAAAAAAGACGATGGCCACCATGATGAAATAGCTGTTGATCTCGAACGCCGCCGGTAGGGGGCTGTTCAAGATGTAACGGCCTATGACGTCGGCGGCCACCAGGAACATCATGGGCAGCAGGGACAACACCGCCGCGGCGGTGAGCAAGTTCACGATGGGATTGAAGGCGCGGCGGAACCCTGCCAAGATTGCTTGGGCGGACACGGTTTATCCTGCCTGCAAGAGATTAGGGAGCCCGTGGCCCGGCCCCGGGGCCTTGGGCCCCGGAACCGGGTTGCTTGTCTCTTGGGCGCTGGCTACTTCCCCCAGGGGTATCCCTTGGTTTCCACCTGCTTGCTGTACTTTTCCGCCAGGGCAAAGAAGGTGGCCTGCGTCTGCCTGCCCGGCAGGCCCTTCTGGTCCATGACCTTGACCCAGGCCTGCAGGAAGGGCGCGGCCTTGGCCATCCACTTGGCCTTTTGCTCCTTGCTGGGATAGATGAACTTCATGCCCTTCTTCTGGCCCTGGGCGATGATCTTTTTGCGAACGTCAATGAGACCCTGGGCGTACTTGTCCACGAACTGGTCGCTGACTTCCTGGAAAATCTTCTGCAATTGGGGGGAGAGGGACTTCCACAGGTCCAGGTTGATGGCCAGGCCGTAGCTACAGATCTCGCCTGCGTTGATCACGGTGTAGTACTTGATCACGTCCCAGTGCTTGTAGGCCTCCAGGATGAAGAAGTAGCTCTGGGTGGCGTCGGCGGTGCCGCGCATCAGGGCCTCATATACCTCGCCCTGGGTCAGGGTGATGGGCACCGCGTCCACCGACTTCCAGAACTTGGCCCACTGGCCGCCGGCATAGCGTATCTTCATGCCCTTGGTGTCGGCGGGCACGTACACCGGCTTCTTGGTGGTCCCCAACTGGGTCATGCCGGTGACGAAGGGGGCCAGGATCTTGACGTTGTATTTGGCCAGTTCCTGGATCAGGGGCTGGTAGCTCTTGAACATCTCCTGCATGACCTTGAGGCCCACGTAGGGATCGTCATGGGTGAAGGGCGGGTCGGCCACGGTCCATAGCGGCGTCTTGGCCGGATGATAGATGCCCCAGGCGCCGCCCAGGTCAGCGGTGCGGCTGCCGATGCCCTCCATGGCGTCGCCGGGCTTGAGCAGGGCCCCGGACCAGAAGAACTTGATCTTCACCTTGTGCTGGCTGCGTTTTTCGATCTCGGCCGCCCACCACTTCACGGCCTCGGCCCGCACGCCCTTGGGGGCGCCCTGGGCGGCGAAGCGCATTATCATGGGCTTGTTTGCCGCGGCGTGGCTCGGTGTCACACCTAAGGCCAGGACGCTGGCGCACAGGGCCGCCGCCAAGATGGCTGTCAACTTACCCCTCATCTTGCTTACCTCCCCTTGCTCGGCCTTGGCCCCGGCTCTCTCCCCGGGGGTGGGCCCGTTGCCACCCGATTGCCTCGCCCCGGCGGGGCGTTTCTATGCCTCTTGGTTCGCGCCCTCCGGCTGCACCCCCTGCAGGCGGTCGCGCACCTCTTGCAGGTGGCTGCCCAGCAGGCGGTGGGCCCGCTCGCGGTCCCGCGCCGCGATGGCCTCCACCAGCTCCTCGTGGGCCTTGACCACCTTGGCCGAGGTCTCCAGGGTGGCCGGCACCCGGGTCAGGAAATCCAGGTGCACCGCCATGATCGATTCCAAGACCATGACGAACACCGGATTCCCGGTGGCCTTGGCCAAGAGCCCGTGGAACTGGGCGTTGGCCTCGGTGGCCAGGCGGCCGGCCTGGATAACCTTCTGGGCCTGGCCCACGTTGGCCCGCAGCTTCTGGAGGTCCTCGGGCCCGGCGTTATTCAGGGCGTAATCCAGGATGACGCGCTCCACCTCCAGGCGGGCCTGGGTGATGGCCGCGATGCCCACCCGCCGCATGCGGAAGGCGTCGATGAACAGGTCGCTGATGCGCCGCAGGATGGTGTCCTTGATGATGGTGCCGCCGCCGCCGCCGCGCTGCACGGTGATGAAGCCGGAGAGCTCCAGCAGGCGCAGGGCCTCGCGGATGGTCTGCCGGCCCACGTTGAACTGCTGGGCCAGTTGGGTCTCGGCGGGCAGGCGGTCGCCCACCTTGAGGGTGCCGTCCAGGATCAGTTCCTTGATGCTGGCCGAGACCTCTTCAAAGGTGCGTCTGTTTTTCACCGGGGTGAAGAGCTGCTGGTTGGCTGAGGAGGCTTCCGGGCTCATTCTCTTCCCTTTCCGGTCCTGATGGTACGTCTATATGAATATCAGACTTCCATACTATCATAAATAGCCATAGTGACTGCCCGGTGTCAACTGTTTTATTTTTGATTAATTTAAGCTAGTTATACAGGAGAGCCGTCTTGGAGGCCCCGACAGGGGCCAGGCCCAATAGGTGGCTCGAGCCAATAGGGGCCGCCCCCTGGTGGCCTCTGGAGGGCCCGGCCCTACTCCCCCTGGGGCGCCAGATTCTTCATAAGGGCCTGGTAGGAGGCGGGCATTTCGGTGTGGAAGCGCAGATAGGGAGTCACCGGATAGCGCAGGCCGGCCCGGCTGGTGGCCTCCAGGCCCGCCAAGACCCGGTCCAGTTGGGCGGCGGGGATGGCGAAGGCCATCTCGTCGTCCTGGGCCATGGCGAAGATGCGGTCCCCGGCACCACAAGGCACCATCTGGCACTCCTGGCTGAGCAGGGCCCGGCTGATGTAGCTGGCGCAGCCGATGCCCCCCAGGGCGCTGAAGCTCAGGGGCCGGCCGGTGTAGTGCACCAGACTCTGCACCAAGCGCACCATCTGGGCCGGGTTGCCGTAGACGATGACCAGTTGAGGCTGCCAGTCGGCCTCGGCCAGGGGGGCGGCGATGAGATAGCGCTGGCGTCCGTGGGGCAGCTTGGGTATGGCCTCGGCCACCACGGCGCGGGCCTGGTCGCTGCACACCCAGTTGGGCACCCCGCTGCCGCCGGAGAGGAAATCTCGGCTGGGCGGGGCGAAACCCAGGGCTACGGCCCCCAGGGGGCAGACCATGTCCGCGGGCTCCAAGAGCACCTTCCACCCGTAACGCCGCGCCAGGGTCACCCCCTGGCACACCAGCATGGGGCTCCTCCGGCCCGCCAGCTTGGCAAAGCTCTCGGGCAGCTCCTCTTGGGAGCCCAGCATGCTCAGGGCCACGGGGTAGGTGGCCGGACGCAGGAATTGATTCAGCGTTTGGTCTACTCGCTTGGGCTCGACCACTTCACCCTCCTTGTCGCCTGCGCAGGCCAGGCTTGCCTCTGGGACGCTGCGGTGATTAAATCACTGCATTTCACGGGAATTATAACCGCGGAGCGCCGGGGGAGGAAGCATAAGGGCATGGACCAAAAAACACGCGAGATCAAGACCCACTGCTCCTACATGGATCACGGCGGCTGCGGGCTGATCCTCACGGTCCAGGACGGGCGCATCGTGGGGGTCAAGGGCGACCCGGAGGGCTGGCTCAACCAGGGCTACATCTGCCCCAAGGGCCTGGCCTCTCCCCGCCGCCTGGACCACCCCCGGCGGCTGCGCCATCCCCTGCGCCGGACCGGGGCCCGGGGCGCGGGCCAATGGGAGCGCATCTCCTGGGGCCAGGCCCTGGAAGAGATAAGCTCGCGCCTGGACAGGATCCGCCGGCGCGACGGGGCCCGGGCAGTGGCCTTTGGCCTGGGCATGCCCAAGGGCCTGGACCACTTCGCCCAGATTCGCCTGGCCAACACCTTTGGCTCGCCCAACCTGGCGGCCAGCCAGGACGTGTGCCACGCTCCCCGGGAGATCTCCGGGGTGCACACCTGCGGCTTCTACCCGGTGGTGGACTTCAAACACCCCAGCAAGCTGGTGGTGCTCTGGGCCAGCAACGTCACCGCCACCAACGAGGAGGGCGGCATCTGCTCCCAGTTGCTCAAGCAGCTGCGCCAGGGGACCGAGCTGATGGTCATTGACCCGCGCCGCAACGGGCTGGCCGACCGGGCCAAGCTGTGGCTGCCGCTGCGGCCGGGCAGCGACGCGGCCCTGGCCCTGGGCCTGCTAAACGTGATGATCCAGGAGCAGCTCTTTGACGCCGACTTCGTGGCCAACTGGACCCACGGCTTTGAGGACCTGGCCCGCCAGGCGGCCGGCTACCCCCCGGAGCGGGTGGCCCCCATCACCTGGCTGGAGCCGGAGCAGATCCGCGCCGCGGCCCGGCTCTACGCCTCGGCCAAGCCCGCGGCCCTGGCCTGGGGCAACCCCATCGAGCACACCAACAACGCCTTTCCCGCCGCCCGGGCCCTGCTGTGCCTCATGGCCCTGAGCGGCAACCTGGACGTCCCCGGCGGCAACCTCCAGCCCCGGGAGCCCAGGATCGCCGGACTGGGGGCCTTTGTGCGGGCCGACCTGGTGCCCGACAAGCGCAAGGAGATGCTAAGCGCGGCCCACGGAGTCATCCCCCGCTTCATGACCATCCCGCCGGCCTATCTGCGCCGCGCCATCCTGGAGGGCCGGCCCTACCCCATCAAGGGGCTGTTCTCCATGGACACCAACCCCCTGCTGGTCTGGGCGGACAGCCGCCTGACCAAGCGGGCCCTGGAGAGCCTGGAGTTCTTCGCCTGCGCCGAGCTGTTCCTGACCCCCAGCGCGGCCCTGGCCGACGTGGTGCTGCCCGCGGCGGCCAACTTCGAGTTCGACGACATCGGCCACTACGGCCTGGGCCACGGCTACATCCTGGCCCGGCCCCAGGCGGTTCAGCCCCCGGACGAGTGCCGCCCCACCATGCAGATATGCTGCGACCTGGGACGCCGCCTGGCCGGTCCGGAGCTGTGGCCCCAGGATTACCGCGAGCTGCTGAACATGGTGCTGGAGCCCAGCGGGCTGAGCTGGCAGGAGTTCGTGGAGCAGGGCCATTTGCAGGGGCCGGTGAAGTTCCGCAAGTACCAGGACCAGGGCTTCCAGACCCCCAGCGGCAAGGTGGAGTTGCGGCTGTCCACGGCCGAAAAGTTCGGCCTGCCCCCCCTGCCGGCCTGGGGGGGCTTCCCCGAGGACACGGACCAGGAGTTCCCCCTGGTGCTCACCGGCCGCAAGAACCGCGTGAGCCTGCACTCCTCCTACCGCTGGGTGAAGGAGCTGCGGGACCAGAACCCGGAGCCCGTCCTGGAGATGCATCCCACGGATGCGGCCAACCGAGGCATAAAGGGCGGCGACGCGGTGAGGATAAGCACCCGCCAAGGGAGCATCGTGCAGATCGCCCGGCCCAGCGACCGGGTGCGGCCCGGGGTGGTCTACGCCGAGCACGGCTGGTGGTTCCCCGAGGACCCCGATCCCCTGGGCGGCTGGGACAGGAGCAACTTCAACCTGCTCACCGGCGCCGACAAGCTGGGCCAGGAGTTCGGCACCCCCAACCTGGCGGCCATCCCCTGCCGGGTGGCCAAGATAGAATAGCCGCTACCCCGCCAGGGTGAACTTCCAGGCGCAGTACCACTCCTCGGGGTGATCCGGAGGGCAGCCCACGCACTCGGTGGTGATGCGCTGGTCAATGCTGCGGGCAAAGGAGGGGTACTCCACCATGCCCACCGAGTGGCAGGGGTAGTCGGGCAGGCCCCGGCGCTTGCGGGCCACCTGCACCCGGCACTCGTTCATCTGGAAGATGAAGCTGCGCTCGTCCACCTCGTGGATGGACTGCACGTTGAGCAGGGCGTAGTTGCGCAGGCCCAGGGCGGCCTTTAGACCGGCCAGGCCGGGACGCTCGCCCAGGCCCAGCACCCGCTTGATGTAAAAGGCCTCGTGGGGGCTCAGGCGGCTCCAGCACAGGTCGTTGGCCCGCTTGGCCGCCTCCATGCCGTGGGCCCGCTCCACCGCCTGGAACCACAACCCGTCCGTGGCCAGCCAGTTGGCCGCCGAGGCCTGGGCCAGCTCCATGAGCTCGGCGCGGCTCATCTGCTGGAGCCTGAGGGGCACCCCCTTTTCATCCACCGCAAAGCCCAGAAGTTTTCCCAGGCGGCCCATCTGAAAGGCCAGGCAGGATTCGAACACCTCTTGGTCGGCTTGCAGCACGCTCTCCAGGCCGTTCTGGTGCTCCACCTCCCGAAACCACAGACCGTAATGGATCAGGTTGCGGTGAAAACTCTCCAGCACGAAACGGACCAACTGGTCCTGATCCAACTTATCTATTTCCGGCGACGGCGAGGACATTCACTTCTCCAAAACTAGTTTGATTGAAAAACGGCGGCTCATTGTAACCCAATCCGTCCACCCTGTTAAGCTGGGCGGGTCTGGTTGACTTTGACCGCGGGGGCAAGAGAAGATCATCCCCATGCAAAGGACGCAGCCATGAGCGAGCCCGCCCCCAGCCCCCGGCAGGAGCGCCGCCAACGGGCGGCCCGCCGCCTGGCCGCGGAGGGCCTGCGCCTGATGGCCGCTCGCGGCATCGGCGGCTGCTCGGTGGCCGAGATAACCGCCGCGGCCGGCATGGGCAAGGGCACCTTCTTCACCCACTTCGCCTCCAAGGAGGCCTTCGCCGCCTTTTTGGTGGAGGAGCAGTTGGCCGAGCTGGCCCGGCGGGTGGGTCCCCTGGGCCTGGGGCCAGTGGACGCCGAGACGCTCTTGGCCGACCTGGCCCTGGCCCACCTGCGCTTCTTCCAGCGCGATCCCCAGGCCGCGGCCCTGTTGCAGCAGGCCCTGGCCCTGCCGGCCGGCGGCCCGGTCCTGCCCCTGGTGCGGGCCCGGCTGCGGGAATACCTGGAGCTGCTGGCGGCCAAGCTGGCCCCGGCCGGCCAGGCCCTGGGCTGGCCCGGGGAGCGGGCCGCGGAGCTGGCCCTGGCCATACTCTCCCTGGGCCTGGGCTACGCCTGGCTGGGCCAGGCCCTGGACCTGGGCCGGGACACCCCGCCGGAGCTGAGCGAGCGCCTGGGCCGCGCCCTGGCCCGGGGGTTGGCGCGTTGAGGAGGCGCGCCAGAGTCACCCGTCCCGCGGGGTCAAACAGCAAAGGGGCCGGCGCGATGCCGGCCCCCGTCTTTTGGCATGCGTACCCGCCGCCCTACACCAGCTTCTTCACCGCCGCCAGCACCGCCGCGTAGTCCGGCTCGCTGGACAGCTCCTTGACCAGTTGGACGTAGCGGATCTTCTGCTCCCGGTCCAGCACCAGCACGCAGCGGGCCAGCAGCCGAAGCTCCTTGATCAGCAGGCCGTAGGCCTGGCCAAAGGCCGCCTCGCGGTGGTCCGAGAGGGTTATCACCCGCTCCACGCCGGCCGCGCCGCACCAGCGCTTCTGGGCAAAGGGCAGGTCCATGCTAACGGTGAGGATAACCACCTGGTCGCCCAGCCCGGCCGCCTCGCTGTTGAAGCGCCTGGTCTCCAGGTCGCAGACCGGGGTGTCCAACGAGGGCACCGCGGAGATGACCAGCACCTTGCCCTTGTAGTCGCTGATCCTGACCGGCGCCAGGTCGTTGTTGATCAGCGTCACCTCGGGCGCCTGGTCGCCCGCCTTGACCGCGCTCCCCACCAGGGTGAGGGGGTTGCCGTGCATGGTCACAACGCCTTTTCTCTCGCTCATGGCTCTCTCCCGTCCGCGGTGGTGGTTTGCCGGCTGTGATTGTTTATCTAAAAAAATTATACGGTCTGCTGAGGGGGCTTGCCAGCCGCGGCCATATGTCCCAAACTTTTTTTATGGACCTGGTTGACACCGTCGCTCCTGGCTTTTATAGTAATAATTATCATTCTCACTATAGATAGTCAAGACGCCTTTTTGACAAGGAGGGGAAGTAAGAGATGTCCAAGACCACCGATTACCTCAAGGAAGCCTTTGCCGGCGAGTCCCAGGCCAACCGCAAGTACCTGGCCTTTGCCAAGAAGGCCGACGAACAGGGCTACCCGCAGGTGGCCCGCCTGTTCCGGGCCGCGGCCGAGGCCGAGACCGTGCACGCCCACAACCACCTGCGCGCCCTCAAGGGCATCGGCGACACCGCCGACAACCTCAAGGCGGCCGTGGCCGGCGAGACCCACGAGTTCACCCACATGTACCCGGAGATGATAGCCGGCGCCAAGGCCGAGAACCAGAGCGAGGCCCTGCGCTCCTTCGAGTACGCCAACGCCGTGGAAAAGATCCACGCCAAGCTCTACCAGAAGCTTCTGGACAACCTGGGCGGCAACCTGGGCGACTACCCCTACTTCGTCTGCCCGGTCTGCGGCTACACCGCCGAGGGCCAGGCCCCGGAGCGCTGCCCAGTGTGCAACGCCAAGGGCGACCGCTTTGTAAAGATCAGCTAAGCGCCCCACCGCGCTGGCAGGACAGGGCCGCCCCCCGGGGGCGGCCCTGTTTATTTAAGCTGCGAGACGGTTGCGGCCAGCGGTTCAGCTAGGCTGGAGAGCAGCTCGGGATTTCCCGCCCCGCATATCCTATCCGCGGGCATTGCTCCCGCCCGCGGCCGGGGCCGGGCTCTTGCCCCGCCGGCCCACCCAGGACTGGAACTGGTCCAGGTAGGTGTAGATCACCGGCGTGATCAACAGGGTCACCAACTGGCTCACCACCAGGCCGCCGCACACGGCCAGGCCCAGGGCCTGGCGGGAGCCGCCGCCGGCGCCGACGCCGATGGCGATGGGCAGGATGCCGGCAAAGGCGGCCACGCTGGTCATCATGATGGGCCGGCAGCGGATCAGGGCGCCCTGGTAGATGGACTCCAGGGTGGATAGCCCCTTGCTGCGCTCGGCCTCCAGGGCGAAGTCGATCATCATGATGGCGTTCTTCTTGACGATGCCCACCAGCATGATGATGCCCACCATGGCGTAGAGGTCCATCTCTTCGCCGAAGATCCACAGGGTGAGCAGCGCCCCCAGGGCGGCCGAGGGCAGGCCGGCCAGCACGGTGATGGGATGGATGAAGCTCTCGTAGAGCACGCCCAGGAGCAGGTAGATGACCGCCACGGCCAGGGCCAGCAGGAGGTACAGGCTGGTCATGGATTTCTCGAACTCCTCGGCCTGTCCCCGGAAGCTGCCGGTCACCGTGGGCGGCAGGTTTTCCGTGGCCGCCTGCTGCACCGCGGCCGTGGCCGCGCCCAGACTCACGCCGGGCCGGATGTTGAAGGAGATGGTCACCGAGGGCAACTGCCCCACGTGGTTCACCTGCAAAGGCCCCAGGATGCGCTCCAAGCTGACCACCTCGGTCAGGGGCACCATCTTGCCGCCCTTGGTGGCCAGGTATAGGTCGGCCAGGTCCGCGGCCTGCCGCTGGTACTGGGGGAGCAGCTCCAGGATCACCTTGTAGGTGTCGCTGCTGGCGTAGATGTAGGAGACCTGGCGGTCGGCGAAGGCGCTGTAGAGGTAGTTCTCGATGTCGGCCGCGGTGACGCCCAGGGTGGAGGCCCGGTCCCGGTCCATGACTATGGAAAGCTGCGGGCTGTTGATCTTCAAATCCGAGTTCACATCCCTGATTTGGGGCAGGGCCTGCAGCTTGGCCAGAAGCTGCTGCGAAACCTTGTACAGGGTGTCGGTCTCCGCCGATTGCAGGGTGAACTGGTAGGGCGCGTTGGTCTGCTGCACGCTGAGCTGGATGGCCGGCGGGTTCTGCAGAAAGCACAGGATGCCCGGCACCGAGAACAAGCGGGGCCGCAGGCGGATCATCACCTGATCGGCGCTGGCCGTGCGCCGCTCGCGGTCCTTGAGCTTGATGATCAGGATGCTGTTGTTCATGGCCCCGAAGTAGCTGGTCCCCACCACCGGCAGCACGCCCTCCACCGCCGGGTCCTGGGCCATTATGGCCGCCAGGGCGTTGGTGTGGCGCTCCATGGCCTTGAAGGAGATGCCCTCGCTGGCCAGGGTGAAGGCGATCAGGTAGTCCTGGTCCTCGCTGGGGATGAAGCCCTTGGGGATCACCCGGAACAACTGCACCGTGCCCAACAACAGGGCCAGGGAGATGAGTATGGTGATCAGGCGGTGGTGCAGGCACCAGCGCAGCATGGCGTTGTAGACCGCCATCACGCCCCGCCAGAGGGGGCCGCCCTCTTTAAGGGGGTCGCCGGCGCCGACGTCGCCCTTGGTCTCGCGCAGAAAGCGGCTGGCCAGCATGGGCGTGAGGCTCAGGGAAACCAGACCCGAGACCAGGATGGCCATGGTGATGGTGACGGCGAACTCGTTGAGGATGCGCCCCACCATGCCGGACATGAACACCACCGGCAGAAAGACCACCGCCAGGGACAGGGTCATGGAGACGATGGTGAAGCCGATCTCCTTGGCCCCGTCCAGGGCCGCCTGCAGGCGGCTCTTGCCCATCTCCAGGTGCCGGAAGATGTTCTCCAGCATGACGATGGCGTCGTCCACCACGAAGCCCACGGCCAGGGTCAGGGCCATGAGGGAAATGGTGTCCAGGTTGAAGCTGAAGGCGTACATCACCGCAAAGGTGGCGACGAGGCTCAGGGGCACGGCCAGGGAGGTTATCACCGTGGCCGACAGGTTCTTCAAAAACAGGAACACCACCATCACCACCAGGGCCACGGCCAGCATCAAGGTGAACTTTACGTCCCGGACCGACTCCTTGATGATGATGGACTGGTCGTACATCACCTCCAGGTTCACCGCCGGCGGTATCTGCTGGCGGGCGGCGGGCAACAGGGCCAGGATTTTCTCCACCACCTCCACGGTGTTGGCCCCGGGCTGGCGCTTTACCGCCAGCACGATGCTCTCCTTGCCCTTCCACCAGGCCCCGCCCCGCTTCCACTCCACCCCGTCCACGGCCTGGCCCAGGTCGGCGATGCGCACCGGCCCGCCGGCCTGGTAGGAGACGATCACCGGGTTGAACAACTTGGCCCGCATGAGTTGGCCCTGGGGCTCCAGGGTCAGGGCCTGGTGCTGGTCCTCCACCAGCCCGGCGGCCTGGTTCTGGTTGGCCGCGCTCACCGCCGCGGCCACCTGCCCTATGCCTATTCCCCGGGTGGCCAGGGCCTTGGGGTCCAGCTGCACCCGGGCGGCATAGAGCTTCTCGCCGTAGACCACCACCTGAGAGACCCCCTGCACCGTGGAGATGCGCCGGCTGAGGAAGGTCTCGGCGTAGTAGGTGACCTCGGTCATGGGCAGGAAGTCCGAGCTCATGGTCAGGTACAGGACGGGCTGCTGGGCGGCGTTGACCTTCTTGTAGGTGGGCGGATTGGGCATGCCCGCCGGCAGGATGGCGGCCGAGATGGCCGCCTGCACGTCCTGGGCGGCGGCGTCTATGTTGCGGCTCAGGTCGAACTGCAGGTTGATGTTGGTGTTGCCCTGGAAGTTGTTGGAGTTCATGAAGGCCAGCCCCTGGATGTCCGAGAATTGCTTCTCCAGGGGCGTGGCCACGGCGCTGGCCATGGTCTCGGGGCTGGCCCCGGGCAGGGAGGCGTTGACCTGGATGGTGGGGTAGTCCACCGGCGGCAGGTCCGAGGTGGGCAGCAGCAGGTAGCCCAGCACCCCGAACAGCAAGAGGCTGATCATGACC
The DNA here is from genome assembly GCA_003605055.1 of Desulfarculus sp. GTDB lineage: Bacteria > Desulfobacterota > Desulfarculia > Desulfarculales > Desulfarculaceae > Desulfoferula. Next base: position 34,311 of record QZKP01000043.1, read on the forward strand.
AGGGTGGTCATCACCGGCCGGCGGATGAAGGTCTCGGTGAACTGCATGATTATTGCTTGGGCTTGGCCGGGGCGCCGCCCCGGCCCTTATCCTTGGCCTCGCCTTTTGGCTCGGCCTGGACGGCCTTGGCCTGGCCAGGCTTGGCCTGGCTGGCCTTGACCTGGGCGGCCAGGGACTGGGCCGTGCTGGGAACCTTGCGCTCCACCACGGTGGCCTCGGGGTAGAGCAGGAGCTGGCCGTCGGTGACCACCTTTTGCCCGGCCTTGATCCCCTGGGCGATGATGGCCTCCCCGCCCAGGTAGCGGCTGACCTTGACCGGCTGCATCCGCACCTGGTTGCCCTCCCCCACCACGAACACCACCGGGCCCGCCGGCCCCTGCAGCGCCGCCCGGCTGGGCACCACCACCGCCTGCTTCTGCACGGTCAGGCGCAGGTAGGCGTCCACGAACAGCCCCGGCCAGAGCTTCAGGTTCTGGTTGGCGAAGGTGCCGCGCAGGCGCACGGTGCCGGTGTCCGCGTCCACCTTGTTGTCAATGAAGCTCAGGCGTCCCTGAAGGGCGGTCCCATTAGCGCGGGGCAGCTCCGCCCGCACCAGCAGGTCGGGGTCGTCCCGGTGCTTGACCACCAGGGGCAGGTCCCGCTCGGGCAGGGAAAAGCCCACGTACACCGGCTGCACCTGGTTGATCACCACCAGGGGCTGGCTGCCCCCGGCCTGCACCTGGTTGCCGGCGTTGACCAGGAGTTGGCCGGTGCGGCCGGCCAGGGGCGAGCGGATGGTGCAGAACTCCAGGTTCAGGCGGGCGGTCTCGATGGCCGCCGCATCGGCCGCCACCGTGGCCTTGAGGGACTGGGCCTTGGCCACGGCCTGGTCGTACTGCTGCTGGCTGACGAAGTTGCCCTTGAGCATGGCCGCGTAGCGCACCACGTCCTGCTGGGCCTCCACCAGATAGGCCCGGTCCCGGGCCAAGTTGGCCTGGGCCTGGTCCAGGGCGGCCTGATAGGGGCGGGGGTCTATGGTGAACAGCACCTCGCCCTCGACCACGTTGTCGCCCTCGGCGAAGTGCACCTTTTTGAGCTGCCCGCTCACCCGGGCGGTCACCGAGACCGTGGCCAGGGGCTCCACCCGGCCGATGGCCTTGAGCTCCAAGGGCACGTCCTTGGCCGCGGCCTGGGCCAGGACCACCGGCACCGGCGGCCTCTGGGCCCCGGCCCGGGGCCGGTCCTTGTCCTGGGAGCAGGCCGGCGCCAGCACCGAGCACAGGGCCAGCACGGCCAAAACCAGGCATGTCTTGGCGGACAAAAAATATCGGGCGGGGTTCAGAAGCATCTTGTAGTCGCCTCGCCGAACGCAGTGTACAGGTAAAGCCCCTCCCGGAGCGGGGTATTTCCTTCCCTGGCGCAGTCTAACTTGAAACTGTAAAAAGGCACAATACCCCGCTGGCGATTATAGTTCGCGGCTACCCTCGCGGCCGTTGACCAACCGGCCCAGAAGGATTAGCCTCAGGTAGCGGAGTATCCGCCCAATCTTGCCTGGCCCCGGCCGCGCGCTCGGCCGGCGGCGCAGGCGCGGAGGCGAATCATGCGCAAGGCGCAAGCGTGTATGTTGCTGGCCGCCCTGGCGGCCTTTCTGTGCGCCCCGGACGGGTCGGCCCGGGCCGCGGACCAAGTGCTGACCCTGGAGCAGGTGGTCAAGATCGCCCTGGGGCGCAACCCCACCCTGGAGGCCTCGAGCGAGGCAGTGAACCAGGCGGCCTCCCGCCTGACCCAGACCAAGTCCCGCTGGTGGCCGCAGGTGACCGGCAGCGTGGACTACAGCCGCAACTACTCCGAGTCCCAGCGCCAGGCCGCGCTGGAGGGCGGCACGGGCAACCACTACGACATCTACAGCACCGGCCTGGCCCTCTCCCAGAAAATCTATGACTTCGGCCAGACTGGAGGCCTGGTGGAGCAGAGCCGGCAGCAGTTGGCCTCCAGCCGCTCGGACCACACCACCAACGTCTCCTCCGTGGTGCAGCAGGTCAAAAACGCCTTTTATCTGGTGCTCAAGAACCAGGGCCTGATGGAGGTGGCCAGGCAGACCCTGGACTCCCAGCTCAAGCACCTGGAGCAGGCCCAGGCCTTTTACAAGGGAGGCCTGCGCCCCAAGATAGACGTGACCCGGGCCGAGGTGGACGTGGCCAACGCCCGCCTGTCGCTGATCAACGCCGACTACGCCGAGCGCGACTCCCGGGTGGCCCTGGAGCGCATCCTGGGCGGGCCGCCGGTGGCTGGCCCCTACAAGCTGGCGCCGGAGAAACAGCAGCCCGCCCGGCCGCCGAACCTGACCCCCTTGGTGATCCAGGCCCAGCAGCAGCGCCCGGAGGTGGCCTCGCTGCAGGCCCTGATCAAGGCGGCCGAGGGGCGCCTGGAGGCGGCCCAGGGCAACTTCTGGCCCAGCCTGGACGCCAGCGGCTCCTACGCCTACCAGAACACCGAATTTCCCCTGGACAACAGCTGGACCGCGGGGGTGGGCCTGACCTGGGCCCTGTTCTCGGGCTTTTTGACCGAGGGCCAGGTCAACGAGGCGCGGGCCCTGATCCGGCAGCAGAAGGCCAGGTTGAAGGATCTGGAGCTGCAGATCGCCCAGGAGGTCAACAGCGCCTTTCTGGCCCTGAACCAGGCCGACGAGCGCATAGCCACCTCGCGCACCGCCCTGGCCAACGCCGAGGAGAACATGCGCCTGGCCGAGGGCCGCTATCGCACCGGGGTGGGCAACGCCATCGAGTACACCGACGCCCAGGTGGCGCTCACCGCGGCCCAGAACAACCTGGTGCAGGCCACCTACGACTACTTCCAGGCCTGGGCCAACCTGGAGCGGGCCATGGGCCGCGTGCAGCCCTACACCTCCATGGCTAAGCAGACCGCGCCAGCCAGGTAACAGCCAGGCAGGCCCCGGGCTTCAGCGCCGCGGGGCCTGTTTTTTGCCTGGAGTCGCGGATGGTTAGTAAAACCAGGGGTTGAACGGCTCGTCTATGGGCTCCAGGTCGCCGATGTTGAAGTCAAAGCGGTGCACCCGCACCACCCCGCGCACCCGCATGGGCATGAGAATGGTCAGCGTGTCGGGGTAGTCGTCCTGGTTCATCTGGCTGCGGGTCAGGGGGGCCAGGCGCCAGGCCCCGTCCCGCTGGACCAGGCGGGCCGGCTGCAAAAGGTCGTTGATGGTCTGTCCCGGGGCCACGCTGCTGGGCTTGTTGTCCTGGGCCGGGCTCCAGTAGGGCACCCCGTGGTGGATCATGTGGTAGCGCTTGCCGACGGTGTTGACGTAGTAGATCTCGCCCCAGCCGATCATCACCGGCTGGTCGGTGTTGTTGGTCAGGGTAAGGGCGAAACCGTACTCCCGGCCGGTGTCGATGGAGAACTGTATGTTCAGGTCCGCGTCGTTGAAGTTCCACTCATTGAGCCCGGTGCCGTAGGTGATGGCCGCCTGGGGGTACAGGTCCATCATCTCCGTGGAGTAGTCGCGGTAGTACTCGGTGGCGCTGGGCCCGGCGGCGCAGGCGGCCAGCAGGGCCAGGAACATCTGCAAGAATAACAGCCGCAGGCGGTGCAGGGCGGGCCGCATGGTCATATATGGCCTCCTGTGTGGTTCCCGCCCTTTGTAGCATTTTTCGCCGCCGGCGGGCACCAGAAAACCCGCCCCGGGCAGGGGCGGGTTTGGGCTGTTCCGGCGCGGGTCTCTAGCCGGCCTTGACCTCGATGGTCTTGCCGGCGGACTGGGCGCTCTTGGGCAGCACCACCTTGAGCACGCCGTCCTTGTGGGTGGCCTCCAACTTGTCCAGGTTGATGTCCCGGGGCAGGCGCAACGAGCGGGAAAAGCCGCCGAAACGGCGCTCCATGACGTGCCAGGAGCCCTCCTCCTTCTCGCTCTCCTCGCTCTTCTGGCCGCTGAGGGTCAGCACGCCTTCGTGGAACTCCACCTTGATGTCCTCGGGCTTGAGCCCCGGCACCTCGGCGGTGACTTCAAAGGCCTTCTCGGTCTCCTTGACATTGATCGAGGGCACGAAGTCGCCGGTGGTGGCCAGGGGCGCCTCGCCGGTGTCAAAGAAACGGCCCCAGAGGTCATCCATCTCCCGGCGCAGCCGGTTGAGCCCCCTAAACTGACTGTAAGGGATCAGGTAGGTCATCCTTCCATCCTCCTTTCTTCAGTTGTTATTTGGTGCGAAAGGCACGAACCCCCGTCATATAGTTTTAAGTTAATCCCCCGCGGGCCGACGTCAAGCGGCGCGGGCGCAAAAAAAGCCGCTGCCCCGCTGGCCGGCCCCGGCCCGAGTCCACCGCCATAATTATTCGATTTAGCATCTTATCTAGGTTAGACGGCGCAGGAGGTAAAACACATAGCCAAAGCTGGCGCCGTGTCGGCGCCACACGGTGATCTCCTGCTGGTTCTCGGCCAGCACCTGGGCCAGGGCCGGGTCGGCCTGGGCCTGGCCGGCCAGGCCCTGGGCCCGCTCATTCAGCGGGCCCAGGTACTCATCCCACCAGGCCCGGTTCTCCAGGGGGAAGTGGCCCAGGACCTGGTAGCCCTGCCCCTGGGCCAGGGCCAGGTTCCCGGCCAGGTCGGTCATGGCCGGGTAGGCCGCCTGTAAGAACTCCCGCGCCTCGGCCGGCGGGTCGGGGCTCAGCCAGGTCAGCTCGCTGGCCACCAGCAGGCCGCCGGGCCCCAGCAGGGGCCGCCACAGCCCCAGGCCCCGGGCCCAGCCCAGGATGAAGATGGAGCCCTCGGCCCAGAGCAGGTCCAGGCTGCCCGGCGCCAGGCCCGGGTCGGCCATGTCCGCCCGGCGGATCTGTATGAGATGGGTCAGGCCGCGCTCCTGGGCGGCGGCCCGGAGCTGGTCCAGAAATGGCTGGTGCAGGTCCAGGGCCAGGATGGGGACGCCCAGTTCGGCCGCCAGCACCAAGCTCTGGCGGCCGGGGCCGCAGCCCATGTCCGCCACCCGGGGCCTGGGCGGCAAGGCGGGCAGCAGCTTTAGGGCCCGCCGGGTGGCCGCGTCGCTGCCCGGCCCCTCCCGGGGCAGGCCCTGGTGCAGGGTGAAGAAGGCCTCCCAGTAGGCCTCCTGGTCAGTCATTGAGGAACAGGTCCGTGCTCTGGTAGCGCTCGCCGGTGCTGGGCAGCACGGTGACGATGGTCTTGCCCACGTTCTCCGGCCGCCGGGCCACCTGCCAGGCCGCGTACACCGCCGCGCCCGAGGAGATGCCGGCCAGCAGCCCCTCCTGCCGGGCCAGCAGGCGGGCGGTGGCAAAGGCCTGGTCGTTGGTGACGGTGATCACCTCGTCTATAAGCTCGGTGCGCAGGACCTGAGGCACGAAGCCCGCGCCGATGCCCTGTATCTTGTGCGGGCCGGGCTGGCCGCCGGAGAGCACCGGGCTGTCGGCCGGCTCCACGGCGATGGCCTTAAAGCCCGGCTTGAGCGGCTTGATGTACTCGGTGACGCCGGTGATGGTGCCGCCGGTGCCCACGCCCGAGACCAGGATGTCCACCGCCCCGCCGGTGTCGGTCCATATCTCCGGGCCGGTGGTGTTCCGGTGCACGGCCGGGTTGGCCGGGTGGGCGAACTGGTTGGGCAGGTAGGCGCCCTTGGTCTGGGCCGCGATCTCCTGGGCCTTCTCCACCGCGCCCTTCATGCCCTTGGCCGCCGGGGTGAGCACCAACTCGGCCCCCAGGTGCTTGAGCAGCCGCCGCCGCTCCAGGCTCATGGACTCGGGCATGGTCAGCAGCAGGCGGTACTTCTTGACCGCGCAGACAAAGGCCAGGCCGATGCCGGTGTTGCCGCTGGTGGGCTCCACGATCAGGGAGTCGGGCCCGAGCCTCCCCTCGGCCTCGGCCGCGCCGATCATGGACACCGCGATGCGGTCCTTGACCGAGCCCAGGGGGTTCTGAAACTCCAGCTTGGCCAGGACTGTGGCCACGGCCCCGCTCAGGCAGTTCTCGCTCAGCAGCACCAGGGGGGTGTTGCCGACCACGCGGATCACGTCGGGTTTTATGTTGGTGCTCATGCTGCTCCCTTGGCCTTGCGCCTCGGACCGCCCGGGGCGCGCCGGCCGATGTAGAGTAGGTCCGGCTTGTTGACGAAGACCTTGGTGTCCGGCGGCACGGACTCGGTGAGCCAGACGTTGCCCCCGATCACCGAGCGGGCCCCGATCACGGTGTCCCCGCCCAGGATGGTGGCCCCGGAGTATATGATCACCTCATCCTCTATGGTGGGGTGGCGCTTCTGGTGCCTGAGGGCCTCCACCTCCTCCTTGGGCACCGACAGCGCGCCCAGGGTCACCCCCTGGTACAGGCGCACGTTGTCGCCGATCACCGTGGTCTGGCCCACCACCACGCCGGTGCCGTGATCGATGAAGAAGTGCTGGCCGATCTCGGCGCCGGGGTGGATGTCTATGCCCGTGCGGCTGTGGGCGTACTCGGTCATCATGCGCGGGATCAGCGGCACCTGCAGGTGCAGGAGCAGGTGGGCCAGGCGGTAGACGCTGGTGGCGAACAGGCCGGGGTAGGAGAAGATGACCTCGTCCACCCCGCCGCTGGCCGGGTCGCCCTCCTGGGCCGCGACCACGTCCAGGGTCAGGCGCCGCCTGATCTCGGGCAGGCCCTTGATGAACTCCAGGGCCGCGTCCTGGCCGCGCTCGTGGCAGTGACTGCAGCTCAGCTCGTGGCGGAAGCAGTCGTGGCGCACCGCCCAGGTGATCTGGTCGGCCACCTGCTCGTAGAGATGCATGATCTCCGTGCCCAGGTGATACTCCAGATTCACCGGCTCGATCTTGTTGGCGTCGAAGTAGCCGGGAAAGAGGATGCGCCGGGCCCGGTTGATGATGCCCACTACGGCCTCCTGGCGGGGCAGGGGCACCGGGCTTACGTGGTCGAAGCACTCCTTGCTGCGGCAGGAGGCCACCATCTCGGCCACCACCCGGGGCAGCTCCTGGTGCAGCCGGCTGGCGACCGCCTCTTCCGGAAGGCACTGTTCAAGGTCGGCTTTGTCGGGCATGACCCTCATTCCTTTGGCGGGCCAAGGGCGCCGCCGGGCACATGGTCACTACCTATAAAAATAGCACAGATTGCTAAAAAGTAAGGGGCTCAGGCCACCAGCCCCACGGACAGGGCCAGCAGGAACTGGCCGCCGTAGTACAGGGGCAGGCCCAGCAGGCGGTTGAGCCAGCCCGGGTGCAGGAAGCGGTCCCGGGCCACCAACAGGTCCGAGAGGTAAAAGGCCGCCGCGCCCGCGAACACCACCCAGGCCCCGGCCCGGGGCAGGGCCGGGTTGAACATGGCCGCCCAGGCCCCCAGCAGCATCAGGGTTATCACCACGATGTAGGCCAAGACCGGCAGGCGCAGGGCCCCCAGGCGGGGCCGCAGGCGCAGGAACACCAGGGCGCTCACCGCGCAGATGGCCAGCAGGCCGGGGTTGATCCACTTGGCAAGGGGCGTCAGCCCGGCCAGGGCGATGACGTAGGCCACGTGGCCCAGCAGAAAGGCCGCCAGCCCGGCCTTGAAGGCGGACTCGCCCTTGAGGGCCAGGCACACGTCGCCCAGCAGGCCCAGGACCAGGCCCACCAGCACCAGCCAGAAGTAGCCGGCCAGGGGGTGGGGCTGCAAAAGGGCCGCGGCCACGAACAGGGCCGAGAGCGGGGCCTTGAAAATCAGCACCCGCCGGGGCTCCTGGCCGCGCTCGGCCCAGAGAAGGCCGATCAACAGCAGCGCGGCGGGTATTAGCAGGTAATAGGCGTGCATGGCTCCCCTCCCCCTGTGCGAGCGCAGGCCCACCATAGCACGGCCGGCCGCGCCATGTCAGGATTGGGGGCCGGGCGCGGGGCAAAGCCCTTGCCGCCCGGCCAGGCCCGGGGCCAGAATAAGTCCAGGCCGCTCTTCAGCCACAGGAGGTGCACTATGGCCTTCCCCAAGGCAGACCCCAAGCTGGCCGAGTTTGTAGAGCAGTCCCTGGCCGGCTTGCCCACCAGCTTCCGGCCCATGTTCGGCTGCCCGGCCTGGTTCGCGGGGGAGAACATGTTCGCCGGCGTGTTCGGCGCGCTGATCAACCTGCGCCTGCCGCCGGGGCCGCAGCAGGAGCAGATCATGGCCGCCTACCCAGGGGCCCGCCTCTTCGAGCCCTTCCCGGGCCGGGCCATGCGCGAGTACGTGAGCCTGCCCGGCCGGGCGGTCCGGGCCGGCGAGCAATGGCAGGCCTGGGTGAAGAAGTCATACGACTACGCCGCCTCCCTGCCGGCCAAGAAAAAAGCCCGCAAAAAAGGCTGAGCCCGGCCCACCAATTTGTAACCGGCCCGTAGGCCTACAAAATGGTGCCTTTCCCTTTTGTAGGTCTTTTTTGCGCGCGGGCCGCGGTCCGCGGCCGGCCTCTGGGCCGGGGCCCGGGCTGCCCGCAAAAAGGGGCGCCTGGTTGCCATGTTTTTATTACATTGATATCGATGCATAAATAACTTTGTCTGGCCCCCCGTAACGTCCCAAGACTTGCCCTTGACGCCCTCTCGCGCCCGCGCCTGGCCTCATTACTACCGTTTGGTATTTTCGCGCGCCGCTCTTGGCCGCCATCCTACCTGATGGTAGCCAATTAACGCCCACCGTCCGGTACGATTCGGCGGCCGTCTTAGATTTTGGCCTTTTTTCAGCCCATTACCTTTGGCGGTTGGTGATGGTACGTTGCTTGCTCTGTTGGCGGGGGATCAAGAGGGTGCTGCCGCCGTTGGTCAGCGGGAGGAGGGGCCCGCGTCGTGCCGGCGGGCAGGTTTGGGCGATACTTTTTGGGAGGGCTCTCATGGCTAATCTGAACACCGGCGACACCGCCTGGCTCCTGGTCTGCTGCGCGCTGGTCCTGTTGATGACCCCGGGCCTGGCCTTTTTCTACGGGGGCATGGTCCGCAAGAAGAACATCCTCTCCACCCTGACCCTGAGCTACACCTTCATGGCCCTGATCGGGGTGCAGTGGCTGCTCTACGGCTACAGCCTGGCCTTTGGCCCGGATATCGGCGGGCTGATCGGCAGCCTGAAATACGTGGGGTTCCTGAACGTGGGGCCCGCGCCCAACCCCAACTACGGCGGGACCATCCCCCACGGCCTTTTCGCCGCCTTTCAGATGATGTTCGCGGTGATCACCCCGGCTCTGATCACCGGCGCCTTCGTGGAGCGGGTGCGCTTCAAATCCTTCCTGCTCTTCGGCATTCTATGGTCCACCCTGGTCTATGACCCCCTGGCCCACTGGGTCTGGGGCGCGGGCGGCTGGCTGGCCTCCCTGGGCGCCCTGGACTTCGCCGGCGGCACGGTGGTCCACATCGCCGCCGGGTTCAGCGCCCTGGCCTTCGCCCTGGTCATCGGCCCCCGGCGGGGCTACGGCAGGGCCCCCATGGAGCCCAACAACATCCCCTACACCGTCTTGGGCGCGGGCCTCTTGTGGGTGGGCTGGTTCGGCTTCAACGCCGGCAGCGCCCTGGCCGCCAACGGCGTGGCGGTCAGCGCCCTGCTGGCCACCAACACCTCGGGCGCGGCCGCGGGCCTGGTGTGGATGCTGCTGTCCTGGCTGGACGGCCGGCCCAGCACCCTGGGCCTGGTCACGGGCATGATCGTGGGCCTGGCCGCGGTGACCCCGGCCTCGGGCTTCGTCACCCCCCTGGCCGCCCTGGTCATCGGCGCGGTGGCCGCGCCCATCAGCTACTACGCCATCCGCTTCCGGGTGCGCAAGGGCCTGGACGAGTCCCTGGACGTGTTCGCCTGCCACGGCATGGCCTCCACCTGGGGCATGATCGCCACCGGCCTGTTCGCCACCAAGGCCATCAACCCGGCCGGGGCCTACGGCCTGTTCTATGGCAACCCCAAGCAGTTGGTGGTGCAGATTCTGGCGGCGGTGGTGACCATGGTCTTCTCCTTCGCGGTCACCTACGTGGTGGCCCGGGCCCTGAATGCCAGCATCGGCCTGCGGGCCAACCAGGTGGAGGAGGAGGTGGGCCTTGACATCAGCGGCCACGGTGAAAGAGCCTATTCTTAACGGGTGGGAGGCAATGAGCCATGCTTAAGAAGATTGAGGCCATCATCCGCGAGGACAAGCTGGGCGACGTGAAGGACGCTCTTAACGAGATCGGCATCAAGGGCCTGAACGTGGTGGAGATACGGGGCCGCGGCCGCCAGGGCGGCATCACCCTGGCCGGCCGCTCGGGCACCTACCAGGTGGACATGCTGCCCAAGATTCAGATCAACATCGTCCTGAGCGAGCACAACCTGGACGAGACCATCAAGGCCATATTAGCGGCCGGCCGCACCGGCGACGCCGGCGACGGGCTGATCTTTGTCTACCCGGTGGAGGAGGCGGTGCGCATCCGCACCGGCGAGCGCGGCCACGAGGCGGTGATGTACCCCGGGGACATAGATGAGAAAAAGGGCCTGGGCAAGGCCAAGGAACGCTGATCCCCCTTTAGTCTCTGACCCGGCCCGGCGGAGGGATGCGCCCGCACCCTCTCCGCCGGGCCCTTTTTTTGGCCGCGGCTCCAGGCGGCCGGGGGCCGAGCCAGGCAATTTGTGCCTTTGCACCAAGAGGGGTCCAGAGGTATCATAAGGCTAAATCCCTAGTCGCCCGCCGGGGGTGCCTGGGGAGGGCCCGGACGCCTGCCTGCCACGGGCCTTGTTTTTGTGCCTGGCGCCCGGTCCCCAGCCATTGGCAAGGAAGGCCGCAGCATGCACCTTCGCCCGTTCCATCGCCTTCTGACTCCTGGGAAAGCGAGCCATGTTTTTTAAACTCAGCCTTTACGCGGCGCTGCTGATCTGTCTCCTGGGCCTGGCCTACAAGGTCTGGACCTGGCTGACCACCTCCATCGGTCCGGGTTCGGCGGCCTACACCCCCGGCCAGCGAATCCGGGCGGCCCTGAAGGGCATGACCCAGGCCGTGTTCAGCGCCAAGCTCGGCACCATCCTCAAGACGCTGGCCCTGGACGGCCTGCTGCAGCGCCGCTCGCTGGCGGTGAGCCGGCTGGCCTGGTCCGCGCACATGCTCATCTACGCGGGCTTCCTGCTGCTGTTGGTGCTGCACGCCCTGGGCGGGGTGCTCATCGCCGCCTGGACCGAGTACTACCCCACCCTCAACCCCTACCTGTTCCTGCGCAACCTGGCCGGGCTCATGCTCCTGGCCGGGGTGGCCTTGGTGATCTATCGGCGCATCAAGGTGCCGGGCCTGCGGGCCACCACCCGCCAGGTGGACCGGGCGGCCATCGCCCTGCTGGCCGTGATAATGCTCTCGGGCTTCTGGCTGGAGGCGGGCAAGGCCCTCTCGCCGCATGTCTTCGACCAGATGGTCAGTGATTGGGCCGACGCGGGCAACCAGGCCGAGGTGCAGGCCCTGCGCTCCTTCTGGTCGCGGGAGTACGGCGTGGCCTTCCCTGGCCAGAAGATACCGCCCGAGGACGCCCTGCTGGCCCAGGGACGGGAGCTCAACGAGCAGTACTGCGCCAACTGCCACGCCGCCCCCCAGTGGGCCTTCGGCTCCTATTTGCTCTCGCGGGCCTTCAAGCCCGCGGCCGCGGCCCTGACCAGCCCCGGCCTGCTGGATGTGCTGTACTACCTGCACTTCCTGGCCTGCTGGCTGGGCCTGGCCCTTTTGCCCTTCACCAAGTTCCTGCACCTGTTCACCACGCCGCTGCTGTTGATGATCAACTCGGTCAGCGACCGGCAGAAGATGGACCCGGCCAACCGGGCCACGGTGCGGGCCCTGGAGCTGGACGCCTGCATGCACTGCGCGGTCTGCTCCATCCACTGCTCGGTGGCCGTGGCCCTGCGCAACGTGCCCAACCTGACCCTGCTGCCCTCGGAGAAGCTGGCCGCCCTGGACCGCACCGCCCGGGGCGGCGCCTTGGAGCGCGGGGACCTGGAGGTGGTCCGCGAGGGCTGCTACATATGCAGCAGCTGCTACCGCTGCACCCGCCTGTGTACGGCGGGCATCAACCTGCAAGACCTGTGGTTCGCCCAGAAGGAGGACCTGCTGGCCCAGGGCCTCGGCGAGCCCTACGTGGACCTGGCCAAGGCCGCGGACCGGGCGGCCGAGGCCAGCCGGGGCCAGTCGCTGCTGCGGGTGCGCCAGGAGGGCTTCCAGCACGAGCTGAAGCTCTCGGCCCAGGCCGGCACCTTCTCCGAGTGCTACCGCTGCCAGACCTGCACCAACGTCTGCCCGGTGGTGTTCCAGTACCAATGGCCCAGGCAGGAGCTGGACCTGTTGCCCCACCAGATCATGCACTCGCTGGGCCTGGGACTGCGGGAGGAGGCCATGGGCGCGCGCATGGTCTGGTACTGCCTGACCTGCTACCACTGCCAGGAGGCCTGCCCCATGGGGGTGCAGGTGACCGACGTGCTCTTCGAGCTGCGCAACCTGGCCGCCGGCGGTGGCTCCACGCGGGAGGATAGCTGATGCGTTACGCCCTGTTCCTGGGCTGCAAGATCCCCTACTTCGTGCCCCAGTACGAGGTCTCCACCCGCCGGGTCCTGGCCGAGTTGGGCGTGGAGCTGGTGGACCTGGAGTTCAACTGCTGCGGCTACCCCTTCCGCCACCTGTACTTCTCCTCCTATCTGCTGGCCGCGGCCCGCGCCCTGGCCCTGGCCGAGTCCCAGGGCCTGGACATCCTCACCCCCTGCAAGTGCTGCTTCGGCAGCTTCAAGCGGGCCCAGTTCCTGTTCCGGGATAAGCCGGCCCTGCAGCAGGAGGTGGCCGCCGAACTGGCCGCCGAGGGGCTGACCTACAGCGGCCGCTGCCAGGTCAAGCACTTGCAGTCGGTGCTGTATCACGACGTGGGCCTGGAGGCCATCAAGGGCCGGGTGGTGCGGCCTTTTAGCAAGCTCAACGCCGCGGTCATGTACGGCTGCCACGCCCTGCGCCCCAGCCGGGTCACCGGCTTCGACAACCCCTACGCCCCGGTCATCGTGGACCGGCTGGTGGAGGCCACCGGCGCGGTGAGCGTGCCCTGGGAGGGCAAACTGCAGTGCTGCGGGGCGCCGCTCAGGGGCAAGAACGACGAGATATCCTTGGCCATGATCCGCGAGCGCCTGAGCGAGTGCCGCACGGACGGGGCCGAGGTCCTGGTGGTGGACTGCCCCTACTCCCAGATGCAATCCGACTGGGCCTTTGATCTGATGCAGCCCAAGGACAGCCGCGAATACGTGCAAGGCACGGTGCTCTACCCCCAGCTCCTGGGCCTGGCCATGGATCTAAAGCCCCAGGAGCTGGCCCTGGAGCTGAGCACCCCGGACCTCAGCTACCTGCTCAGCTTCCTGAGCGACCCCCAGGCCAAGGCGGCCCAGGCCCGGCGCTGAGCCGGCCCCCCGGCCGGCCGGGCAGCCAGACCCCTGGTCCACCCTCAAAAGGGGGTGGCCGCGGGCGGCCGTATGCTTCAAAATTGTAAACATCAGGTGTCCAACCAGGGAGGAACCCATGGAGTTCAGCGGCAAGACCAAGGTCTATGACCTGGTGGAGAAGTACCCCTTCATCATTGACTACCTCATCAAGCAGTCGTCCCACTTCGAGCGCCTGAAGAACCCCATGCTGCGCAAGACCCTGGGCAAGGTGGCGGACCTGAACAAGGCCGCGGGCATAGCCGGCCTGCCCGTGGAGGAGCTCTTGGCCGGCATCGCCGCGGAGATCAAGGCCCAGACCGGCGAGGAGCCGGCCATGGCCGGCGCGGCCCCGGCCGCGGCCTTGGTCAGCGACCCGGCCGCCCGGCAGGAGGCGCTCAAGGCCATCATCCGCGACCTGCACGCCGGCGGGGACATGAACCAGCTCAAGGAGCGCTTCCGGGCCGTGATCCGCGACGTGAACGCCCCGGAGATAGCGGCCATGGAGCAGCAGCTGATCAACGAGGGCATGCCGGCCGAGGAGGTCAAGCGCCTGTGCGACGTGCACGTGGAGATATTCAAGGAGGCCCTGGAGGAGCGGGACCTGCCCCGGCCGCCGGCCGGCCACCCGGTGCACACCTTCATGAAGGAGAACCGGGCCTCGGAGAAGATCATGAGCCAGGCCGCCCTGCTCATCGGCAAGCTGGGCCACCCGCCCACGGCCGCGGCCCTGGCCGCGCACAAACCGGAGCTGGAGCGCATCCTGGCCGAGCTGTCCCAGGTGGACATCCACTACGCCCGCAAGGAGAACCAACTCTTCCCCCTGCTGGAGGCCCACCACTTCAGCGGCCCCTCCCAGGTGATGTGGTCCTTCCACGATGACATCCGGGGCAACCTCAAGGCCGCCCGCCAGGCCCTGGCCCAGGGCGAACCGGTGAGCCTGGCCGACAACCTGCACCAGGCCACCAACGCCATGCGCGACATGATCTACAAGGAGGAGCACATCCTCTATCCCACCAGCCTGGACATGCTATCCGAGGCCGAGTGGCGCAAGGTCAAAGAAGGCGAGGCGGACATCGGCTACGCCTGGGTGCAGCCGGACCCGGGCTGGCCGGCCAAGGCCGCCGCGCCAGCCGCGGCTGCGGAGCCGGCGCCGGCGGCCCTGCCCAGGATAGAGGGCGCCCTGGAGTTGAGCACCGGCCGGCTCACCGCCGAGCAGGTGAACCTGCTACTCACCCACCTGCCGCTGGACGTGACCTTCGTGGACCAGAACGACCGCGTGGCCTACTACTCCGAGGGGCCGGAGCGCATCTTCCCGCGCAGCCCGGCGGTGATCGGCCGCGAGGTGCGCAACTGCCACCCGCCCAAGAGCGTGCACGTGGTCAACAAGATCCTCGACGCCTTCAAGTCCGGCTACAAGGACAGCGCCGAGTTCTGGATCCAGATGGGCCCGCGCTTCATCCACATCCGCTACTTCGCGGTGCGCGACAAACAGGGCCAGTACCAGGGCGTGCTGGAGGTCTCCCAGGACGTGACCGGCATCAAGAAGCTGGAGGGCAACCAGCGCCTGCTGGACTGGGAATAGGACGGCGGGGCGGAGAAACCGGCGGGGCGCCATCCGGCGCCCCGCTGCATTTTTAGCGGAGCGAGGGAGGCTCGCTGTGTTGGGGCGGTGTCTGGCCGCCGGTGCTGCGGCGCACGATGTACAGGGGCCGCCTCATCACCTCGGTGTTGATGTGCCCGATGTACAGGGCGATCAGGCCCAGGGCCGAGAGCACCACCCCCACCAGCAGGAGGATGAAGACCACGAAGTAGGCCCGGGTCTGGTAGTCCATGACGCCCAGCACGTCGGTGACGATCATAACAACCAACAGCAGTATGGAGAACACCACCACCAACAGCCCCAGCCCGCCGGTGATGTGCAGGGGCAGCAGGGAGAAGGAGGTGAAGCTGTTCAGGGCCAGGGTGAACAGCTTGCTCAGGTCGTAGCTGGGGCGGCCCTCCCCCCGCGCCGGGGAGACGAACTCCACCATGACCTTGTTAAAGCCCATCCAGTCCACCAGCCCGCGGAACATGCGGGCCCGCTCCGGGAACTGCTTGAGGGCCCGCACCACCTGGCAATCCAGCAGGCGGAAGTCGGTGCTGCCCGCCATCACCTTGATGTCCGAGTAGCGGGCCAAGAGCGCGTTGAACAGCCAGGAGCCCAGCTTCTTGAGCAAGCCGAAGCCCTCGGCGCCGGTGCGCACGCCGACCACGATCTCCGCGCCCCGGCGCCACTCGGCGATGAAGCGCGGGATCAGCTCCGGCGGGTGCTCGCCGTCCGCGTCCAGGCAGATCACCGCCTCCGCCTCGCCGGCCGCCTCCACGCCGGCGGTGAGAGCCATCTCCTTGCCGAAGTTGCGCGACAGGCCCAGGCCGCTTATGCGCCCGTCCGCCCGGGCCAGGCGCGCTATCTCCTGCCAGGAGCCGTCGTGGCTGCCGTCGTCCACCAACAGCAGTTCCCACTCCAGGCCCTCCACAGTGGACATCACCCGCCGGATGCGCTCGGTCAGGGGCGCCAGGTTGGGCTCCTCGTTATAGATGGGAATCACCAGGACTATCTTTTGCATGCCGTGCTCCTGGGCAAGGCCGTGGACGGCTAGGAGCTATTTGCTAACGCCACCTCCTGGGCCAGGCCGGCCGTCAGGGATGAAGTCGGCCGGCGCGGCGGGGGCCGGCGCGGCTAGCGGTCCCGAGCCCGGGAGCGCGGGCCCTGGGCCCGGCGGCGCCAGCCCCACAGGCTCCAGACGGCCAGGCCTAGCAGGGCCAGCGGCGGGCCGGCCAGGCCGGCCTTGACCAGGGGCTCGTCGTAGTCCAGGCGCAGCTCGTGCTCCCCGGCCGGCACCGTCACCGCCACCAGGAAGCCGTAGGCCTTGTGCACCGGCGTCCGCCGGCCGTCTAGATGGGCCCGCCAGCCCTGGAAGGCGCTCTGGCTCATCACCAGGTAGCCGTCGCGGCGCGCCGACACCTTCAGCCGGGCCTCCTGGTCGCGCCAGGAGAGCACCTGCACCCGCCCGCCGGCCTGGGGCGTGAGGCCCTGCGGCGGCCGCCAGCCGGCCGGCGCCCGGCGGAAGATAAGGCCGCGGGAGGGGTCCATTGAGGCCAGGACCCGCAGGTACTCCCAATCCGGCTCGATCACCGCGGCCCGGGAAACGAAATAGACCATGGGCAGGGCGCGCCTATTGCGGCTGAAGCCGTGGCCCAGAGGCTCCAGCGTCACGCCGTCGCTGAGCCGCCGGCCGTCGGCCGACAGGCTCTGTACCTCCACCAGGGCCCGGGGATGGGCCGAGGCCAGGATCACCTCGTCGGCCGCCACCGGCCGGGGGAGCGCCAGCCTGACCGCCTGGCCCGGCCCCAGCTCTTGCCCCAGGCGCAGGGGCCAGGAGGCCACCACGGCGCCCTGGCGCAGCAGGGCCACCGAGGCCAGGACCGCACCCGGGGCCAGGTTCCGAGCGAACAAGACCCTGGCCCGCAGCTCCAGGCCCCCCACCGTCCCCGGCGCGGGCAGGGGCACCGCGGACTGGCTGTAGCCCACCAGAGACCAGTGGTCCCGCCGGTTCCGGCGCAGGGGGCTGCTGTTGTCCACCAGGCCCGCGGACAACAGATCCAGGAAGCGGGGGCTGGCCTGCCGCTGCCACCATATCTGCCAGTAGCCCAGGGGCAGGCGGCGGTCCATGTAGCCGCCCGGCGAATTCACCAGGTTCACGCGAAAGGTGTAGAAGTCGCTCAGGTAGCGGGTGTCCTCGTTGGCGCGGCTGAGCAGGATGCGGGTGGGCAGCGGGGGCTGGTGGCTCAGGCGTCCCCAGAGGGCCGCCCGCTGGTACTGCTCGCGGCTGAGGCGGGAGGGGTCGTTGCCATAGGCCTTGGGGTTATCTACGCTGAGCGGCGCGTAGTAAAAGCCCAGGTCCAGGGCCGCCAGAAACACCAGCAGCAGGGCCGGCAGCCGCCGCGCGGCGCCCTGGGCCAGGCGGGCCACCGCCCACCAGAGGGCGGCGGCCATGAGCAGCAGCCAGAGGAACTCGCCCAGCATGGGCAGCATGTTGTGCAGGTTATGGCCCGGTACGCCCAGGTTGCCCAGGATCAGCAGGACCAGGACCAGACCCAGCAGGAGGGTGCAGACCACGGCCAAGACGCGGCGCAGGGGCCGCAGCTCCTCTGGGCCGGCCCGGCCCAGCAGCCAGGCCAGGCCGTAGCCGGCCAGCACCAAGAGGCCCAGGTGCAGCAGAAACCCCCAGCGCACCGGCGCCCGGAACAACCCGTAGCCGGGCAGCAGGTCCAGGAGCACCTTGTGCAGGCCCATCTGCCCGCCCAGCAGCAGCACCAGCCCGGCCAGGCAGAGCAGCTTCCAATAACCCGCCCCGGGCCGCCGCACCCAGAACACGGCCGCCAGGGCCAGGAGCAGGGGCAGGATGCCCACGTACATGACCGCTTCCTGAAAGGGCTCCATGTAGCGCGGGAGCAGGAAATAGGCCAAGAGCCCCAGTTGCCCCGAGTTCTCCTGCGTGAAGAGCAGGCGGTCCTTGCCGGCCAGGGCCGTGATGTCGTGCACCAGCACCGGATCGCCCAGGGTGGACATGAACTCGTGGGCCAGGTTGGGCAGGCCCATGAGCAGGGAGGCCAGGCCCAGGCCCAGATAGGCCTGCCACCCCTGGCCCCAGACCAGGGACCAGCCGCCCAGGCGCCAGTCCAGCACTGCCCAGTAGACCACGTACAGGCCCAGGGCGAACATCAGGTAATAAAAGACCTGAGGCATGCCGCCGGTGAAGCACAGGCCGAAGAATATGCCGGCCCAGGCCCCATTCAGGAGCCGCGAGCCCTCCCGGGCGCGCTGCAGGAACAGGAACACGTAGGGCGACCAGGCAATGGTGCTGATCATGGTGGCGTGGATGCTGTGGGCCGTCATCACGCCCATGCCGCCCATCACCAGGCCCATGACCGTGGCCGCCGAGCGCCCCAGCCGCAGTTGCAGGCCCAGCAGGAAGGCGCCCAGGCCGGCCAGGGAGCAGTACACGATCAGCATGACCTGGGCGAAGTCGCTGCGCAGCAGGCCGTCTTCCAGAAAGAAGACGCTGAGCAGGGCCACCGGATTGAAAATATCGAACAGATAAGACAGCACCGGCTGGCCGGTGGCCATCAGGGGGTCCCACAGGGCCAGCTTGCCCTGGGCGAGCTGATGGTAGAACCAGCCCCGGTGGGCGTTCAGCTCCACGAAGTCGCCGGACCAGAACAGCCGGTGGGCCGGCTCCGGGAACCAATACAGCCAGCGCTGCAGCCAGGGCAGCGCCACCACCAGCAGGCCCCCGGCCAGCAACCAAGGCTCCCGCCAGATACGAGCGCCCCAAAGCCGGCCAAACGTACTAGAGATTTTCCACCCCTTGCCCAGCATCTTCCGGCAGCCCCCTGCTCACCGGCCCCGCGGGTCGGGTTGGAGAAACCTGTCGTTTCCTGGGGGCATTATAGAGCAGCGGAGGATTTTTTAACAGCCCGGCCCCTCCCGATCATTCACCCCCGGCGGGCCGCGCGCTACGGTTTTAGCGACCTGGCCCGCGAATCTCGGCCCCACGGGAAGGGTTAGGATTTAGGTGCTGAGGCGCTGCCCGCGCCGGGTTCCTCGGATACGAGGCATCGCCGGGCCGCGTTAAGCTCGTTTTGCCCTGCTGCGCTATGATCATCGCCTGCCCGGCTGGGGCAGCGCACCCAAAAGTTTGCTGGCATCAACCGACTGGTCAGGGGGTGAAGAGTCCCGCGGCCAATATCTCGGATTTGATGAAGTTGGCCACCTCGCGGGCCCGCTCCAGGCCCAACCTCTGATCCACCGCGGTGACGGTGATGGCCGCGTGCAGGTCCTCCTTGAGGTCGGTCACCGGCACGCCCACGCTGTTGGCCCCGGAGTAGAGGTTGCCCTGGGTGTAGGCATAGCCCCGCAGCCGGGTCTCCTTCACCGCCAGGCGCACCCGCTCGGCGGTCATGTTGTTGAACCGCGGGTAGATGGGCTCATTGATATTGATCACGGCCTCCCTCTCCTTCTCCGGCAGATAGGAGAGAATGGCCAAGGCCCCGCCCCCTATGCCCAGGAGCCTGCGCGAGCCGATGTCAAAGGTCAGGGCCTTGATGGGGTACTTGCCCTCCAGGCGGTCCACGCAGATGGCCTCGTTGTAGGCGCGGATGAGCAGAAAAACCGTGTCTTGGCTGAACTCGGCGGCCTTTTCGATGAGGCTGCGGAAGCGCTCCCGGACCGTGTTGCCGTACACCGAGCGGCCGAGGCGATAGATCTCGATGCCCAGGTGGTATTGCTTGGTCTCGGGATTGTAGATGACAAAGTTTTCCGCCAGAAGGAGCTGCAGGATGCGGTAGGTAGTGGAGGGGTGCAGGTCCACCGAACTGGCCAGCCGGGAGAGGTTCACCCCGCTCTCATCCATTTCGGCCACCTTGCGGATCAAGGATATGGCCCGCTGGATGCTTTGGGTCCCGCGAAGCTGGGTCTTTTTGTCGCCGCCGGTGGTTTTCATATCATACTATTTGGTTTTTGACCTGCCCCCCTTAACTCGGTCCAATTTTTAAGTTAGGATTTTGGGCCGTAGAAAAGGAGGGCGACGATGGCCAGGAAGCGCTATTCGGCCGAGCA
>QZKP01000068.1 GCA_003605055.1 Desulfarculus sp.
AGCCAGCCGCCGGCAGACAAGGCGTCTGGCGAGCGAGCGCCGCAGGTGTAGCCAAAGCTACATCCAGGCGCGAGCGAAGCCGGCAACGCAGTATGCCGGGGGCTGGCGAAGCCGGACGCCCGGCCCTCATGAAATATCTGGGCTAACCGCGGCTAGGGGAAAGGAGGAGGTGGTCATGGCTGAGCCCATCGCTCTGGACAAGACCTTTAATCTGATCATGCGGCGCATGGTGGACACTGGCCAGGCGCCGCACTATACGGAGCTGGCCACGGAGTTGGGCGTGGGTGTGGAACAGGGGCGCCAGGCCCTGCACGAGCTGTTCAAGGCCGGGGTGCCCGGCTGGCTCTTCCCCAAGACCGACCTGATATGTTCCTTTGCACCCTTCAACAACCTGCCCACCCAGTACCGCATCAGTGTGGACGGCCAGCAGAAGTGGTTCGGCCAGTGAGGCTTCGAATCGCTGGCGGTCAGCTGGCTGTTCCCTGGCAAGCTGGTGAAGATCCAGGCGCCCTGCCTGGACTGCGGCCAGCCCATCACCGTGGAGATGCGCGACGGCCGGGTGCTCAAGGCCGAGCCTGCGGACTTGGTGGGCTACGTGGCCGTGCCCCTGTGGAAATGGTTCGAGGACATACCCTTCGCCTGAAGCACCATGAACCTCTTCCGGTCGGAAGAGCACGCCAAGAAGTGGCAGGGATTCGCGCCGGGCAGCGAGGAGGGTCTGCTAGTCCTCAAGGACCTGGTCAAGATGTTCTCGGGACCCTACTTCCAGCGAAGGCTGGATCCGGACTGGATGACCCGCAGCCGGGAATACGCCCGGGCCATGGGCGCCACCATCCAGGAGATAGGCAAGACCGGGCCTTTCTGGCGGCCCAAAAAGCCGGCCTAGGGACAGGGACGGCGCCCGTCCCGGCCGGGAGCGGGCGCTAGTCCTTGGTCTTGAGACGGTCCAGGGCCCGGCGGCCCATGTGGTCGGAGTAAGCGTCCCAGGGGTTCTGGCGGCCGTCGTCGGCGCGGCGCTGGACCACGAAGTGGCAGCACTCGGCGCCGCGGGGGATTAGCTTATCCACCCAGGCCGTGAAATTACCCAGGCCGCGCTCCTCGATGGCCCGGATCATGCCCTCCACGAAGTAGCGCTGCACCCGGCAGTCAAAGGCGCTGTAGCGGTCCTGATGCGGGCACCAGAGGATGTCGAACTCGCAGCGCTCGGGGGAGGCGATCCAGGGCCGCTCCAGGGAGGCGTAGAGGATGGTGTTCAGCCCGGTGACGACGTAGCTGAGCAGCTCCACCTCCGTGAGGTCCTCGGGCAGCTCGGAGTTGTCCAGCATCTGGGAGCAGGCCTCGTGCCCGGCCTGGTTGATGGCCTTGCGCACCACCTCCTGGCCCTTCTCGCCAAAGGCCTCCTCCACGGCCTTCAAGGTGTTCAGCACGCCGGTGGCCTGCATGGTGCCCCAGACGAAAAGCACCGCGGGGTCGAAGTCCTGGCGGCCGGACAGGGCCCCGCGCAGGCTCTCCACCGCCTCCTTATAGGGCAGGCCCAGGCGCACCCGGCCGTAGCCCGGCTCCGGGCGCCGGCCTCGGGACCAGATCCCCTCGCCGGTGGGGTAGCTGGGTTTGGGCATCTCCATCCTCCCTGGCGGGCTAGACCCGCTCCACGAACTCGGTGCCCAACAGGCCCTCGGGCTTGAGCAGCAGCACGAAGATGATGATCAAGAAGGCCAGGGTGTTCTTGAAGGCCACCGAGATCAGGCCGCCGGCCAGGGCCTCGGCCACCCCCAGGATCAGCCCGCCCACGATGGCCCCGGGCAGGCTGTTCAGGCCGCCCAAGATGGCCGCCGCGAACCCCTTGAGGAAGGGCTCCAGCATGAAGTTGGGGTCCAAAAACACCACCGCGGCCAGGAACAGGCCGGCCAGCACCCCCAACCCGGCGGCCATGCCCCAGGACAGGGCCAGCACCCGGCGGGTGGGGATGCCCAGAGTCTGGGCCGCGGGCAGATTCTCGCTGGTGGCCCGCATGGCCAGGCCGATGGGCGTCTTCTGCACCAGCAGGTAGAACAAGACGCTGCCCGCGATGCCGAAGACCAAGGTGCCCAGGCTGAGTTGGTTTATGATCAGCCCGCCCACGTCAAATGTCTTCTGGTCCGACAAAGGAAAGGGGAAGGTCTGCGGCTCCAGGGTGCCGAACTCCAGGACCAGGGACTGGATGACCAGGCCGAAGCCCAGGGTGAGGATGACCATGCCCAGGTGGCTGGCCTCCCGGCGCTGGGCCGGGACCAGCACCCCGAAGTAGAACAGCATGGCGATGACCGCCCCGAAGGCGATGGCCAGTAAAAAGGCCAGCCACCAGGACATCCCCGCGCCCATCAGATAAAAGGCCACGAAGGCCCCGGCGGTGGTCACATCGCCGTGGGCGAAGTTGAGCACCCGGTTGGCCCGGTAGACCAGCACGATGCCCAGGGCCACCAGGGCGTAGAGGCTGCCCTGGGACAGCCCGGAGATCACGTACTGCATAATCTCTGTGAAGTCCATCTCTCTCCCGCCCTCTCTACCGGAACGGCCAGTTGCGGAAATACAGCCTCATCTTCAGCCAGCGGCCGGCCAGCCCCAGGGGCTCGAAGATCAAGACCAGAATGATGGCCAGGCCGTAGATCATGGGCACCAGGGCCCTGTACTCGGCCAGCACCTGGGGCGCCAGCACCACGAAGGCGGCGCCCAGGATGGAGCCCTCCACCAGGGCCAGCCCCCCCACGATCACCGCCACCAGGAAGTCTATGGTCACCAGGAAGGTGAACATGTTGGGCTCCAGGTAGCCCAGGACCAGGGCCAGCAGCCCGCCCTGCACGCCCACGTAAAATGAGCTGATGGCGAACGACAGAAGCTTGTAGCGGGTCAGGCTCACGCCCAGCACCTCGGCGGCTATGTCGTTGTCGCGCACGGCAATGAAGGCCCGGCCCATGTAGGAGGAAACGATGTTGTAGGCGAGCAAGGTGAACAGCCCGGCTATGAGGAAGTACAGGTAGAAATAGGTCTGCTCCGCGCTGAGGATCCAGAACGGCTCCAGCTTCTCGATGGTCAGGCCCATGCGCCCGCCGGAGAGCAGCGGCGAGTTGGCGAATATCTGATACACCGCCACGCCGAAGCCCAGGGTGGCGATGGCCAGGTAGGGCCCCTTGAGGCGCAGGGAGGGGAAGCCCACCAGCAGGCCGAAGACCCCGGCCACCAGCCCCGCGCAGACTAGGGCCAGGGGCCAGGGCACCCCCATGCGCACCAGGTGCCCGAAGGTGAAGGCGCCGATGGCCAAGAAGCCGGCCTGGCCAAAGGATATCTGGCCGGTGAAGCCGATCAGCAGGTTCTGGCCCATGGTGCCGATGGTGAACATGAACACCAGAGTGGCGATGTAGACCAGCGACTGGTCGGTGTACAGCGGCAGCAGGAACACCGCCAGCACCAGGCCCCAGACCCACACCTTGGTGAAGGGCTTGCGGATCAGCTTCAGCTCTTCCGCGTATGATTGGATCAGGTCCATGTGACCACTAGCTCCCGTACATCTCCTGGATCAGGTTAACGTATCGTTTTTCCAGGGAGCGCCTCTTGACCTTCTTGGTGGGGGTCACGTCGCCATCTTCCTCGTAGAAGCGGCGGGGCAGCAGCCTGAATTTCTTTACGGTCTCCACCCGGGCCAGGGTCTTGTTCACCGCGGCCACCTCCCGCTCGATCAGCTTGATGATCTCCGGGTTCCTGGTCAGATCCTCGAAGGTGGTGAAGGGGATGCGGTTGTCCTGGGCGTATTTGTTGACGTTGTCCTCGTCAATAAGGATCAGGGCGGTGAGGAACTTGCGGCCGTCGCCGATCACCACCGCGTCCTGGATGTAGAAGCTGAACTTGAGCTTATTCTCGATGAAGGCCGGGGTTATGTTCTTGCCGCCGCGGGTGATGATGATGTCTTTCTTGCGGTCCAATATCTTGAGATAGCCGTCTTCCAGGGCCCCTACGTCGCCGGTGTGCAGCCAGCCGCCGGCGGTGACGGTTTCTTCGGTCAGCTCGGGGTTCTTGAAGTAGCCCTTGAAGACGTTGGGGCCCCGGACCAGTATCTCGCCGTCCTCGGCGATCTCCACCTCCACTCCGGGCACCGGCTTGCCCACGTAGCCCAGGCGCGGCGCGTCCAGGGGGGTGACGGCGATGACCCCCGTGGACTCGGTCTGGCCGTAGCCCTCGCGCAGGTTCACCCCCACCGCGTTGTACCACTGGAACAGCTCCGGGCTGGCCGGGGCCGCGCCGCAGATGGCATAGCGGATGCGCTCCATGCCGATCATGCGCTTAAGGTGGTACAGCACCCCCCAATAGGCCACCCGATAGGCCAGCCGCAGCCACCAGGGGCAGCGGCCGGCCTCGCGGGCCTTGATATAGGCCAGGCCCACCTTGACCGCCAGCCGGTAGCAGAGGCGTTTGAGCAGGGTGGAGTCTGACATCTTGATCTCGATGTTACTGACGAACTTCTCCCAGATGCGGGGCACGCTGGCGAAGATGGTGGGCGAAACCTCCCGCAGGTTCTGGGGCAGGGTCTCCAGGTTCTCCACGAAGTTCACCGTGGCCCCGGTGCGCACCGCCTGTAAAACCGAGATCAGGTTCTCGTAGATGTGGGCCAGGGGCAGATAAGAAAGCAGTTCGTCCTTATCGCTGGTGGGCAGCACGCTGACAAAGGACTCGGTCATCTTGAGGATGTTGCTGTGGCTGATCATGGCCCCCTTGGGCCGGCCGGTGGTGCCCGAGGTGTAGATGAACATGGCCAGGTCATCAGGCTGGATGGCCTGGGTGCGCGCGGTAAGCTCGTGGCCGTGCTCCTCCAGGTAGCGCTGGCCCTGGGCCATGAACTCGCTGAAAAAGCTCAGGCGCGGGTGGTTGAAGCCCCACAGCCCCTTGGGGTCCCAGATGATCACCTTGGCCCCCTTCAGGCCGTCGATGATCTCCAGGACCTTGTCCACCTGCTCCTCGTTCTCCACGAACAGCACCTTGGCCTCGGAGTGGCTGACCACGTAATTGATCTCTTCGGGCGAGGAGGTGGGGTAGATGCCCACGGTGACCCCGCCGGCGGTCATGGTGCCCAGGTGGCAGGCCAGCCACTCGGGCCGGTTGTCGCCCAGCACCGTCACCCGGTCGCCGGGCTGTAGTCCTTCGGCCATAAGCCCGGCCGCCACCTGCCGGACCATCTGGCCGTACTGCTTCCAGGTGATGCGGTTCCAGATGCCGTAGTCCTTGTGGCGCAGGGCCACCTTGTCGCCCAGCCGCTCAACCTGGCTGAAAAACAAATCTGGGAAGCGCAAGGCGCTGACGGTGGTCACCATGTTCTCCTCTTTTTGTACAGGCGCCAGCCCTTGGGCGAGGCGTCCTGGCCGCCCAGGCCCAGGTATAGCTCCTGTACGTCCTGGTTCTGCTGCAACTCGGCGGCGGTGCCCTCCAGCACGATGCGGCCGGCCTCCATGATGTAGCCGTAGTCGGCGATGGAAAAGGCCAGCTTGGCGTTCTGTTCCACCAACAGAATGGTGGTGCCGGTCTGGGCGATCTTGAGCAGGGCCTCGTACACCGTGCGGGCCACCAGGGGGGCCAGCCCCAGGGAGGGTTCGTCCAGCATCAGCAGCTTGGGCCGCCGCAGGAGGGCCCGGGCGATGGCCAGCATCTGCTGCTGCCCGCCGGAGAGGGTCTCTGCCTGCTGCTCGCCGCGCTCGGCCAGGATGGGGAAGAGCCCGTAAACGAACTCCATGTCCTCCCGGACCTCCCTGCCCCGGCGGCCCCAGCAGCCGATCTCCAGGTTCTCCTTGACCGTCAGCTCCCGGAACAGGCCCCGGTCCTCGGGCACGTAGACTATGCCCCTGCCGGAGACGCGCTCCGGGGCCAGGCGGTGGATGCGCCGGCCCTCGAACTCGATGGTCCCCTTGTTGGGCTGGTCCTTGAGCAGGCCGGCGATGGTCTTGAGCAGGGTGGTCTTGCCGGCTCCGTTGGGCCCCAGCACGGCGAAAATCTCCCGCTCCCGGATGGCCAGGGTCAGGCCGCGCAGGGCGTAGATGCGGTCAAAGTAAAGTGTCTCGATGTTGGCTATCTTGAGCAGGGGCGGTTTGTCCGCCGCGGCTGCCAGTGGTTTGTTGGCTTCCAAGGCCTGCTTCACCTCCCCGAGTTCCTTGCGCCTCTATTCGTCACCCAGGTAGGCGCGGATCACCTCGGGGTGGCGCTGCACCTCCTCGGGCGATCCCTGGGCGATCTTCACTCCGTTGTCCATGGCCACCATGCGGTCGGCCAGGGCCGAGGCGATGCGCAGGTCGTGCTCCACCAGCAGGATGGCCGGCTTGAAGCGGCCCTTGATCTCGGTGATCAGGTAGGCCGTCTCCTGCTTCTCCTCGGCGGTGAGCCCGCTGATGGGCTCGTCAAGCATGAGCAGCTTGGGCTCCAGGGCCAAGGCCCGGCCCATCTCGGCCCGCTTCTGAATGCCGTAGGGGCAGTCGGAGATGCGAGCCGCACGCCAGGCCTGCAGCTCCAGAAAGTCAATGAGCTCCTCCACCACCGCGCGGTGCTCAAGCTCCTCAGTGCGCACGCGCAGAAAGGCATGCAGGGGGTTCTTCTTGAACTTGATGTGCCGCCCCAGCATCAGGTTGTCCAGCACGGTCATGTGCATGAACAGGCGCAGGTTCTGGAAGGTGCGGGCAATGCCCCGCTGGGCCACGGAATCGGGGGAGAGCCCCAAGAGGCTCTCCCCCTCGAACCGCACGGCCCCGCTCGTGGGCTTGTAGACCCCGGATATGCAGTTGAACAGGGTGGTCTTGCCCGACCCGTTGGGACCGATCACCGTGAGGATTTCCTCCGGCTCGACGGACAGGTCCACCCCAGCCAGGGCCTGGATGCCCCCGAAGCTGATGTTCAGGTCTTGTATCTCCAGCAGTGCCATGTTGCTCCAGTTAGAACCTGGGTGCGAAGACGACGAAGTCGCCGATGGGGTGGTTCTGCCCGTCCTTCTGCGCCCGAGTCATGCGCACCGAGTTGTTGCCGTGGTGCTGGTTGGGGGTGTAGGTGGTCGGCGCGCCCATGCCCATGGGCTTCCAGTTCTTGATCTGCTCCATGGCCTTGATCAGGCCCTCGCGAGTCAGGTTCTTGCCCGCCAGCTCCAGGCCCTTGGCCAGGTGCATCATGGAGACCGCGCCGAACACGGCCAGGTACTCCTTGCCCTTGAACTTGGGGTTCTGCTTCATGAGGATGTCCACCACCTGGTTGGCTTCCTTGTCGAAGCCGGGCATGGACATGATGCCGGCCATGGTGATGTAGGTGCCCACCCAGTTGGGGCCGCAGAGCTTGTGCATGATGGGGTCGGCCACCGTGAAGTTGGTCACCAGGGTCGGCTTGTAACCTACCTTGGCCATCTCCTTGACGATGTTGGCCGTGGCCAGGGGGTTGGCGGTGATGATCAGGGTGTCGGCCCCGGTCTCCTTGAGCTTCAGGGCGTGGGTGGACAGGTTGCGCTCGGTGACCTCATAGGGGACCTTGCCCACCACTTTGGCCTTGCCGCCGGATTCCTTCACCGCCTTCTCGATGCCGGCCCAGGCCAGGTGGCCGTAGTCGTCGTTCTGGTAGAACTGAGCGATCTTCTTGGCCTTGAGGTTCTTGATGGCGTAGCCGGTCAGGTAGTGGTTCTCGTCGTCGTAGTCCGGATAGGCCAGGAAGTACCACTTCTGCTTGGCCTTGGGCTGATTGGCGAAGATGCGGGAGTTGGCGTAGGGCAGGATCAGGGGGATATTGTTGTCCGGGAAGAAGTCCTTGGCCGCGGCGTTGGGGGCCGAGCCCAGCAGGGCCAGCACCGCGAAGATGTCGCTCTTCATCTGCTGCAGGTTGGCCAGGGTGCGGGCCGGGTTGTAGCCATCGTCCTTGATGATGCACCTGATCTTGCGGCCGTGGATGCCGCCCTTGCTGTTGATGTAGTCCGCCCAGGCCTTGGCCCCCAGGGCAGTGACGCCCCACAGGGCGGCCGGGCCCGACAGCGGCGTGCTGAAGCCGATCACCACCTCCTTGTCGGACACCCCCGGCACCTTGGCGGCCAGGGCCGTGGCCGGCGCCATCAGCGCCAGCGCCAATAAAACGATCACCATCCTTTTTAGAGTCACAGCCATTCCCTCCCTTGGGCCATCTCGTTTCTGGGTTGGCCTGCGTCCGCCGGGGAGCCTTGGCCAGAGGCCCGCCGGGCCTTGGCGCGCAGGCTATTCGTACACCTTCTCCTGTTCATCGGGGGTAAGAGCGTCGTCCTCCACGTCGCGGGCCTTGCCCCCGCCTTGCATCACTTCCTTGTACCACTCGTGCTGGATCAAGAGGTTCATCACCTGATTGGAGCCGGTCCAGATCAGGGACAGGCGGGCGTCGCGCATGAGCCGCTCGATGGGATATACCGTGGTGTAGCCGATGCCGCCCATGACCTGCATGGCGTTGTTGATAATCTGCCAGCAGTTCTCGGTGGTCACCTTCTTGGCCTCGGAGACGATGCGGCGGGGGTCGTCCTGCCCGTCGGCCGCCCGGGCGGCCACGTAGCACAGGGCGCGGGCCGCGTCCAGCAGGGCCACGCTGTCGGCGACCATAAAGCCCACCGCCTGGAAGCGGTTGATGGTCTGGCCGAAGGCCTTGCGCCGCGTGGAGTAGCGGGTGGCCACCTCCAGGGCCGCCCGGGCGCTGCCCAGGGCCCCGGCCGCCGAGGTCAGGCGCTCGGGCACCATCATGCGGTTGAAGATGTCATAGGCGCCGTGCAGCTCGCCCACCAGGTTGGCCTTGGGCACCCGCACCCCGTCGAAGACCAGGCGGCCGGTGCCGCCGCCGCGGGTGCCCATGAGCTGGTAGATGTTTTGCACCTCCACCCCGAAGTCCCGCTCCACGATGAAGCAGCTCATGGACTTGTGGGGGTGGGCCTGGGGGTCGCTTTTGGCGTAAACCAAAAACCAGTCCGAGTCCCGGGCGCCCACCACAAAGCGCTTCTGACCGCTGAGCACGAACTCGTCGCCGTCGGCCACGGCCGTGGTGGTGGCTCCGAAGAAATCCGAGCCGCCCCGGGGCTCTGTGAGGCCCTCGGCGCTGTAGAGCCGGCCGGCCAGGGTGGGAGCCAGGTATTTGTTCTTCTGCTCCTCGGTGCCGAAGCGCACCAGGGCCTCGCCCACGATGCTGGGCATGGCGTAGGCGCAGCCCAGGGAGGTGCCCAGCACCCCCACTTCCTCCATGCAGGCCACGTCGGCCACCCAGTTCAGGCCGCGGCCGCCGTAGGCCTTGGGAAAGCGCAGGCCCAGAATGCCGGCCGCGCCGGCCTTCTCCACGAACCAGCGGCCCGACTCCAACTCCCCCTGGTCCATTTCGCGCACCATGCGGCTGGGCACCTGCTCCTTGACGAAGCGGCGCACCTCATCCCTTACCGCCAACTGCTCAGGACTGAGCAGATAGTCCATGCCCTCCTCCTTGTCTTTTCCCTTACAACCCCATCCGCTTGGCGATGATTGACTTCATCACCTCGGTGGTGCCCGCGAAGATGGTGTGCACGCGCACGTCGCGGTAAGCGCGGCAGATGGGGTATTCCTCCATGTAGCCGTAGCCGCCGTGGAGCTGCACGCCGTGATAGGCCACCCGGTTTGCCATCTCGGATATCCACCACTTGGCCATGGAGACCTTGCTCACGATGTCCCGGCCGGCCATGTGGTCCTCAATCAACTCGTCCAGAAAGGCGCGGCCCAGCTCCACCTCGGTGGCCATCTCCGCCAGCTTGAAGGCGTTGTGCTGGAACTGCCCCACCGGCCGGCCGAAGATGCGCCGCTCCTGGCAGTAGTCCACCGTCCACCGCAGCATGGCCTCGGCCGCGGCCTGGGACATCACCGCGCAAACCAGGCGCTCCTGCTGCAGCTTCTCCATCATGTAGGCGAAGCCCCGTCCCTCCCGGCCCAGCAGGTTGGCCGCGGGCACCCGGCAGTCGCTGAATACCATCTCGCAGGTGTCCTGGCCGTGCAGCCCCATCTTCTTGAGCTTGTTCCCCTTGACAAAGCCGGGGGCGCCCTCCTCCACCACCAGCAGACTGATGCCGCCGCGGGCCGGGTCGGCCTGGAGGTCGGTCTTGGCGGCCACGATCACCAAGTCGCAGCACTGCCCGTTGGAGATGAAGGTCTTGCTGCCGTTGAGCAGGTAATGCTCCCCGTCCTTGCTGGCCGTGGCGCGCATGGCCTGCAAATCCGAGCCCGCGTCGGGCTCGGTCATGGCGATGGCCAGGATGCTCTGGCCGCTGGCCGCGCCGGGCAGCCAGCGCTGCCTCTGCTCCTCATTG
Organism: Desulfarculus sp.; assembly: GCA_003605055.1. Classification (GTDB taxonomy): domain Bacteria; phylum Desulfobacterota; class Desulfarculia; order Desulfarculales; family Desulfarculaceae; genus Desulfoferula. Next base: position 10,319 of record QZKP01000068.1, read on the forward strand.
GCAAAGGCGTGCAGATAGGGGGTCACGATGTCCGAGTGCAGCCCTACCATGAACGACAGGGCCCCGGCCCGGGCGATCTCCTCGATAATGATCACCGAGTAGCCGAAGTCCGCTCCGCTGCCGCCGTAGCGCTCCTCCAGCCAGGGGCAGAGGTAGCCCTGCCGGCCCAGGGCCAGCCAGGCCTCCCGGGGCACCTGGCCCTGCTGGTCCCACTCGGCGATGTGCGGCGCGATCTCTTTTTGCACGTACCGCCGGAAGGCCTCCCGGAAGATCTCGTGCTCCTGATCCAGCCACCTGCGCGCCATGGGCCCGCCTCTCCCCGCTCTAGCCCCTGAGCAGCACCCCGGCCACCGTGACCACCTCGGCCTCCTTGGTGCCCTCGTAGAGCTCCAGAATCTTGGCGTCGCGGTAGTAGCGCTGCACCTCGTACTCGTGGATGTAGCCGTAGCCGCCGTGTACCTCCACGGCCGCGTTGGCGCAGAACACCGCGGTCTGGCCGCCGAAGTACTTGGCCATGGCCGCCAGGGTGAAGTCAGGCTGGCCCGCGTCTATGAGCCAGGCCGCCCGGTACACCAGGCCGCGCAGGGCCTCGATGCGTATGGCCATCTCCGTGAGCTTCTGTTGGATCAGTTGGAAGGAGCCGAGGGGCTGGCCGAAGGCGCTGCGCTCCTTGGCGTAGCGCAGGCTGGCCTCCAGACAGGCCTGGGACAGGCCCAGGGCCTGGGCCCCCACCATGGGCCGCGTGGTGTCGAAGAAGTGCATGAGCTGGTAGAAGCCGCGGCCCTCCTCGCCCACCAGGTTGCCCTTGGGCACCCGCACGTCCTCGAAGGCCAGGGCCGCGGTGTCGCTGGCCCGGATGCCCATCTTGCCCTTGATCTTGTTGCGGGTCACCCCCGGGGCGTCGGCCGGCACGATGATCTGGCTGAAGCGGCCGTGGCGCTTGGCCTCGGGCTGGGTGATGCACTGCACCACGAAGAAGTCGCAGACCGTGCCGTTGGTGATGAACATCTTGTTGCCGTTGATGACCCAGTGGTCCCCGTCCAGCACGGCCCGGGTCTTGTAGCCGGCCACGTCGGTGCCGGCGTCGGGCTCGGTGAAGGCGCCGGCGCTGATCTTCCGGCCGCTGCACACCGCGGGCAGATACTCTTGCTTTTGCTCCTCGCTGCCGTAGAGCCAGATGGCCTCGCAGCCAAAGGCGGCGGCGGTGATGTTCAGGCAGCCGCCCATGTCCACCCGCGAGAGCTGCTCCACGATCAAGGAGTTGCCCAGGCAGCCCACGCCGGCGCCGCCGTACTCCTCGGGCACCCAGGCCCCCACCATGCCCAGCTCGGCCGCCTTTTGCACCGCCTCGCGCTGGTAGCACTCCTCCAGGTCGCACTGAGAGGCCAGGGGGCCCAACTCCTGCTTGGCGAACTTGTAGGCCATGTCCTTGAGTATCTTGTGTTCTTCGCTCAGAGAAAAATCCATGAATCTATGCTCCAGAATTTAGTGCTTAATTTCTCCGCCCGCGCCGGCCCCTAGCGGGGGGCCATGCGCAGGGCCCCGTCCAGGCGGATGGTCTCGCCGTTGAGCATGGGGTTGGCGATGATCTGCTCGGCCAGCAGGGCGAACTCCTGGGGCCGGCCCAGCCGGCTGGGGAAAGGCACGCTCTGGCCCAGGGACTGCTGCACCTTCTCGGGAAGGCTGGCCATCATGGGAGTCTGGAACAGGCCCGGAGCGATGGTCAACACCCGGATGCCCAGGGAGGCGAACTCCCGGGCCAGGGGCAGGGTCAGACCCACGACGCCGGCCTTGGAGGCGGCGTAGGCGCTCTGGCCCACCTGCCCCTCGAAGGCGGCGATGGAGGCGGTGTTGATGACGACTCCGCGCTCACCCTCGGCGTTGGGCTGGTTGGCGGCCATGCGCTGGGCGGCCAGGCGGATCACCTGCATGGTGCCCACCAGGTTTATTTGCAGGGTCTTGATCCAGCGGCCCATGTCCATGGGTCCGTCCTTGCCCAGCACCTTGAACGGCACCCCGATGCCCGCGCAATTGACCGCCACCTGCACAGAGCCGAAGGCCTCCACGGTCCGCCGCACCCCCTGGTCCACCTGGGCCTCGTCGGTCACATCCACCTGGCAGAAAATGACCCGCTCGCCCAGATCCTGGGCCAGGGCCTGGCCCCGCTCGCCGGCCAGGTCGAACAGGGCCACCTGCCCGCCGCGCTGCAGCAGGTGCCGGGCCGTGGCCTCGCCTAGGCCAGAGGCCCCGCCGGTGATGATCGCCACTGAATCCTTGATCTGCATCTTTACCCTCGCAAAAAAGCCGCCGGCCCCTCAGCCGGCGCAGTCCTTGGTCATGCCCTTGAACAAAAGCCCCATGGCCGCCCGCAGGGTGGACTCCACGTGGTCCTTGCTGGGATCGAAAAAGCGCTTGCTCTCCTCCCAGAGCACCACGCCGGCGAACAGGGACCACACCGTGTCGGCCAGGACTATGGGAGACAACATCTCCAGCCGGCCTCGGGCTATGCCATCGGCAAAAACCCCGGCCAGGCCGCGGATGCCCCGCTGGGCCAGTTGGTTGAGCTGCTCCAGGGTGTCGGCCGCGATGTTGGAGTAGCCCTTGCCGGCCTGCATGTAGAACAGGCTCATGAGCACGGCCGGATCAAAGCGGTAGACCCGGCTGAGCAGGTCGGGCAGCTTCTTGAGCTTTTGCAGGGGGTCCGGCTCTGGCTGCTGGGCCAGGGCCTCTATCTCGTCCACCACGAACTGCATGGCCGACAGATACAGGCTGGCCAGCAGGTCGTCCTTGCTGCCGAAGTACAGGTACAGGGTGGCCGGTTTGTAGTCGGCCTTGTCGGCGATCTCCTCCATGGTGGCCCCGGACAGCCCCTTGGCCGCGATCACGGCCCGGGCCGCCTCCAGGATCTCCTGGCGGCGCACCTGCTTTTCGCGCTCTTTGCGGGTCGAAGACGCCATACCCACCGAAACGACTGAAATCCACCTTGGATTGCGAACCAAGTTCAGTATTGTGAATACTATTCGTTTTCATAAACGAGCTTCGGAAGTCAAGTCTAAAAAAATCCCCGCTGGCTGAGGGGCCTAAATGTCACTGAAGTTGCCGCCCCGTCCCTTGCCGCTGGCAAAGCGGGCCGCGCCCTGCTGGGCCTCGGCCAAAAGCGGAGCCAGGCCCTCGCGACCCTCGTTTTTGAGCGCCGCCACCAGCTCCAGGTCCCACTGCCGGTAGGAGGACAGGCGGTCGGCGCGAAGGCACATCTGGGGAAAGCGGGCTATCTCCGCGGCCAGGGCCTCGGCCGCCGTCCGGGTCTGGCCCGGGGCCACCACCCGGTTGGCCAGACCCCAGGACAGGGCCTCCTCGGCGCCCACCGGCCGGCCGGTGAGAATCATGTCCAGGGCCCGGCTGTGGCCGATCAGACGCGGCAGGCGCACAGTGCCGCCGTCTAGGAGGGGCACCCCCCAGCGCCGGCAGAACACCCCGAACACCGCGTCCTGGGCCGCCACGCGCAGATCACACCACAGGGACAACTCCAGCCCTCCAGCCACGGCGTAGCCCTCCACGGCCGCGATCACCGGCTTGGGGAGCAGCCAGCGGCTGGGGCCCATGGGGCCCTCGCCCTCGGGCTCGTACACCTCGGCGGCGCTGGTGGCCGCGCTTTTGAGGTCATAGCCCGCGCAGAAGCAGCCGCCGGCCCCCCACAGCACCGCCACCAGGGCCTCGGCGTCCTCCGCAAAGGCGTGGAAGGCCTGGCGCAGCTCCTGGGCCGTGGCCGGATTGACCGCGTTGCGCGCCTGGGGCCGGTTGAGGATCACCGTGGTCACCGGGCCCTGTTTTTCCACCAGAACGTTCATGGCTCACCCCCTGCTGGTCCCCGTCTTGGGCTTTGCGTCCAGGCTAGCCCCGCCCCGGCCGAGGGGTCAACACCCCCTTGACCGCGGCGGCGGGACGATGATAACTTGACTTTAACGTAAACGATAATAATTGGATTTTGCAAGCCGTGAAGCCAGAGCGCACCTGGAGCATAGGGCAGTTGGCCCAGGAAACGGGCGTCAGCACCCGCAGCATCCGCTTCTACGAGGAAAAGGGCCTGCTCAGCCCCCAGCGCAGCAACGGCGGCCAGCGCCAGTACCGCAAGCGCGACCGCACCCGCCTCAAGCTGATCCTCAGGGGCAAGCGCTTCGGCCTGAGCCTGGAGCAGTGCGCCGACATCCTGGGCCTGGCCGCCCTGGAGCCGGACGAGGCCGCCCAGATCAAAAAGGCCCTGGCCTACGGGCAGGACGTCCTGGCCGACCTGGAGCGGCGCCTGGAGGACCTCAGGGCCATGCGGCGGGAGATCAAGGGCATAGAAAAGAAGATGCACGCTCGGCTGGCCCAGTTGCAGGCCGGCCGGCACGGGGCGAGGTGAGAGATGGATTTTGCCTTCACCAGCGAGCAGCGGATGTTCGCCGAGCAGGTGCTGCGCTTCGCCAAGAACGAGATAGTGCCCCGCTGCGCCGAGCACGACCTGAACAGCCGCTTCGACCGCGAGGCCTTCAACCGCCTGGGCCGTTTCGGCCTGCTGGGCCTGCACTTCCCCGAAGAGCTGGGGGGCAGCGGCGCGGACGTGGTCACCTCCACCCTGGCCGGCTACGCCCTGGGCCTGGCCGGCGTGGACGGCGGCCTGACCCTTTCCTACGGCGCACACACCTATCTCTGCGCGGACACCATCTTCGCCCACGGCACGGATGAGCAGCGCCGCAAGTACGTGCCCAGGCTGGCCGCGGGCGAGTGGGTGGGCTGCATGGGGCTCACCGAGCCCGGAGCCGGCTCGGACGTGGCCGGCCTGAGCACCCGGGCGGTGCAGCAGGGCGATAGCTGGGTGCTCAACGGCGCCAAGATGTTCATAACCAACGGCCCGGTGGCCGACGTGGCCCTGGTCTACGCCAAGACCGACCCCCAGGCCCGCCACGCCGGCATCTCGGCCTTCATCGTGGAAAAAGGCACCCCCGGCTTCAGCGCCGGCCAGCCGCTCAAGAAGATGGGCGTGCGCGCCTCCCCCACCAGCGAGCTGTTCTTCGAGGACTGCCGCATACCACTGGACAACCTGGTGGGCGGCGAGGGCCAGGGCTTCAACATGGCCATGCGCACCGTGGAGTGGGACCGCTCCACCCTGCTGGCCCCCATGGTGGGCAGCATGGAGTACGTGCTGGGCAAGTGCGCGGCCTACGCCAAGCAGCGCAGCCAGTTCGGCCGGCCCATCGCCCAGTTCCAGGCCATCAAGCACAAGCTGGCCGAGATGAAGATATTCGTGGAGGCGGCCAAGAACCTCGTCTTCCGCATCGCCTGGTGCAAGGACCAGGGCCGGCCCCTGAACCACCTGGAGGCGGCGGTGGCCAAGCTGTTCGTGGGCGACTGGAGCCTGGGGCCCTCCAACGAGGCCCTCTTGCTGCACGGCGGCTACGGTTACTGCCACGAATACGAGGTGGAGCGGGCGTTCCGGGACTGCCGCCTGGCTCCCATAGGCGGCGGCACCTCGGAGATACAGAAGATGATCATCTCCAGGCTGCTATGAGCAGGCGGGGAGCGTGAGACATGGACTATGACTTGAGCACCGAGCAGGCGGCCCTGCGGGAAGGGGTGCGCCGGGTCCTGAAGGACGCGCCGGCCCCTGAGCTGGCCGGCCTGGACGCGGGGCAGCTAAAGCAGGCGCTCTTGGCCTGGGCCGGCCGCCTGGCCCCCGGTGGATTTCTGCAGGCCTGCCGCAGCGGCGGCCTGCCCCTGCTCCTGGCCCAGGAGGCCCTGGCCGCGGTCTCGCCCGCCCTGCTCCTGGGCCTAGCCGCGGGCCCCCAGCTACTGGGCCGGCTGCTGGCGCGCTATGGCACGCCAACGCAGCAGGAGCGCCTGCTGCCGGCCCTGGAACAGGGCCGGGGCCTGGGGGCCGTGGCCCTGGGCGAGACCGGCACCAGCCCAGGCCCGGATTCCTTGCAAACCACGGCCGCGCCCCAGGGCGAGGGCTATGTGCTCAGCGGCAGCAAGGGCTCCTTGCTGGGCGGACCCCTGGCCGACTGGCTGGCCGTGGCCGCCGAGAGCCCGACCGGGCTGGTCTGGTGCCTGCTGCCGGCCGGGGCCCCGGGCCTGCGCCCGGGGCCGCGCACCGCCACCCTGGGCCTGGAGGGCGCGGCCTTCGGCGGCCTGGAGTTGAACGGCTGCCCGGTGCCGGCGGAGATGGTCATCGGCCCCCTGCCCGACCGGGGCTCCCTGGCGGCGCTGCAATCCTGGGAGGACGAGCTGCTCATCGCGGCCGGCCTGGGGGTCCTGGCCCGCAGCCAGCAGGCGGCGGCGGCCTTTGCCAAGGAACACCGGAGCGGCGGCAAGCCGATCATCGCCTATCAGGAGGTGGGCTTCAAGTTGGCCGAGACCCTCACCTTGCAGCAGACCGCCCAGCTTCTGGCCTACAAGGCGGCCTGGGCCCTGGAGAGCGGCGACCGCGAGGCCGGGGCGCTCCTGGCCTGCGCCAAGGTCTTCTGCTGCGAGGCGGCCCAGCGGGTGGCCGGCGAGGCCTTGCAGGTGCTGGGCCGGGCCGGGTTCGCCCGGGGCAACCCGGTGGAGGAGGCCTATCGCGACGCCAAGTACCTGACCATTGCCGGGGTCTCGATGGAGATCTCGCGCCAGCACATCGGCGAGGCGGTGCTGGCCGCCTACTGAGCCACCCGGCGGAGACGGAGCCATGGAAGTATTAGAGAGCCGCGTGGACACGGAGAGCGCCGAGTACCAGGCCAACTTCGCGCACAACCTGGCCCTGGTGGAGGAGCTTAAGCGCGAGCTGGCCATGGCCCGGGACCAGCGCTCGGAGCGGGCCCTGGCCCGCAACCGGCAGCAGAACAAGCTGACCGTGCGCGAGCGCCTGGACCTGCTGCTGGACCGCAACACGCCGTTTCTGGAGCTTTCGCCTCTGGCCGCCCGGAACATGTACGGCGGCGGGGTGCATGCGGCTGGCGTGGTGGCGGGCATCGGGGTGGTGGCCGGCCGCGAGGTGCTGGTGCACGCCAACGACCAGCTCATCAAGGGCGGCACCACCTACCCCCTGGGCGTGAAGAAGGCCCTGCGCGCCCAGGCCATCGCCCGGGAGAACCGCCTGCCCCTGATCTACCTGGTGGACTCGGGCGGCGCCTTCCTGCCCCTGCAATCGGAGATTTTCCCGGACGCCGACGACGGCGGGCGCATTTTCTACAACCAGGCGGTGCTCTCCAAGCTGGGCGTACCCCAGGTCTGCGGGGTGCTGGGCCTGTGCACCGCGGGCGCGGCCTATATCCCGGCCATGAGCGACGAGGTGGTGCACGTGGCCGGCAGCGGGGCCATCTTCCTGGGCGGCCCGCCCCTGGTCAAGGCCGCCACCGGCGAGGAGGTCAGCGCCCAGGAGCTGGGCGGGGCCGAGGTGCACTGCCGGGAGTCCGGGGTCAGCGACTACCTGGCCCAGGACGACGCCCACGCCATGGAGCTGATCCGCCAGATCGTGGCCAACCTGCCGCCCAACGCCAAGACCGACATCGGCCGCCGAGAGCCCAAGCCGCCCCTGTACGACCCGCAGGAAATCTACGGCATTCTGCCGCCCAGCCTGTCCACGCCCTATGACGCGCGCGAAGTGCTGGCCCGGCTGGTGGACGGCAGCCAGTTCCTGGAGTTCAAGCCCCTTTACGGACCCACCCTGGTCACCGGCTGGGCCCACATCCACGGCTACCCGGTGGGCATCCTGGCCAACAACGGGGTGCTTTTCTCCGACAGCTCCCTCAAGGCCACCCAGTTCATCCAGCTCTGCGACAAGCGGGGCATACCGCTGTTATTTTTGCAGAACATCAGCGGCTACATGATCGGCCGGGACTACGAGCGGGGGGGCATCACCAAGGACGGCCACAAGATGGTCAACGCGGTGGCCACGGCCACGGTGCCCAAGTTCACGGTTATCATCGGCGCCTCCTTTGGCGCGGGCAACTACGGCATGTGCGGCCGGGCCTACGGCCCGCGCTTCTTGTGGATGTGGCCCAACGCCCAGATCGGGGTCATGGGCGGGGAGCAGGCGGCCCAGGTACTGGCAACGGTCAAGAACGAGCAACTGGCCCGCGAGGGCCAGCCCCCGCTGCCGGCCGAGGCGGTGCAGCAGATCATGGGGCCCATCATCGAGGCGGCGCGCAAGGAGGGCGACGCCTATTACTCCACGGCCAACATGTGGGACGACGGCATCCTGGACCCGGCCCAGACCCGCGACGTGCTGGGCCTGGCCATCTCCGCGGCCCTCAACGCCCCGCTCAGGGACGACCGCCTGGGCTACGGCACCTTCCGCATGTGAGCGAGGCGGCCATGTTCGACAAAGTCCTCATAGCCAACCGCGGCGAGATCGCCCTGCGCGTGCTGCGCACCTGCCAGGAGATGGGCCTGGCCACGGTGGCCGTGTTCTCCCAGGCCGACGCCGGCGCGGTGCATGTGCAGGAGGCGGACCAGGCGGTGCTGCTGGGACCGGCCGAGCCCGCGGCCAGCTATCTGAACGTGGCGGCCATCATCGCCGCGGCCCAGGCCAGCGGCGCCCAGGCCATCCACCCGGGCTACGGGTTCCTGGCCGAGAACCCGGCCCTGCCCGAGGCCTGTGAGCAGGCGGGGCTGGTCTTCATCGGCCCGCCGGCCGACGTGATCCGCGCCCTGGGCTCCAAGACCGCGGCCCGGCGGCTCATGCAAGCGGCCGGGGTGCCGGTGATCCCGGGCATGCTGGCGCCCTGCGCCGACGCGGCCGAGCTGGCCCAAGAGGCCTCGGCCCTGGGCTACCCGGTGCTCTTAAAGGCCCGGGGCGGCGGTGGCGGCAAGGGCATGCGCGCGGTGGAGGGGCCGGCGGAGCTGGCTGAGGCCAGCCAGACCTGCGCCAGCGAGGCGGCCAAGGCCTTTGGCGACCCGGCCCTGTACCTGGAGAAGTGCCTGCCCTCGCCCCGGCACGTGGAGTTCCAGGTGCTGGCCGACAACCAGGGCAACGTGGTGCACCTGTTCGAGCGCGAGTGCTCCATCCAGCGGCGGCACCAGAAAATAATCGAGGAGACGCCCTGCCCGGCCCTGACCCCGGAGCTGCGCGAGCGGATGGGCGCGGCGGCGGTGGCCGCGGCCCGGGCCGCCGGCTACGTCAACGCCGGCACCGTGGAGTTTTTGCTGGACGCCCAGGGCCGCTACTACTTCCTGGAGGTCAATACCCGCCTGCAGGTGGAGCACCCCATCACCGAGATGACCACCGGCCTGGACCTGGTGCGGCTGCAGCTCATGATCGCCGCGGGCCAGCCCCTGCCCTTCCGGCAAGAAGACCTAAGGCAGCAGGGCCACGCCATCGAGTGCCGCATATACGCCGAGGACCCGGGCAAAAGCTTTATGCCCTCGCCGGGGGTCATCAGTCTGTGGCAGGAGCCGGCCGGGCCGGGCCTGCGCCTGGACAGCGGCGTGCAGGAAGGCAGCCCGGTGCCCATGGAATACGACCCCATCCTGGCCAAGTTGGTGGCCTGGGCCCCGGACCGGGAGCAGGCCCGGCGGCGTCTGCTGCGGGCGCTGAAAAGCTTCGCGGTGCTGGGGGTGCAGACCATCATCCCCTTCCTGAAGGATGTGCTGGACCATCCCGAATTCAGGGCCGGCCGCACCAGCACGGACTTCATCCCCAAACACCTGGCCGGCTGGCAGCCCAATCTGGAGAGTGCGGACCTGGCCCGCCTGGCCTACGCGGCCCAGGAGCTGGCCGCGCCGGAGGCGGCCCCGGCCGCTTCCTCTGATCCGGCCGGCTGGCCCAGCCCCTGGCAGAGCCTGGGCGCCTGGCGCATGTGAGGGCAAGGCCATGATCAAGTACCAACTGCGCATAGGCGGTCGGACCAAGGAGGTGGCCCTGGACCCGGAAGCGGGCCGGGCCATGGTGGGCGGCGAGCAGCACGACCTGACCTGGCAGCAGATTGGCCCCGGCCGCCTGCTGCTGAGCCTGGACGGCCGCCAGGTGCGGGCCTTCCTGGCTCCTGCCGACAGCGGCCGGCAGGTGTTCATCGAGGGCCGCACCTACCTGGTGCAGGACGAGCAGAAGCTTCCCCGCCGCCGCCGGGGCGCGGCCGGCCAGGGGCCGGGGGCGGTCACCCCGCCCACCCCGGCAATGGTGGTGCGCATCCTGGTGCAGGAGGGCCAGGCCGTGGACCAGGGCCAGGGCCTGGTGGTGGTCAGCGCCATGAAGATGGAGACCACCCTCTGCGCGCCCTACGCCGGGACCGTGAGCAAGATCAACACCCGCCTGGAGGCCAAGGTGGCGCCCGGAGAGGTGCTGGTGGAGATCGCGGAGGAAGGGCAATGAGCGAGACGGTGCTCTACGCGGCCGAGGGCGGCATCGCCTATCTGACCCTGAACCGGCCCGAGCGGCGCAATGCCCTGAACCAGGAGATGATCCAGGCCCTACTTACTGGCCTGGAGTGCGCCGCGGCCGAGGAGACGGTGCGGGCGGTGTGCCTGCAGGCCGCGGGCGAGGCCGCCTTCTGCGCCGGGGGCGACCTGAGCAGCGCCGTGCCCCAGGCCGGTGCGCCGGGCGGCGCCCAACTCTACGCCGAGCTGCTCAAGGCCATGGCCGCCTATGATAAGCCCCTGCTGGCCAAGGTGGCCGCGCCCTGCCTGGCCGGCGGCCTGGGCCTGATGCTGGCCTGCGACATCGTCATCGCCCGCAGCGATGCCTATTTCTGCGCGCCCGAGGTGAAGGTGGGCATCTTCCCCTACATGGTGGGGGCCCTGCTCTGGCGCGACGTGGCCTGGAAAAAGGTGATGGATATGGTGCTCACCGGCCGCCGGGTGCCGGCCGTGGAGGCCGAGGCCATGGGCCTGATCAGCCGGGCGGTGGCGCCGGAGCGCTTCGAGGAGGAGACGGCCCAGGCCCTGGCCGGCCTGGCCGCGGCCAGCCCCATCGGCCTGCGCCTGGGCAAGGAGGCCTACCGGCGGCTGCAGGGCCTGCCGCTCGCGCAGGCCCTGGACATGCTCTCTTCTGATTTGGGCCGGGCCGTGCAGACCCAGGACGCGGCCGAGGGGCTCAAGGCCTTTGTTGAGAAGCGGCGGCCCATTTTTCAGGGGCGCTGAGGAGGAAAACCATGGCCCGAAGCTTCTGGGTGACCGAGAACCACGACTTTCAGCGGCCCTGCATGATCACCTGCGCCCTGTCCGGGGTGGTGGCCAACCGGGAGCAGTGCCCGGCCATCCCCTACACCCCGGAGGAGTACGCGGCTGAGGCCAAGCGGGCCTATGAGGCCGGCGCGGCGGTGGTGCACATCCACGCCCGCACGCCGGACGGCGCGCCCAGCTACGAGGTGGCCGACTACCGCAATATCCATGAGGCCGTCACCGCGGCCTGCCCCATCATCATCAACTTCTCCACCGGCGCGGTGGGGGTTCCCGTGGAGAAGAAAATCGCGCCGGTGGTGGAGATCAAGCCGGCCATGGCCGCCCTGAACATGGGCTCCATGAACTACGCCAAGTACCACCATCAGCGCAAGCAGTTCGTCTTTGACTTCGTCTTCGCCAACCCCTTCGCCGAGATCGTGGCCCTGGTGCAGGCCATGCAGGAAGCCGGGGTCAAGCCGGAGATGGAGTGCTTCGACTCCGGCCACATCGGCAACAGCTTTCCCCTGATAGACATGGGCCTCTTGGAGCCGCCCTATCAGTACAGCCTGGTGATGGGCGTGTTGGGCGGCATGCCCCCCACCGCCGACAACCTGACCCACCAGGCGCGCATCCTGCCGCCCCAAAGCGATTGGCAGGTGATCGGGGTCGGCCTGGATCAGTGGCGCCTGGTGGCCGCGGCCATCGCCCTGGGCGGCAACCTGCGGGTGGGGCTGGAGGACAACTTTTATCTGAGCCCGGGCGTCATGGCCAAATCCAACGGCGAGCTGGTGGAGAAGGCGGCGCGCATGGTCCGCGACCAAGGCCGCCAGGTGGCCAGCGTGGATGAGTGCCGCCAGCGCCTGGGCCTGCGGCACATCTGAGGGAGGAAGGACATGGACATCGAGTTGGGGCTGAGCTACAGCCAGCTTGCGGTGGGCATGAAGGCCTCGCTGAGCAAGACCGTCAGCGAGAGCGACGTGTACCTCTTCGCCGGCGTCACCGGCGACTTCAACCCCATGCACGTCAACGAGGAGTACGCCAAGACCACCCGCTTCGGCGCGCGCATCGCCCACGGCTCGCTGGTGGAGGGCTTCATGGCCCCGGTGCTGGGCACCAAGCTGCCCGGGCTGGGCACCATCGCCCTGGAAAAGCAGGCCCGCTTCGTGGGCCCCACCTACTTCGGCGACACCATCACCGCCACCGCCGAGGTGAGCGAGAAGCTGGCGGACAAGAAGTGGGTGCGCCTGAAGTGCACCTGGACCAACCAGCGCGGCGAGACCGTGGCCTTTGGCCAGGCCCTGGTCATGCCGCCGCCGGAGAGGTGAGAGGCATGGACTTCGAGCTCACGCCCGAGCAAATGCAGCTCCAGGAGGCCGTGTACAAGTGGGCCTCCCGGGAATTGGGCCCCCTGCTGGAAAAAGTGGACGAGCAGGACTGGCTGCCGCCGGAGATGTTCCGGCAGTTGGGCGAGCTGGGCGCCCTGGGGGTGGCCATTGACCCGGCCTACGGCGGCCTGGGCCTGGACGTGCTGGCCGAGGTGCTGGTGGCCGAACAGTTGGGCCGGGTATCGCCGGCCCTGGGGCTGTCGGCCGGGGCCCACTCCAACCTCTGCGCCGGCAACATCCAGCGCAACGCCAGCGAGGCGCTCAAGGCCAAGTATCTGCCGCCCCTGGTGAGCGGCGAGAAGGTGGGGGCCCTGGCCCTGACCGAGCCCGGGGCCGGCTCCGACGCCATGGCCATCACCACTCGGGCCCAGCATCAGGGCGATCACTACCTGCTCAACGGCACCAAGATGTTCATCACCAACGGCCCCATCGCCGACATCGTGCTGGTCTATGCCAAGACCGCCCCGGAGCGGGGCCCCCAGGGCATCTCGGCCTTCATCGTGGAAAAGGGTTTCCCCGGCTTCTCGGCCGGGCGCAAGCTCAAGAAGGCGGGCATGCGCGGCTCGCCCACCGGCGAACTGCGCTTCGAGGACTGCCCGGTGCCGGCCGCCAACCTGGTGGGGTTGGAGAACCAGGGCGTGGCGGTGATGACCCGCGGCCTGGACATCGAGCGCATCGTCTGCGCCGCCGGCTGCCTGGGCCTATCCCAGGCGGCCATAGACCTTTCCCTCAAGTACGCCCGGGAGCGGGAGCAGTTCGGCCGGCCCATCGGCGATTTCCAGATGATCCAGGCCAAGCTGGCCCAGATGTACGCCCTCTACGAGGCGGCGCGCAGCCTCACCTACCGGGCGGCAATGCTGGCCGAGGGCGCCAAGCGCGGCGGCAAGGGCACGGAGTTGACCCGCCTGGCCGCGGCCGCGGTGCTCTTCGCCGCCGAGGCCGCCAGCCACATCGCCGGCGAGGCGGTGCAGATCCACGGCGGCTACGGCTACTGCCTGGAGTTCCCGGTACAGCGGCTGTGGCGCGACGCCAAGCTGTTCGAGATCGGGGCCGGCACCACCGAGATACGCAAGTTGATCATTGCCCGGGAGCTGCTGCGCAAGGGCTCGCTGTAGACCGCCGCCGCGAACCAGGTCCCAGCGGCCCGCCCCGCCCGGCGGGGGCCGCCCGGCCCCGGCCATTTGTCGCCAAAACGCAACCCGGCCTACGCCAAATCGCCACACAACCCCTTTAGAAAAAAGAAGCAAAGTTAGGCAGGCATGCCCAGCGCGGGCATCGCCGCCTGCCGCTGGCCAAGATTCCGCCAGGCTAGAGGAGTGCCTTATGCCCCAAACCCAAGTAGCAACCATATTCAAACCGCGCCTGGATCCCCTCAGGCCCCTGCCGGCCCGTCTGACCGGCTGGCTGGAGTCGGCGCTCAGCCGGGCCTCTTCCCTGGCCCGGCTGGATGGCATCTACCAGCGGGTCCACGGCACCAGCGGGCAAGTGGCCTTCCTGGACCGGGTGCTGGCCGAACTGGGCGTAAGCCACCAGGCCTCGCCCCAGGAGTTGGCGCGCATCCCCAGCCAGGGTCCGCTGATGGTGGTGGCCAACCACCCCTACGGCGCCCTGGAGGGCATCGTGCTGGCCCGCCTGCTGTTGGGCCTGCGCCCGGACGTCAAAATCATGGCTAACTACCTGCTGGAGCGCATACCGGAGCTGAACGACCTGTTTATTTTCGTGGATCCCTTTGACGCGGCCCGTTCCCTGGAAAACAACCTGCGGCCCCTGCGCGAGGCCATCCGTTGGCTGGAAGGCGGCGGCCTGCTGGCGGTGTTCCCGGCCGGCGAGGTGGCCCACGCCACCTGGAGCGACCGGCGGGTGCAGGACCCGGCCTGGAGCCCCATGGCCGCGGGCATCGCCCGGCGGACCAGGGCGGAGGTGCTGCCCATTTTCTTCGCCGGCCACAACGGCCCCCTGTTCCAGGCCGCCGGCATGATCCACCCCCGCCTGCGCACCGCCCTCTTGGCCCGGGAGCTGGTCAACAAAAAGGGGTGCTGCCTGGGCCTGAAGATCGGCCACCCCATCACCTACAAGCGCCTGGCCGCCCGCCGCAACGCCCAGGAGGCCACGGCTTATCTGCGCCGCCGCACCTATCTGTTGGGCCAGGCCCCGGCCGCGCAGGAGCCGCCGCCGGCCCAGGACGCCGGCGCCCTGCGGGCGCTGCCAAACCATGTTCGGGCCGCAGCCGCCGAGGTGCGCGCCCTGCCCCCGGAGCAGGCCCTGCTCACCAGCGGGGATTTCACGGTGCTCTACGCCCGGCGGCAGCAGATTCCCCACCTCATGGACGAGATCGGCCGGGTGCGCGAGATATGCTTCCGCCGGGTAGGCGAGGGCACCGGCCTGCAGCGGGACATAGACCGCTTCGACGACTACTACCTGCACCTGTTTTTATGGAACCAGGCCGAGGAGGAGCTGGCCGGGGGCTATCGCCTGGGCCAGGTGGACCGCATCCTGCAAGAGCGGGGCTCCAGCGGGCTCTACACCAGCACCCTGTTCCTTTACCAGCCCCAGTTCCTGCGGCGGGTAAACCCGTCCCTGGAGCTGGGCCGCTCCTTCGTGGACCCCAAGTACCAGCGCTCCTACTCGGGCCTGATGCTCCTGTGGAAGGGCATCGGCCGCTTCATAGCCCTCCACCCCCGCTACCGCTATCTGTTCGGCCCGGTGAGCCTGAGCAACGCCTACAGCCCCCTTTCCCGCCGGCTCATCCAGCGTTTCCTGGATGACTACTTCGCCTCGCCCCTGTCGCAACTGGTCCAGCCGCGCCGGCCGCCCCGCTATCAGCGCCGGCCGGCCCTGGATTGCAAGGAGCTGCTGCACGGCGTCACCGACATCGAGGAGCTGTCAGAGGTGGTCAGCGACCTGGAGAGCAGCGGCTGGGGCGTGCCCATCCTGTTCAAGCAGTACCTGAAGCTGGCCGCCCGGGCCGTGGCCTGGAACCTGGACCCGGACTTCGGCCAGGCCCTGGACTGCCTGATGGTGGTGGACCTGATGGAGACCGACGCCAAGATCGTGCGCCGCTACATCGGCAACGAGGAGGCGGACGCCTACCGCCGCCTGCACCTGGGCGCCGCCACCCCGGAAGAGCTGCCCCGCTGCGCCTGAGGAGGGGGCCGCGGACCTTGGCCCGCCGGGCGGTTGAGGGGCCGTCCGCGGGCCGTTTCTTTTGCCTGCGTGGGGAAAAAAGATCGGGGTCAGCCGTTTCCGGTTAACCCCGTTTTGTTTTTGGTGGAGCTGATCGGGATCGAACCGACGACCTCATGACTGCCAGTCATGCGCTCTCCCAAACTGAGCTACAGCCCCGGGTGGGCTAGTTTTTATCAGACCCCGCCTGGGTTGTCAACGGCCCGCCCCACATGTTCTCCGCCAGGCCGCCGGCTTTTGTTGACCGCGGCTTTTGGCCGTGATACCAAAGGGCAACCTGTTGTGATCCGAGAGGAAATTTTCCTTGGTCAAGCGGGCGTTCAACAAGGTGCAGATTGGCGACGCCCCCCTGTGGGACCTGCTGGAGGCCTCCCGGCCCCAGGGCAGCCTGGCGGAGCTCGCGCAGGCTTTGGAGTACCTGCACCTGAACGCCGGCCTGCTCATGCCCTACGGCCGGGACTACCCCCTGGTGGAGCCCCGGGAGCTGATCCCGCCCTTTGACGCCCCCCTGATCGAATACCGGCACCTGCCCGCCTTCTCCATGGTGGCCCTGGACCGCGGCCTCAGCTACCAGGACGAGGGCTTCCAGTACGACCAGATGCTCTCCCAGGGCGCGGACCACAGCCGGGCCACCGCGGCCCTGAACCGCCAGAGCCTGCGCAACCGCATGCCCCGCAACCTGCTGCCCCGCCTGGAGCAGGCCCTGGGCCGGGGCGGGCCCACGCCGGTGCGGCGCTACGTGCGGCTGCTGCCCCTGTTGATGCAGATGGACCGGGGCCACGTGATCGCCCGGGACCCGGAGGGCGTCTTCTTCCTGGCCGGCGTCTTCGCCTCCTTCCCCTCGGACCTGGACGGGGAGATTAAGCGCTTCGGCCGGCAGATAGGCAAGTTCCAGCGGGGCGACAACCGGCTCTACGCCGAGAACCGCCAGTTCGTGTACAGTTTTTTGATGGAGCAGTTGGGCTTCCCCATCTGCGGCGAGCGCCACACCTCCGCCGCCCTGTTCGCCCGGCGCCTGCTGCGGCGGCGGGAGAGCTTCGTGGTCAAGGTGCTGGGCCACAGCGACCGGGCGGTGACCACCTTCACCAGCCCGGGGGCCGGCGGCGGCCTGCCCCGGGTGGAAAAGACGGCCCTGGTGGCGGCGGTGGGCTGCAGCCAGGAGGGGCGGCGGCGGCTGAGCGAGGGCGGCTTCTACGTGGACCGGGAGCGGGGGGCGGTGCTGCTCAGGGTGCGCTACAACCAGCACGCCTACCACCCGGACAACGTGCTGGAGGACCGGGCCCTGTCCGTGGCCAGCCAGGTGGTGATCCATCCCCAGACGGGCCAGCGGCTCATGGGCCTGGACGTGCTGGGCCTGGGCCAGGACCGCATGCTCCTGCTCAACGACATCGTGCGCGGCGAGCACCGGGGCAGCATCATCTACCAGGGCCGCGAGCGGGTGCAGGGCACGGCCGACACCAGCCGCCGCCTGAAGTTCCTGGCCGCCTGGCTGGGCAAGCACCGCCACATCCTGGCCGACTACTCGCCGGAGCACTTCGAGCGCTGCCTGAAGGTGGTCTCCTCCTATCTGCACGACCCCCGGCACCAGCCGGAGTTCCGGCGCAACCAGGCCCTGTACCAGCAGGTGCGGCGGGTGCTGGAGGGACTGCGCCTGGCCCACCGCCTGCGGCTGTTGGAGAAGCTGGTGGCCAACCGCTCCGATGCCTTTGGCCGGCAGTTCAAGCACGTGCAGATACTGATCATCCTGGTGCACGTGCTCAGCACCGAGGGGGACGACCTGGCCCAGCGGCACCCGCTGCAGTTGCGCAAGCTGCTGCGCATCTGCCAGCGGTACCTGGACAACCCCTACCTGCGCCGCCGCTACCTGAAAAGGCCGCCCAACAACACCATAGAGCGGGAGGTGCTGGGGCACTACCGCCTGCTGAGCCGGCTCATGGGGCGCTACCAGGCCCGGTCCGGGCGTTGACGCCCGGCCGGCGGCGGAATAAACTTCAGAAAAATCTATATCAGGAATGACATGACCCCTGTCCCTCCCAATGCCACCCTCTCCTTGCCCGGCCCCCAGTTGGTGGACGCCTTTGGCCGCCGCCTGCACTACCTGCGTCTTTCCATAACCGACCTGTGCAATCTGCGCTGCCTGTACTGCATGCCCAGCGAGGGCATCGCCAAGCTGGAGCAGTGGGAGGTGCTGAGTCTGGAGGAGTTGGCCCGGGTGGCCCGGGTGGCGGTGGGCCTGGGGGTGGACAAGATCCGCCTCACCGGCGGCGAGCCCCTGCTGCGGCGGGGCCTGGACAAGCTCCTGGCTGAGCTGGACGCCATCCGGCCGCGGCCGGACCTGCGCCTGACCACCAACGGCCTGCTCTTGGCCGAGAAGCTGCCCCTGTTGATCCGCTACGGCATCTCCACGGTCAACGTGAGCCTGGACTCCCTGCGGCCCGAGCGTTACGCCCGGGTCACCGGCCTGGGCGCCCCGGACGGCGGCCGGGCCTTGGAGCGCGTATGGCGGGGAGTGGAGGCGGCCCTGGCCAGCGGCGCCCTGACGGTCAAGCTCAACGTGGTGGCCTTGGGCGGCCTCAACGACGACGAGATAGGCGACTTCGCCCGCCTGACCCTGGAGCGCCCCCTGGCGGTGCGCTTCATCGAGTACATGCCCGTGGGCCGGCACACCCCCTTCCAGCCCCAGCGCTTCCTGCCCGCCGCGGAGGTGCTCAAGAGCCTGAAGCAGTTGGGTGAGCTGGAGACCCTGCCCCACCGGCCCGGCGACGGGCCGGCCCAGCGTTTCCGCCTGGCCGGGGCCCGGGGGGAGCTGGGGGTGATCAGCGCCCTGTCCAGCCACTTCTGCGCCCAGTGCAACCGCCTGCGCCTGTCAGCCGAGGGGCTGTTGGTGCCCTGCCTGTTCTCCGAGGCCGCCTTGGACCTGCGGCCCCTGCTGCGCGGCGGGGCCAGCGACCAGGAGCTGGCCCAAGCCCTGTTGCAGGCGGCCCAGGCCAAACCCCAGGGGCACCACCAGGGCCCGGCCAGCCTGCACGTGGCCGGCTGCCAGATGTCGCGGCTAGGCGGCTGAAAAGCAATCGGAGGCGGGGCGTGGGCAGCGACATCTTCAGCAAGCTGGCCGAGGAGAAGATCAAGCAGGCCGCCGAGCGCGGCGAATTCGACGACCTGCCCGGCAAGGGCCAGCCCCTGGAGTTGGAGGACGACTCCCGGGTGCCCGAGGAGCTGCGTCTGGCCTACAAGGTGCTCAAGAACGCCGGCTACACCCCGCCCGAGCTGGACGTGAAGAACGAAATTATACGGGTGGAGGACCTGCTGGCCAGCGCCCCGGACGAAAAAACCCGCTATCAGGCCCTGAAGCGACTCAACTACCTGACCCTGAAGCTATCGGCCCTGCGGCCGCAGTCGGGCATATTCCAGGAGAACGGCTACGGCGACCGCGTGGTGGAGCGGCTGGCCCGGCCCCAGGGCGGCCCCAAGAAGGACTGAACAGCCTCAGTCCAGCGACCCCAGGAAATCCAAGATCAATTGCAGCACCCGGCCCTCCGGGTCCTCCATCCACAGGTTGTGCGGGGCCCGGGGCAGCACCTCCAGCCGGGCCCCCAGCCGCCGGGCCAGGGCCTGCTCGCAGCCTACGGGGAAGAAGTAGTCCCGGCCGGCGGCAATGAGCAGCCGGGGCTGCTGGCCTGTCCCCGGCCGGGCCCGGGCCAGGCCCAGGGCCATCTCCAGGCAGGCCCGGGCCGGCTCGGGCACCAGGCGCGCCAAGAGGGCCGACACCTGCTCCTCCGGCGCCTGGTCCAGGAACAGGCGCCGGGCCATGGCCGCGTTGCGGATGGCCACCGGCCGCCCGATCATAGGCTTGGTCAGGTCCAGGGGAAAATTTACCAGCATCTTGAGGAAGCTGGTCAGGGGCAGGCCGCCGGCCGGCAGGGGCGCCAGCAGCACGCCGGGCAGGTCGGCCACCTCCCATATCTTCTGCACCTGCCAGCCGCCCAGGGAGTGCCCCACCAGCACCGGGCCGGACAGGTTGCCGGCGGCCCGGGCCGCCAGCCGGGCATAGTCGTTGATGCTGGTGGCGCCGGGCAGCTCCCAGCGGTCCTGGCCGTGGCCGGGCTGCTCCAGCAGGCTCACGCCGTAGCCGGCCGCGGCCACCCCCTGGGCCAGCTCGTCCCAGCACCAGGCGCCGTGCCAGGCGCCGTGGATGAACAACACCTCCCGCTTGGCCTCGGCCGGCAAAGGGCCCAGCCGGGTCACCCGCGGCTGCAAATGATCAAAGGGACGCGCCATGACTCACCCCCTTGTAAAGCGCACCAGGGCCGCCAGGGCCAGGCTGGCGGTCTCCGCCCGCAGGATGGTCTGCCCCAAGCCGCAGGATACGAAGCCCTGCGCCGAGGCCGAGGCCGCCTCTGCGGGCGCGAAGCCGCCCTCCGGGCCGATCAGGGCCCAGACCTCCTCCACCGGGCCAGCCTCCTGCCAGGCCTGGGCGAAGCTCTGCTCCTGCTCCTGTTCGTAGAGCATCACCCCCCAGGCCCGCTCCGGCGCCAGGTCTATTACCTCCGCCAGCGGGGCGGGAGGAAAGAACTCCGGCGGCCGGGCCGCGCCGCACTGCTTCAGGGCCTGGCCGGCCAGGCGCTGCCAGCGCTCTTGCCGGGCCTCTGCCTCGGCCAGGCGGGGCACCGAGCGGGCGCAGAACGTGGGGCGCACCTGGTCCACGGCCAGCTCCGTGAGGCGGGCGGCCAACAGGTCCATGGCCGGGCCCTTGAGCAGCCCCGGGCAGAGCACCAGGCGCGGCCGGGGCGGGGCCACGCTCTCCACGGCCAGCACCCGGCAGAGCCCGCCCCGGCGGTCCAGGCGCTCCAGCCTGGCCCGCGCCCGGCGGCCGCTGCCGTCCAGGAGCACCACCTCCGCCCCCGGGGCCAGGCGCAGCACCTTGCGGGCATGGGCCGCCTCCTCGGCCGGCAGCTCCACCATCTCCTGTTCCAGGGACCGGGGCGGCACCAGGAAGCGGCGCAGGCTCACGCGAGCACCAGGGCCGCCCAGCCGGCCAGGGAGTCCTGCTCCACCAGGCTCAGGCCCAGGCCGGCAAAGGCCTGGCGCACCGGTCCGATCTGCTCCACCAAGAGCCCCGAGGCCACCAGCTCCCCGCCCGGGGCCAGGCGGGCGGCCAGGGGCCCGGCCAGTTCCATGAGGTCCTTGGCCGTGAGGTTGGCCAGCACCAGGGGGAAGCGCTCGCCGATCTGATCCAGCGGGGTCAGGTTGGCCTCCAGCCCCTGGCTCAGGCCGTTGAGCCGGGCGTTGGCCCGGGCGGCTTCCACGGCCTGGGGGTCTATGTCAATGGCCAGGGCGCTGGCCGCGCCCAGCCTCAGGGCGGCCAAGGCCAGGATGCCCGAGCCGCAGCCCACGTCCAGCACCCGGCCGGGCAAGTGGCCCTGGTCGGCCAGGCGCTCGATGCGCCTCAGCACCAACTGGGTGCTCTCATGCTGGCCGGTGCCAAAGGCCTGGCCCGGGTCTATGACGATCACCACCTGGCCCTCGGCCGGCGAGGCCGGCTCCCAGGGCGGGGCCACGATGATGCGCCGGGCCACCAGCCGGGGATGGAAGTGCTTCTTCCAGTTCAGGGACCAGTCCTCGGGCGGCAGCGCCCGAAAACTTACCGTGACCGCACCCGGCGGGGCCAGGGCGGCCAGCTCCCGGGCGTAGGCCTGCACCTGGGCCTTCTGCTGGGCCAACTCCGGGCCGGCGGCCAGAAAGGCGCGCACCTGCTCCTGGCCGGCCTCCTCCGGGGCCGCGGAGAGCTGCACCCCCCGGCCGCTGAGCGCGGTCAGGTAGTCGGCGGCGGCCTCGGCCTGGGCCAGGGGCGCGCTGAGGAGCACCTCCAGCCAGGCGGGCGGCTTGATGTCCGGCGGCGGCTTCATATGGCCCTGCGTTGCAAGCCCCGGCGGGGCAGGCTAGAATACATCTTCAAATCACTATAAGTTAGCCCACGGCGAAAGGACAAGTCGCAAGGTGAACGCAGACAGATTGCTGGCCCTGTTGCAAGAGGTGGCCGGCGGCTCCCTGGAGCCTGGCCAGGCCCTGCAGCAGCTCAAACGCCTGCCCTACGAGGACCTGGGCTTCGCCCGCGTGGACCACCACCGGGTGCTGCGCCGCGGCTTCCCGGAGGTTATATTCGGCCAGGGCAAGACCCCGGCCCAGATCGCGCCCATCGCCCGGGCCCTGCACCAGCAGGGGGCGGCGGTGCTGGTCACCCGGGTGGACCCGGCCAAGGCCGCCCAGGTGCACGAGCAGTTCCCGGAGCTTATCTACCACCCCGAATGCGGCTGCCTGAGCCTGCCGGCCAATGCGCCGCCGCGGCCGGGCAAGGGGGTGGTGGTGGTCATCAGCGCCGGCACCAGCGACCAGCCCGTGGCCCAGGAGGCGGCCATCACCGCTGAATTGATGGGCTCGGCCGTGGAGACCATATACGACGTGGGGGTCAGCGGCCTGCACCGCCTGCTGGGCTCCCAGGAGATATTGCAGCAGGCCTCGGCCTTCGTGGTGGTGGCGGGCATGGAAGGCGCCCTGCCCAGCGTGGTGGCCGGCCTGGTGGACCGGCCGGTGGTGGCCGTGCCCACCAGCGTGGGCTACGGCACCTCCTTCGGCGGGCTGGCCGCGCTGCTGGGCATGCTCAACTCCTGCGCGCCGGGGCTGAGCGTGGTGAACATAGACAACGGCTTCGGCGGCGGCTATCTGGCCGGCCTCATAGACCACCTGGAGTAGCGGCCTTGCGGGCGGTGGTGCAGCGGGTGAGCCGGGCCTCGGTGGAGGTGGACGGCCGCGAGGTGGGCGCCATCGGCCCGGGGCTGGCGGTGCTCTTGGGCGTGGGCCAGGACGACGGCCCGGAGCAGGCGGCCTGGCTGGCGGCCAAGATCGCGGGCCTGCGCATCTTCCCGGACGCCCAGGACAAGCTCAACCTGTCGGTGAGCGACATCGGCGGGGCAATCCTGGTGGTCAGCCAGTTCACCCTGTGGGGCGAGTGCTCCCGGGGCAAGCGCCCCTCCTTCAGCCGGGCGGCCGGCGGCGAGAAGGCCCAGCCCCTGTACGAGGCCTTCGTGGCCGAGCTGAAGAAGCTGGGCCTGACCGTGGCCACCGGCGTGTTCGGGGCCATGATGGAGCTGCACCTGACCAACGCCGGGCCGGTGACGCTGCTGCTGGACACGGACAAGACCTTCTAGGCGGGCGAGGGGCAACCTTGGGCCAGGACAAGATAGACCTGAGCGGCTTCATGCCCCCGGGCTGGCAAGGCAAGTACCCGCCCTGCCAGATACAGGTGGACGCCGAGGGCCAGATGAGCCACGACGGCGCGCCCCTGGTGCACCCCACCATCATCAAGCTGATCTATGAGTCCGTGCACCTGGAGGACGGGCGCTACCTGCTGCGCATGGACAACCAGGTCTGCGAGCTGGAGGTGGCCGACACCTTTTTCGTGGTGGCCCGGGTAGAGTTCACCCGCCAGGGCGCGCGCCTGAGCCTCAACGACGGCTCGGCCGAGGACCTGGACCCGGCCAGCCTGCGCCTGGGCGACAACCAGGTGATCTACTGCGCGGTCAAGGGCGGGGCCTTCCCGGCCCGCTTCGGCCGGGCGGCCTACTACCAGTTGGCCCAGCAGATCGTGGAGGATGGCGAGGGGTTCGCGCTGGCGCTGGGGGATAATAAATGGCCGCTAAAAGAGAAGTCTGCGGAGGCCGGCGGGCCCATAAAGGGCAGTTAAAGTAAAAAAGCCGCCCGGATGATTATGTCCCCGCGCAGCAAGCCTGCCGCCCCGCTAGTCCGTCAGCGGCCGATGATCTGCATGCGCCCTGCCCTACCCTGCCGCCAGATTATATAAAAAACGCCACCCTGGCTCCGGCCCGGCGGCATCTATGTCCTTCCTACTTTTCCCAAACTAAAAGCGCCTGCCCACAGGACAGACGCCATTCTCCCTTGCCGGCTGGAGGCCCGCAGGCCGCCTATTTTGCCGCCGGCCCTACCGCAGACCCGCCACGGCCTGCGCGATGTTATAGCAGTAGTCGCCGATCTTCTCGAAGTTGGACAGCATGTCCACGAAGACCAGGCCCGGGTCCACGGTGCAGACCCCGGAGCGCAGGCGGGTGAGGTATTCGTCGCGCATCATCTCGCGCATGAAGTTTATCTTGTCCTCCATGGCCTGGGCGATCTCCATGACCTCGCGGTTGCGCTCGGCCGCGCCGGTGATAACCAGCTCCAGGAAGCGCCCCACCTGATCGCGCATGCTGCGGTAGTCGGCCAGTCCCTGCTCGGCCAGCTCCAGCTTGTTCTCCACCATCTCCTCGGTGAGCTGGGCCAAGTTCTCGATGGCGTCGCCCACCCGCTCGATGTTGTTGACCATCCTGAGCAGGGAGTTTATCTCGCGGCTCTCGGCGTCGGTGATGGCCTCCTGGCTGACCTGCACCAGGAAATCGGTGATGGCCCGCTGCAGGTTGTCCAGGGCGTCCTCGGTGGTTTTCCAGCGGGCCAGGTTCTCCAGCTTGCGGTTGAACAGCACGTTGGTGACGTCGCGGTACATCCCCTGGGCCAGGCGGCCCATGCGCACCGTTTCCTCGCGGGCCTGGGCCAGGGCCACGCTGGGGTTGTCCACGAAGCGGTAGTCCAGGTGGAGCGGCCGCCCCATGTCCTGCAGGGACACCTCCGGCTCCTTGCCCGGGGTGATCCAGATCGAGGCCTTGACCAACAGCGGCAGCAGCACCAGGAACACCAGGCAGTTTATCACGTTGAAAAGGGTGTGCGCGTTGGCTATGTAGCGTCCGATATTGGCCTTTTCGCTGCCCACCAAGGCCTCGGCCGGGCCGGTGCCCATGAGATGGACGGTCAGCCACTGCACCAGGTCCACGAAGGGGTCGAACGCCGCGACAATGTAGATCACGCCGAGGACGTTGAAGATGGTGTGGGACATGGCCGCCCGCCGGGCCACGATATGGCTGCCGATGGCCGCCAACTGAGCGGTGATGGTGGTGCCGATGTTGTCGCCCAGGATCAGGGCCACCGAGCCGGGCAGGTTGAGCAGGCCCTGGCTGGCCAGGGCCATGGTGATGCCCACCGTGGCCGAGGAGGACTGCACGATCATGGTCAGCAAGGTGCCGGTGAGCACGCAGAGCAATATGCCGCCGGTGCTGCCGGCGTCGAACTTGGTGAAGAAGGCGATGAAGTCGGGGTGGGAGCGCAGGGGCTTGAAGCCGTTCTTCATCATCTCCATGCCGTAGAACAGCAGGCCAAAGCCCAGGATCACGTCGCCGACGTAGCGCCACTTGCGGCGCTTGGCAAAGAACTTGAACCCCACCCCCACGAAGATGGCCGGCAGGGCCAAGTCGCTGATATTAAAGGCTATGAGCTGGGCGGTGACGGTAGTGCCTATGTTGGCGCCCAGGATCACCCCCACGGCCTGGGTGAGGTTCATCAGGCCGGCGTTGACAAAGCCCACCAGGGTCACGGTGGTGGCCGAGGAGGACTGGATCACGGCGGTGACCCCCACCCCCACCAGGCAGCCCAGCACCCGGTTGGAGGAGACCGCCTCCAGGAAGTTGCGCAGGCGGTCGCCGGCCACCTTTTGCAGGCCCTCGGACATGAGCTTCATGCCCAGCAGGAAGATGCCCAGGCCGCCCAGAGCTTGCATTATTACGTTGAATAAATTCACTTTTTTATGTCTAAGCCCTTTTTGACCGCCGGCCGGCCGGCCCCGCGGAAGCAAATCCTCTCGGCGGCATTTCTAACCCGTCCCCGTCCCCCAGTCAACCCTTAAGCTAATTTCCGGGCGATGCCGGTTGGTTAGGAGCCTGGGCCCCCAGTGCTCGCCGGCCGCGCTTGACCGCCGGGGGAGAGACGGCTATCCTGATAATTAGGGCGAAGAAATAATCACCATGGCCCACACGGTGTCGAGCTAAGGAGGACGCATGTTCTGTCCGGCTTGGACGGACCCCTCCTCTTCAGCCGCCCCCGCGGCGGCAGGCATTCCCACCCGCGCCGGGTTCCTCCCGGCCCGAAGCAGCCGATATCATGTCCCCCATTTGCCGCGGCTGGAGGCCTTTGCGCTCCGGCCAAAGGAGAGGTGCATGCTGAGCAACCGCGAACTGCATCGTCTGGCTTCCCTGGACACCCACCCCCACTACACCCTAAGCCTATATCTTTCCCTGGACCAGACCCGGGAGCAGCGTCTGCTGGCCCTGGGCGATCTGATCAAGCGCAAGGAGCACAAGCTGGCCGGCAACGGTTCGGCCCAGATCTGGCACGACTTGGCCCAAGACGTGGAGCAGGCCGTGCGCTACGTGGAGGAGCTGCCGGCCAGCCCGGGCCGGAGCCTGGCCCTTTTCTCCTGCGCCCCTATGGACCTTTTCGAGACCCACAGCCTGCTGCTGCCGGTGGGCAACCTCCTGGAGCTGGGACCGGCGCCCTACATCCGGCCCCTGGCCGCCCTGTCCAGCGACCACGGCCACACCCTGGCCGTGCTGCTGGACAAGAAGCGCGCCCGCTTCTTCGACTGCTTTTTGGGCCTGGCCCAGGAGATGGCCGAGGCCGAGATATTCAACGAGACCGGGGCCCAGATGGAAGGCGGCGGGCAGGGCCGCACCGGCGACAGCCACGTCTCCCGCCGGGCCGGCCAGGCCCAGGGCCGGCACTACAAGGAAACGGCCGCCGCGGCCAGGGAGCTGATGACCGGGCGGGGTTGCCAGTGGCTGGTCATCGGCGGCCCGCGGGCGGCGGTGGAGGGGCTGCAGGAGGCCCTGCACCCCTACCAGACCGAGCGCCTGGTGGGCAGCTTCAGCCTGGAGGCGGGGGCCAGCGAGGCCCAGGTGGCCCAGGCGGTCACCCAACTGCAACAGGACGCCGGACGCCGGCGCCAGGAGGAGCTGTTGGGCACCCTGGCCAACAACCTGGGCCCGGGCGGCCAGGCGGCTACCGGCCTCAACCAGGTGCTGGGCGCCCTGTTCGAAGGCCGCGTGCACACCCTGTTCCTGCGCCGCGGCTTGGTGCAGCCCGGCGGCGCCTGCCACGCCTGCGGCCGCCTGCGCCACGTGGCCGGCCCTTGCCCCATCTGCCGTCAGGAGATGACCCCCGTGGACGACGTGGTCAACCTGGCCCTGGCCCGGGCCATCAACTCCGGCGCCGCCGTGGAGCAGATCAGCGGCGACTCGGAGTTGGACCGCCTGGGCGGGGTGGCCGCCCTACTGCGCTACGCCTGAGCCGCCTTGCCAATGACAGAGAGAGCCCCGCGCGGGGCTCCCTCGTCGTTCGTGGGTTGGGCGGCCGGCTAGCCCAGGTAGGTGGCCCGGCTGTCCTCGCTCTCCCAGGTGGACACCTCGGCCATCTTGACCTGGGGCGGCAGTTGGGCGGCGATGGTCTCGTAAAGATGCTTGGCGATCATCTCGCTGGAGGGGTTGCGCTGGTCAAAGGGCGGCACCTGGTTCAGGTGGCGGTGGTCCAGCTGATCCAAGGCCAGGTTCAAGAGCCGCTTAAGCTCGCCGAAGTCCAGCAAGAGGTCGGCCTGGTCCAGGTCCCGTCCCTCCACCACCACCTCCACCTTCCAGTTGTGGCCGTGCAGGGACTCGCAACGGCCCTTGAAATGCCGGAGGTTGTGGGCCGCGGCAAAGCGGCCGGTCACGGACAGACGGTACACGACGGTTCTCCCGGGCGCCGGCGGCCTAGACCGCCGGACCGGTGTAGGGCTTGCCGCACTCGATGCACTTGCCCTCCGGACTGATGATGCCGATGCAGTTGCCGTCGCTGCAGGCGGTGCGTTTGCCAGGCTCCAGTCCCTCCATCACCGGGAGGTCCTCCAGTTGCTCGCCGCACTCGGCGCAGAATTTGGCCTTTTGCGGGGAGGTTTGGCCGCAGGAGGCGCAGGTCAGGAGCTTGGGCGGCTCACCCTCCGGCGCGGGCAGCTCGTGGCCGCAGTGGTGACAGAACGAGGCGCCGGGCAGGGCCTTTTGGCCGCAGGTGGCGCAGGGCAGAGCGGGTAGCTCCTGTTTGCAGTGAGGGCACTCCATGTCTGGCTCCCTGTTTCCTGGTAGAATCAAGTTTAGGTTTCGGCGGACTGATGCCGGCCGAGGTCAATTCGAATTGTGGAGTGAGCGAGGCCACCTGTCAACCCCGCGGTCGGAGCGCCGATTCTTGACGGGAGTTCAGGGGGCGTGTTAGAGCTTGGCAGGCGCGGCGCATGACCGTGCCGGCGCTGACAACCCCAGCAGCGGCGGAGGAAAACATGAGAGCCAGCCGCGCACTGCGCGCCGGATTTGTGATGATCGTCCTGAGTGCGATGGTGCTGTTGCCCATCGCCGCTTCCACCCTGGCCGCCGGCCCCACCCGGGTGGCGGTGCTGCCCTTCACCACCCACGCCAAGGAGGACATATCCTTCGTGGTCCGAGGCGTGCGGGACATGCTGGCCTCCCGGCTGCCCTGGAAGGACAAGGTGGTGGTCATAGAGCCGGACCTGGTGGCGCCGGTGCTGGCCAAGATAAAGCCGCCCTACAACGAGGCCAAGGCCCGGCAGATCGGCAAGGAGCTGAACGCCCAAGTAGTGGTGTTCGGCTCCATCACCCAACTGGGCAAATCCGTGAGCGTGGACGCCCGGGTGGTTAAGGTGGACCAGGCCGAGTCGGCCCTGACCGCCTTTGTGCAGGCGCAGGACCTGGACCAGGTGATCCCTCAGATCAACCAGTTCGCCCAGCGCATCAACGCCGAGATTTTCCGCCGGCCGGATGCCATCGCCGCCTCGCAGCCGACCCCCGAGGCCCAGACCCCGGCCGCCACCGGCGGCTCGGGGGAGATGGCCAACCTGCCGGCCAACATCAGCCCCTTGAACCCCCTGTTCCTCAAGCAGTTGTCTGGCATCGAGTCGGACCGCTACTGGCACAGCCCCCGCCTCAACGGCGTGATTGACTCCCTGGCCGTGGCCGACATTGACGGCGACGGCAAGAACGAGCTGCTGGCCCTGTTCCCGGACCGGCTGCGCATCTACCGCCTTACCGGCCGTTCCTTCTCCCTGATCCACGAAATCAAGAGCGGACCGCGGGGGAACTACTATTTCGTGGACGTGGCCGACATTGACGGCGACGGGCGTCCGGAGATATTCGTCAGCAGCCGCGTGGGCGAGACGGTCAACAGCTTCGTGCTGGAGTGGCGCGACGGCCGGCCGGTGTACAAGGCCAAGGACCTGCCTTATTACTTCCGGGTCCAGCCTAACCCCTTGGGCAAGGGGCACTGGCTGTTCGCCCAGAAGGCCGCCGTGGACAGCCCCTTCTGGGGGCCCATCTACAAGATGAAGTGGAGCAAGGGCAGCTACGAACCCGAGAAAGAGATGGACCTGCCCAGGATGGCCTCCATCTTCAACTTCGTGCTGGCCGACCTGAACCAGTCGGGCAATCTCATGACCGTGCTCATCGGCCCCACCTATCACCTGCGGGTGTTCAACAGCAAGCACCAGCAACTCTGGATGAGCGGGGAGATGTACAACGTCTCCAACAAGTTCATCCGCTACATGGCCCTGCAGGGCAACGATTACGAGGATGAGTGGTACTTCCTGTACAGCCGCCTGATCCTGGCCGACCTGAACCAGGACGGCCGCCAGGAGATCATCTGCCAGCAGGCCAAGGGCCGCTTCGGCCTGGCCATGGAGAAGACCCGGCTGCTGTACGAATCCACCATCTACTCCCTGTCCTGGAACGGCCTGTCCATGAGCGAGGACTGGCGGACGCCACGCATCAGCGGCACTCTGACCGACTACATCATCGGCGATGTGGGCAACGTGGGGCGGCAGGCCCTGGTGCTGAGCGTGGGTCACGAGGAGTTGGGCGGGTTCTTGGAGAAGGGCTTCACCAACATCGTGGCCTTCACCCTCAAGGTCCCCAAGAAAAAGCCCCAGACCATCAACAAGGGACTGTAGAAAACGGGCCGGCCCCCCGGGCCGGCCCGGCATTCCCCCGCAGGGGCCCGCCAGGGCCCCTGGTTTATTTTCGGGCGGTCTGCTGGGAGCGGAAGGCCTCGCGCAGCACCAGGCGGGCCAGGCGCTTGGAGTTGGCGTGGCGCACCTTGCCGTGCACCACCATGACCGCCACCGCCAGGCTGCGTCCGCTGACCGGGTCGCGGCCGTAGCCGGCGAACCACTCGAACAGATCCTGCCGGTCATGGCCGCGGATGGTGCCGGTCTTGCCGCCCAACTGCAGGCGCTTGAGCACCCGGTCGCGCCAAAGCCGGCTGAAGGCCTTGCGGGCGGTGCCCTCGGTGATGGTGGCCGCGAACAGGCGCTGCATGCTCCGGCAGGTGTCGGGCGTCACCACCGGCTCGCCGAGATTGGGCCGCCCCCGGTAGGCCACCTCGCCGTGGCTGGTGGTCAGGCGGCGCACCAGGTAGGGCTGGGGAAGGCGGCCGCCGTTGAGGAACACCGAGACCATCAGGGCCGCGTGCAGGGGGCTCATGGTGGTGTCGCGGTTGTAGCCCGAGGCCATCTCGCCCAGGGCGAAGTCGCTCTGCACCTGCGCCAGCCGGCTGGGCCCCAGGGGCAGATCAAAGGACAAGCTGCGCCCGAAGCCCAGGGCCTGGGCGTATTCCACCAGCACCTCCTTGCCCAACTGGAATATGCCCAGGCGGGCAAAGACCGGGTTGTTGCTGTCGGCGAAGCTGTGGGCCAGGGTCACCCGCTGGGGCCGGCGCTTGAGCTTCTCGCGCACTTGGAAGCGGTACAGGGTATGGGGCCGGCCCACGTAGCGCAGGTAGCTGGTGGGCCCCAGCTCCGCCTCCTCCAGGGCCGCGGCGGCGGTGACCACCTTGAACAGCGAGGCCGCCGGCGAAGAGGAGTCCAGGGCCACGCTGGGGTCGCGGCGCCCGTTGCGCAGGCCGGCCAGGGCCAGCACCTTGCCGCTGCCGGGGTCCACCACCACCAGCGCCGCCCGCCGGCTCTTCAGCGCCCCCAGATGCCGCTCCACCACCTGCTGCAGATGGCTGTCCACCGTGGGCACCACGGTCAGCCGGCCCAGTTTGGGGTCTTGCAACCGCATGGGATGGCCCTGCACCAGGCGCGGGACCTGGCCCTTGAGCAGGCGGGCCACCTGTTCCTTTTGCAGCGTCCCCTCAGCCCGGGCCGGGAGCGCCAGCAGCAGCGAGAGCAAACACGCGCCCAGGGCCAGACAGCGGCCCAGGGTTTCCAGGCGCAAGGCAACGGGCAGCGCGCGCGGCTTCACGTTTCTCAACCCTCCGCAGTGATGATCTCCTGGCCGCCCATGAAGGGCGCCAGGGCCTGGGGAATCCTGACCGAACCATCGGCCTGCTGATAGTTCTCCAAAATGGCCACCAGGGTGCGCCCCACGGCCAGGCCGGAGCCGTTGAGGGTGTGCAGCAGGGTGGTGCCCTTGACGCCCTTCTGCTTGAAGCGCAGGTTGGCGCGCCGGGCCTGAAAATCCTCGAAGTTGCTGCAGGAGCTTATCTCGCGATAGCGCGCCTGCCCGGGCAGCCAGACCTCCAGGTCATAGGTCTTGGCCGCGGAAAAGCCCAGGTCCGCAGTGCACAGCACGACCTTGCGGTAGGCCAAGCCCAGTCGCCGGAGCACTTGTTCGGCGTCGGCGGTGAGCCGCTCCAGGTGCTGGTAGCTTTCCTCGGGCCGCACCAGGCGCACCAGCTCCACCTTGTCGAACTGGTGCTGGCGTATCAGGCCGCGCACGTCCTTGCCGTGACTGCCGGCCTCGGCCCGGAAGCAGGGAGTGTAGGCGGTGTAGCGTAGCGGCAGCCGCTCCTCCTCCAGCACCTGGCCCATGTGCAGGTTGGTCAGGGGCACCTCGGCGGTGGGGATGAGCCAGTAGTCGGTGCCCTCCAACTTGAACAGGTCCGCGGCGAACTTGGGCAACTGGCCGGTGCCGGTCATGGCCTGGCTGTTGACCATGAACGGCGGCAGCACCTCGGTGTAGCCGTGCTCGCGGGTGTGCAGCTCCAGCATGAAGTTGATCAGGGCCCGCTCCAGGCGCGCGCCGGCGCCCTTGAGCACCGTGAAGCGGCTGCCGGTCATGCGGGCGGCGGCCTCGAAGTCCAGGATGCCCAGGGCCTCGCCAAGGTCCCAGTGGTTCAGGGGGGTGAAGCTGAACTCCGGCGGCTGGCCCCAGGCGCTCTCCACCGGGTTGTCCTCCTCGCCGGCGCCCACGGGCACCGACTCGTGCGGCGGGTTGGGGATGGTCAGCAGCAAGTCGGCGATCCCCTGCTCCACCGTGGCCAGTTCCGCCTCCAGCTCCCTGATGCGGCCGCCCACCTGCTTCATCTGGGCGTACACGCCCGAGGGGTCGCCCCCCTCGCGCTTGAGCCGGCCCACCTGGGCGCTGACCTCGTTGCGCCGGGCGCGCAGGCCCTCCAGCTCGGGCAAAAGCCCGCGCCGCCGGCCGTCCAGGGCCTCAAAACCTGCCAGGTCGACCTCCGCCTTGCGGTCGGCCACCGCCTTTTTTATCAACTGCAAGTTTTCGCGGAGAAATTTCAGGTCGAGCAAGGCGCGCTCCTTGTGCCGGCCGGCTGGGCGTCGGCATTGCACCACCCAGGTCTAATGCAAGATAACACACCTTATTCTGTCAGTCAAATCCAAACCTTGGCAGAGCCGGCCTTGGGAAGGCCCGAATCAGGCGCCAGAACCCCCCAAAAAAGGCCTCCGCCCACGGCGGAGGCCCAGAATAAATCGCAAACGAGAATTATTGCTACTTGTAGATCACCAGCTGCTGGCCCACCTGGATGGCGTCGCCCTTGAGCTCGTTCCACTTCTTCAGCTCGCGCACCAGCACCTTGTAGCGCTGGGCGATGGTGAACAGGGTGTCGCCGCGCCGCACGGTGTACACCAGCTTTTTCTGGGCCGGGGCCTTGGCCACGGCCTTGGCCTCGGCTTGGAGCGCGGGCTTGGCCGGCGCAGGGGCCGGGGCAGGGGCGGCTGGCTTGGCCTGGGCCGCCGGCCGGGGCGGGCTGGCGGGCTTGGCCGGCGGGGCCGGCACCTGCCCCTTGCTCTGGATGCTGGCGATCTTGCGGTCCAGGGACGCGCTGTCCAGGCGGTCCTGCAAGGCCGCCACCTGGGCCGATAGCTTGCTGAGTTGCTGCAGGGACCCGGCCTTGGCCCGCACCGCCTCCAGCTCCTTCTCCAGGGTCACCAGGCGCAGCATCAGGTCGCCCACGTCCTTTTCCAGCTTGGCCACCCGCTCGGCGGTGGCCCCGGGCACCACCCCGGCCGAGGGCGGCGGCAGAGGCGAGCTCTCCGGGCCGCGCAGCAGGGCCCACAGCCCGAACACCAGGGCGATCAGCGCCAGAACCAGGCCGATCACGCCCGCCAAGCCGCCGCTGGGCCTGGGGGCCGAAGGCGGCATGTAGGGGCGGTGGGGGTTGGACATCGGCCGGGGGGACTCCATCGGGTCGTTGCCAATGTCAATGCGGGGGCCCATGTCATCATACCTGGCGGGCATAACACTCCTTGCGCGATCTGGCCAAAGCCACAAGCGGAAGCACTTTGTAGGAACTTATAACACTTGGCCCGGCTGCGCTCAAGGGCCGCCGCTTATTGCCCACCTACAAAATCCGGCCGGAAGGCCTCCCGGGGCAGGGCCAGGGCCGCAGCCACCTCTTGCCGCAACCGCTCTTGGTCGGCCGGCAGGGCCCCGCGCAGGTCCAGGTAGTTGGTGTAATGGTCGCTGAACAACCCCAGGGGGCCGGCCAGCTCCGCCAGCAGACGATCGGCCTCGGCCAGCACCTGGTGCGGGCTGCACAGGCTGAAACGACCCTTGTTGATCTGGTGCAGCAGCAGGGTGCCCATCTTGGGCACCAGGGTGCGCAGGCGCACGGTGAGCGGCCCAGCCGCGTTGATGCGGTTGATGACCTGAGCCGTGGCCGAGGCGTGGGCCAGGGAGTCCGCGGGCCCGGCCAGGCCCAGGATCACGTACAGGCACAGCTCCAGCCCGGCCTCCAGGGCCAGCCGGCCGGCGGCCACCTGCTCGCGGCTGCTCACGCCCTTCTTGACCCGGGCCAGGGTGGGGTCGTGGCCCGACTCCAGGCCCACGTGCAGCCGGCTGAGGCCGGCCTGCTTCAGCCGGGCCAGGCCCGCCGCACCCTGGGCCAGGACGCTCTGCATGCTGGCGTAAACCGTGATGCGCTCCAGATTGGGCAGCAGCCGCCGGGCCTGGGCGCAGACCGCGGCCAGCTCCGCGGTGGGCATGGCCAGGGTGTTGCCCGCGGGCAAAAACAGGCTGCGCACCCGGGGGCCCAGATCCACGGCTGCCTGGGCCAGGTCGGCCTGGATCTCAGCCAGCGGCCGCACCCGGAAGCGCGGGCCCTTTTTGTAGACCATGCAGAAGCTGCACTTGTTGTGCGGGCAGCCCACGGTGGCCTGCACCAGCAGGCTGTCGGCCTCGGACGGCGGCCGGTAGATGGGGCCTTCGTAGCGCATGGGGCAATTATGGCCGGGCCGGCCGCTTAATGCAAAAGCGCCCGCCAGGGCGGGGCCGGGCTGGTTTGACATTACCCCGCACGGCTGCCAACATGGCTCAGCGGCACATGAACACGGAAGCGGACGTGAGCGACTGCGCCAAATACTACTGCGAGCTGATCTTGCCCAGCCTGGGCGACAACACCGCCACCGTGGATCGGCTCTGCCGGGCCGTCGCCAAGCAAAGCGGCCTGCGGCCCCTGGCCCCGGTGCCCCGGCTCATGGCATTCGCCCGCACCATCCGCGAGGCCGGCCACCGGGTCACGGCCACGGTCTGCCTGGGCGCGGCCGGGCCGGTGCTGGTGGAGGTGGAGCCCGGCGACGCCGTGGCCGCGCCCATCGCCGCGGGCCTGGCCGCCCGCGCCGGCGAGACGCCGCCCGGGCTGTGGGGGCAGTCGGACCTGGGCGTGGCCCTGGACATCGGCTCCACCCACTTGCAGGCCAGCCTGCACGAGCTGGCCTCGGGCCGGGAGCTGGCCCGGGGCACCCGGCTCAACCCCCAGGCCCAGGCCGGAGCGGACATCCTGAGCCGCATCCACGCCGCGGCCGCGCCCGGCGGCCTGGCGCAACTGCACCAAATGCTGGTGCAGGCGGCCCAGGGGCTGATCGCGGAGATGTGTGTTCGAGCCGGACGCCGGTCGGCCGAGGTGGCCGGCCTGGTGGCCGCGGGCAACACCACCATGACCCACTTCTTCCTGGGCCTGGACGTGCAGTCCATCTGCCGGGAGCCCTACATCCCGGTGGTGAACCGGCCGGCGCCGTTTTATGCGGCCGACGTGGGCCTGGCCCTGGCGCCGGGGGCCGTGGCCTGGGCCTTGCCCAACGTGGGCTCCTACTTCGGCGGGGACCTGGTGGCCGGCATCGTGGCCGCGGACCTGCACCGGCGCCAGAAGCCGGCCCTGTTGGTGGACGTGGGCACCAACGCCGAGGTGGTGGTGGGCAACCGGGACTGGCTGGTGGCCTGCGCCGGCGCGGCCGGCCCGGCCCTGGAGAGCGGGGTAGCCAAGATGGGCATCCTGGCCCAGCCCGGGGCCATCGAGGGGGTGAAGATAGACCCAACCACCCTGGAGCCGACCCTGAGCATCATCCCCAACCCCGACGGCAGCCTGCCCCGGCCCAAGGGCCTGTGCGGCTCGGGCCTGTTGCAGCTCCTGGCCCAGCTCTACCTGACCCGGGCCATGGACATGCGCGGCAAGTTCCGCCTGCACTCGCACCCGCGCATCTTCAAGAGCGAGGAGGGCTGGGCCTACATCGTGGCGCCGGCGGCGGAGTCGGGCACCGGGGCGGACATCTACGTGGACGAGGTGGAGATAGACGTGCTGTTGCGCTCCAAGGCGGCCATGTACACCATCCTGCGCACGGTGCTCTTAGAGGTGGGGCTGGAGTTCAGCGACCTGTCGGCCTTTTTCGTGGCCGGGGCCTTTGGCAACGTCATAGACCCGGACACGGCCATCACCCTGGGCATGCTGCCGGACCTGCCCCGGGAGCGCTTCGTGCCCCTGGGCAACTCCTCCCTGGCCGGCTGCCAAAAGCTGCTTCTGGAGCCTCAGACGCGGCCCCAGGTGGAGGCGGTGGCCGGCCGGCTGACCTACCTGGAGCTGAACGTGAACCAGGCCCTTATGAACCGCTTCTCGGCCGCCCGCTTCATACCCCACACCGACACGGCCCGCTTCCCCAGCGTGCCGGCCTGGCACTAGGAAGCGGCTGGTGCGCGAGGCCCCGGAACTACAGGAGCGCGCCCAGGAGCTGGCCGGCCGGCCGCTGGGCCGGGTGCGCCTGGTGACCGACACCACCGAGTTCATGGCGCTGGAACCCGGCGACGTGGTGGAGATGGAGGGACAGCGCTTCGTGCTGCTGGGCACCGAATTCGAGGGGCGCTTCGGCCTGGACGAGCAGCCCAAGCACTGGGTGAAGCGGGCCCGGGACCTGGCCGACGGCTCGGCCCGCATACTCAAGCTGGTGTTCCACGAGGAGTTCGTGCTGCCCATCGGGCAGTTCAAGATCCGCTGCTTCCGCTCCCCGGCCAAGGAGGCCCGCATCCTGGAGCTGGTGCGCGGCCACCCCCACTTTATGCAGGGAAGGACCCTCTACGACGCGGCGGGCAACCCGGTGCGGGTGCTGGAGCGCATCCGGGGCGGGCCCCTGGACCAGCACCTGAGCGACATGGAGATGGAGCACGAGCAGTATTACCAGCGCCACCTGCGGGGGGTGCTGGAGAGGTTGGTGCAGGTGTTTGAGGCCCTGGCCTATCTGCACCGCCAGGGCGAACGCCACGGCGACGTGCGCCGCGACCACGTGTTCGTGGACAATGACAGCGGCACCTGGCGCTGGATAGACTTCGACTACAACTTCGATTTCCGGGAGAATCCCTACGGCCTGGACCTGTTCGGACTGGGCAACATCCTGGCCTATGCCGTGGCCCGGGGCGAGGTGACCTTCTACTGGCTCAAGCGCCAGCGCCCGGAGCTGGCGGCGGGGCTGAGCGCGGATGACTTCTCGCCCATAATCAAGAACCGGCTCATGAACCTGGGCAAGTTCTTCCCCTATCTGCCCCCGCGTCTGAACAACGTGCTGCTGCATTTTTCCACGGGCAGCCGGCTGTTCTACCAACGGGTGGAGGAGCTGCTGGAGGAGTTGGGCCCGGCCCTGGAGGATCTGCCCCGGCCGGCCCCGGAGGAGGCGTCATGATTCTCTGGAACCGCATCCTGGCCGCGGTGGACGACAAAGAGGCCAGTCAGCAAGCGGTGCGCTACCTGGCCGGCGTGTTGGGCGGCTCGGACACCTGCCGGGTGCTGCTGCTGGCGGTGCTGCAGCGCCCCCTGGCCGACGCCGTGCCCGATCCGGCCCAGCGCAAGGCCGTCACCGAGGAAAAACGCCGCCATCTGGCCGAAAGCCTGGCCGCCGCCCGGCAGGAGCTGGTGGCGGCCGGCATCCCGGCGGCCAACGTGGAGGTGCATCTGGAGGTGGCCGGCGGCCGCACCGTGGGCGAGACTATCCTGGCCCGGCAGGCCCAGGGCGGCTACGGCACGGTGGTGGTGGGCCGGCGCAACCTGACCAAGGCCGAGGAGTTCCTCTTCGGCTCGGTCTCCAGCGACGTGGTGCACCGGGCGTCCAACTTCTCGGTGTGGGTGGTGGCCTGAACCGGCTCTCCGGCCTCTCCCGGGCGGCTACTTGTAGCCCAACTGGGTCAGCCGGGTCTGGGCGGTGGTGCCGTACTTGGTCTTGGGCGAGAGCTTGACCACCTGCTTGTAGTAGTTGGCCGCGTAGCTGCGCTGGCCCAGGCGGTCCAGGCAGTAGGCCAGATAGAACAGGTTTATGTACTGGTCCGGCAGCAGCTTGCTGGCCGCGAAATGGCTCTGGGCCCCGTTGCGGTAGTCGCCTTGCACCCGGTAGGTGGCGCCGGCCACCATCAGGGCATAGAAGTTGTTCTTGCTCAGGGCGGCGCCGGTCTTGGCCTCCTGCAGGGCGGCGCGGTTGTTCTTTTGCTGCAAGTAAACCAGGGCCAGGTTGGTGTGGAACAGGCCCTCCTGGGGATAGAGGGAGATGGCCCGCTGGAAATAGCTGGCCGCCTCGGCGTAGCGCTTCTGGGAGGCCAGGGCGCTGCCCTTGTCCATGGCCGCATAGGCCGGGGCGCGCTTCTTCTGCAGGGCCAGGGCCCGGTTAAAACCCTGCGTCTTCAGGGGTTGGCTGGTCAGGCGGGGGTCGGCGTGCAGGACCCGCTGCCTGGCCGCCTCTATGCGCTCGCTGGGCAGGGGGTGGGAGGAGAGCACCGCCTGCACGAAGCCCGGCTCGCTCTTCTGCATGGCCTTGAACATCTCAAAGACCTGCACCATGCCCTTGGGGTTGTAGTTGTTCTGGGTCATGTACATATAGCCCAGCTCATCGGCCTGGCGCTCCTGGTCCCGCGAGTAGCTGAGCATCAAAAGCTGGCCGGCCACGCCCGCGGCCACGATGCCCACCGGTGCCCAGTCGCTGTCGCTCATGCTCAGGGCCACGGCCAGCCCCACCACGGCCAGGCTGACGAGCACGCCGCGGGTGTACTGGGCCGCCGAGTGCCGGGCGGTGACGTGGCCGATCTCGTGCCCCACCACCGCGGCCAACTGGTCCTCGCTGCTCATCTTGCTGACCAGCCCCCGGGTGACCGATATCTTGCCCCCGGGCAGGGCGAAGGCGTTGACCTGGCTGGTGTTTACCACGTTGAACTGCCAGGGGATGTTGGGGCGGTGGCTGCGGGCGGCCAGGCGCCGGCCGACGCCCGCAACATAGCTCTGCAACCCAGGGTCGCCCGCCGGCAGGCCGTGGTTGAGCTGAGTGGTCTGGGGATAGTAGGTGGCGCCCATGGCCAGCTCTTGCTGCTCGCTCATGAGCACCAGCTCGTCCTGGCCGGTGACCGGGTTCTTGGCGCAGGCCACCACCACGGCCAGGACCAGGAGCAAAAGCCCCAGCCATCTCCAGAGCGGCTGTCCCTTGATCAGGCGCGCTATATTCATCGTCACTCTCACCCTGCGGCGGTTTGACTATAGTCTAGCCTCAGCCCCTGGACAGGGGCAAGGGGCCGGAGCGGGGCTGGTTGTAACCCCCGGAGACCTGGGGTATAGTTTTAAATTAGAGCGAGGCGCCCTCGGGGGCGCTTGTTTTCCCTGGGAAAATCCAAAGGACCCGAGCGTGGATCAAGCTTACTACGCCGAGCTGGCCGACGACCAGCTTTTCGAGATGGTCTTCACCAGCGAGGACCGCCTGGAGTTGGGCGCGGCCCAGGAATTGACCTGCCGCGACTCCCTGGCCCCCTACCTGAGCCAGGTGGTGATGGACAAGCAGAGCTGGCTGGCCGATCTGCCGGAGTGGTGGGCGGTGGTGCACGGGGTCTATATTCTGGGCCATCGGGGCGGCGAGGCCGAGGTGCTGCCCCTGGTGTCGGCCCTGCGCTGGGCCGACGCCTTTGACTGCGACTGGGTCACCGAGCTGTTGCCCTCCATCTTCGGGCACTTAGGCTCGCCGGCCATATCCTGGCTCACCACCCTGGCCCGCGACCAGTCCTCGGGCTGGTCCGCGCGGGATCTGGCCCTCAAGGGCCTGGCCTCCATCGGCCTGAAGAACCCCGACTCCCAGGAGCACGTGTTCAAGATCATCGGCGAGCGCTTCATGGACGAGGGCGAGGACCGCCTGCTGCGCCAGCTGGCCGGCCAGATACTCCTGGACTTCCTGCACCAGGGCTACCGCATGGCCCTGATCCAGTTCGCCCGCGAGGACTGGGCCCTGCCCGAGATGGACTACCTCTACCCCATCGGCCTGGACCCCGAGACCGTGGAACGGGCCTACCGCTCGGGCGAGACCCAGCTCTGGCACTACGACGAGGACTGGATGCGCTTCTACGAACCGGGCGAGACCCAGCGCCGCCAGAAGCGCTGGACCCGCGAGCGCCTGACCGGCAGCCGCCAAGGGCGCCTGTCCAAGCCCCCCAGCGGCGGCGGCCGGGTGCTGCCCTTGTGGCGCAACAAGGGCTCCGACGCCCCGCCCGAGGGCACCCCCCCCATCGAGTAGCCCCTCCCGCGGCCTTGACAGGCCGGCCCAGCCCTGGCACGGTAACTTGCCGCCCCGAACCATTGCCTCCGGGGGAGCAGTCATGAGCGATAATCTGCGCTTCAAAGACAAGGTGGCCCTGGTCACCGGCGCCGGCTCGGGCATCGGCCGGGCCCTGGCCCTGGCCCTGGCCCAGGAGGGCGCCAGCCTGATATTGGCCGCCCGCAGCCGGGAGAAGCTCAGCCAGGCGGCCGGCCAGGCCCAGCCGCACGCACAGAACGAGATTCTGGTGCAACCCACGGACGTGAGCGACCGGGCCCAGGTGGAGAAGCTGGCGGCCGCGGCCCAGCAGGCCTTCGGCGGGGTGGACATCCTGGCCAACTGCGCGGGCCTCGGCTACGGCGGCCCGGTGCTGGCCAGCGACCCGGCCCAGGCCGAGGAGATGATCCGGGTCAACTTCTACGGCCTGTACCTGGTAACCCGCCTGTGTCTGCCCCTCATTCTGGCCCGGGGCGGCGGCGACATCGTGAACATCGCCTCCGTGGCCGGTCTCAAGGCCTCGCCGGGCTTCGCCGTGTACTCGGCCAGCAAGTACGCGGTGCGCGGGTTCACTGACTCCCTGCGCATGGAGCTGCGGGACAGGGGCGTGCGGGTGCTGTGCGTCAACCCGGGCATGACCCAGACCGCGTTCTTCGAGCGCTTTGGCAGCGCCCCGGCCCCGCCCCAGGAGGGCCAGCGGCTGATGCCGCCCGAGCACGTGGCCGCGGCCATCGTGGAGGCCCTGGCCCTGCCGGCGGCCACGGCCGTCAACGAGCTGACCATCCGGCCCAGTTGGCAGGAGAGGTGAGACGAGCTTCTAACTTGATCTGCTTTGGTCACCGCCAGAGATTTACCTTATGTAAAAGAAAGTATTTTTTAAGTAATATTTAATAATCACTAGGCTTGTTCTCTAAATTAAAATGTTGTACAGTATAAATCCTAAAAGGTATGTTTTCATGCTATAAAAGGCCAAGAACCTTTCTACCTACTCAATATCGAACTGCTTAACTGTAAATGGGCTGATGAAATAATGGCTAACCGTAAATCTTATAAGGTTGATGAGAGCTTTCTCGAAAAGATATCCATAGGCGCCGCTGCCACCACGAGGGTGTTTTCTCACTTAGAAAGCCTGGGGCATAATCCAATTGAACTCGAACGTGGATCCATGAGCTATAAGATATGGAAAGAAATTAAAATTAAACGTCTGAGGGTTCCTGATCTTCTTTGTGTAAATTGTGCTAAAAGAATTGAATCGAGAGGTAAAACCAATCTAGAAATAACTATGTCTCATTCTTTTGCATCACCTGAACGTGGGTGGGATGCTGGTTTAAATTCAGAAGATTATGTTGCATTAGTTAAATGCGTCAAAATAGGTGAGCGACCGATTGATTGGAGCACGAAAGAACCTGTACAATACATAAGCGTTTCAGATATGTCAAAAGCTTTTAAAGCTGGCCAAACTATTACTGAAAGACCTAAAGGTGCAACCGAAGGCTTTGAAGCTAGGATAACTTGGCCTTCTTCTAAGGCAAATGCAGGAGGACAAATATATTCTATTGAAAACGGCAAGGTAAAATATAAGAGGGATATCGACAGTAGAAGTATTTCTCTCAGCTTACAGAAAAAGGGCAGAGGCCTGACTCCTTTAGTTAGAATTAATGAAAGAGTGGTAGAGAATCAAATTATCGCATCCGTTGTCCCTGTGGCTCTCGAATTACCTTGTAACAACATTACTAATGAAACTTTTTATCAATCACTACTCGCTAGCACTTCACTCGCAGACAGGTATTCTGCGGCTAAGGTATTACATTTGTTTCCTTCTGATACTACTACGCATCTTCTAAAAGAGCGGGTGATGGATGAAAAGGAGCATATTTATGTTCGGCTAGAAGCTGCATCAAGTCTACTAAAAATGAAGGACAGGTCGGCTTTGCCTTTTTTTGAATCAGCCATAAAAGATGAATATTTGCAAAACAGGTTAGAGACAACAATTATATTAGGCGAGATTCGTAACGATGAAGCATGCTCTTTGTTGATTAAAGCCCTTCTCGATAAAAAACAACATCCCGAGATCAGAGCCGGTGCTGCTTGGTCTCTCGGAGAACTTGATAACAGTAAGGCCCTAAGTGCGTTAGTGAAAGTTTTCAATGAAGTTGAATATAACATCAAAGCAGAAGCTGCTCGGGCTCTCAAGAAATTAAGCGATAAATATCCAGGTGATGTAGTGAACATGTTTCCCGAATCAAACGAACAAGAGAGAGCTGGAGTGGCGTGGGCCTTGAGCAAAAGCGGACGATTTAACATAGAAGATTTAATTCCAGTACTAGTTGACGATGAAGCTCGAAAATGGACGGCATGGATAATTGGCACACAGGATCAGGTAAAATATGTTAATGAGATAGAGAAAATTAAGGAAATAGATTCTGAATTATATTTTGCGGTCACTGTGCTTTGGAAGATACTGTCAAGTTGGGTCTCTGATTTGAATATTTATTAATAAAGGAGACTTATGCTTAATAAATTGTCACCAATTTATACAACTCAATTTGGCCGTGCATATTGTGGCGATTCTATAGATTTGCTTAAGCGAATCAAGGATGAATCTATTAATTTAGTTATTACCTCACCTCCATTTGCTCTCTTAAGAAAAAAAGAATACGGTAATAAGCCACAGGATGAATTCG
The DNA here is from genome assembly GCA_003605055.1 of Desulfarculus sp. Classification (GTDB taxonomy): domain Bacteria; phylum Desulfobacterota; class Desulfarculia; order Desulfarculales; family Desulfarculaceae; genus Desulfoferula. The sequence continues at coordinate 52,714 of QZKP01000068.1, forward strand.
TTGACTGGCTTGCGCGATTCGCAAAAGAAATATTCCGGATTATAACAAAAGACGGGAGCTTTGTATTAGATTTAGGGCATGCCTATCAAAAAAGCAGACCAGTTAGATCATTATACAATTATAAAATATTGATTAATTTCTGTGAGGAGTTACGCTTTAATTTAGCGGAAGAGTTTTTCTGGCACAATCCTGCAAAGTTGCCAAGCCCAATAGAATGGGTCAACAAAAGAAAAATAAGAATTAAAGATTCGGTGAATACAGTCTGGTGGTTTAGTAAAATTGATTTTCCTCAAGCAGATGCAAGGAATGTGTTAGTTCCTTATTCTGAAAGAATGAAGAAACTTCTTAGGGATAGCGATAAGTTTTACTCGCCAAAGAAACGCCCATCAGGTCATGATATATCTAAACATTTCTCCAGGGCTAACGGTGGTGCTATTCCACCTAATTTACTTGAAATACCTAACACAGAAAGTAATTCACAATACTTAAGGTATTGTAAAATAGTAGGTATAAAAGGGCATCCAGCGAGGTTCCCGGTTAAGTTACCAGAATTTTTTATTAAATTTTTAACAAAACCTGGGGACATTGTTTTAGATATTTTTGCTGGTTCCAACGCTACAGGCGAGGCAGCGGAATCTTTAGAAAGGCATTGGTTAGCTTTTGAGTTGAATATCCAGTATTTGGCAGCTTCTATCTTCCGATTTCTAGGAGAGATCGAACCCCAACAGATAAAAAAAATTTATGAAAGTCTCTCAAATGGTAATCTACATAAATATGAGGCAAGTAAAATCAAACCAATATCAATGTTTAATTCTGCCTTGTCAAAAAATTTGGATGATATCTTTATAACTCTATAACTTGCAAGATAATGATAAGGCCCTTGACTAGTTGGGAGTATGTTGAAGTACCCTAACTAGCTGTATGGGCATGAAAAACAAGTATGTGCTCCGTGCAAGGATTTCGGAAGCCAAG
>QZKP01000055.1 GCA_003605055.1 Desulfarculus sp.
CCCGCCGAGCCCCGGCCCCTGCCGCCGGTGGCGCCGCGGGTCGGCCTGCGCGAACCAGACCCGCCGCCCGGGTCGCTGCGCACCCTGGACGAGCGCCAGAGCAAGGCGCTCTTGGCCGACTGGGGCCTGCCCATGGTGGCCGAGCAGGTGGTCGAGAGCCTGGCGGAGGCCCAGGCCGCGGCCGAGCAGTGGGGCTATTCCCTGATGCTCAAAGGCCTGCTGCCGGGCGTGGTGCACAAGAGCGAGCTGGGCCTGGTGGAGGCCAGGGTGGGCGGACCGCAGCAGTTGGCCGAGGCCTTCGACCGCCTGGAGGCCAAGGTGCAGGGCCGGGGCCAGGTGCTGGTGCAGCCCCAGGTGCATGCCGAGTACGAGCTGATCGTGGGGTACTTGCGCGATGCCCAGTTCGGGCCCTGCCTGATGCTGGGCCTGGGCGGCCTGCTGGCCGAGTTGCGGCCGGACGTGGCCTTCGCGCCCGCGCCTCTGGCGCCGGCGCGGGCCCGGGCTCTGCTGGGCCGGCTGCATTCCAGCGCCCTGTTCCGCGGCTACCGCGGCCTGCCGCCCCTGGACCAGGAGGCCCTGGCCGAGCTGCTGCTGCGCCTGGGCCAAGAGGCCGCGGCCCGGCCGGAGGTGGAGCAGGTGGACATCAACCCGCTGCTGATCGCCGGGGGCAAGCCCCTGGCCGTGGACGCCACGGTGATTCTGCGCGATGCCCCCGAGAAGGATTAAAGCCCATGAGGATGCGTGAGCCGGGGAAGGTATGCGACGGCCTGTGGTGCCTGGGCCGTCTGGAGTCCAACGTCTATTACCTGGACGGCGGCCAGGAGGCCATGCTCATCAGCGGCGGCCTTACCTATTTGGCGCCGCTGTTGTTGGAGCAGATGGCCTGCTTCGGCCTGGCCGAGGAAAAGATCAGCAAACTGCTCATCCTACACTCCCACTTCGACCACGTGGGCGTGGTGCCTTTTTTCAAACGCCGCCTGCCGGGGATGCAGGTGTTCGCCTCGCCCCGGGCCTGGCAGATTCTGGCCAAGCCCCAGGCCGTCGCAACGGTCAATCAGTTCAGCCGGGCCGCGGCCCAGATGTACGGGCCGCCTGATCTATATCAGCGCTATGACCTGGACTGGCCAGCGGAGCTCGGCGGCCAGGCGGTGAGCGACGGAGAGGTAATCAGCGTGGGCCCCTACCAGGTGCAGATCATAGAGGTGCCCGGCCACTCCTCCTGCTCCATCGCGGCTTATGTGCCCGCCCTCAAGGCCCTGCTGCCCTCGGATGCCGGCGGCATACCCCATGCGGAGACCATCGTGGCCGCGGGCAACTCCAACTTCACCCAGTACCAACAGAGCCTGCACAAGCTAAAGCCGCTGGCCGTGGACTACCTCTGCGCCGACCACTTCGGCTACGTAGCCGGCGAGGAGGCCGGCGGCTACCTGGAGCGCTCCATCGAGGCCGCGGCCCAGGAGCGGGCCCGGCTGGAGGTCATTCTGCGGGAGGTAGGCGAGCCCGAGGACGCGGCCCGCCAGATGACCGAGCAGTTCTTCGCCGAAAACCCGGACTACTTCCTGCCCCGCCAGATATTCGAGGGCGTGGCCCGCCAGAAGATGCGCCACCTGGCCTCCTGCCTGGCCCAGCAGGACTGAGGGCGCGGGTCTAACCCCGGACCGCCCGCAGGGCCTGGGCCTGGCCCAGCAGCGCCAGCAGGGTGGCGATCACCACCGCGGCCAGACAGCCCCACTGCACCGCGCTCAGGCTGGAGAGATCCCAGAGCAGCGAAAGCGCCTGCGGCGCCACGGCGTAGCCGGTGAACTTGATGGCGTTGTACAGCGAGGTCACCGGCCGGCGCAGCTCCGGGGAGAGGTCCACGGCCATGGTGTTGAGCACGGTCCAGGCGGCGGCCACGCCGGTGCCGTACATCAGGAACCAGAGCAGGTAACGGTCGTAGGAGTAGGGCAGCAAGGCCATCAGGCTGATGCCCGCCAGGGCCAGGCCGGCGCCGGCCAGGACCACCCGCCGCCGGCCCATACGGTCGCCCAGGTAGCCGGCGAAGGGCGAGATGACCACGCCGGCTATGCCGGCCGCGGACAGCAGGGCGCCCACCTTGTCCGAGGCCAGGCCTTGGACGGTCTTCAGGTACTGGGCGGTGAAGGTCAGGATGCCGATGTAGCACACAAACAGGAAGAAGGCGGCAAAGCCCACGGACAGGGCGCCGGGCAGGACCAGGGCCCGGCGGAAATCGGCCGCCACCGCCCCCAGGGCCACCTTGCCGCCCGCCGGGGGCGGCGCGGACCGACTGGAGGGCAGGTAGAGCAGGCAGGCAGTCAAGGACAGGCCAACCAGGAAGTAAAAAAAAGAGGGCCAGCCGTAGTGAGTCTCCAGCAGGCCCGAGATCAGGGGGCCCAGAGTGACCCCGGCGGTGCTGAACAGGCCCAGCATGCCCATGGTCTTGCCCAGGTGGCGCTGGGGCACCAACTCGCCGATCTGGGCCATGGCCACCGGGATGACCAGGCCGGCGCCGGTGCCCTGCACCATGCGGCCGGCGAACAGGGTCCAGCGGTCCGGGGCCAGGCCGCAGATGGCCGCCCCCAGGGCATAGGTCAGCAGACCCATGATCAGGGCCTTGCGCTCGTCGCATAACTGGGCCAGGGAGCCGGCCATTAGCTGGATGATGATGAAGGGGGCCATGTAAAAGGGGATCACCAGGGTGGCCAGGGAGAAGGGCAGGGACCACTGCTGGGTGAACACCGGGATCAGGGGCACCACCCCTATGCCGCCCATGGGGGCGATCATGGAGCCTAAAAACAGGGAGAAGAGCTGGGCCAGGTGCAAACGCTCGTCCTGCGGCAGGGGCTGGCTGGACATAGGCGAAAGGTTTTTCCCTGGGGCAGGGGGGGTCAGGGCCGCGTCGGCGGCCGCCCACCGACGGCCGGACGGAGCCATGGTAGCACAAATATGGTCCCTCGGCATTTAGCTTGACAGACCGGTGCGGCGGGGTAGGTTTTGTTCTCCGGTCGCCCCGCGGGCCCCAGGGAGGGTAGCTTGTCCGCCAAGCCCAAAAAAATAAGCCGCGCCGACATGCTGGCTAAGATGCTGCGGGGGGAGGCGCCGCCGCCGCCCATCGCCCAGACCCTGGGCTTTGTCTGGACCGTGGTGGAGCCGGGGCGGGCGGTGTGCGAGATGGAGGCGGCGCCCAGGCTCGGCAACCTGGTGGGCGCGCTGCACGGCGGGGTGCTGTGTACCCTGGCCGACGCGGCCATGGGCGCGGCCCACGCGGCCATGCTGGCCGATGGCGAGTCCAACACCACCGTGGAGCTGAAGATCAACTTCCTGCGCCCAGTGCAAAAGGGGCGCTTGCGGGCCGTGGCTACGGTGCTCAAGCAGGGCCGCTCCTTGGCCTACGCCGAGTGCGAGGTGCAGGACCAGGATCAGGAGTTGGTGGCCAAGGTGAGCGGCACCTTCATCGTCCTGCGCGGCCCGGCGCCGGGGCCCGACCTGGGAGCGGACCGGTCTTGAACAACGGCGCCTCAGGCTTCGGCAGCCGGCGGGTGGTGGCCGCTTCGGTGGGCCACTTCGTGCACGACGTATTCACCGCCTTCCTGCCCCCCCTTATGCCCCTGCTCATCGCCAAGTTCAGCCTGAACATGGTCCAGGCCGGGCTGTTGAGCGTGTTCCTGAGCCTGGTCTTTTTCCTCAACCCGCTGCTGGGCATTTTGGCCGACCGCCGTGACCTGCGCTACGCCTTCATCGCCGCTCCGGCCCTGGTGGGCGTGTGCATGGGTCTGATGGGCGCCATGCCCAGCTACTACCTGGTCTGCGCCCTGTTGTTGGTGGCCGGCGCCGGCTCGGCGGTGTACCACACCCTGGGGCCGGTGGTCATCACCCGCGCCTCGGGACGGCTGGTGGGGCGGGGCATGAGCTACTTCTTCACCGGCGGGGAACTGGCCCGCACCTTGGGTCCTCTGGCCGCGGTGGGGGCGGTGGCCTGGCTGGGCTTCGAGCACCTCTGGCCGATGCTGCTATTGGGCTTGGCCACCTCGGCCTATCTGCTGCTGGTGTTCAAGGACACCAACACCGCCTTGGGCGCGGGCAGCGGCCGCGACCCGGAGTCCCTGCGCGTGGTGTGGCGGGCCTTGAAAGCAGTGATGTTGCCCCTGGTGGGGCTGGTGTTCACGCGCAGCTTCGTCCTCTGGACCCTGATGATCTACACCCCCACCTATCTGGTCAGCCGCGGCCACAGCGTCTCCTTCGGCGGCACCGGCCTGGCGGTCATGGAGATGGCCGGGGTGGCCGGTGCCTTCCTGGGCGGCCTGGCCAGCGACCGCTGGGGGCGGCGGCCGGTGCTCCTGGCCCTGCTGCTGGTCTCCCCCCTGCTCATGCTGGCTTTCAACTACAGCAGCGGCTGGCTGCTCTGGCCGGTGCTGGTCGTCTTGGGCCTGAGCGTGTTCTCCTCCAGCCCGGTGCTCTTGGCCATGGTGCAGGACCACGCGGCCGGCCGCCGGGGCGCGGCCAACGGCCTGTACATGGGCATGGGCTTCGCCGTCTCCTCCCTGGTGCTGGTGCTGGTGGGCTGGCTGGTGGATTTGGTGGGCTTTAGGGCGGCCTTCAACATCAGCGCCGTGATGGGGCTATTGAGCGTGCCCTTCGCCCTGCGCCTGCCGGCCCAGGCGCCCGCGGCACCCACCGCACCCTAGCCTGGATACTCCAAGGAGGTTGGGCGTCCGGCTTGGTCCGAGCCCCGCCGGCTGCATGGCCGCCGGCGCGGGCGCCCCGACGTAGCTAGTCGCGCGGCTTCGCCTCCGGCTCCGGTTCACCCGGCCGTCGCACCTGGCGCCGCAGCATCTCCAAGAGCCTCTGTTTGATCTTGGGTTCCCGCCTGAGCATCAGCGCCGCATAGACCAGGGAAAACACCAGATACAGCCCCAGGCCCAGCCAGCGCCGCTGGGTGAGGTAGTAGAAGGCCGTGGGCGGGGCCAGGGCCGCGGCGGCGTAGAGTATCTCCTTGACGAAGATTAGGATCACGTTGCGGGCGCGCACCTTGCCCAGGTGCAGGCAGAAGACGAACATGTGGCCGTAGACCAGGGAGCCGCCCAGGGAGAACAGGGCCACGGCCAGGCGGGGGCCGCCCAGCCAGCCGCCCAGCAGCAGGGTGGCCGCGGAGACCACCAACTGGGCCACTGAATACCACAGCAGCAGATGGGCCCGCCGGACGATGAGGAACACGTTGCCGAAGGGGGTGGTCAGGATGTTGGCGAAGACCCACAGAGACTGAAGTTGGCACAACACCGCCGCCTCGTCCCAGCGGGAGCCGAACAGGATGTTGAAGAACAGGGGGGCCAGCAGGCCCAGGCTGAGCAGGGGGTAGACCGCCACCGCGGAAAAGATGCGCACCGTCTTCAGGATGGTGCCGGTGACCGAGCCGTTTTCCTGCCACTCCTGGGCGGCCTGGGGATAGAAGACCTGATCCACGCTGATGCCGAACAGGCGCTGGGGCAAGGTGATGATGGTGCGGGCAAAGGCGAAGTAGCCCAGGGTGACCGGGCCGAACAGGAAGCCCAGCACGAAAAAGGGGATGCGCATGGCGCTGACCTTGAGCAGCGAGGTCCACATTTGGAGCTTGGGGAACTGGCCGTGCTTTTTGGCCACTTCCCTGAGGCTGGGGATGGGGTAAAGGCCGGGGGGCCGATTGCGGTGAAAGATGGCGGCCAACAGCCCCAGGGCGATCACCGCGCCGATGGAGATGCCCAAGAGGTTGCCCATGAACAGCCCCAGGGTGCTGGCCCCCAGCAGCAGGGCCCAGAGTATGGTCAGCAGCCGCTCCAGGTTGATGGCCAGGAAGGTCACCAGGGAGATGACCCCGAAGCGGCCCTCTTTCATCAGGGCGTCGTCGGCGATGCTGCTCAGGCTGTCCAGCAGGAACAACAGGGGCACGAACCACAGAAAGGGCGCGATGGCCGGCTCGCGCATGAGCTGGGCCACCAGGGAGCCGCCGAGGCCGAAGATCAGGGTGACGGGTATGAGCAGCAGGGCGGTAAGCCACAGGCACAGCCGCACCAGGGCCCGGTTCTCGGCCCGGTCCTGGGCCATGGGCAGGGCCTGGTAGTAGCCCAGGGTGGCGAAGGCGGAGACCCAGGTGGCCACCGCGCCCACCAGACCGTAGATGCCGAAGTGCTCGGGCAGGTAGAGGCGGGCCACGATGGGCATGGCCACTAGGCCCAGGGCAAAGGACAGGCCCCGGCTGAGCGTGAGTTGGGAGATGTTGCTGATGAAGCTGGCCATGCCGCTCCTGGCTGCCGGCCCCTGATGGGCGGGGGCCGACGGTGGCTCCGCAAAAAGCCGTCGTATGATTATGCACCAGACAAAATGCGCTGGCCGCAAATTTGTACCCCGGCGGCGCGCCTGGCGGCAAAGGCGGGTTGAAAAGAGCGGAGGCCGGCGCTCGCCTCATATTTAGTATTTACTTGCCAGCAACCCCCAATATGTAGTATATTTTTTTAAGGCGGTCATATGGATCGGGTCCGCCAGGGCCGCCGGAAACGGGGGAATAGCCATGTCAACGGAGTCGTTGGCGCCAAGGCATCCCGGCGAGGTCTTGCTGGACCAGTTCATCCTGCCCAACTACCAGACCATGAACAAGGCGGCCCGGGCCCTGGAGGTACCGGTGGGTCAGTTGGTGGGCGTCACCTCCGGCGAGGAGCGGCTCAGCGAGGCCCTGGCCTGGCGCCTGGCCCAGCACTTCGGTCTACCCATGCACTTCTGGCTGCGCCTGCAAGGCCAGTGGGACCGCCAGGCCGCCTGAGCCGCCGGCCCCATTTCCGCTGTCAAACTACGCCCGCGGAGGCCGGACCCGGCCGAGGGCCCGGTTGACAAGCGGCCCTTTTGCCGCCACCATGCTACCAGCGCGTCGGTGGCGAAGGGCCGCCGTTCGCCTTCCAGTGCACCAGCGGAAGGGAGCCTAGATCATGGCTTCGGGCGAGAGTGTCCCGTCAACCAATTTCATTCGCAACATCATCGAGGAAGACAACCGCAGCGGCAAGTGGGGCGGACGGGTGGTCACCCGCTTCCCCCCAGAGCCCAACGGTTATCTGCACATCGGCCACGCCAAGAGCATCTGCCTGAACTTCGGCCTGGCCCGGGACTACGGCGGCCGCTGCCACATGCGCTTCGACGACACCAACCCGGTCAAGGAGGAGCAGGAGTACATAGACTCCATCATGGAGGATGTGCACTGGCTGGGCTTTGACTGGGGTGAGCACCTCTACTACGCCTCGGACTACTTTGACCAGCTTTACCGGCACGCCCTGCAGCTCATCAAGGACGGCAAGGCCTACGTGGACGACCAGAGCGCCGAGGAGATCAGGGCCCACCGCGGCACCCTGACCCAGCCGGGCGACAACAGCCCTTATCGCCAGCGCAGCGTGGAGGAGAATCTGGACCTGTTCCAGCGCATGCACGACGGCGAGTTCCCCGACGGCGCGCGGGTGCTGCGGGCCAAGATAGACATGGCCCACCCCAATTTGGTGATGCGCGACCCCACTCTCTACCGCATCCGCAAGGTGAGGCACCACCGCACCGGCGACAAGTGGTGCATCTACCCCATGTACGACTTCACCCACTGCCTGAGCGACTCGGCCGAGCGCATCACGCACTCCATCTGCACCCTGGAGTTCGAGGACAACCGGGCCCTGTACGACTGGGTGCTGGACCAGCTTGGCGTGTACCATCCCCAGCAGATCGAGTTCGCCCGCCTGAACCTGGAATTCACGGTGATGAGCAAGCGGCGGCTGCTGGAGCTGGTCAAGGAAGGCTACGTCCAGGGCTGGGACGACCCGCGCATGCTCACCATCCGGGGCATGCGCCGCCGGGGCTACACGCCCGAGGCCATCCGTCTGTTCTGCGAGCGCATCGGGGTGGGCAAGAAGGAGTCCTGGATCGACATGTACTGGCTGGAAAAGGCGGTGCGTGACGACCTGAACACCAAGGCCCCGCGGGTGATGGGCGTGCTGGACCCGCTGAAGGTGGTTATCGAGAATTACCCAGACGGGCAGGTGGAGGAGTTCAGCTGCCCCTACTACCCCGACGACCCGCCGGCCATGGGCCAGCGCCGGGTGCCTTTCAGCCGCGAGTTCTACATCGAGCGCGAGGACTTCATGGAGGACCCGCCCAAGAAGTTCTGGCGCCTGGCTCCGGGGCGGGAGGTTCGCCTGCGCTGGGCCTACTACGTCACCTGCACCCAGGTGATCAAGGACGACCAGGGGCGGGTCACGGAGCTGCGCTGCACCTATGACCCGGCCTCCAAGGGCGGCGGCACCCCGGACGGCCGCAAGGTGCAGGGCACCATTCACTGGGTCTCGGCCCCGCACGCGGTGCCGGCCACGGTGCGGCTCTACGACCGGCTGTTTTCGGTGCCCAACCCCGGGGCCTACAAGGACCGCGACTACAAGGAGTTCCTCAACCCCGAGTCCCTGGTGACGCTCCCTGGCGCCATGCTGGAGGCCAGCCTGGCCCAGGCCCAGCCCGGCCAGCGCTATCAGTTCGAACGCAAGGGCTTCTTCTACGCGGATCCCGTGGACTGTGCGCCGGGCCGGCCGGTGTTCAACCGCATCGTGACCCTCAAGGACTCCTGGGCCAAAATCCTGGAGCAGCAGAAGCGCGAAGAGGCCCGGGCCCAGCGCGAGGCCAAGAAGCAGAAAAAGAAGGGCTAGGACAAGGCGTGGCCGCGCCCCGCATCCTCTGCCGTGAAGCGCCCCGCCGCCGCCGTTGGGGCCTCGAAAAAGCCGCCCCAGCCTCCTGGCTGGAGCGGCTCAAAGTTTGGCTGGGCGGCCGGCGGCCGGGCTAGGCGTAGGCCTCCCGGGCCAGCTCGCTTACCCCGGCGGTGAGGGCCAGGATGGCCCGGGCCTGCTCCACGGTCAGCCCGCCCATGCCGCAGGCCGGGGTCACCAGGGCCTGGCTGGCCAGGCGCTCCCGGCTCAGCCCCTTTTCCTCCAGGCCTGCCAGCAGCACGTGCAGCCCGGCCCAGAGACCCTTGGCGGTCTCGTTGCCCTTGTATTCCAGGGTGGGCACCGCTCCCCAGGCCACCGCCCCGCCGCGCGCCAGCAGGGCCTCCACCGCCTCAGGGTAGAGCAGCAAGTGCTGGCCATAGGAGGCCGAATCCAGGTTGATGACCTCGGCCCCGGACTCCACCAGCAGGGACCAGTCGGTGTTGCCGCAGCAGTGCACCCCCAGGATCATCTCGGCCCGGGCCCGGGCCTCTTCCAGGCAGGCGCCCAAGAGACCCAGCACCGTCTCCCGGCTCACCGGAGTAAAGGCGCTGCCAAAGCCGGAAAGGGCCGGCTCGTCCAAAAAGATCATCACCCTACGGCCCAGCCCGGCCAGAGCGGCGGCCTGGGCCCCGGCCGCCGCGCCCAGGCCCCGGGCTATGGCCTCGGCCGCATCGTCGTCATAGAGCAAGGACTTGCCGTCATCCCCGGCCACGCTCAGGCACATGGTCACCGGCCCGGTGACGTGCCCCTTGAGCCAGGGGAAGGCCGCGCGGTCGGCCGCGGCGACGGCCTCCAGAAAAACCGGCCAGCCCGCCGCCCGGGCGGCCTCCGGGGCAAAGGACTCTAGCGGGGCACTCATCAGCCGCTCGTAAAAGGCGGCCAGGGCCTCCTCGCGGCTCAGCCCGCCGAAGGCTCTTACCTTGCGCGAGCCGGGTGTCCCGCTGACCAGGGGCTCCAGGGCCGGGGCGTACTGAGGGGCCATGTCCTCGCTGGGATCGCGCTGGGGAAGCTGGGGCCAATAGGGCATCTCGCCCAAAACCGCCAGCACGTCAGCCATGGCCGCGGCCGGGTCGTGGTGGGGCAGGGTGCCCACGCCCGTGGCCGTGAAGTATGGTGCGAAATCCTCAGGCACGTTCCAGGTATTCTCCGTTGCGCGTGTCAATGCGCAGCACGTCGCCCTGCTCGATGAACAGCGGCACCTGCACAATGAGCCCGGTCTCCAGGGTGGCGGCCTTGCTGGCGCCGGTGGCGGTGTCGCCTTTGACCCCGGGCTCGGTGGCGGTCACCTCCAGCTCCACCACGATGGGCAGCTCCACGCCGATGGGCTTGCCCTTGAAGTACACCACCTTCAGGTCAATGTTGGGCTTGAGGAAGTTCACGGCCTCGCCCAGGTACTCGCCGGCGATGAAGACCTGGTCGTAGGTCTGGTTGTCCATGAACACGTAGTTCTCCGCGTCCTGGTAGAGGTACTGCATGTTCATCTCTTCCAGGTCCGGCACGCCCACCTTGCTCCCGGAGCGGAAGGTCTGCTCAAGCACTTGGCCGGTCTCCAGGTTCTTGAGCTTGGTGCGCACGAAGGCTCCGCCCTTGCCGGGCTTGACGTGCTGAAACTCCACGATGGTGAAGGGCTTGCCGTCTATCTCGACCTTTAATCCGCGGCGGAAATCGGCCGTGCTGTACATGGGTTCCTCTGTGTTGGCTTGGCTTGGGTTGGCGGTTGCGCCGGGCGGCTATTTCTGCTTTTCCCGGCCGGGAGGGGCCGGAGCGCCCGGATTTTGGTAGACCATCTCGTCCGGCCCCACCAGGCCCATCTCGCGGCGGGCGGCCCTCTCCAGGGCGGCCTTGTCCCCGCGTAGGCGCTGCACCTGGCGGTACAGGGCCTTGTTCTCCTGGTCCAGGCGCTGGTTGGTCTGCTGGGCCTGGCTCAGCTCCTCCTGCACCCGCGACAGGTGGGCCGCCCCCCGGAACACCACCACGGCGCAGAGCAGCACCACCGCCGCCAGAATCAGCGGCCACCAGGGTACGCGGCGGGGTTCTAGGGCCATGCACCACCTCTAGGAACGGGCAGGGCGTCAGCCTAAGGGTGAAATATAGTATGCGCCCCGGTTGGGGTCAAGCCGGGCCGGCCGGCCCAGGAGGCCCCGGGCCAGGGCCAGCCACATGTCGCCCGGGGCCAGCTCGCCCCGCAGCCAGTGGAAGCCCAGCTCCACGCCTCCGGGGCGGCGGCGGGCCAGGCCGTGGAACAGCCGCGGCGCACGGTAGATGAGCCGGGCCAGCATCCGGGCGTGGTGGTGATCCCGGAGCAGGGTCTCCTCGGCCCGTCGCTGGTAGCGGCCCAGGTCCCCGGCCAGGACGGCCGCGGCGGCCATGCGGCCGGAGACCACGGCCTGGGCGATGCCCTCGCCCAGCACCGGGTCGGCCAGGCCGGCGGCGTCGCCGATCACCGCCGCCCGGCCCTGGTATAGCCGGGGCCGGCGCTGGTCCGGGCAGGGAATGGCCGCCCCCCGGGGCGCACCGGCCGGCTCCAGCCCCAGGCGGGCCGAAAAGGCCTGAAAGCGCCGGGCCAGGTCTCCGCCCGGGCCCGGCCCCTGCCGGGTCAGGCCGGCCAGGCCCAGATTGAGCACCTCCCCGCGGCTAAAGGCCCAGGCGTAGCCGTAGGGCACCCCGCCCAACTCCAGGAAGCCGGCCTCGGCCAGGCGCGGCCGCAGGTGCTGTGGCATGGGCCGCTCCTGCACCAGGGCCGCGAAGACCCAGGCGCTGCGGCCCAGGCCCAGGCCCCGGCCCACCGGGCAGCCGGCGCCGCCGGCCCCCAGCAGCCAGCGCCCCTGCCAGGCCCCCTCTTGGCCGCGCACCACAAAGCCCTCCTGGTGCGGAACGATCTCCCTGGCCCGCTGAGGCCGCACCTCGGCCCCGGCCTGGACGGCCCGCTGGGCCAGCCAGGCGTCCAGGCGGCCGCGGTCCAGGAAATAGGCGCCGGGGCGGGGCGAGAGGTACTCCACATCGGGCGCGCCGGGGAAGCCGAGCCACAGGCGGCTGACCGGGTGGTCGGCCAGCCAGGCCGGCGGGTCCAGGAAGCCCAGGGCGTCCAGGCCGCGGGCCGACAGGCAGCCGCCGCAGGGCTTGGCACGGCCCGGGGGGCCGGCCAGGACCAAGACCCGGGCCCCGGCCTGGGCCAACTCCACCGCCGCCGCCGCGCCGGCCGGCCCCAGACCCACGATGATTACGTCATAGCGCGCGGTCATGGCCTGATTTAACATCAACCCCGCCCCGCCCACAAGCGCTCAGCTTGCCCGGCCGGCGGCTGCGTGATAAGAAGGCTCCATGCCTGCACCGGGAGCCGCCAGATGAATCCGCCGCGCATGGTCTACGCCGACGCCCAGGGCAACATCCTGGACTACTCCGGCCTGGCCATGGCCGGCGCGGCCGGCGGCCGCTGGGAGCCGGTGGAGGAGGGGCAGTGCATCCCCCTGCCGCCGGGCAGCGAACTGTTCCTCCTGCCCGGACGGCTGCCGGTGGGGCGGGACCGGGACGGCCGCTTCGAGGTGCTGGAGCACGACCCGGCCGGCGGTTCGGGGCCGGTGACCGCGGTGGCGGCCTTCCTGGCCCCGGCCCACACCGCCACCCTCTGGGCGGCCTACCAGACCACGCCCGGCGCGCCCACCCTGCCCCTGTTCGCCTATGCCGCAGTGGGCTTTCACCAGGGCCGGCTGGTGGCCAGCGCCTTGCGCGTGGACCCGCTGCCCCGCCAGGACCCCCAGCGCTTTGGGCCGCCCGAGCGCCTGGCCCAGGCCGCCCGCCGCCTGCTCAAGCGCTTTGCCCCTAACCGCCTCTGGCAGCACCTGGGCCACTGCGCCCTGGGCTACGGCTGCCCCGCGGCCCGCAACCTGATGCTGGGCCGCTGGGAGGCGCCACTGCCCACCGCTCGCGCCTGCAACGCCTCCTGCCTGGCCTGCATCTCCAGCCAGCCCGAGGGCCGCTTCCCGGTCACCGCCGAGCGCATCGCCTTCACGCCCGAGCCGCGGGAGGTGGCCGAGGTGGCCCTGCACCACTTCGCCACCGGCCGCGACCCCCTGGTTAGCTTCGGCCAGGGCTGCGAGGGCGAGCCCCTGACCCAGGCGGCCTTGTTGCAGCACGCCGTCATTCTGATCCGGCAGCGGCGGCCCAAGGGCACCATCAACCTGAACACCAACGGCTCCCTGCCTGCGGAGGTGAAGAAGCTCATGGCCGCGGGGCTCAGCTCCATCCGGGTCTCGGTCAACAGCCTGCTGCCCGAGCGGCACCAGACCTACTACCAGCCGCGGGGCTGGTCACTGGCCGACGCGGTGGAGAGCATTCGGGTGGTCAAGGCCGGCGGCGGCCACGCCTCCCTGAACCTACTCACCATGCCCGGGGTCAGCGACCGTCCCGAGGAGGCGGCGGCCCTGTTCGAGCTGGTGGCCGCCACCGGCCTGGACCTGATCCAGTGGCGCAACCTGAACGTGGACCCCGAGGTGTATTTGCAGGCCTTGGGCCTGGAGCCGCCCGAGGAGCGGCTGGGCATAGAGGGCCTGATCAAGGAACTCAGGATGCGCTTCCCCCGCCTGAGGCACGGTTATTTCAACCCCAAGACCGAGACCGTCTCAAGCTAGCCCGCCCGCGGGCGCGCCTGGGCACCTAAAAAGGCCCCGCGGCGTCCGCCGCCGCGGGGCCCAGTTTGGTGGTGCCGCCTTTGCTCGGGCCGGGCTCAGACGCCCGGCGCCGCGGCCTGGCCCCAGCCCAGTCGGGCCTTGATCCGGCCGATCAGGTCGTGCAGGTCCTCCAGCATCAGGTAGCCGCAGGGGATCAGCAACAAGGTGATTCCGGTGGCGAACAGCACGCCGAAGCCCAGGCTCACGGCCATGGGGATCAGGAACTGGGCCTGCAGGCTGCGCTCGAAGATGATGGGGGCCAAGCCGCCGAAGGTGGTCAGGGAGGTGAGGATGATGGCCCGGAAGCGCAGGGGCCCCGCCTCGCGGATGGCCTCGCCTGGGGTCCGGCCCGCGTCGCGCAGGCGGTTGGCCGCGTCTATCAAGACCAGGGAGTCGTTGACCACCACGCCGGTGAGGCCCACCATCCCGAACAAGCTGAGCAGGCTGGTGCCCAGGCCCATGATGAAATGGCCGGCCAAGGCCCCCACCAGGCCGAAGGGGATGGCGGCCATGACGATGAAGGGCTGGCTGAAGGAACGGAAGGGGATGGCCAGCAGGGCGTAGATCAGGAACAGGGCGATGACGAATCCGGTGAGCACGTCGCTCAGAGATTCGCGTTCCTCCCGGCCGGCCCCCTCCATGGTGTAGCGCAGGTCCTGGTACTTGGCCGCCAAAGTGGGCAGCACCGACTTCTCCAGCCAGGCCCTAAGCTCGCTGGCGTTGGCCTGGTCGGGGTCCACGTCGGCGGTGACCTTGATCACCCGCCGCCGCTGGGCCCGGTCCACGCTGGTGTACCCCCGGGTCATCTTCACCTCGGCCACCTGGCTGAAGGGGACCTCGTCGCCGCTGGCGGTGCGGATGCGCATCTGCTGCACGTCGCTCAGGGAGCGGCGCTCCGACTCCGGGTAGCGCACCAGCACCCGCACCTCGTCCTGAGATCGTTGCAGCTTGAGGGCCTCGGCCCCGTAGAAGGCGTAGCGCACCTGCTGGGCCAGGTCCTGCAGGGTGAGCCCCAGGCTGCGGGCGGCGGGTTTGAGCTCCAGTTGCATCTCCCACTTGCCGGGCACGAAGCTGTCGGCGATGTCAAGGACGCCGGTGTAGGTGGCGAGCCTTTCCTTAAGCTCGTCGGCCGCCTTGACCAACTCCTCCTCGTTGGGGGCCGACAAGTGCACCTCGATGGGGTTGCCGGCGCTGAACAACTCGCCGGTGAAGGAGAGCGACTCGGCTTCGGGGACAGCACCTGCTTCCTTGCGCCAGCCAGCCACCAAATCCTTGGCGCTCATGTTGCGCTTTTCGCCCTCCAGCAACTCTATGAAGATGGTGCCCAGGTTCCCGCCCGCGCTGGAGGAGCCACCGTGGGCGCCGCGGGCGCCGGTGCTCACCCCCACCAAGCTCACGGTGTACTTGTGCAGGGGCTCGGAACCTTGCGGGCGTTTCTGGTCGGCCCGGTCCAGAGTCTTTTGAGCCGCTTGCTCCAACCGGCTGATCACCTTTATGGTCTGCTCAGCCGGCGCGCCGGCGGGCAGCTCCAGGTTGGCGGTAAGAATGTCGCCCTCCACCACCGGGAACAAGGTGAACTTGATGTAGCCTCCCATCACCAGACCAGCCGCGATCAACAGCACCGCTACGCCGGCGGTCAGGGTGGCGTAGCGCCAGCGCAGGCAAAAATCCAATAAACGGTAGTAGGGCCCCCGGATGAAGCGTTTGAGCAGGCGGGCGCTGAGCTTCTCCTTGCCCTTTTTGCGGGCCTTCACCTTGGAGCCGGCCAGGTGCGAGGGCAAGATGAACAACGACTCGATCAGGGAGGCCAGGAGCACCGCGATGACCACCACCGGGATGTTGCGCATGATCTTGCCCATCATGCCGCTGGCCATCATCAGGGGCAGAAAGGCGGCCACCGTGGTCAACACCGAGAAGATCACCGGCTTGCCGATGATGCTGGTGCCCTCGATGGAGGCCTGCATGGGGGGCATGCCATCCTCGCGCAGGGTGAACACCTGCTCCCCTATCACGATGGCGTCGTCCACCACGATGCCCAGCACCATGATGAAGGCGAACAGGCTGATCATGTTGATGGACACGTCCATGTAGGGCAGTATCCAGATGGCGCCTAAAAAAGAGATCGGAATGCCCAGGGTGACCCAAAATGACAAGCGGGCGCTCAAGAACAGGCCCAGGATCAGGATGACCAGGATCAGGCCCTGGGCCATGTTCCTGATCAGCAGGTCCATGCGGCTCTTGAGAATCTTGGAGCGGTCGCTGAAAAAGTCCACGCTGACCCCGGCGGGCAGCTCGGGGCGGATCTTGGCCACGTACTCTTTGACCTGAGAGGCCACGTCCAGAGCGTTCTGGTCGGCCACCCGGTAGATCTGGATCAAGGCGGCGGGCTTGCCGTTGAAGCGGGCGAACATCTCCTGGTCGTCCTGGAAGCCCTCCTTGATCCGGGCGATCTGGCCCAGGGTCACTGTGCTGCCGTCGGTCTTGGTGATGATGGGGACATCGTGATACTGGGCGGCCAGATACTTGCGGCCCTTGGCCCGCACCAAAATCTCGCCGCCCTGGGTCTTCACGCTGCCCCCGGGCAGGTCCAGGCTGCCCTGGGCCACCGCGTTGGCTACGCTTTTCAGGGTGAGGTTGTAGCGCCGCAGGGTCTGCTCGGAGACCTCGATGTGAATTTCGCTGTCGCGCACTCCGAGCAGCTCGGCCATGGTGACCCCGGGCAGAGTGGTGATGTCGTCCTTGAGGCGTTGGGCCAGGGCCTTGAGGGTGGCCTCGGACACTTTGCCGGACACGGCCACCCACAGGACCTGGGTGCGCCGGGTGGTTTCGCGTATCACCGGCTTTTCTGCCTCGTCGGGCAGGGTGGTGATGCGGTCCACCTCGCTTTTCACCTCGTCCAGCAGCTTTTGCAGGTCCCAGCCCTTGACCACCTCGATGGTGACGGTGGCCAGGCCCTCGCTGGATTTGGAGTCGATGCGCCGGATGCCCGCCAGGCCTGCGATGTTTTCCTCGATGCGCTGGACGACTCCCTCTTCCACCTCAGCCGGACTGGCCCCGGGGTACTGCACGCTGATGGTGATGGTGTCCAGGCTGGTTTCGGGAAAGATCTCCAGTTTCATGGTCAGGGCGGTGACCGCTCCGGCCAGGATAAAGAAAATCATAAGAAGGTTCGCGGCCACATGGTTCTGCGCGAACCAGGCGATGATTCGTTTCATGGCCTAGCCCTCCTGACCGGCCGTGCGCACAGCCATGCCGTCGCTGACCTCGCGGAGGTTGCTGGTGACCACCTGGGAGCCCTGGGGCAGGCCGGGATGGAGCAGGGCCTGGGTGCCCTGCAGGCGGGCCACCTTGACCTTGGTGAAGCGCAGCTTGCCGCCGGGCCCCGCCACCCACACCACGTCCCCCTGACGCAGGGCCGCGCGGGGGATCAGGCTGGCTGCGGGCAGGGTGTGGCCCATGATCTCCACCTTGGCGAACATGCCCATGGCCAGGGGGGGCAGGCTGGCGTAGGGCCGCTCCACCCGCACCACCACCCCCACCAGGCGAGTGCGCTGGTCCACCTGGCCCAGGGCCCGCACCACCTGGCCTGGCCAGGACATCTGGCGGCCGGCGAAGTCGGCCTTGACCATAGCCGGGGAGCCTTGTTTGCTCTGGGTGGTGAGGCCGGGCACATCCAGCCAGGCCAGATCATGGTCCTCGATGTAGACGTATATTTCCGCCGCCTCGATGGAAAACACCGTGGCCACCGTGGCGCCTTTGCTCAGGTACTGGCCCAGGTCCACGCTTTCGCTCACCACCCGGCCGTCAAAGGGGGCCCTGATCTCAGTGCGCTGGAGGTTAAGACGCGCCTGCTCCACCTGAGCCTGGGCCCCCTCCAAGCTGGCCTGGTATTGGGCCAACTGGGGAGCCTTTACCAGGAGGGCGGGCGGCTCGCTGGGGTCCTTGCCGCTGTCTTTGTTAAGTAAACGCCACTCCTCCCGGGCGGCGGCGGCCTCTTCGGTGGTGGTGCGCAGGTTGGTTTCCGCCGCCTTGACCGAGGCCTCGGCCAAGGTCAGGGCTAGGCGATAGTCCTTTTGCTCGATCTTGAGCAGCAGCTCGCCCTTTTTAAACGAACCCCCGGCCACCAGGTTGGGCGAGACATAGACCACCCGCCCGGCCACCTCGGCGGCCAGGGTGGCCTGGCTGAAGGGCACCACCGTGCCTTCGCCGTATACGGTGATCCGCACCGGCTCCCGGTCCACCTTGATGGTGCGCACCAGGGGGCTCAGCACCTCCGGGGTCTTGCGGGAAGGGGGCTTCTTGCTCAGGGCCAAGGTGGCCAGAATGCCCGCCCCGACGAGCAGGAATATGGCCACCACGGCGGAATGGATGAGAAGTTTCTTGCGCCGTTGCATGATTTAGTTCTCCGCTTGAGCCAGGGGGGGCGGGCTGGCCCAGCCTCCGCCCAGGGCGCGGTGAAGAGTTACCCGGTTGGTCAGGATGGCCAGCTCAGTGACCACCAACTGATTCTCCAGGGAGTAGCGGGTCTGCTGGGCCTCCAGCACGGTCAGATAGTCCTGCAGGCCCCGCGCGTAGCGGTCCTCGGCGGTACGCTGGGTGGCCGCTGCCTCCTTGACCGCCTCCTTGAGCCGCTGGCGCCGCCGTTGTTGCTCCTCCCGGGTCACCAGGGCGCCCTCCACCTCGGCGAAGGCGCCCAGCACGGTCTTGGCGTAGCTGGCCACCCCCTGCTGGTAGCGGGCCTGGGCCGCCTTTTCGCCGGCCTCCAGGCGGCCGGCGTTGAAGACCGGCTGGCTGAGGCCCATGGCCAGACTCCAAAGCTCATGGGCCGGGGAGAACAGGGTTTGCAGGCCGCTGCTGGAGTAGCCGTAGCTGCCGGTCAGGCTGAGGGAGGGGAAGCGGGCGGCGCGGGCCACCCCGACCTTTTCGCTCAGGGACTTGAGCCCCGCCTCGGCGGCCCTGAGGTCCGGCCGGCGCAGCAACAGCTCAGAGGGCAGGCCCGGCGGCACCGGCTGCAGGCGCGCCAGGTAGTCGATAGCCGGATCGGGGTAGGGGGTGATCCGGGGATACCTGCCCAGGAGCACGGCCAGCTCCTGCTGGGCCAAGGCCAACTCCTGCTGCAGGCTGGGGCGTTCCGCCTGGGCCTGGGCCAGGGTGCGCCGCGCCTGTCTCAGGTCCAGCACGCTCACCAGGCCCCGCCGGTAACGGCCCTCCACCAGGCGCAGGCTCTTTTGGTAGGCCTGGATGCTTTGGGCGTTCACCACCAGGCGCCGCTGCAGGATGCGCACCTTGAAATAGCTGGTGATCACGTTGGCCACCACCGTCTGGTACACGGTGCGGCGGTTCTCCTGGGCCTGCAACAGCTCCGCCCGGGCGGCGGCCTCGCTGCGGGCCAGCTTGCCCCAAAGGTCCACCTCAAAGCTGGCCGCCAGGGAGATGTTGTAGGTCTCGGCCTCTCCGCCAGTGGCGATGGGCAGGCCGGCCACGCCCACTGTGCGCTGCTTCTGGGCGCTGCCTTGCAGGTTCACCGTGGGCCAGCGCTGCGAGGCGCTCTGCACAAAGGCGGCCCCCAGCTCCAGCACCCGTCCGGCCGCCGCCTCCAGGTCCAGGTTGCGCTGCAGGGCCTCAGCGACCACCTGGTTGAGCTGGGGGTCGCTGAACTGCTGCCACCAGCGCTCAGCGGGCTTGAAGGGCACCACCTCCCGGGCCTGGTCATAGGCCGGAGGCACCTCATAGGCGAACCGGGGCCGCTGGTAGTCCGGCCCCACCTTCAGGCAGCCGGAACCCACCAGGGCCAGGGCCAGCAGCAGGCCCAAGGTCAGGGGCGTCAGCGCAGGCTTGGTCATGCCGTCTCCTCCAGGCCCAGGCCGCGCAGGGTGAAGTCGGTGATGTGCGTGATCAGCTCCTCCACAAAGGCCGGGTCGTAGCCGCGGCCGGTAACCAGGCTCACTACCGGCCGGGCGAAGTTGAAATAGAGCACCTGGGCGAAGATGGACAGGACGACGAGCTTCAGGCGTTCCTCCCCCAAGGCATAGGGCAGGGTGCGCTGGAGAAGGCGCACGCTCTGTTCCATGGCCGGTTTGAGTTGCCCCTCGGCCAGCACCTCAAAGGCCTCGGTGGGATTTTCCATCTCCCGGGCGATGAGCTTGGTGTGCAGCACCCGCTCCTCGGGGGTGAGCGGTCCCCGCAAAAAGGCGCGAGCCAGGCCGTGCACCACCTGCCGGGGAGTGACCTTATCCTGCTGGGCCAGGTCTCTTAGGGGCTGGCCCACCCTGGCCGCCCGGGCCATCCAGCGGGAGCGAAACACGGCGAGGTACAGGTTCTTCTTGCTGCCAAAGTGGTAGTTGACCGCGGCCAGGTTGCTGCCTGCGGCCTTGGTGATCTCGCGCACGCTCACCGCGGTAAAGCCTTTCTCGGCGAACAGCTTCTCCGCCTCATCCAGCAGGCGCTCGCGGGTGGGGTCAGGGGGGTGGGATTTTTCTTCAGGCATATGCTCTCCTGCATTATTCGCAAACATTTGTATCAAACGAACGTTTGAATTTCAAGTGGGCAGGCATATTTTCTTGTACTTTTTCCTTGGGGCGGGGTCCGGGGGTTGACCGAGCCCCAAGCTCAATTTATCTTCATCCCCAGCAACGGCTGTGCGCGGCCAGGGGAGGCTCAATGGCCTGCTGGGACAGCAGGTTTTGTGCCAACTATCCGTTAGGGCGGGCATTTTATAAATAAGCCCTATTAGCAGGTGGTTCTGCCCTTGCTCCAAGACGCAGCGCCTTTGGCGGCTGCCAGCGGCTGGGAAAAAAAGAGACGGCTGGAGCTTATAGCGCGAAATGTTTATGCATATGGCGGACGGGCGGCCCCATGCCCGAGGAGAACAACCTTGAGCCCTGAACATCAGCACCCTGGCCACGCGCAGGAGACAGGTTCCTTTGGCGAGGCCTTTCTGGCCCATGCCCTCACTCCCCAGAACCTGGGCGCCCTGCCCAACCCCGAGGGCTTTGCCCGGCCCCAACGCGACTGCGGGGACTACATCGAGCTGTATTTGCGCATCCAGGACGAGGTGATCAGCGACGCCCGTTTCCTGACCGAGGGCTGTGTGCAGGTGGTGGCCTGCGGCAGCGCCCTGACCTGCCTGATCAAGGGCCGGCCGGTCAGCCAGGCGCTCCAGGTAGACGCGGAGCTGATCCAGGCCGAGCTGGGCGGCCTGCCCCCGCAGCACCGCCACTGCGCCGAGTTGGCCGAGCGCACCCTTAAGGAGGCCCTGCGCGACTACTGGAGCCGGCGGCGGTCGCCCTGGCGGGCGGTTTATCCCCGGCGCTAGGGTTGCGCGCCGGCCCCGGCCGGGCGTGGTACCATAGAGGCGCAGGCAAGCAGGACGCCGGAACGACTGATTGGAGCCAAGCGGAGGGTCTCCATGCTGGAGGCAAACTTATCCTGGGTGCGCATGGCCTTCTTTTTCGGCGGCCTGGCGTTCTTCCTGCTGCTGGAGCTGATCCTCCCCTATCGCCGGCCTTCGGTGAGCAAGCTCAAGCGTTGGCTGATCAATCTGGGCATAACCACCTTCAATACCCTCATCCTGCGCCTGGTCTTGGGCAGCGCCATCGTGGCCACGGCGGCCTATGTCACCCAGCAGAAGATGGGGGTGCTGAACCTGGTGGCCATGCCCTACTGGTTGAAGCTGTTGGCCACCTTGGTCTTCATGGACTTCATGCTCTATATCTGGCACCTGCTCAACCACGAGGTGCCTTTTTTCTGGCGCTTCCACCGGGTTCACCACACGGACCTGAACATGGACGTGTCCACCGCCACCCGCTTTCACCTGGGCGAGTTGGCCATCAGCGCCGGCATCAAGATCGGCCTGGTCTTTTTCCTGGGCGCGGACCTGTTAGGCGTGACGATCTTTGAGACGGCCCTGGTCCTGGCCGCCCAGTTCCACCACTCCAGCCTCAAGGTGCCCTGGTGGTTCGAGCGCCTGTTCTGGCTGCTGTTCGTGCCCCCCTCCATGCACCGCATCCACCACTCGGTGAAGATCCCCGAGCGCAACTCCAACTACGGCACCATCTTCTCCCTGTGGGACCGCCTGCTGGGCACCATGGTCAGCCGGGTGGAGCAGGGGCGCATCATCATCGGCGTGGGCGGCCACTTCGATCAGAGCGAGCTGGGCCTGCACCGGCTCTTGGTCATGCCCTTCGCCCCGCCGGTGCCCTAGGCGCCCGTTCCTGGAGGAGTCCTATGCAGATCGCCAAGCTGATCCAGAAGGCCCCCAGCCTCAGCCCCGCGGAGCTGCGCCGCTTCATGGACCAGCATCCGCCGGGCAGCTACACCCTCCTGGACGTGCGCCAGCCCAAGGAATACGAAGAGCGCCACCTGCCCGGGGCCAAGCTGATACCCTTGCCCGAGTTGAACGCCCGCCTGAGGGAGCTGGACCGCAGCCAGCCGGTGGTGGCTTACTGAGCCCTGGGCGCACGCAGCCGGGCGGCTGCGCAGCTCCTGCAGGGCCAGGGCTTTGCCGAGGTTTACAACCTGGCCGGGGGCATCAAGGCCTGGGACGGTCTGGTGGCAGCGGGCCCCGAGTCCTGGGGCCTGGAGTTGGCCGAGCCCGGCCAGGGGCCGGTTGCGGTGCTGGCCGCGGCCTACGGCCTGGAGCAGGGTCTGGCCCTGTTCTACCGGGCCCTGGCCGGCCGCGGCGGCGGTGTGGAGTTGACCGCCTTGTATAACAAGCTGGCCGGCATCGAGGTCCTGCACCAAGAGCGCCTCAAGGCCATGTATGATGCCTTGCCCCGGCCGCAGCAGCAGGAGGCGCCCCTGGGTCAGGCCGCGCCGGTGCGCATGGAAGGCGGTTATACCTGGCAGGAGTTCCTGGAACGGCAGGGCGAGGCCCTGGCCGGCCCGGAGGCGGCGCTGATGCTGGCCATGGGCATCGAGACCCAGGCCCTGGACCTGTACTTGCGCCTGGCCCAGCGGGCCCGGCAGGAGCAGAGCCGGCAGGCGCTGTTGGACATCGCCGGCGAGGAGCAGGCCCATTTGCAGGCCCTGGGCCGGATGCTGGACCAGGTGCAAGGCGGCTGAGTCCGCGGCCGGGCGCAAAAAAAGCCCCGCCTGGAGGGCGGGGCTTTTTGCGTGTCAGATTGGGCTTAGCTCGCGCGGCCCTTCTTGCGGCGGCGGCGCAGCCAGCCGCCGGTGGCGGCCAGGCCCGAGGCCAGCAGCAGCATGCTGCCGGGCTCAGGGGCCTTGGAGGCCATGATCAGGTCCTGGCGGTCGCTCTGGTCGTTGATGGTGAAGTTGAGGGCGCCGGAGAGAACCACCTGGCCGCCGTTGGCGGTCTTGTGCTCGCTCAGGGCCACCAGGTAGGTGCTGGCTAGGTTGGCGATGGAGCCGCTGCTGATGTAGAAGCGGCTGCTGGT
This sequence comes from Desulfarculus sp., assembly GCA_003605055.1. GTDB lineage: Bacteria > Desulfobacterota > Desulfarculia > Desulfarculales > Desulfarculaceae > Desulfoferula. The sequence goes on from QZKP01000055.1 coordinate 22,819, forward strand.
GTCGGTGATGGCGGAGGAGGTGTAGGAGGTACTGTGGTCCATTACCACTTCCCAGATGGCGTACTGCACCGCCTGGATGACGGTCTTCACCGCGGCCGAATCGTAGTTAACCGCGCCGGGGTTATCCAGCCAGGTCACGCCGGGCGCATAGTTCTCCATGAGCCAGGCCGCCTCTTTCCAGTCAAACTGCAGGGGCTGGGGCGTCACCTCCGGCCCGGTCCACAGGTTGGGGTCCCCGGGGGTGATGGGGTTGGCGAAGGTCTGGATGGGATCCAGGCAGTAGCCGAACCACATGGCGTTGTGATAGGCGGTGGTGGAGTAGAATTCAGCGGTCTGGGCGCTTCTCTGGATTCCGTCCACCCAATAGGTGGCCCCCAGGTTGCCGTGCGTGGACACGGTCATGGTGTCGGCCAAGGCCCAGGTGGAAAATAGGCCGATCAGAAGGACCGCCACGCCCGTCACAGCTAGGCGAGTCACCTTGCTCATAACTCTTTTACTTCCCATGGTTGACATCTCACTTAAAAAGGTCCACCCCGAAGGACTTAATTCCCTGCTTAATATATATAATTTTAGCACCAAATTTTTAATTGCAACAATTATTTTTTGACTATTATTAATGCCTTTCGTTTTTATTCCTAATGTTGCCGGCCAATACCAGTATCCTTGCTGGAATAGTTCACCTGCAAGAAAGTAGTTTCACACTGGCGGCTTCTTTTTTCGCATCATTAATCAATAGCTTGCTACGCGCCGCGGCCAAAGGCGCAGACCGGAAAGCGGCAGCCATCAACGCAGTTTTGACAGTAGCCGCCGTGGCCCATTTCCGCCAGCTTTTCGCGGGTCAGGCGCTCGCCGGCCAGCACCCGGGGCAGGATCAGGTCCAGCACCGTGGCCTGATGGAACAGGGCGCAGGCTGGCACCCCCAGGATGGGTATCTCGCCGGCCGGGCCGTCCAGCCAGCCCACCAGGAACATGTTGCCGGGCAGGACAGGGGTGCCGTAGAGCAAGTCCCGGCCGCCGGCGTCGGCGATGGCCAGGCGGGTCAGGTCGTCGGGGTCCACGCTCATGCCGGCGGTGGTGATGATCATCTGGGCCCCGCGCAGAACCAGGCTCCGTATGGCCCCGGCCACGGCCGCGCGGTCGTCCGGGGCGATCTCCACCCCCGTGACCTGGCCGCCCAGGGCGGTCAGCTTGGCCTGGATGATGGGCGCGAAGCGGTCCTCGATGAGGCCGCTGGCCACCTCGTTGCCCGTGACCACCACCCCGGCTCGCAGGGGCTTGAGGGGCCGCACGATCAGCAGCCCGCCTTCCTGTTTGGCCAGCTCCGCGGCCTGGGCCACCACCCGGCGGCCCACCACCAGAGGTATGGCCCGGGTGCCGGCCAGGGCCTGGCCTCTTTTCACCGGCGTGCGGCGGTGAATGGTGGCGCAGGCCACCTCGCCCAGCAGGTTGAAGGCCTTCAGGCGCTCGGGGTCCAGGTCGAACAGGCCGTCCCGGGCGGCCACCAGGGTTATCTTGCCCTCGCTGGGCGGCCCGGCCTTGGCCACCCCCGGGCCGGCCAGGGCCGCGGCCATGATCTCGGCCGCCTCGTTCTCGTGCATCTCCTCGGACCCGATCTCCAGCACGTAGAGGTGGTTTTTACCCAGGCGGGCCAGGTGCTCCAGGTCGGCCGGGGTGACCACGTGGCCTTTTTTGAAGGCCGGACCCTTTTTATGTCCGGGCACGATTTCGGTCAGGTCGTGGGCCAGCACCAGGCCCACCGCGTCCGCAAGGCTGACTAGACGGCCGGCCTGGCCGGCCACGCACTGATCGCCGCAGGAGATATCCATCACAACTCCAGGGGCTGCAAAGGTTGGAAGTAGGCCCCGCCGGCGCAGACGGCGCACAGGCTCTGGTCGCCTTGGCGCCGCACCTGGCCGCTGCGCACCGGCACCCCGCAGCGCTCGCAGGGCACCTTGGGCGGCCGCTGGCCGGGCAGCTCGTGCGGCGGCAGACTCAGCGCCACCCACTGGGCCTGGAACAACTCACTGTTGGGCATGACCTTGTAGGCCTCGGTCTGCTGGGCGTGCTCGCCCTCCATATCCGAGGCGTAAACCGGGGCCAATGCCCGGGCCTCCTCCCGGCTGAGCAGGCGCACCCCCCGCCGGCTGCCCAGGTCCCAGAAAGTCGAGGCCAACAGGCCCAGGTTGATCAGCTTGAGCGACCCCCGGCCGAAGCGCAGGCCAGTGGCCACGGCTACCGCGTCCGACAGGCAGCGCTCGATCTCCACCACCCCCAGCAGGCTCTTTATCTCCGGATAGGGCAGGGGGCAGGGATAGCCCAGCAGCCCCAGGCCCAGGATGGACATGCGCACCCCGATCACCTGGCCCGGGCACAGGTGGCCGTGGGCCCGGGCCGAGGCCGCCACCAGGCGCTCAACCTGCTCCCGGGGCGGGGTGGGCGGCAGTTCGGCCTTGGGGAGGCCGGCCGGGGGCTTGCTGGGTGCGCTGGGAGTCATGGCTGCCAATTTACTTGACCCGGTGCAACAACGAGACGCGGCTGTGGCCGGCTACGGGTTGGGCCACCCGCCGGCGGCCCGTGGCCGCCTCCACTGTGAGGGGCTGGGTGCGGTAGCGCGGGGTCACCGCGGCGCAGACCGCCACCAGGCTGCCCAGGGGCCAGCGCAGCAGGCCCCCGCCCGGCCAGGGCGGCGAGGCGGCCCAGGTGCGGGGCACCGGGCCCAACACCTCGCGCACCAGGCGCAACAGACTCCAGGGGGCCAGGGGGCGGGCCTGACTGAAGGGGTGGCGGCCCCGCGGCCATTTGTACCGCCAGGTGAGCGGAGAGAAGGGATTGAAGCCCACCAGGCACACGCGGCTGCTGGCCACCCGCGCCGCCTCGGCCAGCACCTGGGCCCGGCGGTCGGTGAACTCCAGGGTGTTGACCAGAATCACCGCGTCGAAGCTGTTGTCCTCGAAGGGCAGATCGTGGGCGTCGCCCAACTCCACCTCGACCTTGGAGCCCAGGCGGGTGGCGGCCAGGCGGGCCATGACCGGCCCGGCCTCCAGGCCGTGCACCAACAGCCCCTTGCGCAGCAGGTGCTGAAGGTGCAGGCCCAGGCCGCAGCCCACATCCAACACCCGCCAGCCGGGATGGTAGTCCAGCACCCGGTCCAGCAGCTCGGTGCTGGTCCGCAGGTATAGTTGGCCCGCCCTGGTCTCCAGCCAGTTTTCGTACTGGGCAGCCTCAGCGGCTTCAAACACGTAGTCCATATGCCCAAGATTATCGCCCTCCACCGTTTAGGGCAAGGGGAACCGCGGAGTTGGCTAGGGACGGGCATTTGTGCTAGATTTGGGCCATTGTTGGCAATTGAATAGGTCCGCGCTATGCACCGACGCCATCACCGGCCCCATGGGCCCGCTTTTTGGCCGCGCCCCCTGAGCTTCGATCAGGTGGCCGAACACCGCCACGTGGAGTGCGGCCTCTACGGCATTTGCCTGGAGGTGGTGGTGCGCCGGCACTGGCCCTCCTTCACCTGCCAGCCCTGCTCCCTGTGGCCCCGCCGCTGCCAACCGGCCTTGGCGGCCGGCCCGGCGGTGGTGCTGGCCCTGCCCCTGGCCGGCTCTCGCTAGCCGGAGGCAATCCTTTTTCTGCCTTTAACAAGACGGCGGACCTGGCCGCGGCCGTACAGGGCGCCCGGACTCTGCGCGGCCGGCCGGGCTATTTCTCCTTCTTCTGGGGCAACACACCCTTCCAGAGGCTCTCCAGCCGCTTGATGGCCGCCGAGGTTTTCCTGGCCGACTGCACCAACTGGGGCGTGACCACCAGCTCCTCGCTGGTCTGGCCCTGACCGTCATACATGGTCACCAGCAGGTTGCCGGTGTCGCTGACTTTGAGGCTGGCCCGCAGTACGCCCTGGTCGTTGACCAGACGGAACTCCCGGGCCTGCACCATCTCCTGCGCGGGCCCGGCCTGCACCAGGCCCCGGCCCAGAAGCATCCCGGCCAGGCCGATGACGAACACTGCCAGGGCCACGGCCCATATCTGCCTGCCTGTCATGCGGTCCCTTCCCCGAAGGTTAAGGAAAACGCCTCGCCCCTGCGCCGGCCCGGGCCTGCGGGGCACGCGCTAAAGCTCATCGGGCGACGAACCGGCGGCCCGGGCCGGCCGCGGCAGCACTCCTATCCGCCGTTGCCGTGCTCGCCCGGGCGCAGGCGCAGGGACAGCGCCGCCCCCAGCAGGGACACGGCCGTGGCCAGCAGGAAGGGCACCGTGAAGGAGCGGGTGGCGTCGGCCAACAGGCCGCCCACCCAGGGACCCAGGGCCTGGCCGATGCCGAAGAACAGGGTGATGAAGCCCAGGCCGGCCGGGGCCAGCTTGGGCCCCACCTGGTCGCCGGCCGCGGCGGCCATGATGGTGGGGATGCTCCAGGCGGTCAGGCCGAAAACGATGGACGACAGGTAATGGCCCGCCGCGCCGGGCACCAGGGCCATCAGCAGGTAGCTCGCCGCCAAGGCTACGTAGGCCAGGGCCGAGCCCTTCCCCCGGCCCAGCTTGTCCGAGACACCGCCCCAGATCACCCCGCAGAAGATGCTCAGGCCCCCCACCAGGGCCCAGAGTCCGCCGGCCGCGGCCGGGCTGAGCCCCGCCTCGCGCACCAGGTAGGCGGCGAAGAAGGTCATATAGATTATGTAGGAGAAGCCGTACATGAAATAGACCAGGCCCAGGTACCAAACGGGGCCTCTCTTGTATATGTCGCCCCAGGCCATCACCCGGCCCGCAGTGCGCCCAGGGGCCGTGGCCGCCGATTGCTCCGCGCCCACCTGACCCAGGCCCATTTCCTCCGGCCGGCTGCGGACCAACAGCGCGGCCACGCCGGCGATGATGAGGGCGCCGCCGCCCAGGTAGTACCAGGCGTAGCGCCAGCCCTCGGGGCCGTAGGCGGCCAGGATCAGGGGCACGATGAGCCCGGCGATCATGGTGCCCCCGCCGATGCCGGCCGAGACGATGCCGGTGGCGAATCCGCGGCGCCGGACCGCGAACCAGGCCGAGCCCAGGGCCATGGCCGGCACGTAGGCCGCGCCGTTGCCCAGGCCGGTGGCCAGGCGCATGGCAAAGGCGAAGCCGAAGCCCTGGGCCAGGCCGGTGAGCATAAGGGTGAGGCCCATCAGCAGCAGGGCCAGGGCGATGACGATGCGGGTGCCGAAGCGGGCGGCCAGGTAGCCGCCCACGATGGCCATGATCAGATAGCCCACGAAGTTGCCGGTGCCCAGCAGGCCCAGTTGGGTGTAGTTCAACTGCAACCCATCCTTCATGGCCGGCAGGATCAGGGTGTAGGACATGCGCCCGAAGCCGTGGGCGCCAATGGTGACCAGCAGGCCGGTGAGGATGACTATCCAGCCGTAGTGCAGCTTGCCATGGGACATGATTCACTCCCTGTGCGTATCAGGCGGACAGGCTTTTCTAGCTTACGACGCGGCGCGCGCCTGAGTCCAGCCCCCAAGGCGGGCCGGGACGGGTGGCGGGAGCGCGGAGGCCGGGCGGCCTGCGGCCTGGATGCCGGGACAGTTTATTACCTGGGGTAGGGTTGTAGCCTGCCCTCTTGGTCGAAGCTCAGAGGCAGGGTTTGCTCGCCGACCCGCAGGCCGGGGCGGCCGGCCAGCTCCTCGGCCACCGGCCGGCTGACCCAGAAGACACCCAGGCGGTGGGTATTTAGAATGCGCCCCACCCGGGCCTGGCCGGGATCGGGCAGCGCGCTCAGGCCGGCCTCGATGGCCTGGCGGTCGTCCTTGACGGTCAAGGGCTGCATGGCCGCCCGGAAGGCCCCGGAGGTGAGGGCGTTCAGGTTGGTGGCCGGCCGGTCCACCAGGGCCATGAAGCGCTCGGTGGTGAGGTCGGCCATGCCCATGCCGGTGGCGTTGCCGTGGGAGGCCGGGGTCAGGTCCAGGACCACCAGGTTCTTGTAAAAGGGCCGCTTCTCGCCGCCCCAGCGCCGCCAGAAGCCGATGACGTTGGGGTCCATGCCCGCGCCGGAGATGTCCTTGCCCATCTCCTCCACGATGAGCAGGTCCAACGCCTCCACGGGCAGGCGGGGGAACAGCGCCCAGGCTTTCCTGAGAAACTCGCGGTCGTTTTCCGCGAAGCGCTCCGGCGGCACCAGGGCCAGGTCCTCGGTGCCGCCCAGGGCGTTTTCGGTGACCGCCAGGCCGCACAGGAGCGGGGCCCGGGCCATGATGAGGCGGGCGGCGGGCAGGATGGTCTGGGCCAGGTCGTGGCGGTGCATGGTGGCCGCGCCAATTTGCCGGCCCAGGCCCACGGCCATGATCTTGCACAGGCCGCTCTCCACCTCGGCCCGGAAGATGGTGTGCGGCTTGACCCGGTTGATGACCATGATGTGGTCCGCGCTCAATGCGTCCTGGGCGAAAAAAACCTCGGCGCCGGAGGCCAGGCGGCCCAGGGAGACCACCTCCATGCTGGCCCGGAGGGGCGCGCCGGTGGTTTCTTCGCTGATGCCCAGGCCGCGCAGCACCTGGGCCTGGCCTGGGCCGGTGGCCCCGCCGTGAGAGCCCATAGCCGGGATGATGAAGGGCCGCAGGCCCAGCTCCCGCAGGCACTTGACCGAGGTGACCACCAGGTCCTGGAGGTCGTGGGTGCCCCGGGAGGCCACGGCCACGGCCACGCTTTGGCCGGGAGTGATGCGGCCGGCGAAGTCGAAGGCGGCGAACTGCGCGCGCACCGCGGCGGGAACGTCGGCGATGGGGTGGGCCGGGAACTCCTGCTCCACCCGGTACAGCGGCGGCAGGTGCATGGGACTCCCTAGGCCTCTATGCCGGCCAGGCGCTTGGCCGCCTTCTTGCGCGAGTCCAGGTCGCTCTCGCGCAGGATGGTCAGACGGTGGGCCTCGGGCGAGCCGCCGCCGTGGATGTCGCTGATGGTGTCGGCGCTCTCCAGGGCCAGCTTCTCGATGAGCCGGTACATCTTGATGCGCTTGTCCGGGTCCACGCCCTTGGCCCCGGCCAGGTATTTCTTGAGCAGCGGGCCCACCGCCTCGTTGCTGAAGTCCCGCTCCGAGGGCAGGTCGGCCACGTAGCCGCCGGCGATGTCTATCATCAGGCGGATGGCCTCGGCCATCTCCTTGCCCTCGTGGATCTTGGAGGCGTTGGCCAGAACCGTGTCTATGAACCACACCCCCGAGGGCTCCTGGTGGCCCTCGTAGGAGGCGGCCAGGCTGCATCCATAGAGGGTCTCGGCCCGGTGGATCATGTCTATGATCTTCTGCTTGTGGTGGCCCACCTTCTCGGTGCCGTTGTACTCCATCATGGCCAGAGCCGCGCCGGCCATGCAGTCTATCTTGCCGGACTTGCAGCCGCCGTGACTCTGGCGGTGGAAGGCCGAGAAGCGCATCACCAGCTCCTGGGCGAACTCCACCTCGCCGCAGAGGAACACCCGGTCCCAGGGCACGAATACGTCGTCGAATATCACCGTGGGACAGTACTTGGAGTAGTACAGGTTGCCGCAGTCACAGCCCTCCAGCTCTCGCATGTCCAGGGTGGAGCGGCCCACCACGTGGATGATGCCCGGGGTGTCGCTGGGCAGGGCGAAGGCCACCGCGAACTCCTCCTCGCCGGGCCTGAGCGCCCGGGTGGGCAGCACGATGATCTCGTGGCTGGACAGGGAGCCGGTCTGGTGAGCCTTGGCCCCGCGCACCACGATGCCCTCCTCGCGTCTCTCCACCACGTGCAGGTAAACGTCCGGGTCTGGCTGGTCCTTGGGTGAGAGCGAGCGGTCGCCCTTGACGTCGGTGACCCCGGCGTTGGCCGTGTAGTCGTGCTTCTGCATGTACTTCAGGAATTCCATGAAGCGCGGGAAGTACCGGGTGCCGTACTTCTGGTCCACGTCGTAGGTGACGATGGACAGGGCGCAGAGGCAGTCCATACCCGTGCAGCGCTGGTGGCAGGTGCCCACCCGCTGGCCCAGGATGCGGTTGATCTTCACCCGCGCCACCAGGTCATCTACGGACATGGGCGGGCTGTTGAAGCGGTTGATGGGCTCGTTGATCAGCGGGCTCTGCTTGATCATCAAGTCCCGGTACTGGTCCATCTCGGCCAGCTCATAGGTGGCGCCGGTGGCCTCGATGCCCGCCCGCAGGCGCGGGTTGTCCACCACGTTGTCCATGCGCTCGCCGAACATGTAGACCGTGGGGTGCATGCGGCGCAACGACTCGAGGTATTCGGCCTTGGTCATCACTCCCATGATTTGGCTCCTTTGCTCTCACCCCCAACGAACTTTACCGCAAAAAACGATCCACCCCCCTCGGGTCGGGATCATAGACCGCTCAGCCCACCCGCTCCCGGCCCAGGGCGAAGGCCCGCAGGTTCAGCTCCTGTTTGCCCTGGGGCACCGCGTCGGCGATGGCCTTTTCCAGGGCCCCCGGGCTCACCACGCCGGTGACCTGGCACAGGGCGCCCAGCATGATCATGTTGGCCACGATGGCCGCCTGCATTTCATTCCGGGCCAGGCTGGTGGCGGCCACCGGGTGGGCCCGCGTTATCTGCGCCGGCGGCTGGGCGATCATGTCGCTGTCGTAGATCAACACGCCCTGGGGCTTGAGCACCTTGGCGAAGCGCTCGATGGAGTCCTGGGCCTGGGCCACCAGGACGTCCGGCGCAATCACCCGGGGGTAGAGCACCGGCTCCTCCGACAGCACCACCCAGGCCGCGGCGAAGCCGCCCCGCAGCTCCGAGGAGTAGGCCGAGGTCTGCGCCGCGTACTGGTGGTCATAGGTCACCGCGGCCGCGCCCAGGATCACCCCGGCGGTGATGGAGCCCTGGCCGCCCACGCCGGCGATGGTCAATTCGGTGCGCATCAGCCTTGCTCCTTTCCCAGCCGGGCCCGCAGCTCACTCCACTGGCTGGCCAGCTCCGGGGCCTGGCGGTCGCAGAACTCGCCCACCGTGATCTTGCCGGCCAGCTCCTCCTCGCTCATCTCCCGGGCCTTGGCCAGCTTGAGGCTGTGGTCCCGGAAGTGCTCCAGGATGGCTGTGGCCCGGCCCAGCTTGCTCACGCGGCCGTACTGCACCGGGCACTGGCTGATGGCCTCGATGAAGGAGAAGCCTTGCTTCTGGATGCCCTTCTTGATGGCCCGCTTGAGCTGGCGGGGGTGATAGGTGGTCCAGCGGGCCACGTAGGGCGCGCCGGCGGCGGCCACCATGGCCGCCACGTTGAACTCGGGCTCCATGGTGCCGTAGGGGCTGGTGATGGTGTTCAGGCCCCGGGGCGTGGTGGGCGCGGTCTGGCCGCCGGTCATGCCGTAGATGCCGTTGTTGACCATCACCACCGTGAGGTCGATGTTGCGGCGGGCGGCGTGGATCAGGTGGTTGCCGCCGATGGCCGCCAGGTCGCCGTCGCCCGAGGCCACCAGCACCTTCTGCCGGGGCAGGCCCAGCTTGACCCCGGTGGCGAAGGCGATGGGCCGGCCATGGGTGGTGTGCAGGGTGTCGGCCGCGAACAGGGGGCTGGGTATCCAGGCCGAGCAGCCGATGCCCGAGACGAACACGAAGTCGTCCATGCTCAGGCCCTCTTCCCGGTTCAGCTCGTCTATGGCCCAGAGGATGGCCTGGGCCACGATGCCGTTGCCGCAGCCCGGGCAGGTGGTGGTCTTCTTGACGTGGGGCCGGGTGTACTTGCGCAGGGGGTGCTCGGCCAGGCTCATGACATCATCTCCTTGACCCGCGTGAGCACGGCGTTGGGTTCGTGAATCTGCCCCAGCAGCCGGGGCCCCAGGAACTGCACCGGGCAGTGGGCCGCGGCCTCGGCCTTGATGTAGGGCAGCATCTGGCCGGTGTTGTTCTCCAGCACCAGCACGGCCCGGGCCTGTTGGGCGGCCGCCGCCACCTCCTGGTCCGCAAAGGGCCATAGGGTCTTCAGGCACAGGGTGCCCACGGCCAGGCCTTGGGCGCGGGCGGCCTGGGCCGCGGCCCGGGCCGAGCGGGCCACGGTGCCGTAGGCCACTATCACCACGTCGCCGGGCGCGTAGTCCGCGGCCACCTCCACGATCTGGTCCCGGTGACGCAGTATCTTTTCGATGGGCATGGTGGCAAAGGCGTGCATCACCTCCGGGTCGGTGAGGTTGCGCATGCCCTGGCCGTTGTGGCAGGAGCTGGTGACGTGGGCCTGCCGCCCCCGGCCGAAGACCGGCATGGGCGCCACCTCCGGGTCCAGGAAATCCTGCCGCTCCAGGGGCGTGGTGCCGGCCGGGGCGATCTTGCGCTGGGCCAGCTCGATCTCCTGGTCCGGCGGAATCACCACCTGCTCGCGCATGTGGCCGATGAAGCCGTCGGGCAGCACGAACACCGGGCAGCGGAAGCGCTCGGCCAGGTTGAAGGCCCGGATCATGTGGTCGTACATCTCCTGGGGGCTCTCCGGGCACAGGGCGATGATCTGGTAGTCGCCGTGGGAGCCGCGGGCCACCTGCACCACGTCGCCGGCCAGCCCCACCGAGGGCACGCCGGTGGAGGGGCCGAAGCGCATCACGTCCACGATCACCAGGGGCGTCTCGGTGGAGGCGGCCAGGCCGATGTTCTCCTGCATCAGGCTGACGCCCGGTCCGGAGGTGGCGGTCATGGCCTTCAGGCCGGCCCAGGAGGCGCCGATGGCCGAGCAGATGGCGGCGATCTCGTCCTCGGTCTGCAAGAACACCCCGCCCACCGTGGGCAGGAGCTGGCTCAGGCGGTTGGGTATCTCGCTGGCCGGGGTGATGGGGTAGCCGGCCATGAAGCGGCAGCCGGCGGCGATGGCCCCCTCGGCCAGGGCCAGGTTGCCCTCTATGAAATGGGTGCCGGGCTTGAGCCGGACGGCGGCCTTCATGACGCCTCCTCGCCTTTCTCCTTGACCACCACGATGGCCATGTCCGGGCAACTGAGCATGCAGCTCTGGCAGCCGGTGCACTCCTCGGGCTCGGTCAGCCGCGTGGGCACGTAGCCGGCCTCGTTCATCTCCCCGGAGGAGGTGAACAGGTGCTGGGGGCAGACCAGGGCGCAGATGCCGCAGTCTTCCATGCCCTTGCAGGCCTGGGGGAACAAAGTAACCTTGGCCATGGATCGACTCCCTGAGCTTAAGAGCCCCGCCGCCTCGCCCGGCGGGGCGGTTCCATCAAACGCTATTCAAACCCCGGCACCGGGAAGTGGGGCTTTCTACCCTCCAGCACGGCCAGCACGTCACGAGCCACCAGGCTCATCTTGACCATGGCCTCCTCGGTGTGGGCCGACATGTGCGGGCTGCCCACGAAGCTGTCCAAGCCGAACAGGGAATTGTCCGCCAGGGCCGGCTCCTGGGCGTACACGTCCGCGCCCACGCCGGCGATCCGTCCCGCGGCCAGGGCCTGATACACGTCCGCCTCGTTCCAGATGGGCCCCCGGGCCATGTTGAGCAAAAAGGCGCTGGGCTTCATCAGGCCGAGCATCTGCGCGTTCACGCAGCCCTGGGTGGAGGGCAGCAGGGGCAGGTTGATGGAGATGAAGTCCGCCTGCTGGAACACCGCGGCCATCTCCAGCCGGCGGGCCCCCAGCTCGGCCTCGGCCTGGGGGTAGTTGACCACGTCGTAGTAGATCACCGGCATGTTGAAGCCCAGGCGGCAGATGCGGGCCGTCTGTTGGCCGATGCGGCCGAAGCCCAGCACGCCCAGGGTCTTGCCGTTCAGCTCCGCGCCGATTAGCTCGTAGCGGGACTGCCAGCGGCCGGCGCGCAGGGCCTGGTCCGCGCTGCGCAGCTTCTTGGCCAGGGTGATGGCCAGGCCCACGAAGTGCTCGGCCACGCTCTGGGTGTTGGCGGTAGGGGTGTAGACCACCACCACCCCGCGCCGCTTGGCCGCCTCCAGGTCAATGCCGTCCAGGCCCACCCCGTGCCGGCCGATGACCTTGAGCCGGAGGGCGGCCTCCAGAATGGCTTTGGTCACCGCGCCGTTGGCCCGGATGACCAGGGCGTCCACGTCCGGGACCAGGGAGAGCAGGTGCTGCTCATCAAAGGACTGGGCGTAGACCAGCTCGCATCTGCTCTCTAGGAGCTTGGTGCCCTCCTGGTGCATGGGCTCGTACATCAGGACCTTGAACTTGCCCGCCATTTCCGCCTCCCCCTTTGCCGCCGGCCGCCTGTGCCAGATTTAGCTTTTTTATAAGCCAGTTAAGGTCATTGTGGCTTCGATTGTTAACAATTTTATTACCCCCAGTACCAGGCCGCTGTCAACGATATTCGCGGGCTGGTTTGGGTTGCTGGCCCCGCGGGACCAGGGCTTGGTGGCGAAACGATGGAGGCCGCTCAGGGCCTGGCCCCGGCCACGGCGCCCTCGGCCCGCAGCCCGAACAGATAGAACTCCCGGGCGTGGTTGATGTGCCGCCGGGCCAGCTCGTCCAGCTGGCCGGTGTCCTTTTGGCGCAGGGCCTCCACGAACTGGTAGTGTTCGGCCGCCACCTGGCGCACCACCTCGGGCGAAGACCAGGCCGCGAAACGGGCGATGTGGCTGCGCTTGCGCAGATCGGTAATCAGGCGGCGCAGGGTCCGGTTGCGGCAGAGCTTGAGCACCTGATCGTGGAACTCGGTGTCCGCGGCCAGCACCGCCTGGATGCTCTTCTGGGCGTGGGCCTGGGCGATGTCCTGGGCGATCTGCTGCAGGCGCTCCAGGTCCTTTTCCACGGCGTTGTGCATGGCCAGGCGCCAGGCCAGTTGCTCCAGGGGCACCCGAACCGCGAAAATCTCCTCCAGCTCGCTGGCCTCCAACTCGCTGACCGCCACCCCTTTGTAGGGCGTGATGCGCACCAGGCCCTTGGCCTCCAAGATCTTGAAGGCGTCGCGCACCCAGTAGCGGCTGACCGCGAACATCCGGGAGAGCTTGGCCTCCACCAGGTGCTCCCGGGGCTTGAAGCCGCCGGTCAGGATGCGGTTTTCCAGGTCCTCCACGAACCGGGGAAAATCCCTGTGCACCCGCTTCTTGTGGTTGTTCTTGGGGCTCAAGCGCCTGCTCCCCGCTTCTGACCCGGCTGGCGTGGCCTGATTATACCCGATTCAGGGTCCCCAGGGGCCGGGACCGAGGGTCTGGCCAGGATAGCGGAGAAAAGAGGGTTGGGAAGAAAACTAGAATCTTTAGAGGGAGGCCATGCTTTCGCCGTGAGGCAGGAAGCGGCCCATTCAGTCAGTCACGCAGGTGGTCTGCTGCACGCGGGGCGTAAGCCCGTCCGCACCAAAACGGTTGTGCAGGCCAGCCTCATATATCGAGACGACCGAAGGCGCTTAGTGAGCGTTTTTGCAACCGCCGCGCCCGGACCCGGTGCCAGATTCATTCATTAACCAGCTCAGATGACGCATAAAAATCGGCCCGCAAAAAGTCCCTTGACTTTGGCGCTCGCCATTTTATTTAATCTTGGACAGACCAACGGACCATTCGTCCTCTATTCATAGGACCTGGGGCAGAGTGGCAGCGGACGGCGATGGTCATCAGTGTTAACTTGGTAGAATAATTAACTAAATTTTACACACCGCCGAGGAGTCCATTGCCCGGACCTGCTCGGGGCGGGGTCCCACCAAGGGGAGAAAAGTGACCTTACCCAACCTGTTCAGCCCGTTCGCCATCAAGTCTTTGAAGACCTCCTGCCGCATCGTGATGCCGCCCATGGCCACCAACTACGCCAGCAGGGAGGGTCTGGTCACCGAGCAGCAGATCGCCTATTACCTGGCCCGGGCCCGGGGCGGGGTGGGCTACATCACCGTGGAGCACACCGGCATCCTGGACCAGGGCAAGGCCAGTCCCTTCATGCTCATGCTGAGCACTGACCAACACATGGAGTCCTTCCGCCGCCTGATCCAGGCCGTGCACTCTGCGGGCCGGCCCATCGTGTTGCAGATCAACCACGCCGGCCGCCAGACCGCCTCGGCCGTCACCGGACAGCCCATCGTGGGCCCCTCGCCCATCGCCTGCCCCACCCGCGCTGAGGTGCCCCAGGAGCTCAGCGCCGGCCAGATCGCCGATCTGGTGCAGGCCTTTGCCGTGGCCGCCGGCCGGGTCAAGGCCGCCGGCGCCGACGGGGTGGAGGTGCACATGGCCCACGGCTATCTGCTCTGCTCCTTCCTGTCGCCTTTTTCCAACCAGCGCCGGGACGAGTACGGCGGCTCCCTGGAGAACCGGGCCCGCTTCCCGGTGCAGGTGCTAAGGGCCGTGCGCCAGGCCGTGGGCCCGGAGTTCCCGATCATCTGCCGCCTGAGCGGCGAGGAGTACGTGCCCGGCGGCCTGGTCATAGACGACACCCGGCAGATCGCCCGCATCCTGGAAGCCGAGGGCGCCGACGCCCTGCACGTCTCGGCCTGCAACGCGGCCTCGGGCTATCTGAACCACCCGCCCTACTACGTGGAGGAGGGGGTGTTCCTGCCCCTGGCCCAGGCCGTCAAAGAGGAGGTGGGCATTCCGGTCATCGCCGTGGGCCGCATCCGCCGGCCGCAGATGGCCGAGCAGGCCCTGGCCGAGGGCAAGGCGGACCTGATCTCCATGGGCCGGGCCCTCTTGGCCGACCCCAACCTGCCCCACAAGGCCCGGGCCGGCCGCCTGGAGGACATCATCCCCTGCGTGTCCTGCAACAACTGCATCAAGACCCTGCGCGCCGGCCAGGTGCGCTGCACGGTCAACCCCGAGACCGGCAACGAGGAGCGCCTGCGGGTGACCCCCGCCCAGCGCCCCAAGAAGGTCTGGGTGGTGGGCGGCGGGCCCGGCGGCCTCAAGGCCGCCGAGGTGGCGGCCCGCCGGGGCCATCAAGTGACGCTGTTGGACAAGGGCGCCCAACTGGGCGGGCGCATGCGCCTGGCGGCCGCGCCGCCGCACAAGGAGGTGTTTTCCGATTTCCTGGCCTATCTGGTGCGGCGGGTGGAGGCGGCCGGGGTGCAGGTGCGGCGCGGCGTGGAGGTGACCGCCCAGATGCTGGCCGCGGCCAGGCCCGAGGCGGTCATCCTGGCCACCGGCGCCCTGCCGGCCCGGCCCGCCATCCCGGGCCTGGAGGCCAGCGGCGCCCTGAGCGTGGACCAGGCGCTGGCCGGCCCGCCGGAGGGAATCGGGCCCAGGGTCCTGGTGGTGGGCGGCGGCGGGGTGGGGGCAGAGACCGCCGACTACCTCTCGGACCTGGGCCGGCAGGTGACCCTGGTGGAGATGCTGCCCGAGGTGGCCGCGGACCTGGTGGGCCACCTGAAGCACTACCTCACCCTGCGCCTTAAGAACAAGGGCGTCGCCTTGTTGACCAACACCAAGCTCAAGGAGCTGGGGCCGGGCTGGGCCCTGGTGGAGGACGGCTCCGGGGAGCGCCGGCTGGAAGGCTTCGACGCCCTGGTGCTGGCCCTGGGCGCCCGGCCCGACGACCGCCTGGCCCAGGCCGTTGCCGGTCAGGGTCTGGCGCTCAAGGTCATCGGCGACGCCCGCGAGGCGCGGGGGGTGATGGAGGCGCTGGTGGAGGCGCAAGAGGCCGCTTTGCAGATTTGAGCCAAGGGTCCGCCGGGCGCACGGGGGAAGGGAGGTGAGCAGTCGGGGGCAGCCGCCGGCCGCGGCCTGGGCCAGGCGGGCCAGCCGAGACTCTTGGCCGCAAGGAAGCTCAAGTCACTTCTTACTCTAGAGGGAGGGCATAGGGAAATGATCGCGAAAAAGTTAGGCGTGTTCTCGGCGGTGGGGCTGGTGTTGGTCCTGCTGCTGGCCTGGGCCGGACCGGCCCTGGCGGCCGAGGCCAAGGTGGTCAACGTCTGGCACACGGAGACCAACGCCGCCTCGCGCAAGGCCATAGACAACATCATCAAGCGCTTCGAGGCCAAGCATCCGGGCATCAAGGTCAAGGCCGAGGCCCTGGCCTGGGGCGACCTGGAGGGCAAGATCATGGCCTCCATGGCCGCGGGCAGCCCGCCGGAGCTGAGCCACGGCCAGCCCATCACCTGCGCCGCCCTGCAGGCCAAGGGGGTGCTCCTGCCGCTGGACGAGGTGGTCGCCGCCATCGGCGAGAACAACCTCTGGGACCAGATCAAGAA
Source organism: Desulfarculus sp. (assembly GCA_003605055.1). GTDB lineage: Bacteria > Desulfobacterota > Desulfarculia > Desulfarculales > Desulfarculaceae > Desulfoferula. The sequence goes on from QZKP01000055.1 coordinate 38,835, forward strand.
GGTGGGCAAGTTTGGCAAGCACTACTACGGCCTGGTGCACGCGGCCGGCACCTCGCTGCTGATCTACCGCAAGGACTTGGCCCAGAAAAAGGGCCTCAAGAACCCCAAGACCTGGAACGATCTGCTCAAGGCGGCCAAGGCCCTGACCATGGACACCAATGGGGACGGCAAGATTGACATCTACGGCGTGACCATCCCCGGCGACAACCTGTTCATCAACATCCTCATGGGCGAGCTGATAGCGGCCAACGGCGGCAAGCTCTTCGACGAGAAGAATCGGCCCCAGTTCACCAAGACACAGATGATCCAGGCCCTGAACTTCCTGAAGGAGCTGACCAAGTACATGCCGCCCGGCTGGGAGGGGCACGGCTACCGCGAGACCTTCGCCAACATGTACGGCGGCAAGGCGGCTATGATGTTCCAGGGCTACGGCCGCGGCGCCTCGCTGATCGAGCAGTACGCGCCCAAGGGCTGGGCCAGCACGGACTATTATGACGTCTGGATCAAGCCCCACGGCCCCAGCGGCGCCAAGCCGGCCGCCCAGGTGGACGAGGAGACCTGGATGCTCTTCAAGGGCTCCAAGCATCCCAAGGAGGCCATCGAGTTCCTCAAGTTCTTCTACAAGGACCCGGAGTACCTGGAGTACATCCAGTCGGTGCCGATCCACTTCTTCCCCATCACCAAGTCCTTGCGCAAGAACCCCGCCTACCTGAACACCCCCATGGTCAAGCGCTGGAAGGGGTGGCTGGACGTTCAGCAGTACTACCTGGAGAAGGACCTGGCCAAGCCCACCTTGATCATCGAATGGTCGGACATGAACAACAAGCCCTATCTCATGGAGATACTGGGCTCGGGGATCCTCAAGGACATGGTCATGGAGGTGACCAAGGAGGGCGTGCCGGCCGAGAAGGCGGCGGCCAAGGCCCAGAAGCGGGCCGAGGAGCTTTTGAAGATGAAGGGCTACCTCAAGTAGCCTCCGGCTGCATCCCCGGGAGGGCCTCCGGGCCCTCCCGGGCAGCTCTTTACTGCTAGGCAAAGATGGGCGCGGGGCGGAAGTAGATGAAGATAAGTGAGCGGACAGCGGGTTACAGCCTGGTGCTGCCCGGGGTGTTTCTGATCTGCGCCCTGCTGGTCTATCCGGTCCTGTACGGCGTGTATCTAAGCTTTTTCAGCAAGCACTCGTTTTTTCCCGAGCAGAAATTCATAGGACTGACCAACTACCTTTATCTGTTGCAAGACTCTGACTTCTGGATGAGCCTGTGGTATGGAACGGTGTATTCGGTGAGCACCATCGTGCTGCAGGTGGCCCTGGGCGTGGCCGCGGCCCTGATCCTCAGCCAGACCTTCCGGGGCCGCAACTTCGTGCGCGGCATCGTGCTGTTCCCCTACATCATCCCCACGGTGGTGGCCATCATCCTCTGGAAATGGCTGCTGAACAACCAGTTCGGCTTCATCAACTACGTCCTTTTCGCTCTGGGCATCGTGGGCGAGCCGGTCAACTGGATGGGCAAGGACCACATCATGAGCTCCCTGGTGCTCATCAGCGTGTGGGAGTTTTTCCCCTTCGTGGTGCTGAGCGTGCTGGCTCGGCTGCAGACCATCCCGCCGGTGCTCTACGAGGCGGCCAAGGTGGACGGCGCCGGGCAGCTAAGGCGCTTCTTCCACGTGACCCTGCCTCAGCTCCGCAACGTGCTGTTCGTGGTCATCCTGCTCCGGGGCATCTGGATGTTCACCAAGTTCGATACGGTCTGGCTGCTCACCCAGGGCGGCGGGGCGGAGAAATACATACGCACCCTGCCGGTATACGCCTACATGCGCACCTTCATGTACTACCAGGCCGGCCTGGGCTCGGCCCTGGCGGTGATCATGTTCGGGGTGCTGGTGGCGGCCACGGCGGTGTACTTCAACCTGTTCCGGCGGGGAGACGAATAGATGAAGCGGGCCAACGGCTTCTTCAACCTGGGGCGGCAGAAGGTCTATTGGCTGGCCTTGCTGTTGGTGCTGTTTTCCGCCTTCCCCTTCTTCTGGATGGTGTCCACCGCCTTCAAGCCCCTGCGGGAGATATTCGTCTATCCGCCCACCTTCCTGCCCCAGAACGCCACCCTGGAGAACTTCGGCCGGCTGTTCGAGCAGACGCGCTTCATCGCCTACTTCAAGAACAGCATCATCGTCTCCAGCTCCGCGGTGCTGTTGACCATGATCTTCGGGGCGGCCGGGGCCTACAGCCTGACCCGCTTTCGGTTCAAGGGACGCGACAAGATAGCCAACCTGATCCTGTTCACCTACATGTTCGCGCCCATCATGATCGTGATTCCCTTCTACGTGCTGATCAAGCAAATGGGCCTGGCCAACACCCACTTCGCCCTGGTGCTGGCCTACACCGCCCTGTGCCTGCCCTTCAGCCTGTGGATGCTGCGGGCCTTTTTCCAGGGCATCCCCCTGGCCCTGGAGGAGGCGGCCCTCATAGACGGGGCCAGCCGCCTGCAGGCCGTGCTGCACGTCATCTTCCCCCTGGCCCTGCCCGGGTTGATCGCCACCGGCATCTTCACCTTCATTCTGGCCTGGAACGACTACATCTTCTGCCGCATCCTGATCAGCTCCGATGAGCTGAAGACCCTGCCGGTGGGCATCGCCGACCTGTACAACGCCACGGTCATTGACTGGGGCATGATCATGGCCGGGGGCATGTTGATCACGGTGCCGGTGTTGATCTTTTTCATGTACATTCAACGATATTTGATCGCCGGCTGGGGCGCTGGCGCCATAAAGGGTTAACCATTTGCCAAGCAGCGAGGCATAAGGAAATTGTCAGCCAAGATCAACACGGGACTGTTTTCCTCCATTAAGACCAGCAAGGTCTCCGAGGAGGTGTACCGCCAATTGGTTTCCTTGATCGGCAGCGGCAAGCTCAAGCCCGGGGACCAACTGCCGCCGGAGCGCAGCCTGGCCTCGGAGCTGGGCGTGAGCCGCCAGTCGGTGCGCGAGGCCATCTACAAGGCCGAGGTGATGGGCTTTTTGCAGGTGCGCCAGGGCGAGGGCAGCTTCGTGCTCTCCAGCCTGGGGGAGCGTCTCAAGCCGCCTTTGGCGGTGCTGTTGGAGATGGAGTCCGAGGCGGTCTTCGACTTCCTGGCCATGCGCAAGCTCCTGGAGGGCTGGTGCGCCGAACGGGCGGCGGTGATGGCCCAGGAGGAGGACCTGGCCGAGATCAAGGATGTCCTGGACCGCATGAAGCGCACCGAGCTGACCGATCCGGAGTGGGAGCCTCTGGACGTGGAGTTCCACATGTCGGTGGCCGCGGCCAGCCACAACGTGGTGGCGGTGCACATCATGGAGGCGCTCAAGCACAATTTCGACGTATTCTTCAACTTCCGCCAGCGCATCAAGGAGGTGCCCGACAGCAGCGAGCTGATCTGGCAGCACCACTACGATGTGTACCGGGCCGTCGCCGACCGCAACCCCAGCCTGGCCCGGCAGAAGCTGGAGGATCACCTGAACTATATCGAGGACGGCATCCGGACCAACCTGGATCGCATCTGAGGATCAACAATCGCACAGGGAGGCGGTCGCGATGAGGCTGCAAGGCAAGGCGGCTCTGATCACCGGCGGGGGCAGGGGCATCGGCTGGGCCATTGCCCAGGCCTTTGGCGCCCAGGGCGCCCAGGTGGGGATCATGGAGCTGCAAGGGGATAATTTCGCCCAACTGCGGGATGAAGCCCGGGCGCGGGGCTTTGAGCTGATCACCTTGCAGGGCGACGTCACCAAGAAAGAGCAGATAGAAAAGGCGGTGGCCGATCTGGTGGCCGCCTTCGGCAAGATAGACATCCTGGTCAACAACGCGGGCATCGTCATCTCGCGGCCCTTTTTGGAAAAGACCGCCCAGGAATGGATGAAAACCCTGGAGGTGAACCTGGTGGGGCCCTTCCTCTGCTGCCAAGTGGCCGCACCTTATATGCTCAAGCAGAAGTATGGCAAGATCGTCAACATCTCCTCCATCCGCGGCTTCGACCACTGCGGCCGCGAGGGCGTGATGGACTACTGCGCCTCCAAGGGGGCCATCATCAACTTCACCAAGACCCTGGCCAAGGAGCTGGCCCCGCACATCAACGTGAACTCGGTGGCGCCGGGCCACACCAACACCACCATGGTGCAGGGCCTGCCCGAAGAGGTACGGCGCAACATGATCGAGGGCTCCTATCTCAAGCGCCTGGCCGAGCCCGAGGACATCGCCCAGGCGGTGCTGTTTATGTCCTCGGACGAGGCCAAGTTCATCACCGGCCAGGTCCTGCTGGTGGACGGCGGGTTCCATCTCAAGCGCAACTGAGCCGGACGGCCGCCGGATACCTCCTCCCGCCCGGCCGGGCGCGGGGCGGCCCCGGCCGGCCGCAGAGAGTCAAGAGAGGCTCCATCGTGGCGAAAATCACTCTGAGCAAGCTGACCAAGCGATTCGGCGAGTACGAAGCCGTCAAGGGCATTGACCTGACCATCGCCGACGGCGAGTTCGCGGTGCTGGTGGGGCCATCCGGCTGCGGCAAGTCCACCACCCTGCGCATGATCGCCGGCCTGGAGGAGATCACCTCCGGAGAGATAACCATCGGCGACACGGTGGTCAACGATCTGGCCCCCAAGCACCGGGACATCGCCATGGTGTTCCAGGAGTACGCCCTCTACCCCCATATGACGGTGCGCAAGAACCTGGCCTTCGGACTGAAGATGCGCGGCTACAAGAAGGGGGAGCAGGCGCCCCTGGTGCAGGAGGCGGCCAACATGCTGGGCATCAGCGAACTGCTGGAGCGCAAGCCCCGGGAGCTGTCCGGCGGCCAGCGCCAGCGGGTGGCCCTGGGACGGGCCATCGTGCGCAAGCCCAAGGCCTTTCTCTTCGACGAGCCCCTGAGCAACCTGGACGCCAAGCTGCGCGTGCAGATGCGCGCCGAGCTGAGCCGGCTGCACCGCCGCCTGGCCACCACCATGATCTACGTGACCCACGATCAGGTGGAGGCCATGACCATGGGCACCAAGATCGTGATCATGAAGGACGGCCTGATCCAGCAGGTGGGCAGCCCCATGGAGGTGTACCGCCGCCCCTTGAACCAGTTCGTGGCCGGCTTCATCGGCAGCCCGGCCATGAATTTCTTCAAGGCCATGCTGGTGCAGCGGGCCGAGGGGGTGTATGTGGAGGCGGCCAGCTTCCGGGTGCCGGTGCCTGAGCGCCTGTGCGGCCCCTATCAGTGCGTGCTGGGCAGGGAGGTGATCTTCGGCATCCGCCCGGAGGACATCCACAGCTTCGAGCTATTGCAACAGCAGCAATCGGCCATCCTGCCCGAGTGCCGGGCCGACTCAATGATCTGCGGCGAGGTGGAGGTCATCGAGCCCCTGGGCCCGGAGATGCTGGTGCTGGTTAAATGCGGCGACCAGACCACGGTGGTGCGCCTGGACCCCCGCCTGGATCTGGAGGTGGGCCAGGACATAAACCTGCAACTGGACATGGAAAAGATGCACCTGTTCGACGCGGCGCACCCCCACGCCCGCATCGAGGCCCCCTAGAGAACCTCCCGCCGCGCCCTTAGGCGAAGCGCAGGCGCAACCCCAGGCGGACGGCCAGGGCCTCCAGGTCCTGGGCCGTGGCCTCGGCCAGGGGCACGCCCTGGACCAGGCAGCGCTCCTCGGTGCGGGCCTCTATCTCCCCAGGCAGGAAGATCTCGGCCACGCCCTCGGCCGTCCCGCTGTCCTTGACGGTTTCGATGTACTGGTCCATGGCTTGCTTGAACTCGGCCCGGCCCACGAAGCAATCCGGGTCCAGGGCCAGGAAGGAGTGGCAGGTGCCCTGGATGCCGCTGTCGTCCTTCTCGTATAGGCTCTTGATGCTCTGGGTCCACTTGCCCCCGCCCAGCACGGCGCTCAGAATCTCGTGGGCCAGGGCCAGGCCGTAGCCCTTGTGCCTGCCCACCGGCGCCAGGGAGCCGCCGCCCTCGTAGCCGGCAAAGGGGTCGCTGGTGGGGTGGCCGTCCTTGTCCACCGCCCAGCCCAGGGGGATGGACTCGCCCTTCTTGCGAGCCAGGATCAGCCGGCCCGAGGCCACCACCGTGCAGGAGAAGTCCACCACCACCGGCAGGCGCTGGTCCGCCGGGAAGGCATAGGACAGGGGGTTGTTGCCCATGATGCGGCTCTTGCCGCCAAAGGGGGCCATCATAGGCGCGGAGTTGGAGCAGACGTAGCCGATCAGGTCCTCTTCCAGGGCCATCATGGGGAACAGGCCGGTGACCCCGAAGTGGCCGCTGTCCTTGACCGTGACCCAGCCGATGCCGTGGGTCTGAGCCAGCTCCATGGCCAGGCGCATGGCCCGCTGGCTGACCACATGGCCCATGGAGCCGTGGGCCTGCAGAAAGGCGGTGGCCCCCTTCTGGCGCAGGGTGGTGAGCTGGCACTTCTTGCGCACGTAGTCCTTTTCCAGGCGCTCGATGTAGATGGGCAGGCGCATCACCCCGTGGCTGGCCACCCCCCGCAGGTCGGCCCGGGCCAACAGCTCGGCCACGATGGCCGCCTCGCCGGCGAGCACGCCCGCGGCCTCGTAGGCCCGCCGGCAGAAGTCCTTGAGGTCCTCGAACCTGATCAGACGCGTCTGGGCGCTGGCCATGTCGCTCCTCATTGTCGGTGAGAGTTGGCGGAGCCGCCAATATGGTAGCACAAAAGAGGCCGGCCACCAGGCGACCGCCCGGCGGCCGGTTTCAATTCGGCAACGGGAGCGGCCGTGGCCTCAGCGGCCGCGGCCCACGGGCATCACCAGCAGGGGCGCGTGTCCGCTGGGCAGGCGCAGGGCATGGGCCAGCGCCTGGTCCCGGAAGGCCCCGATGATGCCGGCCTTGAGCCCCAGGGCCTCGGCCTGCAAAAAGATGTTCTGAGCCACGCAGCCGGCCTCGATGTGCGTGTAGCGCACCCCGCGCTCGCCGTAGCGCTGCGTGCAGCGGGCGTACTCGGCGGTGATGACCAGCATCACCGGCGCCTGGGCGGCCCACATCTGGCCCAGGGAGGCCTGGGCCGCGGCCTGGCGCCGGTCACCGGCCATAAGCGGCAGGAGCGCCTGGCCCTGGGGCCGGAAGCGGTACACCCCGGCGGCCAGCCCCGGGACGGAGCCCACCACCGCGTACACGTCCAGGGGGTACAAGGCGCCGGCCGAAGGCGCGGTCTTCAGGGCCCGTGACCCCTTGTGGCCGGTCACGCCGTAGGCGGCCCACAGGAGCTGAGAAATCTGGGCCAGGCTGAGGGGGTCGTCCTGGAAGCTGCGCCAGGTGCGGCGCTGGGCCAGGGTCTGCTCCAGGCTCAGCGCGCCCTTGGTCTGCGGCGCGGGCAGCCTGACCTCCTGGGCCGCGGCCGGCAGGGCCAGGACAAGACACAGGGCCACGCCCAACCCCAGCGGACACCTTGCGCTAGACATGGCCCTCCTCTTCTCCGCTGGCCGCCGGCGCCTCAGCGGCGCGGGCCCAGTTTATCCTCCAGCTCCTTGACCCGCTCCTGGTAAGTTTTGTCGCCAGGCGACAACTGGAGCGCCTTCTTGGCGTCGGCCAGGGCCGCCTTGAGCTGGTCCTGGCTCTCCAGGGCGTAGCTGCGGTTGTAGTAGGCCTCGTGGTAGGCCGGGTCCAGTTGGATGGCCTGGTTGTAGTCGGCAAGGGCCTTCTCGGGCTGCTTCTGGTCGTCCCAGGCGCTGCCGCGGTTGTTGTAGGCTACGGCCAGGTTGGCCTTGGATATGCCCGGCGTGTTGATGGCCTTGCTGAAATGGCGTACGGCAGCCTCCAGTTTCCCGGCCTGGGCCGCCTTGTTGCCCAGCATTATCTCCGTGCGGGCGTCGGCCAGAGCGGTGTCCGCTGCCGCCAGATATATCCCGCAGAAAAGCGCCACGGCCAAACCGGCCCCGACCACCTTTGCTATGGCTTGCATGAGCTGCTCCACTTCTCTGAGACGTGGTTGTTGCATCTAGGTTTAATTTTCCCCTGAAAGGCCACTTTGCCGCCACCGCATCCTGCCCAGCCAGTCGCGGCCCCCTAAGCATGACAGAGAGATATTGGCTAGTCCATCATTCCGTCCGTGCCGGCGACCGGGGAGCGGGCAAAAAATTGCGCTCTGATCTGCGCGGCGTCGCCGGGGAACGCCCTTTGGTCGCAGGCCCGCGCACCGGCGTCTCTCCTCAAGTCCGGGCACCGGCTCAGCGGCGCAGAAAGAGCTTGGGCAGGAGCAGGGATATGTCCGGGATGAAGGTCACCAGGAACACGCAGGCCAACAGCAGCAGCAAGAAGGGCGCCGTGGCCCGGGCCACGGTGGTCAGGGGCTGGTCGGTCATCCCCATGGCCACGAAGAGGTTGAGGCCGAAAGGCGGGGTGAGGAAGCCGAACTCTATCACCAGCACCATGATGATGCCGTAGTGCACGTAGTCTATGCCGTAGCGGGTCAGGGTTTCGGCGAACAGGGGGGAAAGAATGATCATGGCCGAGACGTCGTCCATGACCGTGCCCATGAGCAGAAACAACGCCGCCACCATCAGCAGGAACAGCCACCAGGAGTCCACCATGCCGATGACGTAGTCCGCCACCTTGACCGGCAGCTCCTCGGCGGTCAGGAGCCAGACAAAGGTCATGGCGCAGGCCAGGATGAACAGCAGGCAAGCCGAGAGCACCGCGGAATCCCTGGCCACCTTGAACAGCTTTTTCAGGGTCAGTTCGCGGTAGACCAACAGCTCCACCACCAGGGCGTAAACCACGCTCACCGCCGCCGCCTCGGTGGGCGTGAACAGCCCGGTATAGATGCCCCCCAGCACGATGACCGGCAGAAAAAGCCCCCACACGCCCTCGCGCAGGATGCGCCAGACCTCCTCGCGGGTGTAGCTGCGGGTGGTGCGCCAGCCGTGCCTGCGGGCCACCAGATAGGTGTAGCCCAGCAAGGCCCCGCCGATGAGCAGGCCCGGCAGGATGCCGGCCATGAACAGCTCGGCCACGCTGACGTTCATCACCAGGCAATAGAGGATCATGGGTATGGAGGGCGGGATGACGATGCCCAGCGATCCGGCCGAGGTGATCAGGCCGGTGGTGAAGGCCTTGCTGTAGCCGGACTTGAGCAGGGCCGGAAACATGATGGAGCCGATGGCCACCACCGTGGCCGGCGAGGAGCCGGACAAAGCGGCGAAAAACATGCAGGCCACCACCGTGGCCATGGCCGCGCCGCCCCGGAACCGGCCCACCAGCAGGTTCATCACCTGGATCAGGCGCCGGGCGATGGCGCCCTCGGTCATGATGCCCCCGGCCAGGATGAAAAAGGGGATGGCCAAGAGCACTGAATTGTCCAGGGCGTTGAACAACTGCTGAGGCAGTATGGTCAGCGGGGTGTGGGTGAAAAGCAGCAGCACCACGGCCGTGGTCACGGCCAGCAGCACGCTTATGGGCATGCCCAGCAGGAGCAGGGCGGCGAAGCATATGATCAGGGTGAGGATCATTCCCTGCCGCCCCCCGGCGGCGGCAGGGGCAGGTTGGCCTGGTAGGCGGCGGCGTGCCGCCAGGCCTGGATCAAAAAACGGATGACCAGGATGGCTGAGAATACGGCGATGGGCAGGTAGGCCCAGAACATGGGCAGGCCCATGGCCGCGGAGGTGGTCCCGAACTTCTTCAGGCGCAGGGCGTGCTGCCAGCCGTACCAGGCCACCATGGAAAAAAAGACCGCGCTGATCAGGCACCCGGCGATGCGCATCAGGTGCCCGTTGCGCAGGCTGACCCGGGTGACCAGGTAGTCCATGGAAAAGTGCAGGCCGTACTTCACGCCCAGGCTGGCGCCCAGGAAGGTGAGAAACACGCAGAAGTAGCGGCTGAACTCCTCGAACCAGGTGAAGCTGTGGTTGAACAGGTAGCGGGTGACCACCTCGCCGAAGGCCATCAGGGCCAAGGCCAAAAGGCCCAGGGCCAGGACCCCTTCCTCGATGTGGTTGATGATTTTCATGAGGTTTTTCATGGATGCCGGCTCGCGGGAAAAGCGGGGCCCCCCTTATGGGGGCCCCTTCCTCGGTGGTTACTTGCTGTGTTTTTTGACGGTGTCCATGAAGTAGGTGAACAGGTCCGCGCCCACGACCTTCTTGTATTTGTCCCACACCGGCCGCATGGCCTTGGCAAAGGCCTGACGCTCTGCGGCGCTGAGCTTGGTCACGGTCACGCCGTTCTTCTTGCAGTACTCCTCCACGGACAGCCCGATCTTGGGCAGCTTCTTGTGCAGATCGGCGTTGATCTTGCGGTTGGTGTCAATGGCCACCTTGGCCGCCTGGCGGAATATCTTCTGCTGGGCCGGGCTCAGGCGGGCCCAGAAGCCTGGATTGACGATGATGATGCACTCGGTGAGGATGTGGTCGGTGTCGGTGACGTACTTGGCCACCTCGGTGGCCTTGATGAGGATGGAGGTCAGCAGAGGGTTCTCTTGGGCGTCAATCACCCCTTGCTGCAGGGCGTTGTAAAGCTCGGGGAAGGGAATGCCCACCGGCGAGGCGCCCAACTGGCGGAAAGTGTCCATGTATATGGGGCTATTCATCACCCGGATCTTGATGCCCGCCAGGTCCCCGGGTTTCTTGATGGGGCCCTTTTTGGAGTTGATGTCGCGGAACTCATTCTCGGTCCAGCCGATGCCGATGAATCCCTTGGCCGGCAGGTAGCCGAAGAGCTTCTTTTGGAACGCGGCGTCATCCAGCGTCTTATAGGCGGTCTTGCGGTTCGGGAAGACAAAGGGCAGGTCAACCACCGCCACCTGGGGCACGAAGTTGGACAGCACGGCGGTGGTTATGCTTGCCATCTCCAAGGTGCCAGCCTGCACCTGCTCGGCCATGGAGCGCTCCGAGCCCAGTTGGCCGAAGGGGAAGGTCTTGATCTGCACCTGGCCGCCGGTCTTTTCCTTCACGTAGGCGGCGAAGGCATCCGCGCCCTTGCTCTGGCCGTGGAACGGCGGGGCCACGTGGCCGAACTTGATGTTCATCTTGGCCAGGGCCGCACCGCTCAGGCCGGCCAGGACCAAACAGGCCACGGCGATAATCACCAACAGCTTACGCATGACAGTCCTCCCTTGCGGATGTTTGGAAAACTGACCTCACACCGGAACCCGGCCCCGGCCTGGGTTGAAATCTTCTGGCCATAGCAGCCATCCGGTTCAGGCGCTCCGAACCAAACTTGCCTTTGCAGCTTTTAATAAGGGCATTATCAGTGGGGAGGCCGGGTCTTGTAAAGCCCACTTTAGCCCGCTGCCAAGACCCTGTTCATCCAGGACTATTAAGACATTATCCGCAATTAAATTGACTTTCAGGCCGCACTTTCCTAGAGTGAGTTCGGGAGGTGCGCCATGGCCAAAGTCCGCTCGTGGGAAGTTTCTGATGAGTTTTGGTTGCGGGTTGAGCCACTTATCCCCAAGCGCCAGCGGAGCGAGGATGGTGTTTACAAGCGTAGGCCCGGCGGGGGGCGCAAGCCGATGGCCCCCCGCAAGGTCTTCGAGGGCATAGTGTTCGTTCTTCGCACCGGCTGCCAGTGGAAGGCTTTGCCCAAGGAACGATTTGGCAGTGCCAGTTCGGTCCACAAGTACTTCCGTCAATGGCTCAAGGAGGGCTTCTTCTTGAGTCTTTGGCGGGCAGGCCTGTGCGAGTACGATGAAATGGAGGGCATTGCCTGGAAATGGCAGAGCGTTGATGGTTCGATGGTCAAGGCGCCTTTGGCGCGTCAGACCGTCGGACCCAACCCCACTGACCGGGGGAAAAAACGGAAGCAAGCGGCATCTGCTGGTGGACGGCCTTGGCGTCCCGCTGTCCCTGATCGTAACAGGCGCAAACAGACATGATGTATCACAGGTGGCCGCTGTTCTTGATGCCGTGGTCCTTGTTCAGCCAAAACAAGACACGCCATATCTCTACGCCGACAAAGGCTACGACGGTCAGCCGGCTCAGGAGGAAATCCTTTCGCGCGGGTACGCCCCTGGAGTCAGCCGGAAGAAGCGGCGACGTGGCCGCCCCTGGAAGAACCGGCGCTGGGTGGTTGAGGTTACCCACTCCTGGTTCAACAGGTTCAGGAAGCTCCTGGTCAGGTATGAAAAGTTCACGGATAGCTATGAGGCACTACTACACTTGGCGGCGGCCATCATCTGCTGGAGAAAGGTAGCTCCTATTTAAGGATAAGTTCTAAAAACCGCAAGCAAAGAACTGACTCTGCATTGGGGATTCCCTCACATCTTGACCAGTCCGCGGAGGCGCTACCCGGGACGCAGGTGCAAGTTAGAGCCGGTCCTATTCCAGGCTACATTTTCCCAGTGCCCCTGCCCTGAGCGAATGAACCAGGGCGCCTCCGCTTGCCCTCTAAGACCATGCAGCGGCGCCCTGGTTGTTGTCCCGGCCCGACCTTGCGCAAAAAGTCCCCTGGCCCCGGCCCGCTGCCTACGCCCAGCGGGCGGTGACGGTC
>QZKP01000010.1 GCA_003605055.1 Desulfarculus sp.
CTGCACGTAGGAGTCGTACATGGACACGTGGAAGCAGCCGTGCAGGAACTTGTCGGCCTGCTCCTTGATGGCCGCCACCACTTGGGGGTGGCGGTGGCCTACGTTGTTCACCCCGATGCCGCCGGCGAAGTCTATGTACTCCCGGCCCTCCAGGTCCCAGAGCAAGGCGCCCTCGGCCTTGGCAATGGTAATGGGGGTGACGTTGCCCACGCCCAGGGGCACCTGGGCCTTTCTTTTGGCTACCAACTCCTCGCTATCCATGACCTCTCCTGCGGCCTACTCCGCCCTGCGATTCACCGGGACCAAACAGCCTGCCGGGGCCGTTTTGGACCGGGCATGGCCCGCGGCTCAGGGGCCGGGGGCGCCTTGGTCAGCGTATCAAATAGGGAAGCTCCTTCATGGTGATGGCCTGCCGGGGGCAAACGAACACGCACACGTCGCAGTACCAGCAATCATCGCGGTAGCGCATGTAGGGGTGGCCCTGGGCACCGAAGTGCAGCACGTCCATGGGGCACATGTCTACGCAAATGCCGCAGCGGTTGCAGCGCCGGCGGTCCACCTCCAGCCAAGAGAAGGCGTCTTCGGCCAGGGGGCCGCTGCTGTTGAGCTGGTCCATGGTCTAATCCTCCTCCGGCAGGAACCGGCGCGGAGTGGCCATGCCCTGCTGATCCAGGTGTTCCTTCATCCAGGAGTCACGCTCCGGGTTTTTCCAGTTCGGTCCCTTGACAAAAGGCGCGCCCACGTCGAACTCCAACTTGGGATAAGCGTACTCCATGGCCGTGGGAAAGTCCCACTGGTGTTTGGGCGCCTTGCGCCGGGCCAGCTCCATGCCCGCCTCGCCCTTTTTGATCACCACCCAGGCCCGCTCCCATTGGGGCTTCTTGTAGGGGATGTCCGCCCGCCAGTGCTGATAGCCCCAGCGGCTCTCGTCGCGGAACAGGCTGGCCCGGGCCATCATCTCGCCCACCGTGAGTATGCTGGCGATCTCCTGCACCTTGAGCAGGTCGTGGAAGTCCTGGGCCTTGATCTGGGGCAGGTCTTCGGCCCGCATGCGCTCCATCCACCACACCGCCGACTCCATAAAGGCCGGGTTCTTGGGCGGCTTCAGGTAATACTGGATGCGGGTGCGGGCCTTGTACTCCACCAGGCTGGTGGGCAGGCCGCGCTCCCGGCGCAGGGGGGCCTCGAAGGCGTCGGCCTGCTTGCGCAGCCAGGCCCGCAGGCCCTGGCGCTGGGGGGCGTGGGCGCCGCCGCCGGCGTAGCGGGCCGCCTCCTCGCCGATGACCCCGCCCATGGCCAGGGCCCCGCCCAGGTAGGAGTGGGGCAGGCCGCCGTCCACGTCCCCGGCCACGTAGAGGCCCGCCAGGTTGGTCGCGCCGTGCACGTCGCTGAGCACCCCGGAGCTGCTGTGGCCGCCGCAGACGCCTATCTCCTCGGCGAAGCCCAGCTCCACGGAGCGGCCCTGGCGGTAGTCCTGGCCGCGCCGGCGGTGAAACAGCCCCCGGCTGGTGCGCTCGTTGCCCCACTGGATCTTCTCGATGATCTGGATCATCTCCTCGGGCAAATGGTCCATCTTCAAGTACAGGGGGCCGCGGCCCTGGGTGAATCGTTTCCACACCCCCATCTTGCTGTCGCCGGAGGAGTAGCCGTGGCTCCAGGTCTTCTCGCCCCAGGGGTTGACCGTGTAGGCCCCGCGCGGCGCGGCCACATAGCCGCAGGAGGGCCCCTGGTGGTCCTTGAGCAGGGTGTTGGCCTGGAAGCATTCCATGTTCACCAGCTCGGCCCCGGCCTGGTAGGCCATGGCGTAGCCGTCGCCAGTGCAGCCCGGGAACTCGTAGGTGCCGGCCAGGTAGCCGGAGCTGGCCAGCCCCATGCGGCCGGCCGCGCCGGTGGTCAGGCACACGGCCTTGGTCTTGAAATAAAAATAGTCGCCGCTGCGGATGTTAAAGGCCAACACCCCGGCCACGCGGCCGTCTTGGCTGAGGATCCGCAGCGCCGGCGTGCGGTCAAAGACCTCGGCGCCGGTACGCCGCACCGCCTGGGCCAGGGCCCGCTTCATCTCCTCGCCGTCCATGGGCAGCAGCAGCGGCTTGTTGATGGGGTGCAGGTAATACAGGACGTAGTTGCCCTCCGCGTCCACCGGGAACAAGTCCCCCGGGGCCCGGCCCATGATCTCTTCCAGGTCCTTGACCACCTGGGGGCAGCGCTGGCCAAAGGCGTAGGCCACCCGCTGGTCCAGCACGCCCTCGGTGACCTTGGTCAGCACCTCCACCACGTCCTCGGGCTGGCTGCGCGGGGGGATGGCCATGGTGTTCAGGGCGTCCATGCCCCGGCCGGCCGCGCCGGAGGTCTCCATCTTGCTCTTGTCCAGCACCGTGACCCGGAGCTTGGGGTCCGTGCGGCGGGCGTAGATGGCGGCCATGGCCCCGGCGGCGCCGGCCCCGATGACCACCAGGTCTGTGTCCTTCACGTAATACATAGATGCGCTCTCTTTCCCTCAGCGAAAGCCTCGGGGCTCCGGATAGGCGGCCTAGTGGGCCGCGGCGGCGCCCTTGCCGCGGCGGCGGCGGTAGGCGGTCCAGGCGATCATGGCCACCGTGGCCAGCAGGAAGCCCAGGGCCAATGGCTTGGTGACGAATATCATGGGGCTGCCGCCGGAGATCTTCAGGGCCTGGCGCAGATACACCTCGGCCATGGGCCCCAGGATGAAGGCGATCAGCAGGGCGGCCGGGCTGAGGCCCCATTTCTTCAGGAAGTAGCCCAGCACCCCGAAGAAGACCATGATCTTCACGTCGAATAGGTTCTGCTGGGTGCCGTAGGCCCCGATGACGCACAGCACCAATATCACCGGGAACAGGTAGGCCCTGGGCACGGAGATGACCCACTGGCCCAGCTTCATCAAGGGCAGCGGGATGACCAGCATGAAGAAGTCCGAGAGGATCAGCAGCATGAACAGGCCGTAGATGGTCTCGGGGTGCTCGGTCATTAGCATGGGGCCCGGCGCCAGGCCGTGGATCATGAAGGCGCCCATGATCACCGCCGCCGAGAGGGCGCCGGGGATGCCCAGGGTCACCAGGGGGATCAGGGCCGCGCCGCACACGGCGTTGTTGGCCGCCTCCGGGGCGGCCACCCCCTTCAGCTCGCCCTTGCCGTAGTCCTCGGGGTTCTTGGCCAGGCGCCTGGCCTGGTCGTAGCCCATGAAGGCGGCGGTGATGCTGCCCACGCCGGGCAGGGCGCCGCAGAAGGCGCCCAGCAGGCTGGAGCGGAAGATGGTGCCCAGACAGGCCTTAAGCTCGCGCCAGGTCACCCGCGAGGCGTTGGGGTCCGCGGAGCGGGCCATGGCCTCGCTGTGCGCCTCCTGCCAGCCCTCCTCCATCTGCACCAGCACCTCGCTCATCACCAGCAGGCCGATGAGCATGGCCAAGAGCTCTATGCCCGCGTCCAGGTCTATGGAGCCGAAGGTGAAGCGCTGCTGGGTGGTGATGGGGTCCAGGCCCACCGTGGCCAGGAGCATGCCCAGGGCGGTGGAGATGAGGCCCTTGACCTGGGAATGGGCGCCGGTGCCGGCCACCACCACCAGAGCGAACAAAATCAGCATGGCCAGCTCCGCCGGCCCGAACATCAGGGCCAGGGCCGCGATGGGCGGCGCGGCCACCATGAGCATCACGTCGCTGAACACGGCGCCGATCACCGAGGCGTACAGGGCCATCTTCAGGGCCTTGCCGGCCTTGCCCTGCCGGGCCAGGGGATAGCCGTCCAGGGAGGTGGCCGCGGCCTCTGGCGTGCCCGGCGCGTTGAGCAGGATGGCGGAGATGGAGCCGCCGTACACGCTGCCCTTCCAGCAGCCCACCAGCATGGCGATGCTGAACAGCGGCGACCAGGTGTAGGTCACCGGTATCAGCAGGGCGATGGCCATGGTGCCGTTGAGGCCGGGGATGGCCCCCAACAGCGAGCCCAGAAATATTCCCAGGGCGGCCCCGAAAAAGTTGTACAGGGTCAGGGCCTGGGAGGCCGCCTGGATCAGGGTGTCCAGCATCATCTCCCTCCTAATCCAGGAAACGCTCGAGCAGGGTGCCCACGGGCAGGGGCGCCCCCAGGAGCAGCTCGAAGCACACGTACAGGCCCGCCAGGGTGATCACGGTGATGGCCGCGATGGTCAGCCAGCGGCGGACCCCGAAGATTAAGAAGAGCGCCACCATGGCCACCAGCGAGGTGAGCACGAAGCCGGCGATGTCCAGCAGCCAGGCGTAGGCGGCCATGATGGCCACGGCCGCGGCCAAGGTGATTTTGGTCGAGCGCCGGACCGCCTGGCCGGCGGGCGGGTGCTCCTGGTCGGCCTCGGCCACCGGGCGGCGCAGGGCCTGCAGCATCAGCAGCAGGCTGAGCACCAGGATGAAGCCGGTGATCAACGCCGGCATCATGGCGTCGGCGTCGGTCAAAGACCCCACCTGGCTAGGGATCAGGTACACCAGCGCCAGCAGGCAGAAGCCGGCCAGGCCGGCGCCCAGCTTGAAGTCCTTTGCGTTCTGGATCATGGGTTTTCTCCCATGAGGCTGGAGCGATTGAGCGGGGGGAGGCGGCCGCCTCCCCCCGCCGCGGGTTAAAGGTCTATTTCTTGGCCTTCACGCCCAACTCGGGCAGCAGCTTGCCCCACTCGGCCGAAAGCTGCTGCAACAGGGCCTGGTACTGCTTGCCGGGCATGAACTTGGGGTGCAGGTCCAGCTTGGCGCAGGCCTCCAGCACGCCCTTGTCCGCGGTCGCGAGCTTGAAAGCGGCCGAGAGCTTGTCCAAGACCGCCTGGGGGGTGCCGCCCGGGGCCACGATGGACATGTAGGAGATCTGGCTGAACTTGAAGCCCTTCTCCTTCATGGTGGGCACCTCCGGGCACAGGGAGAGCCGGTCCTCGCTGGTGACCAAGAGCACCCTGATCTTGCCGGCCCGGATGGAGGAAGCCACCGAGGCGGTGGTGTTGTTGATCATGTCCACGTGGCCGCCCAACAGGGCCGCGGTCTCCTTGACTCCGCCCTGGAAGGGCACGTGCTTCCAGTCCAGGCCCATCTCCTTGCCGATGCGGGCAGTGATCAGGTGGTTGGTGGTGCCGGTGCCCACGCTGCCGTAGGTCACCTTGCCCGGGTTCTTCTTGACGTAGGCCGCGAAGTCTTCCCAGGTCTTCCAGGGGGCGTCGCCCCGCACCATCAGGGCGTACTCGTAGGGCATCACCGCGCAGACCTGCACCAAGTCCTTATAGGGCTTGTAGGGCACCTCGCGTATCAGGGGGATGATGGCCACCGCGGGCATGTTGCAGGTGCCGATCAGGTAGCCGTTGGGCTTGGCCCGGGCCACCTCGCTCACCCCCAGGGTGCCGCCGGCGCCGGGCCGGTTCATGCAGACCAGGGCCTGCTTCAGGGTCTCGGTGGCCTTGGCGGCCATCAGGCGGGCGGCCACGTCGGTGGTGCCGCCGGCCGAGAAGTTGATGATGAACTTAATAGGTTTGTTGGGATAGCCCTTGGCCAGGGCTCCGCCCGCCAGAACGCCCACCAGGGCCAGGCAGAGCAGCGCCGCCCATATCTTGGTTCTCATGACCCTCCTCCTTGCTACGGTTTGCAACCTCTCAGATAACTTCTCGCGTGCAGGCGGCCCCTCCCGAAGCCAAGAAGCGCCCACCCTCTGGGCGGCCGGGCTAGGGGCTGAGGCCCTCCGCGCGGACCACCTCCTGCACCAGTTGGTAAATTTCCTCGCGCCGCTGAGCACTCATGCGCGGACGGATGGCCGAAACCGTGATGGCCGCCTGGACCCCGCCCTGGAAGTCGAAGATGGGCACCCCCACGGACACCGCATCCTCGTGAAAAAGGCCGTCGCTGAGCACGTAACCCGCTTGGCGTCCCTTGCGGGCCATCTCCCGGATGTCATCGGCGGTGAGGTTTTTGTAGTTGGGATAGCGCGGGGCGTTGGCCTGGACCACGGCCTCGAACTGATCCTGGGGCAGAAAGGCGATGAGAGACAGGCTGCCCGCGCCGATGCCCAGGGGACGCCGCGCCCCCACGTCCACCACTATGGTGCGCACGGGATACTTGCCCTGCACGGTGTCGATGCACAAGACGTCGTTGCCCAGGCGGATGAGCAGAAAGACGGTGTCCTGGCTGCGCTGGGCGATGATTTCCAGGGCGTTGCGAAAACGGTCCCGCACCGTGTATTGATGGGCGGCGTGGCCCAACTGATACAGCTCCAGCCCCAGGTGGTAGAGCTTGGCCACCGGATCGTGGGTGGCCAACCCTTCCTTGACCAGCACCGAGAGGATGCGATGGGCCGTGGCCACGTGCAGGCCCGCCTCGCGGGCCAGCTTGGAAAGGGTGGCCCCCTGATCGTTGTGGGCGGCCACCTTGCGCAGCAAGGCCATGGCCCGGTGGATGCTTTGGGCACCCTTGGTGTCTTCTAGCTTAGGGCCAGGCTGGTCCCCAGAATTCTGGTTGGCGTTCGCGGTACCCATGTTCCCAATGCATTAGTGGCTCGGCTGGTTTGACCAATAGCAAGACGGCGGGGACGCGTCAACAGTAAATTACCATAATATGAAAATTGTTTATCATATAATGATAAACAATTTCGCCCGTTGGGCCGGTAAGCGTGAGCCTCAAGGGAGCAGTTTCTGCCTTGCCCTGCGCCCGGCCGCCAGCAGCCGAGGGCGGTCCTTTGGCAGGGCCCGGCGCAGCGCCGGGTGCTTTTTCAAAAAGACATGCCTTTGCCCGGCGGGCTTGGTTCATACTATTTAACGATAAGCTCGCAGCGGGGTGCCCGGGGATGCCCGCCAGGTCCGCGGGCAGGAGCGGGGGGAAACGCCTGCACAGACCTATCAGGGTCGGCCCTGATACGGTCTTTATTAATATGGCAGAGATGTGGATGGCTGAAGGTGACTCTTGAGGTAGCCATACTTATCGCTGAGGCGGTGATCGTCTATTTTCTGGTCTTGGGCGCGCACGCCCTGCGCCACCGTTTCGGACTGGCCCATTACTACGCCCTGATAGGGGGCCTGACCGCCATCATGTCCTGGGTCACCGATGCGGGGGTCACGGTGCCCGTGGGCGGCGTAACCTTCGTGGTGGGCTCCACGGTCTTCTACACCTCCCTGCTGCTGAGCGTCTTTGTGGTCTATGTGTTTGACGGGCCGCGGGCCACGCGCGTGGCCATCTCCACGATCATCGGCGTCTCCATAATGGTGCCGCTGATCGCGGTGGTCCTGAATGTGCAAATGAGCCTGTCGGGCGCGCCGGCCCTGGGCTACGTCCCGGCTCCCAGCCTGCGCATAAACGCCGCCTCGGTTTTCGCCACCTTCATGGACCTGATCTTCCTGGCCATCGCCTGGGAGTACATGAACAACCGCTTCCAGCGGGTTCCCCTGGGGGTGCGGGCCTTCTTCACCCTGCTGGGGGTGATGTGGCTGGACGTGCTGCTGTTCGCCGCCGGGGCGTTCCTCGGCTCCGAGTCCTACCTGGCCATCATGGAGGGAACCGCCGTAAGCAGGTTGATCGTTTCCTGCTTCGCCGCTCCGATCCTGTGGGGCTATCTGGCCTGGCAAAACAAACGCTGGCACACCGAGATGGCCCAGCGGCCGGTGCTGGCCATATTAAAAGAGTTCGCGGAGATCAAAAAAGAGTTGTCCCTGGCCCAGCAGGAAATCGAGCGCCGCAAGAAAGCAGAACAGGCGTTGAATGAGAGCCAGGAGCAGCTGCGCGCCCTGTCTGTAACCGATGAGCTGACCAAGCTGGCTAACCGCAGGTATTTCTGGGAAATGGGCCAGAAAGAATTTCAACGGTCCCGGCGATACGGCTCCCATTTTTCCCTGGTGCTGATGGATTTGGATAACTTTAAAGAGGTGAACGACACCTACGGCCATGTCGCCGGCGACCAGGTGTTGCGCAGGGTGGCCGAAATCGGCCTGTCCCGCATAAGGGCGGTGGACGTCCTGGCCAGAGTCGGCGGAGAGGAGTTTGCCCTGCTGCTCCCCGAAACCAGCCTGCACATGGCCCAACTGGCCGCGGAGCGCATCAGGGAGGGAATCGCCTCGGAGGTCATGGCCGTAGAAAAAGGCCAGGTGCGCCTCACCGCCAGCCTGGGGGTGGCCGCCATCTCGCCGGAGGCAAAACAACTGGACGATCTCTACGTGCGCGCGGACCAGGCCCTGTATGAGGCGAAAAATAACGGGCGCAACCAGGTGCGCTTGAGCGGCAGCTAACCCCTCCCGGATTGCGGCCTCCCCGGCGGCATCGCCGAACCACGGCGGGCCCACCCCTGCCGCCGGACCTTCCCGGCAACGCATTAGCCGCCGCTCGGCGGCCCGTGCGTCCTAGCCCGGCAAATCAGAGGTGCAGAAGGCGCACTTGCTGGCCTTCAGCGGCACCGAGGACAAGCAAAAAGGACATTCCCTGGTGGCCGGCTCCGCTGCAGGGGCCTCCTGCTTCCTCTTGAGCTTATTCATGCCGCGTATGAGCATGAACACCGCAAAGGCCACGATGAAGAAGCTGATCACCGTGTTCAGGAACGCCCCGTAGGCGACCACCACCGCCCCCGCCTTTTGGGCCGCGGCCAGGGTGAGATAAGGCCCCAGGGGGTTGCCCTCTTTAAGGACAATAAAGAAGCTGGAAAAATCTACGTTGCCCAAGAGCAGCCCCAGGGGCGGCATGATCACATCCGACACCAACGACTTCACGATGGTGCCGAACGCGGCGCCGATGATGATGCCCACGGCCATGTCCACCACGTTGCCGCGCATGGCAAATTCTCTAAATTCTTTCCACATGGCCCGCCCTCCAGCAAAAGTTGGACTTTTTTGGCTATGTTAACCATAGCCCACCCTGGGAAGCTGCAATAAACTGGCCGGCCTTGCCTGGCGCCCGCGCCTGTCTCTGCGGGTGGATCAGCGGGGCCCGGCCTCCCGGGCCGGGGCCATCTCGCCGGCCGGCTTCCCGGCCGGCGGCCGCAGCACCTTGGGGTTGCACAGCAGGGCGGCCACGAAGCAGCAGGCCGACAGGACGAGCAAGGGCGTCTGGTAGGTCCCGGACAGGGTGACCAGCCAGCCGCTGAACCACCCGGCCAGCAGGCCGGCCCAGGCCTTGCCGGTTATGGTCAGCCCCCAGTTGGCGGTGGAGTACTTGGCGCCGAAATAGTCCCCCACGGTGGCCGCGCAGAGCACGAAGGGCCCTCCCCCCAACAACCCGGCCAGGAACACCGTGGCCGCGAACAGCCAGGGCAAGGAGCCGAACAGCCCCAGCAACAGCATGCACGCGCCCAGCAGGCCGAAGAACAGCGCCATGGTCCGCTCGCGGCCGATGGCGTCGGAGACCAGCCCGGCCACGATGCGGCTCAGCCCGTTGCCCAGGGGGAAGGCCACCAGCAGAAAACTGAACATGGGGCCGGAGATTTTGAACTCCGCGGCGATCATCTTCAGGTGGGAGGCGAACATCAACACCACCGAGATGATCAGGGTGAAGCCCAGGTAGATTATCAGCCATTGGGGGGTGCGCATCATCTGGGTGGGCCGGTACTGCACCGCGTCCTGGGCCTGCGGCCGGCCCGGCGTCAGAAACCTCCGCCCCCAGTCGGCCGGCGGGTACTTGTAAAGCAGCACCAGGGGCAGCAGCACGGCCCACATGAACAGGGCCATATAAAAAAAGGCGTCCCGCCAGCCGTGCAGGTCCAGGGCGCTCTGCAGGAAATGGTTGAAAAACAGGGTGCCGGCCCCGAAGCCGAACTCCACCAGGCCGGTGGTGAAGCCCCGGCGGTCCGGGAACCACTTCAGGGCGGTGGCGGTGGAGATGCCGTTCAGGGCCCCCACCCCCAGCCCGCCCAGGCTGTAATAGAGGCACAGCGACAGCAGGCTGGAGGCCTGGGCGGCCAAGAGCATGCCGCCGCCCGCCAGCAGCGCGGCGCACAGAGAGACCCGGCGCGGTCCATAGGCGTCGGCGTTCAGGCCGGAGAAAGGCTGGATCAAGGTGGCCGCCACCACGAAGACAGTGAAGATCAGACCCAACTGATCCAGGGGCCAGCCCTGTTGCCGATTGATGCTGAAGGCGAACAGGAACCAGGAGTACTGGTAGATGCTGATCACCATCTTGACGCACACTGCGGCGCCGATCAGGACCCAGCGATAGCGGCCATGTTGTGGCATAAGATCATCGCCCCGCGTATCTGGCCCTCCGGCAGAGACGGCCATCGCCCCGGGTCATCGCCCCGGGAATCTAGCCTATAGCAGTTTCGCCCTTTTTCGGCAAAGGCCGCCGTCGTAAGGGGCCGCCGTCGGCGCGGCCGGGGCCAGAGCATACCGTCTCAGCCTGTAGAGCGATCTGCGGTTCGACCTTAGCCTCCGGGTTTGAAGAACGCACCCGATTTGCTTCCGGCAATGCTACATTAAGCCGGTGAGAGGCGCGATTGCCGGGGTGGTGGCCCGGGGAGGTGATTGCGTGGCATGGTTCGGCAAGCGCTACCGGCCGAGCGCAGGTCATGGTCGCGGCCGGGCCGCCGGGCGGGCAAGTGCCCGCCTAGCCAGGCGCTGGGGATGCATATTGCCGGCCCTGCTGGCCGTAGCGGCTCTGCTGGCGGCCTGCGGCCCGGAGGCCGTCGGCGGCCGCCAGGACCAAGCCGTAGCGGGCGAGGTCGCGCTCAAGGTCTACCTGGTCCGGCACGCCGAGTCCTACAAGAACGTCTTCACCCTGCCCGGCACCCCGCCGGAAAAGCTGGACTCCCTGACCCCCAAGGGCCGGGAGCAGGCGGCCCGGGCCGGAGGTTTTCTGCGGGACAAGGGGCTGGCGGCCGTAATCGCTTCACCCACCGGCCGCACGCGGCAGACCGCCCAGGCCCTGGTCCAGGCGGCCGGCGCCCAGGCCGTCTACGCCCAGAACCCGGCCTTCGCCTCCCTGCGGGAGGGGCGCACGCCCAGCGGGGCCCGGTCCTCCTGGTCCTGGCGCCAGACCCAGTGGGCGGCCGGCCGCGACCCCCGCCCCCAGGGCGGCGAATCCCTGCCGATGGCGCGGCCCGGGCCCTGGCCGCCATAGAGGGGCTGGCCCAAAAATATCCGGGCCGGGCCGTGGCCATAGTCACCCACGGCGACATCTGCGCGGCCATCCTGGGCCAGGCGGCCCGCACCCCCCTGGCGCAGCGCTACCAGCGGCACGACGTGCCCTTGGGCTCGGTGAGCGAAATGGTCCTCACCGACAGGGGCTGGCATCTACTGAGCCAGGGCGTGATGCCTTAGGCGTCCGGCCGCGTACCGGCGCTTGGCGGGTGGGGGGGCGCCTACTAGAACCTTCCGCACACAACCGCCCAGGCCGAAAAGACCGGCGCCCGGCTGCGCCAGGGCGAGGCGGCGCCCTGGGCCTGCGTAGCGGCTACCAGCCGCTGCCGCCGCCGCCGCCTCCGCCGCCGCCCGAGGAGCCTCCTCCCCCGCTACCCGAGCTGCTGCCCGGCGCCGAGGAAGAGGAGGAGATGGCCCCGGTCAGGGCGCCGCCCAGGCTGCCGGCCAGGCCGCCGACGCCCCGGGCGCTGAAGCTGCCGCCCGAGTACCAGCCCGGCTGGTAGGCCTGCTCGCCCGCCCCGGCCAGCACCTGGGCGAACTGCTCGGACCACTCCTGCTCCACGTCCAGAGCCAGGGCATAGGACAGATAGCGCTCGAACAGCTCCGGCGTGCGCTCCGGCGGGTGCAGCAGGCCCAGGCGCTCCTTCTCCGCCACCGACAGATAGAGCCGGAAGCCCTCGATCTGGTCCATGAGCCGGCGGCCGCCCACGGTGGGGGCCTTGAGCAGGTGGGCGAAGAGGGGGGTCAGGGCCAGCAGGGCCAGGTAAATGGGGGCCGCCGTGGGGCCGGTCAGATGGCCGAAGGCGAACAGCCCGATCAGGGCGCCGATGATAAAGGGGGCCGCGAACACGGTGGCGCCCATGGCGGCCAGGTGGCCGCCCAGGCCCCGCGCGCCCCGCCAGGCGCGCACCACCCGCGTGGAGATGAAGTAGCAGCCGCCGCTCCAGACGGCCAGCCACAGGCCCAGCCCCAGGGCCCCTTCCGGCTCCCGCGCGGCCAGCACCAGGGCCGCCAGGGCCAGCAGGGTGATCAGAATGCCGGGCAGCAGATACAGCCGGTTGAGGCGGAAGTTGGCCTTTTCATACTCGGCGCGCAGAGAATGGCGCAGGTCCTTGAGGGCCGCGGAAACGGTGCTGTGGGAGCTGGGCTTGAGCTTCAGGGACTTGCCCTTCTTGAAAAGGAGCGGCCCCAGCCTGCGCTCGCCAGGGGAGAGGTTGTCCGGGGTTTTGCCGGTGCGCTTGAGCTGGTAGCTCTTGTCCTTCTCCTCCACGATGGTCAGGTAACCCTTGACCGCCATGTCCACCACCGCCGCGGCAAAGGCCTTATGGTCAAAGCCCATGTGGCGCAGAAAGCGGACCGCGGCCGGCGAGAGCCCGGCCGGCGGGGTGAAAAGGGGGATGACGGTGCCCTTCTGGGGGTCGCGGCCCACCCGGTACCAGGCCAACAGGTAGTAGAGCAACAGCGCCGCCAGCCCGGCCAGGCCCACGTAGGGCCCGGAGCCGGCGGGCAGCCAGCGCCCGTCCTTGGGCGGCGGGGGCGGCTTGACCAGGCCCTTGGGCCAGGCCACGGCGATGGTCAGGCCCTCGCCGGCGGCCAGGGGCCGCGTGGTGACCCACTGGAGCCGGCCCTGGGCGTCCGGGCCGTAGCGCCAGTCCCGGCCCTGGGCCCCGCTGGGGCCGGTGTAGGCCGCCTGCTGCAAGACCCGCCCGCCGGCCGGCAGTTGCACCACGGCCCGCGCCCGGTCTATGGGCAGGGTCCAGCCGTTGCCGGTCACGTTCCAGTACAGCTCGTCGTAGCGGTCGAAAAAGCCCAGTTGCCGCTCGGTGCGGTAGGTCAGGCGATAGGTGTAAACGCCGGGGCTGAGGAGGTGGTCCTTGCGGCCGATGTAGACGCGCACCCCGTTGGAGGCCTTCTGCAGGTGATAGGACTCGCGGCGGCCGTCGCGCTCCACCTTTTGCAGGGAGAAGCCCACCTGCACCCCCCGGCCCCGGCGGTCGGTGTAGGTCGTGGGGAACTCGCGCACGATGCCGCGCTTGATCTGCCGGCCCTGGCTGCGCACCTGGATGGTCTCGGTCACCAGCAGGCTGGCGTCGGGCCGGATGACCACCTGGCTGACAAAGTCCAAGATGCGCTCGTCGGCCGAGGCGGGGCCGGCGGCCAGCAGCAGGGCCGCCAGGCACAGGGCCGCTAAACGGAGCAACAGGCGGGACATGGCCGGCTCCAACTCAGGAGAAGCTGACCTTGGGCAGGGCCCGCTCGGCCGCGTCCTCCAACTGGAAGAACTCGGCCTGCTTGAACCCCAGGGGCGCAGCCACCAGGTTGGCCGGGAAGGACTCCACGGCGATGTTCAGGTCCCGCACCGCGCCGTTGTAGTAGCGGCGGGCGAACTGAATCTGCTCCTCCACCTCGGCCAGGGCCCGCTGCAGGTCCAGGAAGTTCTGGCTGGCCTTGAGGTCCGGGTAATTCTCGGCCAGGGCGAAGAGCTTGCCCAGGGCCTGGGAAAGCTGACCCTCCACGGCCGACTTCTCCCCCGGGGCCTGGGCGCGCAGGCTCTGGGCGCGCAGCTCGGCCACCTGCTCCAACAGGCCCTTCTCGTGGCCGGCGTAGCCCTTGACCGTCTCGATGAGGTTGGGGATCAGGTCCGCGCGGCGCTTGAGCTGCACATCCACGCCGCTCCAGCCCTCCCGCACCAGATTCCGCTTGCGCACCAGGCCGTTATAGATGGCCACCAGCCACAGGCCCACCCCCAAGGCCAGGGCCACCAGTATACCCACCAGCACGGTCATGGCCTCATCCCTTTCCCAAGGCCCGCCTCAAAGCGCGCCCGGCGAAGGCGCCCCTGCTCATGGTCGCCCGGCTAAGAACTGTTCTCTTTCTATTTAACGTTGGGCATCGGCCCCGGGGCAACAGCAAAAACCGCGCGGGCGCTCAAAACACCTGCTTAAAACCGGTCATCTGCGCGCGCCCCCCGCCGGCCTCCGCCCTGCCCACGCGGCAAATGAAAAGCATTCAGTGGTCTTGGGAACGTGGTACATTAGTTTCAGACAGGTCGAGAGCGGCCCAATCCGCCTGCTCCCGAGACCTGTGCGGTGCACAACCGGCGCCAAGCAACCTGGAGGCTGAGTCAATTCATGGTCCCGGCCACCATGCCCTGGTCCATTTGGCGCGAGGCCCTCACCTCAACCGGCCTGTCGCCGCCTGAGAGACCAATCTGCGCGCTTTAGCCTGGCGCGCGTCCTAGAACCAAAATTCCGAAGGTCGTTTCCTGCAAAAAAACTTAAGCGCCTTTCGGGCGCGGCCGGGTCCGTGCAATAGGGAGGATTAAGGCAATGAGAAAGGCACTGTTGGGCCGGTTTGGCGCGGCGGCGGTTTTGGGGCTTTTTTTCGCTTTCCTGTCCCTGCTCCCGGCGACGGCCCCGCCGGCCTCCGCCCAGCAGACGGTGCGGATGCCCAACCTGGTGGGCATGAACGGCCTCAAGGCGGTCCAGCTCCTGAAGTCGCTGGGCCTGACCTACGCCTACAGCAACCAGGCCACCACCAACCCCAAGCTGCACGCCACCATAGCCAGGCAGAGCCCGGCCCCGGGGGCCATGCTGCCGGCCGGCTCCAAGGTGACCCTGGTGCAGTACTGGAACTCCGCCCCGCCGCCGGCCACGGTCGTTGTGCCCAACCTGGTGGGCCAGGATTACATCAAGGCCATGGATCAACTGGCCCGGGGCGGCCTGCGCTACAGCCGCACCAAGTACCCCACGGCCGACCGCAACCGCAGCAACAAGGTCTTCCGGCAGTCGCCGGCCCCCGGCCAGCGGGTGCCGCGCAACACGGTGGTCATGCTGCACTACTACACCCTGAGCATGCAGGCCGCCGTGGTCGTGCCCTCGGTGCAGGGCCTGCCCTACCGGGACGGCCTGAAGGCCCTGAGCCAGCGCTACCTCAAGGTCAAGCTGGACCCCGCCCGCGTCCCCACCGCGGAACAACGCATGCACCAGCGCATCGCCCGCCAGAGCCCGGCCGCCGGAACCAAGAGCCAGGGCGGCCAGACCGTGACCCTGTGGCTGTACCACTACACCCCGGCCCGGGCGGTGGTGCCCAACGTGGTTAACATGCCCCCGCAGCAGGCCGTGGAGGCCCTGCGCAAGGCCGGCCTGAGCGTGACCACCGCCGCCCAACGCGTGCCCACCAGCGACCGCGGCAAGGTGAACTGGATAGCCCGCCAGAGCCCAGCCGCCGGACAGCGGACGAACCGGGGCACCCGGGTGACGGTGTGGGTGTATAGCTACGCGCCGGTGGTGCCCAACGTGGTGAACATGCCGCCGTCCCAGGCCACCGAGGCTCTGCGCAAGGCCGGCCTGAGCGTGGTCACCGCCGCCCAGCGCGTGCCCACCGGCGACCGCGGCAAGGTGAACTGGATCGCCCGCCAGAGCCCAGCCGCCGGACAGCGGGCGAACCAGGGGGCCCGGGTGACGGTGTGGGTATATAGCTACGCCCCGCCGGAGGTGGTGGTGCCCAACCTGGTGAACCTGACCCTGGCCCAGGCTGGCGAGGCCCTGCGCAAGGCCGGGCTCACCGCGCGCCTGGAGCAGCAGCGCATAACCGCCGGCGACCGCAGCAAGGTTGACCGGGTGGCCCGGCAGAATCCCGGGGCCGGGCAGCGGGTGCGCCGGGGCTTCCTGGTGACCCTGTGGCTGTTCAACTGAGCTGAAGGCCCCGCCCCGGTTTGGCATTTGGTGGCGCGGCCGCCAAAGGAGTAAGATTTAGCCGACTCTGGCGGGAGAGAGACATGCCGCCTTTGGCCAACGCGCCCCTGGAGACCACGCGGTTCTTGAGCGACCTGCTCAAGCGCCGGGTGGTGGCCGCGCCCCAGGGGCGCATCCTGGGGCGTTTGCGGGACCTGGTGGCCGACGCCCGCCAGGCCCTGCCCCCCATCACCGGACTGGTGGTGGCCGGCCCTCGCCAGCCGCGCCAGCTTCTGCCCTGGTCCCACGTGCTGGAGATCAGGGACAAGGCCATCCTGGTGGACCAGGCGTCCGAGGCCGACCTGGGCCGGGTGGCGGTGGGCCCCGGCGATCTCCTGCTGCGCGAGCAGCTTCTGGACAAGCAGATCGTGGACACCGCCGGCGCCAAGGTGGTGCGGGTCAACGACCTCCAGCTTTGGCAGAGGAAGGGACAGCTCCTGCTGGGCGGGGTGGACGTGGGGCTGCGGGGGCTCATGCGCCGGGTGGGGCTGCAGGCGGCCGCCGAGGCCCTGCTGCGCTGGATATTCAGCTACGACCTGAGCGACAACGTCGTCAAGTGGCACCGGGTGCAGGCGGTGGGCTCGGAGCACATCCTGCGGCTCAAGCTCTCCCAGGCCCGCCTGGCCAGCCTGCACCCGGCCGACCTGGCCGACATCCTGGAGGACCTGGACTCCTCCACCCGCAGCCGGGTCTTCCACGCCTTGGGCAAGGATATGGCCGCCGATATCCTGGAGGAGACCGACCCCAAGGTGCAGGTGGCCCTGATCCGGGACCTGCCCACCGCGGAGGCCTCGGAAATTCTGGAGCAGATGTCCCCCGACGAGGCCGCCGACGTGCTGCAGGGCCTGGACACGCGGCGGGCCGAGAAGCTCCTGAAGCAGATGGAGTACGAGCAGGCCAGCTCCGTGCGCTGCCTGCTGGACCACGACGAGGAGACGGCCGGCGGCCTGATGACCACGGCCTTTTTGTACCTGCCCCCCCGGGAGACGGCCGGGCGGGCCCTGGAGATACTGCGGCAGCAGGCCCCGGACCTGGACGTGTTCTACTACATCTACGTGGAGGACGAGGCCGGCAAGCTGCTGGGGGTGGTTAACCTGCGCGATCTCTTGACCGCCGACCCCGCCCTGACCCTGGACGCCTTGATGTTCACCCGTCTGGTGGCCGTGGACCTGGAGGCCGACCCCGAGGACGTGGCCGAGCTCTTCGCCAAATACGGCTTCCGGGCCCTGCCGGTGCTGGACCAGCAGGGGCGGGTGCACGGCGTGATCCGTTTCAAGGCCCTGTTGGGAGCGGTGGCCCCGCACCTGGGCCGCTAGCCGGACAAGCCCATGGCCGACACCTTCACCATGGGCGGCCCCCCGGAGACCCGCCGCAGTCCTTGGCGGCGCCTGGCCCTCATCTTGGCCGTGGTGGGGCCGGGCATCATCACCTCCAACGTGGACAACGACGCCGGCGGCATCACGACCTATTCCCTGGCCGGGGCCGATTTCGGCCTGCGCCTGCTGTGGACCCTGGCCCCCATCACCGCGGTGCTGATACTGGTGCAGGACATGAGCGCCCGCATGGGCGCCGTGTCGGGCAAGGGGCTGGCCGCCCTGATCCGCGAGCGCTTTGGGGCGGCGGTGACCTTCTACCTGATGATCGGCCTGGTGCTCACCAACCTGGCCAACACCGTGGCCGAATTCGCCGGCGTGGCCGCGGCCATGGGGGTTTTCGGGGTGGAGGCCCGCTTCTCGGTGCCCCTGGCGGCGGTGCTGGTCTGGTTCCTGGTGGTCAAGGCCTCCTACAAGGCCGTGGAAAAGGTGTTCCTCTGGGCCTGCCTGTTCTACGTGGCCTACATAATCTCCGGATTTTTAGCCGGGCCGGACTGGGGCCAGGTCTGGCAGGCCGTGGCCCGGCCCCGCCTGGACCTGACCCCGGGCTCCCTGACCATGCTGGTGGGCCTGGTGGGCACCACCATCGCCCCCTGGATGCAGTTCTACTTGCAGGCGGCGGTGGTGGACAAGGGGCTGACGGCCAAGGACTACCGCATCGTGCGCTGGGACGTGATCGTGGGCTCGGTGTCGGTGTCGGTGGTGGCCTTCTTCATCATCCTGGTCTGCGCGGTGACGCTGGGCGCCCAGGGCATCAAGATAGAGAGCGCGGAGCAGGCGGCCATCGCCCTCAAGCCCCTGGCCGGCCGCTACGCCGCGGACCT
Source organism: Desulfarculus sp. (assembly GCA_003605055.1). GTDB lineage: Bacteria > Desulfobacterota > Desulfarculia > Desulfarculales > Desulfarculaceae > Desulfoferula. Next base: position 17,996 of record QZKP01000010.1, read on the forward strand.
GTTCGCCTTCGGTCTGCTCAACGCCTCCTTGTTCGCGGCCTGCATCCTGCCCCTGTCCACGGCCTACACGGTCTGCGAGGCCTTCGGCTGGGAGGACTCGGTGAACCGCAAGTTCCAGGAGGCTCCCCAGTTCTATATCCTCTATTCCCTGATGATCCTGGTGGGGGCCCTGACCGTGATGTGGCCGGACATACCCCTGATCCCCATCATGTACTTCTCGCAGGTTCTCAACGGACTGGTGCTGCCGGCCATCCTGTACTTTATGATCAGGCTGCTCAACGATCCCATGGTAATGGGCGAGCAGGTCAACGGCCCCCTGGCCAACCTGGTCAGTTGGGTCACCCTGGTGGCGCTGGGCCTGTTGTCCCTGGCCATGATCTACCTGTCCATATGAACGCCAAGCGGAGGGCGGGCATGAAACTCGACGCGGTTATAGTGCTCCTGGCGGGCATCCTGGGGTTGGCGGCTGTCTTCTGGCCGGCCGGCGCCGGGCCGGCGCAGGCCCAGGAGCCCAAGGTGCAGGGCCAGCGCCCGGTGATGGTGGTGGACGGCGCCTTCCTGCTCCAGCCCGGCGCCTGGGCCCGCTATCAGGTGCGGGACCTGGTCAAGAAGGAAAGCTCCCTTCTCTACATCGCCACCCTGGAGAGGACCAGCCACCAGGGCCGGCCGGCGATGATCATGGAGCTGGAGGTGCAGCCCCAGACCGGGGACCCGGTGGTCACCCGGATCCTGGCCCAGGACACGCCTCAGGGCCCGGGCAAGGTTTACGAGGTGGTGGTGCAGCCCCGGGGGTACGACCCCTTCACCGTGCCCGACAGCTTCCTGGCCGACCAGGGGGGCGAGGCCGGCGAGGTCCAGCGCTTCCGCCCCACCGGCAGTCAGAGCCTGAGCGTCACCCTCAAGGGCCGCAAGCTGGCCGCTCACAAGGTATCCGGCAGCGACGCCAAGGGCCGGCCCTTCAACGCCGTGGTGAGCCAGGCCGTGCCGCCCCTGGGCCTGATCAGCGTGGACACGCCCGAGACCCAGATGCGCCTGGAGGACTGGGGCCAAGGGGCCCGCAGCCGCATCCGCGGCGAGCCCATGAACTTCTACCTGTGGTTGATCCTGCAGATCGGAAACGCCATGGGCCAGGACGCCGGCAAAAGCAAATAGATGTGCGCGCGATGCCGAGGGCGGCGTTGCCCGGCGGGGGGTGCAAGGGAGCGGCCAGGCCTGACCGCGGGCGTTGGCGTTCCCCCCGGCGCGCGGCGCCTGATGGCAAGCGGGCCAGGGCCTAGCGCAGCAGCTCCTTGATGCGGCTGACCAGGGCCGCGGGGTCCACCGGCTTGGGGAACCAATCGTCGGCCTCCAGGGACCTTATGGCCGCCTGGGGGGCGTAGTTGGTGTCCATGGAGTGCTCGGCCACGGCCGTCAGCATGATCACCGGGATGCCGCTCAGCTTCTCGTCCTTGGCCACCTCCTTGGCCACCGCGAAGCCGTCCTTGTCCTCCATCATGACGTCCAGGATGATGAGGTCCGGGATTTGGGCGCGGGCCACCGCCAGCCCCTCGTTTCCCCCGTAGGCTGCCAGGGGCTCCATGCCCTCGGCCTCCAGGAGCAGGCTAACCGCTTCCACCAGATCAGGATCGTCATCGATAATAAGGATTCTCTTGCCGGGCATGGCAACTCCCTCTTTTGACTGGTAATCAAGTTTGTCGCCGATCACATTGAGCATAGCAACCTCATGGGCGCACTGTCAATCAAGCCGCGCCCGCCGGGCCGGAGGGGCCCGGGGACGCCTGGAGCCGGACGGCCGCTAGGATTGTGGATATCCAGAGCGGTGTGATACGGTATCTATCATTGAGGTTCGCCCCTTTTCCGCCGCCACATCCGCGACCCTGCTGACCCCGGGCTGGCCGAACCTGCGCAGCCTCGGCCGGGTGGCGCGCCAAGACGGCCTGGGTCCGCCCGCCGCCGCCCGGGGCGGGTGGCGGCCGTGACCGGGGCCCGGCCCGGGCGGGAGCAGGAACCATGGACCGCGATCCCCCCACCGCCCTGAAACTGCGAGCCGAGGTGGAGCGCTTGCGTGCGCGCCTGGCCGAGTTGGAGACCGCGCAGGCCTTGGACGGCCGAGGCCAGGGCGAGCCGGGGCGGGAGTTCAGCCAAACGGTGCTCAACAGCCTGCGCGACGCCGTCTACATGGTGGACGCGCGGGACTTCTGCATCGTGGAGTGCAACCAAATCTTCTTGCAGCAAATGGGCCTGGACCGGCAGCAGGTCATCGGCTGCCCCTGTTACCAGATCTCCCACCAGCGCCCCGAGCCCTGCCAGGGGATGGCCGAAGACTGCCACGCCTTGCACACCTTCCGCAGCGGCCAACCGTCCCTGTCCGAGCATATCCTTCTGGACGCCGACGGGAGCCGACGCCACATCGAATGCACCACCCTGCCGGTCATGGGCCCCGGGGGGAAGGTGGAGCGCATCGTCCACCTGCACCGCGACATCACCAAGCGCAAGCAGGCCTGGGAGAAGTTCCAGGAGGCCAACCGGGAGCTGCACCGCTCCAACGCCTTTCTGCGCAACCTGATCATGAGTTCGGTGGACGCGGTGATCGCCGCGGACATGACCGGCCGCATACTCATCTTCAACGAGGCGGCCGGGCAGATAACCGGCTACAGCGAGCAGGAGGCCCTTCAGCAAATAGACATCCGCCGCATCTACCCCGGCGACGGGGCCCGCCAGGTGATGGCCATGCTGCGCAGCGATCAGCACGGCGGCAAGGGCAAGCTCAAGTCCCACGAGGTGCAGCTACTGCGCAAGGACGGCACCTTGGTGCCCATCAGCCTTTCGGCGGCGGTGGTCATGGAGGGGGACAACGAGGTGGGCACCGTGGGCTTCTTCTACGACCTGCGCGAGAAGCGGCGCATGGAGGCCGAGCTGGACCGGACCAGGGTGCAGCTCTTGCAGGCCGAGAAGATGGCCTCCATCGGCAAGCTGGCCGCGGGCGTGGCCCATCAGCTCAACAACCCCCTGGCCGGCATCACCCTGTACGCCAACATCCTGGCCGAGGACTACGCGCTGCCCGACGAGGCCCGCCAAGACCTGCAGCGCATCCTGGACAACGCCCAGCGCAGCCGCGACACCATCAAGGAGCTGTTGCAGTTCGCCCGCCAGACCCGCCAGGAGATACGGCCGGCCAACCTCAACGAGGCCCTGTCGCGCACCCTGTTCCTGCTGGAGAACCAGTCCCTGTTCCAGAACATCCAGATCGTGCGCGACCTGGCCCCGGACCTGCCCTTGCTGCCGGCGGACATCCAGCAGCTCAACCACGTGTTCATGAACATCATCCTCAACGCGGCCGAGGCCATGGAGGCGCAGGGGCGCATAGAGGTGCGCAGCCGCCTGGCCCCGGACGGCCGCTGGGTGGAGGTGGAGATCGCCGACAACGGGCCGGGCGTACCGGCCCAGGCGCTGCCCCACATCTTCGAGCCCTTCTTCACCACCAAGGACGAGGGCAAGGGCACCGGCCTGGGGCTGAGCGTGGCCTTCGGCATCATCGAAAACCACCATGGCCGGATCACGGCCCTCAGCCCGCCCGGGCAGGGAGCCCGCTTCGTTATCCAGCTGCCCTTGAGCAACGGCGCGGAGGGTAAGGCGTGAACCAAAACGACCAAGCAGTGCCGGTCCTGGTCATAGATGACGAGCGCGACATCCGCGACGGCTGCGAGCGCATCCTTTCGCGCATGGGCTGCCGGGTGGCCACCGCCGCCGACGGACGCGCCGGCCTGGAGGCCCTGGAGCGGGAGCCCGCGGCCTGCGTGCTTTTAGACCTCAAGATGCCCGGGATGGACGGGCTGGAGGTCCTGCAGCGCATAAAGCAGTCCCACCCCCAGGCGCTGGTGATCATCATCACCGGCTTCGCCACCGTGGAAACGGCCATCGAGGCCATGAAGCTGGGGGCCTATGACTTCATCCCCAAGCCCTTTCAGCCGGACCAACTGCGCCTGACCGTGCGCCGGGCCCTGGAGCGCCTGCAGCTCAGCCAGCAGGCCGCGCGCCTGCAAGAGGAGCGCCGCCGCACCCTCAGCGACCTGGACACCGAGAAGAGCCGGCTGCGCACCATCATCAGCGCCCTGCCCCTGGGGGTGCTGGTGACCAGGCCCGACGGCCAGGTGGTGCTGCTCAACCCCGCCTTCTGCCAGATGGTGGGCCTGGACCCCGCCGCCCGCCCGGGCGGGGATCTGTCCACCTACCTGCCGGCGCCCGAGGCCTGCGAACTGGCCCGGCGCGTCTCGCTGGGCCAGGCGAACCAGGAGGAGACGCCCTCGCTGGAGTTCACCACCCACGACGAGCGCTACCTCCTGGCCCAGGCCACCCCCATCCTGAACGAGGAAGGCAAGGGGCTGGGGGCGGTGCTGGTGCTGGTGGACGTGACCGCCTTCAAGATGCTGGACCGGCTGCGCTCGGAGTTCGTGGCCAAGGTCAGCCACGAGCTGCGCTCGCCGCTGTCCACCATACTGCTGCAACTCACGCTGCTGCTGGGCGAGGGGGGCGCGCCCCGGGTGGAGGGGCAGCGCCACTTGCTGGTGCGGGCCCGGGAGCGGACCCAGGGGCTGATATCCTTCGTGCGGGACCTGCTGGACCTGTCGCGCCTGGAGGACGGCGCCGGCTGGCAGGAGCCCCAGGAGGTCCACCTGGAGGAGACGCTGCGCGCGGTGATGGACTCCCTGTCCACCCAGGCCGAGATTCGGGGCCACCAGATGATCCTGGACCTGCCGGCCGAGCCCCTGCCCGCCCTGACCGCCGACCCGGTGGGGCTGGAGAGCGTGTTCAACAACTTGATGGCCAACGCCATCAACTACTCCCCGGACCACGGGCGCATCCAGGTCACGGCCCGCAATCAGGGGGGCAGCATACTGGTGGAGGTGGCCGACCAGGGATTCGGCATCGAGCCGGAGAAGCAGGCCCTGATCTTCGAAAAGTTTTACCGCGTGAAAAACGAAAAGACCCGCTACGTCACGGGCACCGGCCTGGGCCTGCCCATCGTGAAGAGCGTGCTGGAGTCCCTGGGCGGCAGTGTCAGCGTGGCCAGCGAGCCGGGTCGGGGCACCACCTTCACCGTGGTGCTGCCGGCCGGCGGCTGCTAGTCCAGCGCCGGCCGGGGAAAGAGGCCGGCCCGCTCCACGATCTCGGGCACCTTCTCCTCCCACTCGATGGCCATGATGTGGAAGCCGGCCACGCCCGGGGCCTCCTTGAGGCGCTCAATGGCCTCCACGCAGATGCTGATGCCCTCCTGGGCCTGGCCCTCCTTGGGCACCCCGGAGATGCGCTTGACCACCTCCTCGGGCACGTCCATGCCCGGCACCCGGTTCTTCATGTACTTGGCCATGCCGGCCGACTTGAGCGGGGTGAGTCCGGCCAGGATGTAGACCTTCTCCAGCAGGCCGCGCTCCCGGGCCTGGCTCAGCCACAGCTCGAACTTCTCCAGGTTGAAGATGCACTGGGTCTGGATGAACTCGGCGCCGGCGGCCACTTTCTTGGCCAGGCGGGGCACCCGGATCTCGAAGGGGTCGGCGAAGGGGTTGGCCGCCGCGCCCACGAACATCTTCGGCGGCCGCAATATCTCCTCGCCGCCCAGGAAGCGGCCCTCGTCGCGCATGTGGCGCGCGGTCTGGATGAGCTGCATGGAGTCCAGGTCGTGCACGTTCTGGCCCTGGGCGCAGTCGCCGAAGCTCTGGTGGTCGCCGGACAGGCAGAGCAGGTTGTGGATGTCAAAGGAGGCGGCGCCCAGGATGTCGCTCTGCAGGGCGATGCGGTTGCGGTCGCGGGTGACCATCTGCAGGATGGGCTCCAGGCCGGCCAGCTTCAGGTGTACGCAGCTGGCCAGGGAGCACAACCGGGTCACCGAGGTCTGGTTGTCGGTGACGTTGACGGCGTCCACGTGCTCCCTTATCAAGCGGGCCTTGCGCAGGATGACCTCCGGGTCGCTGCCCCGGGGCGGCCCGCACTCGGAGGTGACGGCCTTGTGCCCGGCGGCCAGCACCCGCTCCAGCCTGCTGGGGGTCTTGGCGCTCATAGCCGCACCTCCTCCTTGACCACCTTGCGGGGGCCGCCGGCCCGGTCCGTGGACCAATCCTTGAGGGGGATGATCTTCTCGTAGTCCTCCAGGCGGCCCAGGGCCTTGAGGCGCTCGATGATCAGGTGCCAGGCGCAGTCCACCTCCTTGCTGATCTCGCACTTGCCGCCCGTGGAGCCGCCGCAAGGCCCGTTGAGCAGGCGCTTGGCGCAGCGGGCCACCGGGCAGATGCCGCCGGTCAGGGCCAGCAGGCAATTGCCGCAGCCCTGGCAGCGCTCGCTCCACACCCCGCGCTCCAGGGCGCCGCCCATGAACAGGGTGTTCACCCCCGGCTGCACCGGCAGGGTGGCGTACTCCTCGGCCATGAACTGGCAGCCCACCCCGCAGGCCAGGGAGATGACCACCGAGTAGGGCTCCACCTCCTCCCGGGCCTGGGACACGTACTCGCGGTCGCACTGGCGCTGCAGGGTGATCTCGCCCACCTGGACCTTGCGGCCCTGGTTCTGGAAGTACAGGCGCAGGGCCGCGGCCAGCACGCCCACCTCCTTGCTGCCCCCCGCCTCGCAGACCGTGACGCACTCGTTGCAGCCGGCCACCAGGATGCTCTGGCTGTCCTTGACCGCCTCGATTATCTCTTCCAGGGGTTTGCCTTTGGCTACGATCATCTCACGCCACTCCCTTTTTGCCGGAGCCCTGGGCCGCCTGACCCTGACCGGCCGCCGCGGCCAGCTTGGCCGGGTTGGGCCCCAGGGCCAGGATGCGCTCGCTCATTTCGCGGGCGTACTGGGCGAACTTGGGCGCCTCGCCCGAGGTGAGGTTGTACATCTGCACGCGCTCCCCCCCGGTGCCCACCGCCTCCAACAGGCGCTGGGCCTGCTCCACCCGCTTGCGGGCCCGGAAGTTGCCCTGCTCGTAGTGGCAGGAGCCCTCCATGCAGCCCACCAGGTACACGCCGTCGGCGCCCTTCTCAAAGGCGCGCAGGATGTGCACCAAGTCCACCTTGCCGGTGCAGGGCACCCGGATCACCCGCACGTGCACCGGATAGCTCAGACGCATCGAACCTGCCAGGTCCGCGGCCGAGTAGCCTCAGGCGTTGCAGCAAAAGGCGATGATCACCGGCTCGAAGCCGCCCATCACATCACTCCCTCCAACAGTCCTTCCACCTGGCTGAGTATCTGGTCGTCCTCGTACCAATTGAGCTGGATGGCCTTGGCCGGGCACTCGGCCGCGCAGATGCCGCAGCCCCGGCACAGGGCCTCGTCTATCTCGCTCACCCCCTCCTGGTTGATGCGCGGCACCCCGTAGGGGCAGCTCAACACGCACACCAGGCAGGCGGCGCAGCGCTCGGGGTCCACCCGCGAGGTCACTGGCGACAGGGCCAGCTCGGTCTGGGACAGCAGGGTGGCGGCCCGCCCGGCGGCGGCCTGGGCCTGGGCGATGCTCTCGCCCACCAGCTTGGGGCCGTGGGCCGTGCCGCAGACGTAGACCCCCTCGCTGGCCATGTCCACCGGCCGCAGCTTGACGTGGGCCTCCAGCAAATAGCCGTCCTGGTTGCGGGCCAGCTTCATGATGGAGGAAAGCTCATCGGTGTCCTGGGGGCGCATGCCGGCGCTCAGGGCCAGCAGGTCGGCCCGGACGGATATGGGCCGGCCCAGCACGTGGTCCAGGAAGCTCACCCGCAGGCCCTCGGGCGCGGCCTCCACCTGGGGGGGCTGCTCCAGGTCGAAGCGGAAGAAGAGCACGCCCTTCTGGCGGGCCTGGGTGTAGTAGTCCTCCATGAGCCCGTAGGTGCGGATGTCGCGGTAGAGCACGTACACCTGCAGCTCGGGGTCGGCCTCCTTGAGGTGCAGGGCGTTTTTCACCGCGCTCTGGCAGCAGATGCGCGAGCAGTTGGGACACTCGTCGTTGCGCGAGCCCACGCACTGGATCATCACCACCGCGCGCAGGTCCCCCGCCCCCTTTTCGCGCAGGCGCTGGGCCAGCTCCACCTGGGTCAGCACCCGGGGGTCCTGGCCGTAGAGGTACTCGCTGGGCTGGTACTCGCCGGCGCCGGTGGCCAGAATCAGGGCGCCATGGTTGATCTTGCGCTCGTACATGCCCGGCCCCACGATCACCTCGGTGGTGAAGTTGCCGCGGAAGCCGCTGAACTTGACCACCAGGGTCTGGGTGAGCACCTGGATTCTTTCGTGGCCGCTCACCCGCTCCACCAGGCGGTCCAGGTGGGCGTTGATGTCCGCGCCCTCGATGGTGGCCGTGAGCCGGCGGGCGAAGCCGCCCAGTTGGGGCTCCTTTTCCACCAGCACCACCTCGAAGCCCTGCTCGGCCACGCCCAGGGCCGCGGTGAGGCCGGCCACCCCCCCGCCCACCACCAGGGCCCGCTGGTTCACGCCCACCGTCTTCTCGGGCAGGGCCTTGAGGGTCGCCGCCCGGGCCACGGCCATGCGCACCAGGTCCTTGGCCTTGTCCGTGGCCTTGGCCGGCTCGCCCTGGTGCACCCAGGAGTCCTGGTTGCGGATGTTGGCCATCTCAAAAAGGTACTTGTTCAGGCCGCAGGCGCGCAGGGTGTCCATGAATATGGGCTCGTGGGTCTTGGGGCTGCAGGAGGCCACCACCACCCGGTTGAGGCGGTGCTCCTTGATCTTCTGCTTCATCTGCTCCTGCACGTCCTGGGAGCAGACGAACAGGCCGTTGTCGGTGTGCACCACGTGGGGCAGGGTGGCGGCGTAGCGGGTCACCTCGGGCACGTCCACCACCCCGGCGATGTTGATGCCGCACTTGCAGACGAACACCCCCACCCGCGGCTCCTGGCCGGCCACCTCCAGCTCCGGCGGCACCTCCAGGCTGCGCGTGGCCGACCAGCGGGCCGGGGCCAACTGCCCGGCGGCGGCGCAGGCCGCGGCGCTGGCCTCGGTGACCGAGCTGGGGATGTCCTTGGGCCCCTGGAAGCTTCCGCAGACCAGGACCCCCGGCCGGCTGGTGGCCACCGGCGCCAGGGGCTCGGTGGCCGCGAAGCGGTAGCGGTCCAGCTCCACGCCCAGGCGCTCCGCCAGCTCGGCGGCCTCCGGGGCCACCTCCAGCCCCACGGAGAGCACCACCAGGTCGAAGGCCTCCTCTTGGGCCTGGCCGTCGCTGCTGGCGTACTCGATGCGCACCCCGCCGTCGGCCGGGTCGTCCCACAGGGTGTGGGCCCGGGACTTGATGAAGCGCACCCCCTCCTGGTCCCGCGCCCGCAGGAAGTAACGCTCGTAGTCCTTGCCGAAGGTGCGCAGGTCCATGTTGAAGATCGCGCAGTCCAGGTCCTGGTGGGCGTGCTCCTTGGCCACCAGGGCCTGTTTGATGGCGTACATGCAGCACACCGAAGAGCAGTAGCCGTTGCCGCACTGGTTCAGGTCGCGCGAGCCCACGCACTGCAGCCAGGCGATCTTTTTGGGCTCCTGGTGGTCCGAGGGCCGCACCAGATGGCCCTGGGTGGGCCCTCCCGGGCTGAGCAGGCGCTCGAACTCCAGGCTGGTGACCACGTTGGGGTTGAGCCCGTAGCGGTAGTCCAGGCCTGTGAACTGGGGCTGGAAGGGACGGCAGCCGCTGGCCAGGATCACCGAGCCCACCTGCAGCCGCTGCTCGCGGGGCCGCTGGCCGTGGTCTATGGCCTCGGCCAGGCAGGCCTGCATGCAGAGCATGCACTCGGCGCAGCCGGCGCAGGCCAGGCAGCGCGAGGCCTCGGCCCGGGCCGCCTCCTCGTCCAGGGGGCCCACCACCTCGCCGAAGGAGCGCGCCCGCTCCACGGGGTCGGCCTGCGGCGGGCGGCGCCTGGCCTGGGGCTTGGCCTTCACCTGGGGCGCCTCCACGGCCTGCCAGTCCTTTTGGCGGCCCTGGGCCAGGTCCGCCCCGTCCAGCAGCCGGACCACCGAGCGGGCCGCCTCCTTGCCCTGGGCCACGGCCTGGATGACCGTGGCCGGCCCCAGCACCGCGTCGCCGCCGGCAAAGACGTGGGGCAGGCTGCTCTGCAGGGTGAGGGGGTCCACCTGCAGGCAATGCTTGGGCCCCACCTGGAGGTTGCAGGTCTGGTCCAGGCACGCCAGGTCCGGCTCCTGGCCGATGGCGGCCAGGGCTCCGTCCGCCTCTATGACGTACTCGGAGCCGGGTATCTCCTGGGGCCGGGCGCGGCCCGAGGCATCGGGCGCCCCCAGCTCCATCCTGATCACCTCCACCCCCAGGAGCCGGCCGTTTTGGGAGAGGAAGCGCTTGGGCGCCACCAGGTACTCTATCTTGACGCCCTCCTCCAGGGCTTCCTCGGTCTCCTCCTCGTAGGCCGGCATCTCGGCCCGGGTACGGCGGTAGAGGATGGTAACTTCTTCACTGCCCAGGCGCAGGGCGGTGCGGGCCGAGTCCAGGGCCACGTTGCCGCCGCCCACCACCACCACCCGTTGGCCCGGGGCCTGGGCCTGGCCCAAGGCCGCCCGGCGCAGGAACTCCACCCCCGGCTGCACGCCGGCCGTCTGCTCGCCCTCTACGCCCAGGCTGAGGCAGTGGTGGGCGCCCAGGGCCATGATAACCGCCTTGTAACCCTCTTCTTGCAGCGAGGCCAGGGTGAAGTCCCGGCCCAGGCCGGCGTCCAGGCGTATCTCCACGCCCAGGGCCTTGATGTAGTCGATCTCGTAGTCCAGGATGCGCGGGGGCAGGCGGTAGTCGGGGATGCCCACCCTGAGCATGCCGCCGGCCACGGGCAGGGCCTCGAAGATGGTTACGCCGATGCCCTCCAGGGCCAGGTAGTAGGCCGCGGCCAGCCCGGCCGGCCCGGAGCCGATGATGGCCACCTTCTCCGGCCGCGGCGGCTTGGTCTCGGGCAGGTCCATCTCGCCCTGGGCGATCTCCCACTCGGCTACGAAGCGCTTGAGGTCGCGGATGGCGATGGGCTCGTCCAGCTTGCCCCGGGCGCAGGCCGCCTCGCAGGGGTGGGTGCAGACCCGGCCGCAGACCGCGGGCAGGGGGTTCTCCTGGCGGATGACGGCCAGGGCCTCGCGATAGCGGCCCGCGGCGATGAGGTTCACGTAGCCCTGCACGCTGATGCCGGCCGGGCAGGCTACCTTGCAGGGGCTCTGGCCCAGCTTGCTGATGGCGTAGGCCCCGGGAATGGCCTGGGGGTAGCGCTTGTAGGCGGCCCGGCGCAGGGACAGGCCGGCGTCGTACTCGTTGCTCAGGCCGATGGGGCAGACCTTGGCGCACTCGCCGCAGGCGGTGCACTTGGCCAGGTCCACGAAGCGGGGGTATTGCCGCACCGAGGCGGTGAAGTCGCCCGCCTGGCCCTCCAGCCCCAGCAGCTCGGCGTTGGTGATTAGCTCTATGTTAAGATGCCGGCCGACCTCGACCAGTTTGGGCGAGATGATTCACATGGCGCAGTCGTTGGTCGGGAAGGTCTTGTCCAGTTGGGACATCAGGCCGCCGATGGCCGGGTCCCGCTCCAGGAGGTACACGTAGTACCCGGAGTTGGCCAGGTCCAGGGAGGCCTGCATGCCCGCGATGCCGCCGCCCACCACCATGACCTTGCCCACCGGCCGGGCCGCGGCCTGGCCGCCCGCGTCTCCCGCTCCCGCTGCCTTGCTGTCTGCCATTGGCTTCATCCTTATATGCAGGGGGTGAAACCGGGCCAATCCTGCTGGTCCGGGTTCAACTAATGGCCTCCAATATGCGGGGCAGCCGCTCCTCCCAGCCCAGGGGGGAGATCATCACCCCGCTATAGCCGGCGGCCTTGACGCCCTGGATCAGCTCCACCGCGATCTCCACGCATTCGCGCACCCGGTCCGGGGCCGCCTTGAGCCGCTCGATGAGCAAGCGGGGCATTTGCACGTTCTTGACGTGCATGTCTATGGCCCGGGCCATGCCCACCGACTTGAGCAGCAGCACGTTGGGGATGATCTTGACCGGCCGCCCGGCCAGGTGCTTGACGAAGCCGGCCAACTGCTCCAGGTCGAACACCGGCGGCGTGACGAAGAACTCGGCGCCGGCCGCCAGCTTCTGGTCCAGGGCGGCCAGCTCCTGGGGCACCGCGCCCAAGACGCCGGTGTTGAGCGTGGCGCCCATGGTGAAACTGGGCGCCCCCTCCATCTCCACCCCGGACATGTCCCGGCCGCGCGTAAGCTTCTGGATCACCTGCAACAGCTCCACCAGCTCCAGGTCGTAGACCGGCCGGGCCTTGTGGTGGTCGCCGAAGCTGGGGGGCTCGCCCTCCACGGCCATGACGTTGGGCACCCCCAGGGCCGCGGCCGCCAGCAGGTCGGCCTGCAGGGCCAGGCGGTTGCGGTCGCGGCAGCAGACCTGCAGGATGGTCTCCAGGCCCTTGGCCGCCAGGAGCACGCAGCCGCCCAGGGAGCTGAGCTTCATCACCGCGTTGGACATCTCCGGCACCACCACGGCGTCCACCCGGCCCTTGATCCGCTGGGCGTGGCCCAGAAAGGCGGTTACGTCCACGCCCTTGGGCGGCTCCAACTCGGCCAGCACCGCGAACTCGCCGGCCGCCAATTTGTCCTTGAGACCCATCTCCTCCCCCTGCCTCGGGCGCCTGTCTGTCCGCGCGTGCAGGCTCGCCGGTTGCCTTGGGCAGCGGCGCAACCGCCCCGCTCCGGCCAACCAACAATGACGCCCAGTTAAGCGGGCCTGATCACGCCGAGCCCCCGGGGGCGCCACCCAAGACGGCGGGGGGCCGGAAATACAACTAAGAAGTCCAGCCTCCGTAAGGCGCTGGGTTGTGCCAGACTAATCCGGTTAGCCACGGGGAGAGTGAGGGGTAAGCGGGGGTGGAAAGCTGATGGGAGGTGATCTTGCGCAGATCGCAGAAGGTTGTGGTCCTGGCACCGCTCATCGCGTAACACCTGGCGAGCAGAGGGAAAAAACTGAGGCAATTAATAGTCATTATTCCGTAGGCGCGTTTTTGTTGTCAAGGCAGTTGGCGCGGAGGCGCCGGGCCAGCCCGGCTTGTTATCAATTTCCGCCGTGGGCTATGATTAGTCAGGCCGGAGGCTCTGTCTCCAGGCTCCGGGGATGCCAAGGTCCGCGGCGTTGCCGCCCCGGACCGCCCCTTCGCGCCAGGCCGCCTCTTTTGCCCGCTGAATCTCGGCGCGCAGCCCCGGCCCCGAACCTCTAGCCCGAGGGAGCGAGTATGCCGGGCCAGCAACGGTGGGGACGTTTCCTGAACCGGGAGGCGGAGACCAAGGACTGGGCGCTGCGGCTGCCGGAGCTGGAGCAACGCTTCTTAAAGACCTTGCGCCGCGCCGCCGCCCGCTCCCAGGCCTACGGCGACCTGTACCAGCAGGCGGGGGTGGACGCGCAAGGCATCCGGGGCCTGGCGGACCTGGCCCGGCTGCCCATCCTGCGCATGAGCGACCTGGTGCGCCGGCAGGAGCAAGCCCCGCCCTTCGGCGGCTTTGAAACTCAGCCGGCCGAGCGCTTCCCCCGCATCTACGTCAACCCGGGCTTCCTCTGGCAGCCCGGCGAGTCGCCCCACCGGGACACCTCCTGGGCCGAGGCCCTGTGCGCCGGCGGGCTGTTGCCCGGCGACCGGGTGCTCAACACCTTCAGCTACCACCTTTGGCCCTATGCCCACATGCTCGACGAGTCGGCCCAGATGCTGGGGGCCACCGTGGTGCCCGGCGGCACGGGCAACGCCTTCATGCAGGTGCGCATCATGCGCAAGCTGGCGGTCAAGGCCTACCTGGGCACCCCCAGCTTCCTGATGACCCTGGCCCAGCGGGCCGAGGCCATGGGCCTGGACCCCGCCCAGGACCTGAGCCTGGAGGCCGCGGTGGTGGGGGCGGAGATGCTCTCCGAGTCCCTGCGCCTCCGGCTGCAGGAAAAGCTGGGCATCAGCGTGCGCCAGGCCTACGGCACGGTGTACCTGGGCTGCCTGGGCTACGAGTGCCAACAGGCCCGCGGCCTGCACGTGCCCGACGGCGTCCTGGTGGAGGTGGTGGACCCCCAGACCGGCCGGCCCCAGCCGCCGGGGACGCCCGGCGAGGTGGTGGCCAGCCACCTGGACCCGGCCTACCCCATGATCCGCCTGGCCACCGGCGACCTGTCCCTGTGGGCCCAGGGGAGTTGCCCCTGCGGCCGCAGCGGCCCCCGCCTGCAGCGCATCCTGGGGCGCATTGACCAAGCCGTCAAGGTGCGCGGCACCTTCGTGCACCCCTGGCAGATAGACGAGGTGTTCGCGGCCCGGCCCGAGGTCTTCAAGTACCAAGCCGCGGTGAGCCGCCAGCAGGACCAGGACCTCATCACCCTCCTGGTGGAGCTCCGGGAGGGGGTGGAGCCCACCCCGGAGCTGCGGCGGCAGTTGGAGCAGGAGCTGCGCGAGTTCCTCACCGTCAAGGGCGAGGTGGAGTTCCTCCCCCAGGGCACCATACCCGACTTCCACGGCAAGATCGTGGACCGCAGAAAGTGGGATTAGCCCCGGCGGGTCCCGCCTGAGGTGGCCATGGAAAAGATCAAGGTCGGCGGATTGATGCAGAGCGATGGCCGGGCCTTGGTGCGCGTTCTGTCCGCCGGCAACCTCATGGACGCGCCGGGGATCATCCTGGCGGCCCTGGCCGCGCGCGGCATCAACGTGGAGCTGCTGGTGCAGGCCGTGGACCTGGAGGACGCGGCCAACTTCGCCTTGGTGGTGGCCCAAAAGGACCTGGAGCAGGCCCTGGTAATCCTGGAGGGCCTGAAGGCAGACGTGGAGGCCAGGGGCATCACCTACCTGCCGGACGTGTCTGTGCTCAGCATCTTCGGGCCCCACCTGCGCGAGAAGCCCAAGATACCGGGGATCATGTTCACCTCCCTGGCCTCGGCCGGCGTGGGCATCCTGGCCATCAGCACCTCCATCTCCAGCGTCTCCTGCGTGGTGGAGGGGCGGCAGTTGGGCCAGGCCCTGGAGGTGCTCTCCGAGCGCTTCGAGCTGCCCTACAAGGCCCTGCAGCGCCCCAAGAACTGGTAGGGGCCGCCGGCGACGGCGCCAGCCTCCGGACGGCGCTGGGTGCTTTTGCTGAGCAGCTCGGCGATGTTTGCGGCGGCCTCAGAGATGACGCAGCCCCCCACAGGGGCGCCGGGAGCCGCGGCTGACGATATACACATCCCCCGTCTTCACTAAAAAAAGCCCCGGGGCCACCAAAACAGGTGACCGAGGCCTCTCCGTAATAGGGCTGGCGTCCCCAAACGG
The DNA here is from genome assembly GCA_003605055.1 of Desulfarculus sp. Lineage (GTDB taxonomy): Bacteria > Desulfobacterota > Desulfarculia > Desulfarculales > Desulfarculaceae > Desulfoferula. Next base: position 33,241 of record QZKP01000010.1, read on the forward strand.
GTACCGGGAATAAACCGGTGCGGGGGAGTGAGCCGGTGCGAGTGGCTTACGGCCGAGTTAAAAAACAGTTGACTGAAAAATTAAGAGCCGCAGGCAACCGGCCTGCGCTGGCCTGAATCTCTTTTGGGTGAAAATTATTAAAAAGCAGAAAATTGATCGAGCTAGTCTTTTTCAAACAACGTGACCCCGGCTTCATAGACCCGGCCTATTTCCTTGAGGGACTCCAGAGGATTCCCCGAGGCTTTTAAGGCCTCTGCCCTGGCCAGACCTTGAGCCGGTGATATGTCTTCAGGCAAAGTACGGCAAGTCAAGGCGGCCAGCAGCTGTCGTTCCTCAGCACGGCTCATACCCAGGTACGGCAGATCGTCGTACCATAAAAGCCTCTCCTCCAGGCTTGCAAAGGGCCGGCGCTGGTCAGCTAGCCCGGCCAGTTGCCCTCCCTGCTCGGCTGCCCTGTCCAGGGCCTCCTGGAAATTAAACCGCGTGGCTGGCAAGGGAGCCAAGGCGCGCATCTGCATCATCTGAAAAAAATGGTAGATCGGTCTCAGCCCCGAAACCAAACCGTTGCCGGTGCCCCCGGCTGTAGCTAGGCCCAAGGCTGGCAAGCCATTCAAAGGGCCGGTGCGGGCGTACACCCTGAACATCTTCAGGATCATATACTTGACCAGGCCGCTGACATCCCACCAGTAGACGGGCGTACCAAGCACCAGGGCTCCACAGTTCAATAATTTTTTGCTCAGGAATGCAAAGGCCTCATCTGGGAAGCTACATTTCAGATTGTCCTTGCACACCCAGGGCAAGCAGTCCTGGCAGGGGGCCACCACGCTATCCTTCAACTGAATCAACTCGGTGCTTGCGCCGGCTAGGGCTGCTCCCTCCAGGGCGGCTGAGACCAGTTGGTTGGTACGCCCTTCCGGATTCGGGCTGCCCACAAGCCCGAGCACTGTTTTCTTTTGGCTCATGGTTTCTACCTGGTTACTGATGTGTTACAGGTAAGGCAATGATGCTGAAACTCAGCCTCGGCCGCCATGATAGCACGCTGGGGAGGGCGGCCCAAAAGGTTCCGACCCCGTTGAATACACCCTACAGAAAACCGCTAATTTTTCTGGCTCGGCCGCCAAGAGAGACTTGGACCAGCGGGTGTGCGGTGCTTCGTGCTCCTTAACCTTTTTTTTCGAAAAGCAAGACCCAGGCTTTATGCAGGACAATGAGCACGGTCAGCCCCAGAAACACGGCCGCAATGGGGCGCGTGAGGAAGATGGCCCAGGATCCACCCGATACCATCAGAGACTGCCGCAGCCCCTCCTCGGCGATGGGGCCCAAGATCAGCCCCATCACGATGGGGGCCAGAGGGAACCCCAGCTTGATTAAAAAATAGCCCAGCACCCCGAAAATCAAGGCCAACCCCACGTCGAACAGCGACGAGTCGAGTGCATAGGCCCCCACGAAGCAGACCACCAGGATAATCGGCACCAAGATCGCCTCGCGCAGCTTAAGAATAGCGGCAAAGGGGCCTGCCACAAAGTAGCCGAATGCCAACACCAGGAAATAGGTGGCCACCATGGTGATGAAGATGCCGTAAACCAAGGGCGCAGACTCGACAAAGAGGGAGGGGCCGGGGATGAGCCCGTGCACCAGGAAGGCGCCCAGCATGATGGCGGTGATGGGGTCGCCTGGGATGCCCAAGGTCAACAGCGGAATCAGGGCTCCACCGGTGACCGCGTTGTTTGATGATTCCGAGGCGATCACGCCCTCTATCTCGCCGGTGCCGAACTTCTCCGGGTTTTTCGATGATCGCTTGGCCTCGGAGTAGGAGACGAAGGAGGCGATGGCCGCCCCGGTGCCCGGAATGGCCCCCACAATGGTGCCAATCAAGGAAGACTTGAGAAGAGTCAGCTTGTGGCGAAACGCCTCCCGAAAGGTGCTAAGCAAACCGGTTTTACCAGCTATTCTCAGCAGGGAGGCCTTCTTGGCGCCCTGCTCGGTGAGAATAAGGGCCTGGGAGACGGCGAACAGCCCCACCAATACCGGCAGAAGCGGCACTCCCCTGGTCAGTTCCAGGATGCCGAAGGTGTAGCGGTTCACCGTGCCCATCTTGTCCTGGCCGATGCAAGACAAAAACAGCCCCAAGGTGCCCATGATCAAGCCCTTGAGAAACGACTTGCGGCTGCTGGAGGTGATGACCATGATGATGCCGAACACCGCGATGGCAAAGTATTCGCAATAGCTGAAGCGAAGAGCTGCTTCAGCGATTAACGGCGCGCTAAAGCTCAAGACGAACACGCTGAACAGGCCTCCCAGGAAGGAGGCGACCACCGCCATGCTCAGGGCCTGGTGGGCTTCCCCCTTTTGGGCCATGGGGAAGCCATCCAGCACCGTGCAGATGGCCGCCGGGGTGCCCGGCGTGTTGATGAGTATGGCGCTCACTGCCCCGCCGTAGAAGGCCCCGCAGTAAACCGCCACCAGCATGGAAATGCCCAAAATGGGCTCCATGCCGAAGGTCAACGGCAACAATACCGTGACCCCCACCGTGGCCCCTATCCCGGGCAATACGCCCACGATGATCCCCAGCGGCACGCTGGTAAGAAGTATCAGCAGAACCTTGGGGTCCAGCAGGGTACCAAGTGCGTTTAGTAGGTCGGCGCCCATAGTGCAGCCTTCGCCGCTTTAGAAAATAATCCCCGCCGGCAACCAAACCTCCAAGAGGTTCTCGAACAGCAGGTAGATGCTTAGGGTGATGGCCGGCGGCAGCAGGATCAGCTTCCAGAGCTTGCGCTCGCCTAAAAGGAGCAGGCTTAGGGCCAGAAAGGCCATGGTGGAAACGATGTAGCCCAGGACGGTGGCCAGGTAGACATAGACCAGGAAGGACGCGAACATCAAGGCCGGCCGCAGGTGCCACAGGGCCGGAGGCGGCGCCAAGGTGGGCTTGGAGTTGCCAAGCAGATTCTTGAGGGACAGGGCCACGAGGCAGGCCGCTTGCACGGCAAGAGCGATCAAAAGCAGCCGGGGCATGAAGGTGGGGCCCACGTCACGGGCCCGCTCGAGTATTTCCTGGCCCGTGAAATGATAAGACAGCCAATAAAAGGGCGCCACAAAGGCCAGCAGCCCGATGCCGAATACCAGATCTCGTTGTATCTGGCTCACAAGTCTCCTCCTCAGGCGAGGCCGGCCACATTCGGCGAGGCCGGCCGCGCCCTGGAGTTGGAGGTTGCCGGAGCCCCGGCCGAGACGGGTTCTTTATTTCTTCTGCTCGGCCGCGAAGGTTCGGAAATACTTCTGGTCCGCGGCGATCTTGGCCGCAAAGGCCTTGGCGTCCAGGTAGGCCACCGGCTGTTTGGCCTTGGCCATGGCCTTGTTAAAGCCGTCGTTGGCGCAGGCCTTGGCAAAGGATTCCCTCAGCTTGGCCAACACATCCGCCGCCAGGCCCTTGGGCGCGAAGACGCCGGTCCACACCTGGGGATAGGTTTTGATGCCGAACTCCTCCACGGTGGGCACCTGGGGCGCCAGCCCCATGCGCTTGGTGGCGAACAGAGCCAGGATTTTTATCTTGCCGCCCTGGGCCAGCTTCAGGGCCGGGGCCAGCACCGCCGGAGCCGCATCCACGTGGCCGCCCACCACGGCGGTGACGCCGGGGCGCAGGCCCTTGTAGGGAACGCCAATCATGGTGAACCCGCCGTACTGCTCCAGGGCCTTCATGGCCAAATAGGGCACGCTGCCCACGCCGGGATGGCCGTATTTCACCTGGCCCGAGTTTTTCTTGGCGTAGGCCAAGAACTCCTTGAGGTTCTTATAGGGCGTCTTGGGGTTGGCGATGAGCACCATGGGCAGATAGGTGAACTGGCAGATCGGCACCAGGTCGCTGGTTTTATAAGGCAGGCCCTTGGCGAAGATGGGCTGGGTCAAGGCCGGCCCAATGGGTAAGGAGCCCAGCACATAGCCGTCTGGTTTGGCCTGGGCCACCTCGGCCGCCCCTATGGTGCCCTGGCCGCCGGCTTTGTTTATCACCTTTACCGGCACGCCCAGTTGCTTGCCGGCCGCCTCGGCCAGCAGGCGCGAGGCTATGTCGCCGCCCGAACCGGCCGGCCAGGGATAGATCAGTTGGATGGGTTTGTCGGGAAAGCCCCCCGCCAGAGCCCGGATGGCGGGCAGGGCTACCAAGCCCCCGGCCAGCACCAGGGCCAGGGTAAAAAGAAGCGTCCTTTTCATGGCTACTCTCCCTCCCAAGGGTTTGCGCAAGGCTTCAGCCCGATGTGCGCCTAGCTGTGGAACATCACCTCTTTCATCCAGACCTTGCCCGCTCCATTGATGTACAGCCTGAGTTCTACGCAGGTGGCGTTCGGCGGGGCCACCGCCTCTGCGGTGTCCAGGGTCCAGTCGTTGTCGCCCAGGTATAGGTCGCCGCGGGGAATATCTGCCATGTCGTAAATCTGTCCGCCGTATTTATCCAAAAAGCACATCATGAACGAGGCGGAGCCCTTGACCCCTTCGGTCCTGATCTTGGCGGCCAGCTTGTAGCGCAGGCCGGACCTAACGGCGATGGTCTGCTGCAGATACAAGAAGCCGTGCCGGTCGAACTCCAGGCCCGGGCAGGGATAGGGCTGGTTGCCCTCGTCCCAGATGACCCGGCCACCGCCCTCGTCATGGCGCCTGGCAAAGTTCCAATGCCGGGGCAGACCGGTCTTTTGGTCCCGCAGCTTAAAGGATCCGTTTTTGAGCTGGGGCAGAATGGGGCCCACCATGTTGAAGTTGCGATGCAGCCAGCGGTAGTTGCCCCAGCGGTCCACCTCGATCACCTGATGGTGCTGCTGGTCGCTGACCAGCAGGTTGCCGTTGGACAGCGGCTGGAGGTCATAAAACTTGGCGAAGTAGTCAACTTTGTATTCCCAGGCAACACGCCCCTCGGGCGTTACCTCGATGACCCGGGCGTTTTTGGAGTCGCAGATCATGGTGTTGCCCGAATCCAGGCGCTGGGCGCAGCGGGGCCAGTTGAGCATTGCGGTGCCGCCGTCGCCGTAGGACCAGACGATCTCTTGGTCCCGGTTCACCTCCAGGATCTGGTTGCGGTCCGAGTCGCTGATCAAGACGTTGCCGTTGGGCAGGAGATGGGCGTTGTGGGGGTGCTCGATGCCCTCGGAGTATTGCCAAAGAACCTTGCCTTGCCGGTCCACCCGCAGGGCGCGGTTGTTGTTGCGGTCGCAGATGAATAAGGTGCCGTCCCCCAATTCATAGGCGTCGTTGGGATAGCCCAGGTGGGAGCCGTCCGAGAGCTTGCCTGTGCCGCCGCCCCAGGCGTCGGTGGTAAAAACGATTTGTTTCTCGCGACTGGCCTCGATGACCCGATCATTGGTGGTGTCGGTGATGAGGATATTGCCGGCTTGAGTCAGGCGGGCGCTGTGCACAAACGACAGCCGGCCGCCGTCGTCATATTGCCAAACCACGTTGCCCAGCGGGTCAACCTCCACCACCTCGCTGCCCAGGCCCAGCTCATCGCCGCCGTCAGCGATGAGAGTGTTGCCATTGGGCAGGCGCACTACGCTGCCGGGGAACTCCACCATGCCCGGCGCGCCGTGCTCAACCGCGTTGTAGTCGTTGTCTTTCATGGCCGCTAGCCTTTTTCCGTTTACCTGCGGCTACATGTAGCCCAGAGAGCGCAGCTTATCCATGGCCGCCTCCTTATCCTGACGGCGACCGTCGCGCTCTCCGGTGTTTTCCAGGTCCTGCTCCCAGGCCGGGACTTCAGCGAACTTCTTGCTGGTGCTCTTGGCGCCCAGGGAGCGGTAGCCCTGGGCGTAGAGCTCGTTGTAGGGCACCCCGAAACCGCGATTGGTGTTCCAAACGTCGCGCTCGGTGAAGTGCAGGATGGGGTTTATGCGCCAGTGCCCCGGCGAGAGCTCGCCGGGCTCGCGGTAGGTGAAGTACTCGTCATGGGCCCGGGCGGCCTGCTCGTCCCAGCGCAGCCCTTGCACCACGGCCTTGATGCCGTGCTCTTCAATGAACTGGTTGAAGGGCACCGTCTTCATCAAGTGGTTGCCCACATAAGATTCAGCTTCGAAGGGGAACTCGTCTTCCTCCCACCCCAGGCGCTGGACCTCCGCCTGATTGCGCTGGTTGAGCGCCGCCACCCGTACAGGGGCTCCCAGCTTGCCGCCGGCCGCCTCCACCACGTCCTTATTGACGGCCATCACCAAGTTCAGGCCCCACTCGGCCGCATGCTTGTCGATGAAGTCATGTATCTCAGGGAAGTGGTCGTATTCATCGATGGACAATACGATCGGCAGCTCTATCCCGTCTTCTGAGCACACCTGACGAAAGAGCCACAGCGCCAAGGTGCTATCCTTGCCACCAGTCCAAGTGATGGCGATCTCGTCGCGCTGGAACTTTTTTAGGGCCTCGCGAATAACTTTTTTGGAGTCTTCTATTTTCTTCAGCAACCGGTCTTTGGTTTCCGGGTCCATATCTAAATCTGCTCCCGCCTCATGATTGTTCAAGATGACAAGGAAGGCACACGAGGCGCCTTGCTGAATCTATTTTCCGGAATCTTGGCGTAGCGATTTTTCCAACTCCATGTAAATCGGCATGATGTCCTCCAAGTGGGAGCGCATCTTCTGCCGGGTGCCAGCGGAGTCGCGTTGACGAACCTTTTCGAATATCTCGGCGTGGGACTCGATGTCGTGGATAATGCGGTCGGCCGGCTTGATCTTCAGTATCAAGTCCTCAGTGAAGTCCATAAGGATATTCACCAGGATGTCGTACATGGGGTTTTGGGAGCATCTGGCCAGCAGGCGGTGGAAGTTCACGTTTTGGGCCACGTACTCCTCGCTGGGCCCTATGGGCATGCCCTGGACTGCCTGGGCCAACAGCGCAATGTCCTGACTAGTGGCCCGAACCGCCGCCAGCTCAGCTACAATGGGCTCGATGGCCAGCCGGACCTCCAAGATATGGGCCGCACTGGCCTTGCCCAACTTGAGCAGGTCTATCATCACCTGCGACACCGCTTCGTGGCGCATGGGCAGCACGAAGGCTCCGCCCTTGGGACCCCGCTTGATCTCGATCAAGCCGGCCAGCTCCAAGCTGCGCACCGCCTCGCGCACAATGACGCGGCTGACCCCGAAAATCTCCACCAGCTTGTGCTCGGTGGGAATGCGCTCTCCGGTCAGATAGCGCCCCTGGAAAATGGAATCCTTTAGCTGCTCGCTCACTTGGTCGGCCAAGCGTGCGCTGCGGAGGGAACGGTAAGGCATTTCAGCTAGCTCCTATCTCCCAGGAAAAATTTGTATAACGTTATACATTCTTCTGTCAAGCATTTTATTGCCCCCAGGAGAAGGAAGAACTTACCGGGGGCCCCTGGCCGACTAGCTAGCGCATTCGCCCCTCGGCCGCGCGGATAGGGAAGCGGCAGCGGGCATCATTGCCCTTGCCGGGTCAGAACAGAAGCGGGGATTCTCCCGCCGCTTCATCGGCAAAATAGAAGTGGATGGTTTACAAATGGCTGGCCCGCTACAGGGCCGGTGGTCATGACGCTCTGCATAATCGTCCCTCCCGTCCTCGCCGCAGCCCTCGGCGTCTGCCGGTGGGGCGGGTGGCCACGATCGCGGCCATGCGGCGCATGCGCATGAACTCACCCCAGATAGCCTTTTCTCTTTCCCTGCCTCTTTCCAGCGTGACCCTGGAGCTGAGGCGCCTGGGGCTGAACCGGTTGCCGCGCTTGGAGCCCAGGCCACCCGTGATCCGTTACGAGTACAAGGCCCCTGGCGACATGATTCACCTGGACATCAAGAAGTTGGGGCGGATAGACGGGGTGGGGCATCGTATACACGGCGACCGCTCACGTCGTCAGAGGGGCGCCGGCTGGGAGTATCTGCACGTGTGCGTGGACGACCACAGCTGCCCGGCCTACACCGAGCTGCTGCCCGATGAGAAGGCCACCACTGCCACTTGCTTTTTGATTCGCGCCGCTGATTGGCTGGAGCGGCACGGGGTGAGGGTGCGGCGGGTGATGACCGACAATGGAAGCTGTTACCGGTCCCTTCTCTTCAACACCGCCGTGCAGAGTCTAGGTGCCCGGCAGGTGCGCACCCGGCCCTATACTCCCAGGACCAACGGCAAGGCCGAGCGCTTCATCCAGACCAGCCTCAGAGAATGGGCCTACAGGCAGGCTTACGAGTCATCAGCCGAGCGGGCGGAATATCCCCGCCCCTGGATCGACGAATACAATTACAGGAGGCCCCACTCCTCTTTGAACAGAAAACCCCCAATCACCAGATTGGAAAACTGTGAACAACCTCCTTGCTAACAACACCTAGCGGAGTCGCAGGGCGGGCGGGAAGTAGCTGCGCGTGTGAGTGGACAACTACAGCCGATTGACCTATACCGAGCTGCTGCTCGATGAGAAGACCACCACCGCCACCTGTTTCCTGATTCGGGCCGCCGATTGGCTGGGGCGTCACGTGGCCCCGCGCGGCTCAGAGCAGCCGGCGCAGAATCTTGTTGGTGCCCCCGCTGCGGGGCAGGGCGTCGCGGATATCCACCACCTTGGGCACCTTGTAATAGGACATCTTGTCCTTGGCCCAGCGCATGATCTCCGCGGGCTCCACCTTGCCCTTGTACTTGTCCTTGAGCACCACCACGGCCTTTATCACCTGGCCCTTGTTTTCGTCCGGCACGCCGGTGACACCGCTGCATTCGATGGCGGGGTGGGTGTTCAAGAACATCTCCACCTCGTCCGGAAACACCGAATAGCCGGCGACCTTGATCATCTCCTTCTTGCGCCCCAGCCAGTAGAGGTAACCTTCCTCATCGAACTTGCCGGTGTCGCCGGTGTAGAGCCAGCCGTCCACCAGGGCCTCGGCGGTCTCCTGGGGCTTGTGCCAGTAGCCCTTGAAGTTGGCCGGGCCCTTGATGGCTATCTCTCCCACCTCGCCGATTGGCAGTATCTTCTCCCGGTCCTCCAGGGACACGATCTTGAATTCGGTGCCGTAGGTGGGTATGCCGCAACAGATCTCGCCTAGGGGCCCGAACTTGGCCGGACGGTCCAGGGGCATGAAGGTGTCGCCGGTATGGGTCTCGGTGAGGCCGTAGGAAGTTTCGGCGATCTTGGCGCCGGGCGCTATGCGCTTGCTCCAGGCCTCGACTATTTGCTTGGTAAGCGGCAGGCCCACCGAGGTGATCAGGTTTTTCTGCACGCAGCTCAGATCGTATTTATCCGAATCCGGCGCCTCCATCATGCCGGTGTTCATCCTGGTGACCGTGGCCAGGTATTGGGGCTGGTAGCGCTCGATGGTCTGCATGGCCAACTCGGGGGCGAAGTGCGGCAGCATCACCTGGGTTAGGCCCTCGTAGATGTGGCTGTTGAGCTGCAGCAGACCGGCGATGTGATAGATGGGGGCCATCTGTATGGTCGTGAGGTGGTCCACATGTCCCCGCAGGTCATGGAAGGCGACCTCCGCGCGGCAGGCCGCCTTGTACAGCACGTTGAGGTGGGTGTGGATGGCTCCCTTGGGCAGGCCGGTGGTGCCGCCGGTGTATTGCAGCAGGGCCGCGTCGTTTTCGAGATCGATGTCCACGCCGGCCGGAGTCGGGGCATGCTCTCTGAATATATCCAGCAGCTCCACGGATCCCGGGGCGTAGGCGCGCTGGCCGGCGAACTGCCCCGGGGCCTCGGAGAGGTGACCGGGGTCCAGGAAATCCCGGAACCCGGTTACCACCAATTTTTCTATCTTAACCTTCGGCAAGGTGGCGTTGACCACCTCCAGGTATTCATCCAGGCATACCAGAATCCTGGCGCCCGAATCATTGAGCTGGTAGGCCAACTCCATCTCCTTGAAGGCGGGGCTGCAGGCGGTGGTGACGGCCCCGGCCTTGCCGATGCCCATGTAGACCACCGCGAAGCCGGGCGAGGTGGGCATGAAGATCGCCACCCGGTCGCCCTTTTTGATGCCGGCCTCCAGCAAAAACTGAGCGAAGGAGTTGGACCAGTCGTTGAATTGCCGGTAGCTGATTTCGGTACCGAAGAAGATCATGGCCGCGCGGTCGGGGAACTCCTGGCTGTGCTTTTCCAGATACCCGACCAGGGGCAGCCCAGGGTAAGTGAAACGCAGCTCCCGGGGCATGTCTTTAGGCCAATTTTTGTCTCGCCATAAATGGTTGGCGTATGGGTTATCCATGTTGCCGCTCCTGAATTACAACCTGCCTATGTGACAACATCGGCATCTGGTCAGGGATGGAAAATGCGCCCGGCGCAAAGACGTGAAAAACTGGCCGCGCCGGCCTGCTCCGGCCGGCTACTTGTTGCGCATGGCCAGCAGCACCGTCACCAGCCCCTGCTGCACCACCTCGCCGTTTTGATTGATGACTTTCTTGGCAAAGGTCAACACGCCCCGGGAGCCGTCTGACAGTTGGCGCATCTCCTTTACAATCTGCTCCACGTGGATGGTGTCGCCGATGAAAACCGGCTTTTTAAAATCCCAGCTCAGGCTTAACAAGGCCAATATGCTGTCCGCGGTCAGGTGCGAAGTCAGCCCGGCGTGCATGGCGATGCCCAAAATGCCGTGGGCGATGCGTTTCTTGTATGGGGTCTGCTTGGCATATTCCGCGTCGGTGTGCAGGCTGTTGTGATCCCAGGTCACCGCCGCGAAGTTGACCAGGTCGGCCTCGGTGACCGTGCGGCTCTTGGAAATGAACTTTTGCCCAAGGGAAAAATCGTCGAAATACAGCGAATCGAACATGAATGGGACCTCCTTGGGCCCTCTGCCCCGCTCCCGGCCAAACCGGCGGTCGCCCCGCTCAAGATTCGTCCTTTTTGGGCTGGTCCAGGGTGAGGTGGATGTTGATGCCCTCTTCCGCGGGCGGCTGCAACACCCCGTTGAAAAGCACGTCAATGATGCTCTCGGCTTGTTCCATCAGGTTTTCCGGCTTGCCCAGAATGGCCTTTCTCACCACCAGGTTGTCGATGGTGCCCACCATCATGCTCCTTACGATCACCGGGTTTAGGTTGGGCCGGAACTCCCCGTTAGCAATGCCTTCCTCGATGATCTCGCGCATCATCCGGGCCGACTCCCGGATCACCTCGTACTCGGCCGTCTCGGTGAATTTGCGGCTGGTCTTGAGAATCATGGCGGTGACGTTGGCGTATTCGGGGTTGTCCTCATACAACTCCAATAGCCGGTAGATGATGGCGCGCAGCTTGTTTTTCTGGCCCTTGATGTATTTGAGGATGTGCCGGTTGCCCATCTGAAACTTCAGGCTGTACTCGGCGGGGATGGCGAAAAGCAGGGCCTCTTTGGAGGGGAAGTATTCGTATATGGTGGCGTCGGAAACGTTGGCCCCGGCGGCGATCTCGGAGATGGTGGCTTCATGAAAGCCGCGCTCGGCGAATATGTGCTCCGCGCTGTTCAAGATAGCCATGCGCTTGGTAGGATTCTTGCCCATGTCCCCTCACTTGTCTTATGGGTGCGCTCGGCGATTCAGACTGATTCCACGGCACCCATATTATCACTCAAGTGACGGCCCCCTCGCCATTTCCAGGCCGCCGCCGGGCCCCCACCGGCCTGGCGCCTGGCCTCCGGCGCTACTTCTGGTCCTTGTCGTGCACCAGGGGGGCGGGGCCCAGCTTTTGGCCCTGCTCGTCGTAGATGTACCAGCCGATGCCGGTCTTGCGGCCCAGGTGCCCCACCTTGACTTTTCTCTGCAGCAGCATTGGCGGGTAGAACTTCTCGTTCTTGGTTTCCTCGTATACCGCCAGGTAGGCGTTGTAGCCGATGTCCAGGCCGGACATGTCCGATGTCTCCAGGGGCCCCATGGCCCGGCCGAAGCCCAGGCGCATACCTTTGTCCACGTCCTCCACGCTGACCACGCCGGCCTCCACCAGGCGGATGGCCTCGATGGTGCTGGGGAAGTTGATGCGGTTAAGCGCAAAGCCGGCCACGTCCATGTTCACGCGGATGGTCTCCTTGCCGATGTCCCGGCAGAGACGCTCCGCGGCGGCCATGGTCTCCTCCGAGGTCAGCAGGCCCCGGATGACCTCCACGATCTTCATCATGGGCACCGGGCTGAAAAAGTGGGTGCCCACGAACTGGGCCGGCCGCTGGGTGGCCCCGGCGATGTTGGTGATGGGAATGGCCGAGGTGTTGCTGGCGAAAATGGCGTGGGCCGGGCATATCTGGTCCAGCTTGGCGAACAGCTCCTGCTTGGCGGGTAGCTTTTCGATGATGGCCTCGAAGACGAAGTCAGCCTCGCCCGCCGCCTCCAGGTCAGTCACGCCGCGGATGCGCCCCATAATCTCATCCACCGTGCCCGGCACCTTGCCCTTGGACACCAGCTTTTCCACCGACCACTTTACCTTGGCCAGGCCCTTGTCCACCAGGTCCTGGGAGATGTCGCTTATGGTAACCTGGTAGCCCCTCTGGGCGCAGATCTGGGCGATGCCGCCCCCCATCAGCCCGGCGCCGGCCACGAAGATTTTCTTGATATCCATCGTCAGTCTCCTTGGGTGTCGGCGGGGACGGCCTAATCCTCCATCCCCGAAATCTTGCGCACCAGGTCCTTGCGCTTTTCAATGTCGTACTGGGAGGTGATGCCTATCTTCTCCATACGCGGCGAGCCGCCGCCGTGCAGGGCCCCGAACATGGCGCAGCCCGCCTTGCCGGACACGGCCACGTCGCCGATGTAGCGCCAAAGCTGGGCCTGGCTCTCGGGGGAGATGTTCTGGCAGCGGGTGGTGTACTTGCGTGCCAGGTCCTTTACCTCCGGGTTCACGAACTCTCCCTCGTAGGGGAAGGTGGCGGGCATGCCCCCGGCGATGTCGGCCAGCATCTCCATCTCGTGGAACACCGACTCGCCGGTGAGACAACGGCCCACGTTGCAGTAGATGGAGTTGGGGATGTAGTTGCCCGGGCCGTAGGGCTGCATGCCCCGGCCGGGGATGTACACCTCGGGCTTGGCCAGCGCCGAGGCGGTGAAGCCGGCGGCGTAGCCCAGCTCGGTGATCTTGATGATCTCGGCCAGCTTGTCGTTGACGTGCTTGGCCTTGCCGATGCCGTTGACCTCGGCGGCCAGAACGCAGGTGCCCAGCAGAAGGTCGCCCAGGGCGGGCTTGCATCCGGAGTAGCTGTGCCGGTGGAACAGGGCAAAGAGCAGGGCCAGGATGCCGCCGTGCTTGTGCTCGCCGCACAGGAAGACCCGCTCCCAGGGGACGAAGACGTCGTCGAAGATCACATAGGAGTCCGTGGCCCCGGCGTCGAAGCCCCTGGGGAAATGATCCCGCCGGCGGTAGTTGTGGATGGTCACCAGTTGCTTGACGCCTTCCCAGTCCCCGGGCACGACGAAGGAGACCGCGTAGTCCCGGTCCTGGGGCAGCAAGGCCCGGGTGGGCAGCACCAGTATCTCGTCGGCAATGGAGGCCTCGGATATGTGCAGCTTGCAGCCGCGCACTACGATGCCCTCGCGGTTGCGCTCCACCACGTGGACATAGGAGTCCGGGTCGGGCTGCTCGTGGGGCCGCTTCATGCGGTCGCCCTTCACGTCGGTCTGGGCGCAGCAGCCCATCATGTCCTGGCTCTGGAAGCGGGCCAACCATTTCTTGAAGTTCTCATGATAGGCCGTCTCGCCGGGGCGCTCGCGGTCGGCCTCGTAGGACACGGTGTAGATGGCATTGAGGGCGTCCACGCCCATGCAGCGCCGCACGCAACCGCTGACCTTCTGGCAGATCATGCGGGTCATGTCCTGCTTCTTGTGCAGGTCCTCGGGCGACTGGTGCACGTGGCAGAAGCGGTTGATTCTCTCGCCGGTGAGGTGGGAGGTGGCGGTCATCAACTCGGCGTAGGCGGGGTCCCGGGCCAGGTCATAGGTGAGGCCCACCACGCTCAGCACCGGCCCCAGCCTCTCGTCGTCGCGGCCGATCTTGTCCCCGCCGATATAGAGGTTCCGTTGCATGCGGAATAGTCTTTCCAGCCAACGCTCTTTTCCCTGCATAATTTTGCCTCTTCGGGCGCCCTCCTCCTGCGGGGGCGGCTGTGGCCGCTGCGCTGCCTCAGGCCTCGCGTTCTATGATGGTAGCCACCCCTTGTCCGCCGCCCACGCAGGCGTTGGCGCAGCCGTAGCGGCCGCCCTTCTCCTGAAGAATGCGGGCCAGGGTGCCGATGAGCCGGCAGCCGGTGGCGCCCAGGGGGTGGCCGATGCCGGTGCCGCCGCCCTTGACGTTCACCCGCTCCGGGTCGATGCCCAGCTCCTTGATGCAGTTGAGCACCACCACCGTGAAGGCCTCGTTGATCTCCCAGTAGTCGATGTCTTGGGCCGTGAGGCCGGCGTAGGCCAGGGCCTTGCGGCTGGCCGGCACCGGCCCAATGCCCATGAGGCTGGGGTCCACGCCCGCGAAGCCGATGGCGCGGATGGTGGCCATGGGGCGCAGGCCCTTTTGCAAGGCGGTCTGCTTCTCGGCCAGGATCAGGGCCGAGGCGCCGGCGTTCAGGGGCGAGGCGTTGCCGGCGGTGATCAGCCCGCCCTCCTGGAAGGCGGGCTTGAGCTGGGCCAGCCTCTCCAGGGTCACGTCATCGCGCACCGCCTGGTCCCGGTCCACCACCATGCTGCCGCCGCCGGCCTTCTCGGCTGTCACGGGCAGAATCTCGTCCTGAAAGTAGCCCTCCTCGCGGGCCTTGACGGCCAGGTCGTGGGACCGCTTGGCCCAGCGGTCCATCTCGTCCTTGCCGATGCCGCGCAGGGCGGCCAGCTTTTCTGCGGTCAGGCCCATGCTGGCGGCCACCGGCATGTCCAGGGGCGCGAAGCAGGGGTCCTGCATCAGCTTGGGGTTGCGGCTGACCATGCCACCCTTGCGGTTGGCCTGGCCCATGGGCACCCGGCTCAGGTGCTCCATGCCGCAGGCCACCACGATGTCGGCGAAGCCGGTCATGATCTCCATGGCACCGATGTGCACCGAGGCCATGGAGGAGCCGCATTGCTGGTCCACGAACTTAGCCGCCACGCTGATGGGCAGCCCGGCCAAAAACAGCGGGAAGCGGCCGCCCCAGGTGTAGTTTTCGCCCACGCCGATGGAGGATCCCACGATGAAGTCGTTTATCTCAGCGGGGTCCACGCCGGCGCGCGCCACCAGCTCGGGGATCACCAGGCCCAGCAGGTCGTCGGCGCGCAGGGCGCCGAACCAGTCCTTGCTGGGGTCATCAGGCTTGGACTTGGATTGGGCGGTCCGCAAGTATCCGACTATAACCACTTCGCGCATTTTGTATTCACTCCCTTGCTGAAGCAGCTACCTGGTTATCAGCGAAGGCAGCCACAAGGCAATTTGCGGCCAGAGGTACATGAGAATAAAAATGATCCAGCTTATGACCACGAAGGGGAAGGCGCTCTGCGCAATGCTCCCCAGGGTGGTGCCGGCCGGCAAGACTCCTTTGATGATGAACAGGTTCAACCCCACCGGCGGGGTGACCTCCGCCAGCTCGCATTGAATAATCATGATGATGCCGAAGAGAATGGGGTCAATGCCGATGGCTTCCACGATGGGCATGAAGATGGGCACGCAGATCACCAGCAGGGCCAGCACGTCCATGAGGCAGCCCAGAATGGTGATGATGGCCAGAATCATGAGGTAGACGATCATATTGGGAACGTTGAGGCCCGCGAAGATGGAGACGATGAATTCCTTGAGGCCGGAGAGGAAGATCAGGTGGCTGAAAAGCATGGCCCCGATGAGGATGACGTAGATCATCACGCAAATCTTCACCGTGGCCTTGAAGGCGCCCTTGAAGGCGCT
The DNA here is from genome assembly GCA_003605055.1 of Desulfarculus sp. GTDB lineage: Bacteria > Desulfobacterota > Desulfarculia > Desulfarculales > Desulfarculaceae > Desulfoferula. Next base: position 49,001 of record QZKP01000010.1, read on the forward strand.
CAGGTCGCGGCTCTTGAAGATCAGGGCGCAGAGGAAGGCCATAACCGCGCCTACCGCGCTGGCCTCGATGGCCGAGAAGAAGCCCCGGTAGATGCCGCCCAGAACCACCAGGAAGGTGATGATGGTCGGCGAAATTTTCAGCAAGGCCTCAAATTTTTCCTTGGACGTGTATTTCCTGGGGGGCGCGGGAGACAGTTTGGGGTTGATCATGACTCTGAGGCTGATGTAGATCGAGCCCAGTATGACCAGCAAAAACCCCGGCACGATGCCCGCGAAGAACATGTGCCCCAGCGAGGCCTCGGACAGGCCGCAGTAGATGATCATCCAGATGCTGGGCGGGATGATGGCCGACAGCGTGCCGCCGAAGGCGAAGGCCCCGCTATATAATTTCCGGCTTACTTTAAGACGTTCCATCTCCGGAACGGCCAGCTTGCCCACCGTGGAGATGCCTGCCATGGCCGAGGCGCAGATGAACCCGAAGAGGGCGCACATCACAATGGAGCTTATAACCGTGCCGCCGGGCAGATGCCCCAGCCATTTGTAGACGAAGTCGTAGATGTCCTTGCCAAAGCCAAATTCGCTGAAGATACACCCCATCAACACGAAGCCGATGATGGCGATCAGGGACCAGGAGAACATGGTTTCCCAGACCACAAACCCCAGGTTGAAAACGTAGGCCGGCCCCTTTAAGATCATGATACCGACGATCCCGGTTCCCCCCAGCGATATGGCCAAGGGCATGCCGGAAAGAAGCAACACCGCCAGCAACAAAAGCACCAGAATTAACTGCCACGCCATGCCTTCCATGGGGTGATCTTCCTTTCCTCAAGCTCGGGGTGCCAAACTAAGCATTGCCAAAATATTTAATTCGATTGCGGCGAGGTCTTTCTCCACAGCACAAAATGCTTCCTGGCCCTGATGCCGAACTGCACGGCCAACAGAACCAGACCCAGGGTGCTGGCGATCTGAAAGGGGCTGATGGGCAGAATGGCGTTGTCCGTCACCCGGTGCTGCTTCAGGCTCCAGCCGATCTCCTTGGTCAGCATGATCACGATGACCAGGGTGATTATCAGCCCGAATATGGAGGTGATGGAAAGCATGGCGTCGCGCCACTTGGCCGGGAGGCGGTCTATGATGAAATCGACCCCCAGGTGCGCTTCTTCCTGCAAGACATACGCCGCGGCCAAGGTGGCGCTGCAGGCGCCCAAAAGACTTGCCACCTCCAAATACCAAGAGGTCGGCGCGTGGAGAAATGACCTCCCGATAACCTCCCACATGATCACCACTACGATGCCGATTATCAGCAAGTAGGTCACCTTCAACATCAGGTTATTGATGGTTTTCATCGGGCGCCCCTCAAAATGGTTTAGGCCTGCACGGTCAAGGCCAAGCCCTGACGAATTAATAGCGTTTTATTTTTGTGCGTAGCGGTTAGGCCAACATTTCCAGACTCGGGTTATAATCGCCTGCGGGCGCAGGCGCTGCCCCACCCGCAGCAGGTCAGCGCCTGTTCCCTGGCACCGCATTATCAATAGTCGATAAAGTTCTTCTTAGGCGACTTGCGCGCCTTTTCCACGATCTCCACGATCTGCTTTCCATAGGGCGCGGACCGCTTGACCCACTCGTCGATGACGGTCTTGGCCGGAGAGTACCAGAGATCCTTCTCGGCCTCGGTGGGATTGTAGAACTTCATCCTGGCCGAGGCGATGATCTCGTTCTTGGCCTCGGAGACCTTGGAGTCCATGGAGATCAGCGCCGCCATCAGCTCGCAGTATTTGACAAAGATGGGAGCCAGCTTGGGGCCCAGCTTCTTCAAGGTGGACTTGTTGATGTAGAACAGCATGGTGGTGGGCGCGATGGGCAGGTCCAGCAGGTGGTCGAAGACCTCCATTTGCTTCCAGCCCGTCCAGTGGGTGTGGATGATCCAGCCCAGGTTTGTCGGACACCGAGTTAAGCGAGTAAATTGCTTGACGGAGGTGATTCATGACCGATCAGAAGAGTGGGTGGCAGGTAAGCCG
>QZKP01000013.1 GCA_003605055.1 Desulfarculus sp.
GAACCAGGAGGCACAGTGCCAACGGACACATCAGCCCGTTGGCCTATGAACACAAAATGATCGCTTAACCAATTGTCCGCTGTTACTGGGCAAGATCAAAGATGCCTAGGACGATGCTGCTCTGGGCGGCGATGGTTCTGCCCACCCTGCTTTTCGCCCTGCCCGCGCGCGCCGAGCTGGTGGTTCTGGGCGCGGATGTGGCCGCGGACCGCTCGGCCATCATCGTGCGCCTGGCCAGGGCCGGCGGCAACCAGTATCAGGTGGAGTTCCGGGTCAACGGCCTGCCGGACTACTCGGCCAAATTCATCTGTGAGATGCAACGCGCCGGGACTCGGGGGGACGAACAGAGGGCCTTGTACGCGATCAGTGATTTCATTAACAGACACAACTCGTTCGACCTGGAGACCGCGCTCCTCAATAAAAGGGTATTCAAGAGGTGCCGGCAGAGATAGCCCTGGCGGCAAGCGGCCCCCGCCCCTTTCCTCCCCGCCCATAACCTGATACCCTTCGCAGGAGCCCCGGCCCCGCTGCTATAATGCAGCCAGCCGGGGAGGGCGGGAGGTGATGCTTGAGCCCTGAGGAGCTGCACGGCCGGCTGGTGGACGGCGCGCCCAGCGAGGAGGACCAGGCCCTGGAGAGCCTGCGGCCCTCGTCATTGGACGAGTACATCGGCCAGGCCGAGGCCAAGGCCAACCTCAAGGTGTTCATCGAGGCCGCCCGCCAGCGGGGCGAGGCCCTGGACCACGCGCTCCTGCACGGCCACCCGGGCCTGGGCAAGACCACCCTGGCCCACATCCTGGCCTCGGAGCTGGGCGTGGGCATCACCGCCACCAGCGGCCCGGTGCTGGAGCGGGCCGGCGACCTGGCCGCCATTCTCACTAACCTGGAGCCGCGCGACGTCCTGTTCGTGGACGAGATACACCGCCTCAACCACGTGGTGGAGGAGGTGCTCTACCCGGCCATGGAGGACTTCCACCTGGACCTGGTGATCGGCTCCGGGCCCAGCGCGCGCACGGTCAAGCTGGACCTGCCGCCCTTCACGCTGGTGGGGGCCACCACGCGGGTGGGGCTCTTAACGCCGCCCCTGCGCGACCGCTTCGGGGTGCAGGTGCGGGTGGACTTCTACAGCGTGGCGGAGCTGGCGGCCATCGTGCTGCGCTCGGCGCGCATCCTGGGCCTGGCCATGGAGGACGCGGGCGCGGCCGAGATCGCCCGCCGCAGCCGGGCCACGCCCCGGGTGGCCAACCGCCTGCTCAAGCGGGTGCGCGACTTCGCCCAGGTGGAGGGCGGCGGCCGGGTGGACCGCGAGCTGGCCGACTACGCCCTGGCCCGCCTGGGCGTGGACGAGAGCGGCCTGGACCGCCTGGACCGCCAACTGCTCAGCACCATCGTGGAGAAGTTCGACGGCGGGCCGGTGGGCCTGGGCACCCTGGCCGCGGCCGTGAGCGAGGAGGCCCACACCATCGAGGAGGTGTACGAGCCCTACCTGATCCAGCAGGGGCTGCTCAAGCGCACCGCCTCGGGCCGGGTGGCCACGGCCCGGGCCTACGAGCACCTGGGCCTCACCCCCAGCCGCAGCGCCCAGAAGCGGCTGTTTTAGGCCGGCTTCGCCAGCCAGCGTGCCGCTGGGGGCAAAGCGGGTCGAGAGACTATCTGCCAGGGTCAAACTCTGATGCTCCCGTTGAAAACATATGGGAGCCCAAGCCTTGGGCCCGGCATACTGCGTTGCCGGCATCGCTCCAGCCTCGACGTAGTTTCAGCTACGCCTCCGGCTGTCGCTCGCCGGACGCCTTGTCTGCCGACGCCTGGCTGTGCCGGGTCCCGACCAAAACGCGGCAGACAGCAGGTGCTTTTTTCATGACCGAAATATTAATTAGAATGGGCAGCGATTGTGCCGCCCCAACCCTGTTGTAAGTTGACCACTCGTGTTGACCAGGACCTTCATTCACATCCCCACCGTGGGCCCCAAGCGCGAGCTGGCCCTGTGGCGCGCCGGCCTGCGCGACTGGCGCGACTTCCTGGCCCGGGGCGCGGAGCTGGCCCCACGCGCGGTGTTCAATCTGGGCCGCCCGGTGATCCAGCGCAGCCTGGCAGCCCTGGAGCGGCCGGGCGGCCTGGCCGAGCTGGCCGGCCTGATCCACACCAGCGAGCACTGGCGCTTCTATCCGCAATACAAACGCGTGGCGTATCTGGACATCGAGACCGGCGGCGACCCCGAGGACTTCGGCGGCATAACCGTGGTGGGCCTCTACGACGGCCGCGAGGTGCGCCAGTACGTGGCCGGCCGCGATCTGCACGAGGCAAGCCAGGCCATGGCCGGCTACGAGGTGGTGGTCACCTTCGCCGGCGCCAGCTTCGACCTGCCCGTGCTCAGGCAGGTGTTCTCGCGGCTCTTAGTGCCGCCGGTGCACATTGACCTGCGCTGGCTGCTCAGGCGGCTGGGGCTTCGCGGCGGGCTCAAGCGCATAGAGCGCAGCCTGGGCCTGGAGCGGCCCGAGCACGTGGGGGACATGGACGGGTACATGGCGGTCATGCTCTGGCAGGAGCACCTGGCCGGCGACGAGGAGGCGCTGCGGACGCTATTGGATTACAACGCCTGCGACATCGTGAACCTGGAGCCGCTCTTAAAAATGGCGGTGGGCCAGTTAAGGGAGCGGGTGTTGGGTAGGGCGGAAATTTAGTGAAAAATCTTAGTTCATTATTGGTGTTGCGATACTATTAGAGTTGATAAACGGTTTGGGGGCGTGTCGCGATGGCCGAGATAAAATCGATAGAAGAAGCAGTTCCCGGCTCCATAGTTTTTTTTATGGATGCAAAAAACAGGATGCCGCCTCAAAAAAGTGGTTTTTCGCAAATCGGAATCATCCATCAAAAAGGGAAAGTGCTGTATGTTAGAAAAACGATATGGCGACGGAAATTATTAGAAAAAGAATTATCGGAAATAAAAGGACCATTATCTATTTATAGCTTGAAGGATTTAGAAGAATCCAAAAAAATAACCAGGTTTTTTAATATTAATATAATGAATTGCAGGATGTTCGATTTAGGGATGCGCTATATTAAGAGGGATACTACTTTTTTTGATAAACCTTTGTTGTTACCAAAACTGAACAAGATAGTTGATCAAGATGATTTTATAAAAAAATGGAATTTATTGAAATCCAACCTAAAGCCAGTGGATCTGCTTTTAATTTATGATACTAGTAGTATTGTTAGTTGGCTAATAAAAACGATTGATAACGGAATTTGGAGTCACGTTGCGGGATACACAGGGGATGGTACAGTATGGGAGGCCATTTCGTCCGGAGCAGTCGAAAGGCCTTTAGAGGTGTATAAAAATTCAAAGTACCATATAGGAGTTTACAGATTTCGCGAAGAACTTTCGGATCAAGAGGCCGCGGAGATAGTCAGTAAGGCTAGAGAAAGGATTGGACAGCCATACGGGTATTTAACGCTCTTGTGGATCGGATGGCTGAGATTATTTAAAAGAAATTCGTTTCTTTTCGAAGGTGAATTTGATCCATGGAAAATCACACCTAACGATTTTGTTTATTCAGGACTTTGGTGGTTGGTAGAATTTATATAAGGCGATTAATTATGGCGAAATGGATTTTATCTAAAATGGAAAAAAACGAAGCAAAAAAAGCAGAACCGGAGACAATTTCAGTCAGAGACTTAAAAGATAAAATACCCTCAGGGGCTAATATTTTTTTCAACGATCCACATACCAGAAGAAAGCCAGATAGAAGTGGATTTAATCAGTATGGTATTTTTCTAAGAAATGGTAACGTCTTGTTCAATAGGCCACGTTGGTATGGCAGAAAAGGAAAAATGTTTGAATTGCCCCCTGCTATGTTGGGTAAGGAAATTAAGGTTGCTTGTTCTCAGGATATTTCTTTTAGGAGTAAATTTTGCATCTATTTTGAAATGAATAGAGATAATTATCGTCTTTTTGATTTGGGTATTAGTAAATTAACCTCAAATGAATTTAGCTTTTTTGATTACCCTGAAATAATGCCCAACTGGAAGGAAAAGCAGTTTGATGATAACAAAGAAAAGTGGGAAAGATTATATTCTGTTATTAAGCCTGGCGATTTGTTCACGGCTTTTGACCCACAAAGTCTAGTAAGTAGATTGATAGCATGGGTTGACGATGGTTCGTGGAGTCACTGCGGGCTTTGTTTGGGAGGTAGCCAGGTCAGCGAGGTTACGTCGAAGGGACGTATAATTAGTGATCTGGAAGATTATAGAAAAAAGAGAGTACACGTTGGTGTCTACAGGCAGTGGCCAGAACTTAATGAAGATCAAACTGCGAGGTTGATACATTTTTCCTTAAGCAAGCTAGGAGGCAAGTATAATTATATTGGTGCTTTTAAATGCGGTGTTAATACTCTTCTTGGAAGGGATAATTGGGTAAATAAAAGGGGAGATAGGTTCATAGCTCCTACACCTAATGGAATGATTTATTCTGGTCACTTTAGACTCATAGAATATATTTAGCTTATTTCAATACTTCTTGCCTTTTCCCCTACTCTCCCCCCCGCTCACCGCCCACACGCAATAATGCGCATCCTTCTTCTGCCCCACGCCGATGCCGCCCTTGTCCAGGTACAGGGCCATGGCCCACTCCGGGTCGAAGCCGCTGCTGGTGGCGGACCAATACTGCTCCTGCACGCCCACGAAGGGGTGGCCCGCGGGCAGGGCCGGGTGGTGGGCCGCGGCGTCCACCAAAAGCTCCAGCTCCTGGATGCTGGGCAGCCGCCAGCCCCCTAGCCCGCCCAGGCCGCGCTGGTTCAGGGCCGCGGCCGCCTGGCCGGCCTCGAACCAGCTCATTGGCCCCGGCCCCAGGTCCGCGGCCCGGGCCCAGACCAGGCCCGTGAGGTTGTCTTGCACCACCGGGCCCTGGGCCGTGAAGCGGGGCTGGGGCCAGGGCCGGCCCAGGCGCAGCTCGCCGTCCTGGCCGCTGCCCGCGCAGGGCAGGGCCGCGCCCGCGGCGCCGTAGCACCTGATCTGCCCGCTGGCCGCCAGGGACGCGCTGCTCCCCCGCACGGGCAAAAGGAAATAGGAGCGTCCCTTGTCGCCGTAGAACAGGCGGCCGCCCTCCAGGTGCAGGTACCAGGCGTAGGCCGGGTCGCCGGCGTAGCTGGTGGCGCTCCAGTACCAGGCCAGCTCCAGGCCCACAAAGGGATGGCCCGCGGGCAGGGCCGGCCGGGCCTGGGCGTAGTCTATGAGGCTAACCAGCTCCCGGCGGTTGGGCAGCCTCCAGTCGCTGTAGCCCAGGTACACCCGCTGGTTGAGCCCAGCCACCCGCTCCAGGGCCTCGCCCCAGAAGCAGGGCTCGGCCAGGGGCGAGAGGTTTTGCAGCCAGGCCAGGCCCGTGCGCTGGTCGCGCGCCAGGCCGGCCTGCACCGTGAACCGGATCTGATGCGCCAAAGACCCCTCGTTTCCGGCCCCGCGCGGCCAAGCCCGCTTGGCAGCGGGCAAAAAACTGGTACATCTGTCGCTGGCCTTATGGTAACACTCTTTTAAGGGACCACCCGCGGGAGAAGGGCGTGATTAAGCGCGCGGCGCAAGGCAAGCGGCTGCCAAGGGGCCTGGGGCTGACGGTCCTGGCCCTGTGCCTGGCCGCGGCCGGCTGCGGCGGCCAGGAGGCCGTGTCGGCCAAGGCCCGGGAGTTCAAGGCCGCGGCCCTGGCGCACATCAAGCAGGCCAAGGCCCGCCTGCCCGCCCTGGAGGGGCCGGAGCTGGGCCAGAAGGTGGACCAGGTCCTGCGCCAGATGTTCCGCGAGGCCCACCAGAAGGGCGCGCCCCTGCCCTGCGCCCTGGCCGTGCTGGACCGCCAGGGCCGCGTGATCGCCGGGCGCTACCCCGACACCACGCAGCCCGAGGGCGTGGTGGCGGCCACGCCGGGCCAGAACTACTCCCGCTATCAGGGCATGCGGCAGGTGCTGCAAGAGGGCCGCACCGCGCACTTCCCCCTGTACGACTCCGGCGGCCAGCTCTACGTGATCTGCTCGCCCCTGGAGCGGGGCGGCTCGGTGCAAGGGGCCCTGTGCCTGGGCTTTGACGCCCAGGAGGTGCACGGCCGCCTGGGCGTATCCCAGAAAGAGTTCCTGGCCCTGAACTTCGAGCCCTAGGCGCCGGCCGGGGAGCTGAGGGGGCCCATGCTGCACCGACGCCATCGGGATGGATACCAGATCAGCCTGCAAGGGCCGCCGGGGGGCGCGCAGACCCTGCGCCTGAGCGGCCGCCTGAACCTGCAGGCCATGGGCCATCTCTTGGCCCAGTTCAAGCGGGTGCTGGAGCCGACCCCGCCCGCCTCGCTCACCGTGGAGCTGTCCGGGGTGCAGTATCTGGACAGCGGCGGGGCCCTGGCCCTTAACCTGCTCAGCGAGCAGGCGGCCCAGCGCCAGGTGCCGCTGAAGCTGGAGGGGCTGGGCCCGCAGGGCCAGCAGATGCTGGCTCTGGTGCGGCCGGACAGGCTGGCCCCGCCAATGCCCCCGCCCACGCCCCGGCCGGGCAACTTCATCGAGAACCTGGGCGTGGGCGCCCTGCGCCTGCTGGACGACCTGGTGGAGGTGGTGGCCTTCGTGGGCTCCCTGGCCCGGGCCCTGGCCCTGGTGGCCCGGCGGCCGTCCGTCCTGCGCTGGCGGGACGTGGAGCTTTACATGGAGCGGGTGGGCGTGGACGGCCTGCCCATCGTGGCGCTGATCAGCTTCCTGCTGGGGCTGATCATGGCCTTCATGAGCGCCATCCAGTTGAAGCACTTCGGGGCCAACATCTACGTGGCCGACCTGGTGGCGGTGGCCATGGTGCGCGAGCTGGGGCCCATCATGACCGCGGTCTTGGTGGCCGGCCGCTCGGGCTCGGCCTTCGCCGCCGAGATCGGCACCATGGTGGTCAACCAGGAGGTGGACGCGCTCAAGGTCATGGGCTTTGACATTACGGTGTTCCTGGCCATGCCCAAGATCGTGGCCGCCCTGTTGATGGTGCCCCTGCTGATCCTCTTCTCCGACCTGCTGGCCATCGTGGGCGGCATGATCATCGGGGTGACCTACCTGGACCTGACCGTGTACAGCTACGTGCAGCACACCTTGGGCGCCCTGTCCGTGGGGGCCATCACCAGCGGGGCCCTCAAGGGCGTGGTGTTCGCCTTCTTGATCGGCGGCATCGGCTGCCAGCGCGGGCTGGCGGTGGCCGGCGGGGCCGAGGGCGTGGGCCGGGCCACCACCTCGGCGGTGGTGGCGGGCATGTTCCTGATCGTGGTGGCCGACAGCATCTTCGCCATCGTGCAGTACTACCTGTAGGGAGGCCAAGCCTTGACCCAGGCCGACGCCAGCCCCAGCCCAGCCCCGGCGCCCATCCAGGTGGAGGACGTGACCCTGGGCTACGGCCAGAACATCATCGTGGAGCACCTGAGCTTCAGCGTGACGCCCGGGGAGATCGTGGTCATCGCCGGGGGCAGCGGCTGCGGCAAGTCCACGGTGCTCATGGCCGTCATCGGCCTGCTGCCGCCCCGGCAGGGGCGCATCCTGGTGCACGGCGTGGACCTGGCCCGGGCGGGCGAGAAGGAGCTGGCCCGGGTGCGCCGGAGCTTTGGGGTGCTGTTCCAGTCCGGGGCCCTGCTGGGCTCCATGACCCTGGCCGAGAACGTGGCCCTGCCCCTGGCCGACGCCGCCCACCTGGACCGCCGGACCCTGGATCTGCTGGTGCGCCTGAAGCTGGCCCTGGTGGACCTGGACGGCTTTCAGGACTACCTGCCCGCCGAGATGTCCGGGGGCATGAACAAGCGGGCCGCCCTGGCCCGGGCCCTGGCCCTGGACCCCAGCATCCTGTTCTTCGACGAGCCCTCGGCGGGCCTGGACCCGGTGACCAGCGCCGAGTTGGACCGGCTGATCCTGCGCCTGAACCAGGCCCAGGGCACCACCATGCTCATCGTCACCCACGAGCTGGACTCCATCTACGCCATCGCCCACCGGGTGGTGCTGTTGGACAAGGCCGCCAAGGGGATCATCGCCGTGGGCGACCCCCACCGATTGCGCGATGACTCCCGCGACCCCCGGGTGCAGGAGTTCTTCCACCGGCGGCCGCGGGACTGAAAGGAAAGGGTTCATGAGCACCCAGGCCTCGAATCTCAAAGTGGGGCTGTTCGTCATCCTGGGCCTGGTCCTCGGCGTGGGGGCCGTGGCCTGGCTGGGCGCCTCCCAGTACCTCAAGGGGGCCAAGACCTACGTCACCTTCTTCAACGAGTCGGTGCTGGGCCTGCAAAACGACTCCACGGTCAAGTACCGGGGGGTGGACGTGGGCCGGGTCAAGGCCATCCGGGTGGCCCCGGACTACCGCCTCATCGAGGTGGTGATGGCCGTGGAGTTCGAGGGCGACCTGTCCAAGGAGATGGTGGCCCAGCTCACCAGCGCGGGCATCACCGGCATCACCTTCATCGAGCTGGACCGCAAGAAGCCCGGGGCGGCCGAGGAGTCGCCGGGCATAGACTTCGTGGCCGAGTACCCCATCATCCCCTCCCGCCCCTCGGAGCTGACCCGCATCGTCAGCACCCTGGACAGGGTGATGAGCCAGTTCCGGGACATTGACTTCAAGGGCATGGGCCAGAAGGTGGACCAGACGCTCACCTCCCTGCAAAAGCTCATGGGCGACCAGCGGCTGCAGCGGGCCATGAGCCAGTTGGAGGCGGCCACCGCGGCCACGGAAAAGCTGGCCGCCCGCCTCAACCTCCGCCTGAGCGACCAGACGGTGCAGGAGTTGGTGGACAACTCCCGGGCCGCGGTGGCCGCCGGCCGGGGGATGCTGGCGGAGCTGGAGCGGGAGTTGAAGGCCATGAAGCTGGCCCAGACCACCGCCCGGGCCAGCCAGCTCTTCAGCGACCTGGAGCAGCGCAGCCGGCAGATGGGCGCCCAGGCCCAGCAGTTGGCCCTGCAGGCCCAGAGCATCGGCCGCAACCTGGAGCAGGCCTCGGCCAATCTGCGCGACCTGATGGGCCGCCTGCAGCAGAATCCCTCGGCCCTCATCTTCAGCCAGCCGCCGCCCCCCCGCCGGGAGCGCGCGGCCACAGGGAAATAGCCATGGCGGCTCTAGCCCCCCGCACCATGACCTGGCCGGCGCTGGCCCTGCTGCTGGCGCTGTTGCTGCTGCCCGCCTGCCTGGGCGGCCCGTATCCGCCCTACCTGCGCCAGTATCTGCTGGAGTACCCCCCGCCGCGGGTGAGCGGCCTGGCCTCCCTGCCGGTGGCGGTGCAGGTGGGCCGCTTCAGCGCCGCGCCGGGGGTGGACAGCCAGCAGATGTTCTTCGCCCCCCAGGGACAGGAGCGCGACCACTATCCCTATCACCGCTGGCTGGTGGGCCCGGCCCAGCTGGTCAGCGAGGTCCTGCTGCGGGATCTGACGGCCTGCGGGCTGTTCCAGGCGGCCCTGGGGCCGCACAGCCTGCAGCAGGCCCGCTTCGTCATCGAGGGAGGGGTGCAGAGCTTCTTGGAGCGCGACCAGGGGGAGCGGGCCCAGGCCCGCCTGGAGCTGGTGCTCACCTTGCTGGACGCCAGCCAGGCCGAGCTCTACCGCCGGGTGATGTTCCAGCGCACCTACCAGGCCCAACAGGACATGAGCGCCCAGAGCGGCCCGGCCCTGGCCGCGGCCATGAGCCAGGCCATGGCCTCGCTCTCGCCCCGGATCATCCGGGAGGTGCACGCGGCCATCCAAAAGCGGCTCGAGGCGGGCCCGCCGCCTCTGGGCAAACCGGCGCCGTAGGCCTGATCAGCGGTTGGCGGCGAGGGAGGACCGCCGGCGGGGCTCCGGCCGAGCCAGGGCTAAGGCTTGATATGGCGGGATAGGGAGAAGCAGAACACGGCGCCGCGGCCCGCGGCCGGCTCCAGCCAGGCCCGGCCGCCGTGGCGCTGGGCGATCTCCTTGACGATGGCCAGGCCCAGGCCGGTGCCCTCGGTGCCCTGGGAGGTGGCGGCCCGCTTGAACAGGGTGAAGAGCTTGTCGGCCAGCTCGTCGGGCACCCCCACCCCGTCGTCGCGCACCTGGATCACCACCTGCTCCGGCTGCTCCTCGGCGCCGACCTCTATGCGGCTGAGCTGGGGCCCGCCGTACTTGAGGGCGTTGTCCAACAGATTCATCAGGGCCCGGCTCAGGGCCAGGCGGTCGGCGGTCAGCCGCACCGGCCGGTCCGGCACCACCAGCTCCACCCCGGCCGCCTGCAGGCGCTCATCCAGCTCCCCGGCCAGCTCGGCCAGCACCTGCCCCAGCTCCAGACCCACCGGCTCCAGGGGGGCCTCCTTGGCCCGGATGTAGTGGTTCACCTCCTGGGTCAGGTCCTCCAAATGCCCGGCGGCCCGCTCTATCTGGTCCATGATGGCCCGGCCTTTCTGGTCCAGGCCTTGGTCCAGGTGTCGGGCCAGCCGGCGCACCAGGGCGTGCACCCCGCCGGCCGGGCTCTTCATGTCGTGGCAGGCGGTGTAGGCGAAGAACTGCACCGCCTCCTTCTGCTCGTTGAGCAGGCGGGCCTGCCAGACGCTCTCGGCGGCGGTGGCGGTGAGGTTGCCCATGACCATGGCCAGGTCTATGGTGCCCATCTCCAGGGGGATCACCTCCCGGGCGGCCAGGTTCATCACCCCCAGCACCCGGTCGCGGGTGATGAGCGGCAGGCAGATGACCACCTTGAAACCCTTGCTGGACAACAGGGCCACGCGCCGGGGGTCCCCCAGGTCCTGTACGTGCATGGCCAGGAAGCTGCGGTCGCGGGCGGCCTTGCCGGTGAAGCTGCTGGAGGCGCGCACCGTCTCCAGGCCGCTGGGGTCCAGCCCGCGGTGGGCCGCCAGCCGGAACTGCTCGCCGCCGGGCTGCATCAGGTACACCCGGCCGGCGCTGACCCCGAACTGCTCCATGACCAGGCCCAGGGAGATATCCCACACCTGCTCCAGCTCCACGCAGGTGGACAGGAGGTTGCTGAGCTCCAGCAGCACCGACAGGGGGCGGTTGCGCTGGCCCAGTTGGGCCTGATCCAGGGATACGGTTATGAGGCGCTGGTTGCGCAGCACGGGCTTGCCCCGCCTGAGAAAAACCAGCCCCGGGGCTGGGCCCCGGGGCGGCCAGGCCCGGGCAGGGGGCCGGCGGTCCTAGGCGTAATTTTCAAAGTTTTTCACGAACTGGCCGATCTGCACCCCCAGGTACACGCACTGGGTGCCCTCCAGGCAGGCCAGGGCGTCCTTCTGGTCCAGCAGGGTGTGCAGGCGATGGTCGCCCTTGGAGAGCATGACCACCCAATAGTCCTTGTCCGGCTTGAACTCCAGGTCCAGATTCAGGCCGTGCTGGGTTATCTCCGGGTACATCTCCTTGAGCTTGGCGGCCAAAGCGCCTTTGTCCATCGCTATCCTCCCAGGCTAGGCGTGTCATAGAGCGGGTTACGCCCCCATGCTAGAGGCAACCCCCAGGGGTGTCAATGCCTAAGGGGCGGCCGCGGCGGGCTATAATAGAAGACAGCAATTATAGGAGGCAGGCCATGCGCCGCGCGACGCTAATCTGCCTGGCCGCGGCCCTGCTCATGGCCGGCTGCGGCGGGTTCTACGCCCCGGCGGGGGAGCACCCCGCCCGCCTGGTCCTGCAGGCCGCCGGCCGCATCAGCCGGGCGGACATTGACCAGGCGGTGGCGGACAAGATCGGTCCGCTGAGAGACCAGCCCACCCTGGACCACTGGCTGGGCCCGCCCACCTGGCAGGTGGAGGCCGTCCTGCTGGGCGCGGCCGGGGCCGTCTGGCGCCTGGAGCCCCTGGGTGGCCTGGCCCGGCCCGAGGTGGGGCTGGCCGCGGAGGGCCAGGCCGAGTTCCTGGCCCCGGCCGGGCCCGGCCGCTACCGCCTGGTGTTCTCCTGCGTGGTCACCCACTACTGGTCAGAAGGCCTGCGCACCTATCAGGAGCCGGTGTACGTGCGCCTGTGGGTGCGGGAGCTGGAGCTGACCTTGCCCGCCGGCGGCCGCCTGGAGCTGGCGCCCTTCAGCGGGCCGGGCCGTCCATGAGGCGGGCCCTGATCGTAATCCTGGGGGTCATGATGAGCGCCTGCAGCAGCATCGTGGAGAGCCAGATATTCTTTCCGGAAAAAGACCTCTACGCCACACCGACCGCCCTGGGCCTGGCCTATGAGGACGTGTGGCTGACCGCCGCTGACGGCACCCGCCTGCACGGCTGGCACCTGCCGGCCCCTGGGGCTCGCCATTTGCTGCTGTTCTGCCACGGCAACGCGGGCAACATCTCCCACCGCCTGGACAACCTGGCCCGCTTGCAGCAGGCGGGGCTGGCCAGCTTCATCTTCGACTACCGGGGCTACGGCCGCAGCCAGGGATCGCCCAGCGAGGCGGGCATGTACCAGGACGCGGAGGCGGCCTTTGACTGGGCTCAGCAAAAGGCGGCCGGCCAAGGCGGGCGGGTGGTCGTCTTCGGCCGCTCCCTGGGCGGGGTGGCCGCGGTGTACCTGGCCACGGTGCGCTCGCCGGCGGGCCTGATCCTGGAGAGCACCTTCACCAACCTGGGGGACATGGCCAGGAGCTTTCTGCCCCTGCCCGGCCTGGGCGGCTGGCTGGGCAAGCGCTTCAACTCCCTGGGCCGCGCGCCCCAGGTGCGGGCGCCGGTCTTGGTGCTGCACGGCGACGCGGACGAGATCGTGCCCCTGGCCTTGGGCCAGGCCCTGTTCGCGGCCCTGCCCCCGCCCAAGCAGTTCGTGCTGCTACAGGGCGCCGGGCACAACGACACCTATCTGCGGGGCGGGGCGGCCTACTTCCAGCGCCTGAAGGAGTTCGTTGACAAAATCCCCTAGGCCGCAGGCCCCGCCTACTTGACCAGGCGCAGCACCTGGCGGAACTCGTCGCTGCCGGCCTGGCCCAGGATCTCGTACATGAACATCTCCGTGGAGCTGATCACCGCCCCGGCCTGGGCCAGGCGAGTGAGGGCCACCCGCCGGTTGGCCTCCACCCGGCTGGCCACCGCGTCGGCGATGACCTGCACCCGGTGGCCCACCAGGCCCGAGAGCGCGGTCTGGGCCACGCAGATGTGGGCCTCGATGCCGCAGAGGACCAGGGTGCCCTTGTCCTGCTGCCAGAGCAGCTCCTGGAAGGCGGGGCTGGCGAAGCAGTCAAAGGCGATCTTGTCCACCTTGGGGCTGCCCGCGGGCAGGGCCTGGGCGATCTCGGCCAGGGTGGGGCCCAGGTTGGCCTGCTCGCTGACCACCACCGGCAGGCCGGCGACGCCCGCGAACTTGGCCAGGCGCAGCACATTGGCCGCCAGGGCCTCCTTGCCCTCCATGACCCGGTGCAGCTTCTCCTGCATGTCTATGATCACCAGCAGGCAGTCCTGGCGCCGCAGCAGCGACGGCGCCTGTCTCAGGTCCCGCTCCATGCCTCTCTCTCCCTGGGCCGGGGCCCATGTGCGGTTAACAGCGGCCGCCTTCATTCTAGCAGAAGCCCGGCCCTCGGGCCTCGGCTTGCCCCGGACCGTCCGGCCCGGCACGGACGGCTTGTTTAAGCACCGCGGCCTGGCTTAACCTGGGAGCAGACGGGTCCGCGCAGCGCCGGCCCTCTGGCAAGGAGCAGCCCTATGAAGCGATTGGCCATCCTATCCCTGGCGGCCCTGCTGGCGGCCGCGGCCCCGCCCGCCTTGGCCGCGGCCCAGGACCAGGCGCCCCTGGTCAGCCCCCAAGAGCTCAAGCAGATGCTGGGCCGGGCCGGGGTGGTGGTGCTGGACGTGCGCCTGGGCCAGCACTACCGGGCCTCCAAGTACAAAATCGCCGGCGCCCTGCGCGAGGACCCCTTCCAGGCGGAGCAGTGGGCCGCCAAGTACGACCAGGGGCGCACCTACGTGCTTTACTGAGCCTGACCCGACGAGTACACCAGCGCCCGGGTGGCGCGGAAGCTGATGGAGAGGGGATTCAAGAAGGTCATGGTGCTGGAGGGCGGCTGGAACGCTTGGCAGGAGGGGAAATTCCCCATGGAGGCCAAGTAGGCCGCCGGCCGGGCCTGGCGGACCGCTGGCTAGTGCGAGGATGTCATGAGAATATCAGCCTTGTGCCTGTGCCTGGGGCTCTTGCTGGGCCTGGCCGGCCCGGCCGCGGCCCAGGCCGTGGACTACTCCCTGTACGCCGATCTGCTGAAAAAGTACGTGCAGGGCGAAGCGGTGGACTACGCCGGCCTCAAGGGAGAGCGGGCCAAGCTGGACAGGTTCCTGACCCAGATGGCCCAGGCGGAGCCGGAGCGGCTGGGCCGCGCCGAGCAGATGGCCTTTTACATCAACGCCTACAATGCCTGGACCCTGTGGCTGATCCTGACCAAGTACCCGGAGCTGAAGTCCATCAAGGACCTGGGCGGCCTGCTCTCCGGCCCCTGGTCCCAGAAGATCGTGCGCCTCAAGCACGGGGTGCTGACCCTGGATGAGGTGGAGCACGACATCCTGCGGCCCCGCTTTAAGGACCCCCGGGTACACTTCGCGGTCAACTGCGCCTCCAAGGGCTGCCCGCCGCTGTGGCCGGAGCCCTTCACCGGCGCCCGCCTGGACGAGCAACTGGACCAGGCCACGGCCGCGGTGATCAACGACCCCCGGCGCGCCAAGCTGGAGAATGGCGTCCTGTACCTGAACAAGGTCATGGACTGGTACGCCGGCGACTTCCCCCGCGATCAGGTGAGCTTCGTCAAGAAGTACGCCCGCGGCGAGCTGAAGAGGCGGCTGGAGGCCCTGGGCGACAAGGTGCGGGTGGATTACCTGGACTACGACTGGTCCCTGAACGACAAGTAGGGCCGGAAAAAAAGCAGGGAGGCCCCGGACGCGCCGGAGCCTCCCGTTTTTTTGCCTAGGCCAGGCGCGAGGCCACCAGCTCGGTGATGTCCAGCACCTTTATCTTGCCGATCTTCT
Source organism: Desulfarculus sp. (assembly GCA_003605055.1). Classification (GTDB taxonomy): domain Bacteria; phylum Desulfobacterota; class Desulfarculia; order Desulfarculales; family Desulfarculaceae; genus Desulfoferula. The sequence continues at coordinate 14,906 of QZKP01000013.1, forward strand.
CCTTGCGGGCCCGGGCCGCGGCCTGGTTCAGGGAGTTCTTGCAGGAGGGGCAGGCGCTGACCACGGCCTCCGCGCCCTGGGCGATGGCCGCCTTGATGCGCTCCAGGGCGATGTCCCCACCCAGGGCGTTGTCAAAGGCCTTGACCCCGCCGCCGCCGCCGCAGCACTTGGCCAGGCTGCGGTTCTGGGGGAACTCCACCAGCTCCACGCCGGGCAGGGCCTTGATCACCTGGCGCGGCGGCTCGTACACGCCCAGGTGCCGGCCCAGGTCGCAGGGGTCGTGGTAGATGACCCGCGTGGCCGGGGCGTCGTCCTTGAACCTGAGCCGGCCCTCGCCGATGAGCCGCTCCAGCAGGAACACGGCGTGCTCGGGCTGGTAGCCGTCGCCGAAGCCGTGCTTGGGGTAGAGCTCCGCGAAGGTTTTGTAGCAGCCGGCGCAGGCCGTGAGCAGGGTGCGCACGCCCTTGTCCTGGAACAGGGCGGCGTTGGCCGCGGCCACCGCGTTGAAGGTCTGCATGTCCCCCACCAGGTAGGCCAGGTAGCCGCAGCAGTTCTCCTGCTGGCCCATGGTGGTGTAGTCGAGGCCGGCCGCGTCCAATATCTTCATCAGGGCCGGGATGATGCGCACGTCCTGGTAGGAGGCCACGCAGCCCAGGTGCAGCATCACCTCGGCCCGGTCCTTGGCCTCATAGCCCACGGGGTAGGAGTCGCAGCGCTTGTCCCGCGGCTGGGCAAAGGGGTTGCCCAGTTCTATCATGTCGTTCATGAGCTTCTTGAAGGTCTCGGGCAGAAAGCCCGCCTGCACCAGGCGCTGGCGCGCGGCCTGCACCACCCCGGCCACGTTGACCTGGGCCGGGCAGGTGTACTTGCAGTTCAGGCAGAGCATGCACTGGTACAGGCGCCGGGCCATGTCCGCGCTGGGCTGGGCCTGGCCGGTGAGCAGGGCGAAGGCCAGGGTGATGCGGCCGCGGGCGTTCATGGCCTCCAGGTTGGTCTGGGCGTAGGTGGGGCAGCCCAGGCGGCAGAAGCCGCACTGGATGCAGGCCACGATCTCGTTGTCCATTTCGCCGAAGCTGGCCACCCCCTTTTGGCCGGCGCGCAGGGGCTCGAAGCCGCTGGCCTGGTACACGTCGGCGATGGAGCCCTTGAGGCCCATCTTGCCCGGGTTGAGGATGCCCTGGGGGTCCAGGGCGTCCTTGACGGCCTGCATCACCTGCATGCCCACCGGGCCCAGCTCCACGTTGATGTAGGGCGCCTTGGCCATGCCCAGCCCGTGCTCGGCGCTCATGGTGCCTTCCATGGCCGCCGTGACCTCCACCAGGTCCTGGGCGATCTTCTTGACCGCCTCCCACTCGGCGGCGTTCTTCACGTCCATGATGAAGGTGGCGTGCAGGTTGCCGTCGCCGATGTGGCCGAAGGTGGCGATGGGGAAGCCGTGCTTTTTACCGATGGCCTGTATCTGTTTGATGGTCTCGGGTATCTTGGTCACTGGCACCCCGAAGTCCTCCATCAGGGGCACCAGGCGGTAGCCGGGCTTCAGGCGGCTCATGGCCGGCACCAGCTTGTGCCGCGCCTCCCAGAGGGGCGCCTTCTCCACCGGGTCGTCGGTCCACTTAGAGCGCAGGATGCCGTGCTTGGCGCTGATGGCCTCCACCTGCTTCACGTAGTCGCCCACCGCCGCCCGGTGGCCGTCCAGCTCCAGCATGATCAGGCAGCCCACGCCGGGCTCCACCTTCAGGCCGATGGCCTTGACCAGCACCTGGATGGACACGTCGTCGAGTATCTCGCAGGTGGCGATGGGCACGCCGGTGGTGAGCATCTCCGTGACCGCCGCGCCGGCGCTGCTGATGCCGCCGAACTCCAGGCGGGCGCTGATGGCGTACTCGGGCTGGGGCAGGATCTTCACCGTGGCCTCGGTGATGACGCCCAGGGTGCCCTCGCTGGCGCAGAAGAGCTGGGCCAGGTTGTAGCCGGAGCTGGTCTTGGGGGCTTTGCTGCCCACCTTGAGCACCCGGCCGTCGGCCAGCACCACGGTGAGGGCCATCACGTAGTCCTTGGTGGTGCCGTACTTCACGGCCCGGATGCCGCTGGCGTTGGTGTTTATCATGCCGCCGATGGTGGCGATGCCCGCGCTGCCCGGGTCGGGCGGGAAAAAGAAGCGGTCCTTGACCAGGGCCGCGTTCAGGGCCCCGCAGACCACGCCGGGCTGCACCCGGGCGTAGTGGTCGGGCAGGTTGATCTCCAGGATCTGGTTCATGCGGATCAGGTTGAGCACCACCCCGCCGTTGGCCGCCAGGGCCGCGCCGGTCACCGAGGTGCCGCCGCCGCGGGCGGTCACGGGCACGCCGGCCTCATGGCAGGCGCGCAGGACCTGGCTGACCTGCTCGGTGCTGTGGGCGAAGACCATGGCCTCGGGCAGGCCCATGTGCACGGACATGTCCCGGGCGTAGGCCAGGCAGTCGGCCTCGCCCACCACTACGTTCTCTTCTCCTACGATCTCCGCCAGCCGCTTGCTGATTTCCATGGCTGCTCCTCCTGACCCCCCGGCCTCTGGCCAAAAAGATCGAGGAGGGGCGCGGGCGCCCCTCCCCGTGGTTCTAAGCTGGTACCCGGCTAAAGGTGCGGGGCCAGAGGCCCCCGCCTCCCGCCGGGATGCTAAATCGCAGGTAATATCGGCCGGGCATGCCTAGGCCTGCTCCTTGTTCATGCGCTCTATCTCGCCCAGCACCCAGTCCGCGTAGGCCTGGCCCTGCATCAGGCCGCCCAGCTCCGCCGGCAGGTCGCTGGGCTTGATCTTGCATATCCAGCCCGCGCCGTAGCAGTCGGCGTTGATCAGCTCGGGCTCGTCCTCCAGGGCCTCGTTGCCCTGGGCCACCGAGCCCGAGACCGGGGCGTAGACCCGGCCCACCCACTTGCCGCTCTCGATGGAGCCGAAGGGCTTGCCCTGGGTCACCTCGTCGTCCTCGGCCGGCACGTCCACGAAGGTGATCTCGCCGGCCAGCTTCTGGGTGAGGTCCGTGGTGCCCATCACCACCAGATCGCCCTCCACCCGGGCCCAGAAGTGGTTTTGGTCGTAGTAGAGCTCGTCGGGAAAGTTATAGCCGGCTACCTCCATGCACTGCACTCCTTGGTAGGCCCGTTAAGGGCGTTTGGCCTTTGGCTGGTCGGGCGCGGCGGGCGCCCGGAGACTTATCCCGCGTAGCTATATCTTAGCACAAGGCGCGGGGCGTCTCCTAACCGGCCATGGCCTGCAAAAGCTCCTTGGGCTTGACCCGGTTGAGGCCCAGTCCCAACTCCTCGGGGCTCATCCCCAGGCCCAGGCCCAGCACCTGGGTCAGATAAACCACCGGCACCGCCAGCTTGGTCTCCAGGGACTTGGCGATCTTCTTCTGCTGGCCTTCGTACATCACGTTGCAGAAGGGGCAGACCAGCGCCAGGGCCGTGACCTGGGCCGCGCCCAGCTCCTTGAGCTTGGCCCCGGCCATGCGCCCGGCCAGCTCCTCGTCCACGCCCAGCACCCCGCCGCCGCAGCACTCCTTGAGGCTGGGGTGCATGAGGGCCCGGGCGCCGGTGGCCTGTATGAGCCGGGCCAGGCTTTGCGGGTCCTCGGGGTCGTCCAGGCCCTCCAGGGCCTCGCTGGGCTTCAGGTAGTGGCAGCCGTAGTGGGGCGCGAAGGTGAACCCGCTCAGGTCGCGCACCATCCGGGCCTTGATGGCCTCCAGCCCCACCTCGCTGAGCAGAAAGCGCATGAAGTGGGTCACCCGCACGCCGGGGCGATAGGCGAGCCCCACCCCGGCCAGGCGCTCATTCACCGCCGCGGCCGCCTCCGGGTCGGCCTTGAGGCGGTGCTCGGCCTCGGCCAGGTGGGCCGCGCAGGCCGAGCACAGGGAGACCAGGGGCAGGCCGTGCTCCGCGGCCTGGGCCAGGGCCCGGGCCGCCACGGTCAGGGCCGCGGCCTGGTCCGTGCCCTTGAGGGGAAAGCCGCAGCAGGCCAGGGCCGGGTCGTCCACCAGCTCCAGGCCCAGCCTGGCCGCCACCTTGCGCGCCGACAGCTCGTAGTTGAGGTTGCGCACCGGCACCGTGCAGCCCAGGAACATCAGCGCCTTCATGCCGGCCCCTCCCCGGGCTCCCGGCCCTCGGGGGCCATGCCCAGCAGGCGCTGGAAGTCCTGGGGCCGCTCTTCTACGGCCGGCAGGCCCAGCTTAGCCCGCTTCTCGTTTTCGAACTCGCCCACCGGCAGCAGGCGGCCGTGCTTGGCCAAGAGCGAGGCCCCGGCCCGGGCCGCGGGCGGCGCGCAGCCGGCCCGGGCGGCGAGGTTCTTGATGGCCGTGAGCACGTCGGTGAAGCGCACCTGCTGGGGGCAGACCTCGGCGCAGGAATAGCAGGCCGAGCAGCGCCAGATCAGGGGCGAGGCCAGCACCTCCTCCCGCCGGCCCAAGAGGGTCAGGCGGATGATGCGCCGGGGGTCGTACTCGGGCAGATGACCGGCCACCGGGCAGCGGGCGGTGCAGGCCGCGCAGGCGAAGCAGGCCTTGAGGCCCGCGCCGCCGGGCTCGGCGGCCACCTGGTGCTTGAAGCCGGGATCGCCGTCGTTCAGGCGCATCATCCCTCCAGGGCCCGGGCGGCCATCTGCGCCACGGCCTGGGCCAGGACCCGGGGCTGATTGGAGGCCAGGTGCAAAAACTGCACGCTCTCCGGGGCCAGGCCCAGCCGCCCCAAGGTCCGGCTACACTGGCCCGCGCGCAGGCGGGAGCGCAGGTTGCCCGTGACCGAGCGGCAGTTGCCCTCGTGGCAGCCGGCCACCAGCACCGCCCGGGCCCCCAGCTCCAGGGCCTTCATGATCAAATGCTCGCCCACCCGGCCGGCGCAGACCACCGGGTTGATCACCAGCCCGGCCGGCCAGGCGTGGCCGCCGGCGCTCAGCTCGCCGGCGGCGGCGAGGGCCGAGTTCTGGCAGGCGAACAGCACCAGCCGGGGCTCGGCGGCCAGGGCCAGGGCCCGCTGCAGGCCGGCGAACATCTCCGGGTTGGACCAGCCCGGCGGGGCGATGGCCTGGGCCGGGCACTCGGCGGCGCAGACCCCGCAGGCCAGGCAGCCGGCCGGCGCGCAGTGGATGCTGTCCACCACGTGCCGGGGCACGCCGTGGGGGCAGGTGCGCACGCAGGTCAGGCAGCGGGCGCAGATCTTGTCTCGCACCACGGGCATGGGCACCAGCTTGCCGGCCAGCCGCTCGTGCATCTCCGCGGCCGCATCCGCGGCCTCCACCCGCCGGGCCGCCCCGGGCGCGGTGCCCCTGAGCGCGCCCAGGATGTACAGACCCGTGCGGCTGCTGCGGCCGCCGCTGAAGCGGGGGTTGTCCGGCACCAGGGACTCCCAGGACGGCCAGAGCAGGCGGTTGTCCAGGAAGGCCGGCCGGGCGGCCCGGGCCTGGTCCGCGGTGATAATCAGGTCTGGGGCCAGCTCCATCTCCTGGCCCAGCAGGGGGTCGGGCCAGGCCAACTCCCGGCCGCCCTCCCGGACCGCCAGCCCGCCCGGCGCCACCCGCGTGGCCAGCACCCCGGCCTGGCGGCACTGGCGGAAGAGGCGCTCGCCGTGGTCGCTGGCCACCCGGGCCTCGCTGTAGAGCAGGACCACCTGCACCCGGGGCCGCTCGGCCAGGGCCAGGGCCGCGCGCAGGGCCCGGGCAAAGGAGTCGGCGGTGAGCGGCCGGGCGGTGCCGGCCAGCACGGCCGCATACAGCCAGCCGTCCGGCGGGCCGGATACTTCCTGGACCCGCAGCTGCCAAACCGGCTGAGTCAGGGCCGGGTCCAGGCCCGGCGCCTCGCAAGAACTGGCCCACTGGCCCGGTGGCGCCAGCACCACCGCGCCGAAGCTCTGCCAGCCCGCGCCCTGGGGCCCGGCCAGGCGGGCCCGGAAGCCCCCGGCCGCACCGGTCAGCTCGGTCAGCTCAGTGCCCGGGGCCAGCTCCACCTGAGCCGGCAGACGCGCGGCCAGCAGGCTGACCTCCTGGGGGTCGTCGTCTTGGCCCGGGACGTGGGCCGCGTCAAAGGGCGTGGCCAGGAGCACCGGGTGGCCCAGGGCCGCCTCCTCCTGGGCCGCGGACAGGGCGGCCAGGCCGGCCCCGGCCACCAGCACGTTCTGGGCCGGCTGGGGGGCATAGACCGGGGGCAGGGTGCCCAGGGCCGCCCGGCCCGCGGCCCGGGCCACGGCCAGGGCCGCCCGGGCCAGGCGCAGGGCGTCGTCCCCGCCGCCCACCTCCAGGGCCAGGTCCAGCCACACCACGGGCTTGCCCAGCAGCCGGCCCTTGAGCCCCGGGGGGGCCGCGGCCTGGGGCCCGCTGACCACCGCCGCCTCCAGGAGCCCGCCCCGGTCCAGCTCCACCCCGGCCGCCCGGGCCACCAGCTCCGGGGCCAGGCCCTCCAGGCCGGGCCGCTCCAGCCAGACCAGGCTCACCCTAGCCACGGCCCGCCCCCTTGGTCGAGGCGACGTAGGCGGCGGCGGCCGCGGCGGCCAGGCCCGCGTGGTCTATGCTCTCGGTGAGCGAGCGCGGCCCCTGGCAGGCCCCGGCCACGAACACCCCGGCCGCGCCAGCGGCCACCGGCTCCTCGGCCCGGCCCAGGAAGCCGTCTTGCGTGCGGGCCAGGCCGAACATCTGGGCCAGGGCCCCGGCGCCGGCGGGCGGGCCCAGGCCCTGGCTGAGCACCACCAGGTCAAAGGCCTCGCGCATCTGCTTGCCCTCGGCCAGGGCGAAGACCACCTCCGGGCCGCCCGCGCCGGCGGCCACCTCGCCGGGCATGGCCCGCACAAAGCGCATCTCGCGCCGCAGCCCGGCCAACTCCTCCTCCCAGGCCCGGCCGTAGTCCTGCACGTCCATGTGGAAGAAGGCGATGTCCATGTCCGGGCGGCTCGCCTTGAGCAGGCGGGCCAGGCGCAGGGCGTAGCCGCAGCAGACCCGGGAGCACCACAGCCGGCCCAGGGACTGGTCCCGGGAGCCCACGCACTGGATGAAGGCCAGCTTGGCCGGCGCGGGCCGTTGCTCCCAGGCCCCTTGGACCAGCCTGGCCTCCAGCTCCAGGGCGCTGATCACCCCCGGCACCCGGCCGTAGCCCAGGCTGCTTTTGCCCGCCGGGTCAAAGGGCTGCGGCCCCACGGCCAGGATCACGGCCTGGGCCGCCAGGCTCACTCGGCCGGGCAGCGGCTGGCCGGGACCGATGGGCAAAGGCGCGGCCGGGCCGGCCGGGGCCAGCTCCACCTGCCAGCCGTGGCCCTCCGCGGGCCGGGCGGAGGTGGCCAGGGCCTGGGTGTAGATGGTGATCTGGGGCCGGGCGGCCGCCTCGGCCAAGAGGTCGGCCAGGCGGCAGGCCCCGCAGCGGGCGCAGGCCGACACGGCCTTGCAGCAGAAGTCCCGCGCCCGGCCGCCCAGGGCCGGCTCGCGCTCGGCCAGGGTGCAGGCCAGGCCCCGCCGGGCCAGGTCCACGGCCGCGGCCAGGCCGGCCACGCCGCCGCCCAGGATCAGGATCGGCGTGCTGGGGGGGGTGTTAACCAAGGCCGTGCGTTGCTCCAGGGTGTCGCCGCCAGCCCTGCCTGGCGCGCGTAGCTGCCCGCCGGGGCAGGGGATAAGCCCCTTGTTTTGCGCTTGACAAGCCCCGAGGGCCTGCCTATAGTGCAAATTAGCTAGATTGTAGCTAATATGTAGTCACCTTGTCCACCCGTTTTTGCCTTCCGCCGCTGCTTTTTTGGCTCCCAGGCCGGCGGCGGCGGGTCGCTGCCGCCGGAGGCCCTGCCATGTCCGACGCACCGCCGCCCATCGCCGCCACCAAGCTGATGAAGAAGCTCATGGCCGAGCACTTCCTGGGCCTGGACCGGGCGGCGCGCGAGGGCAGCCCCAAGGTGGCCTGGTGCACCAGCGTGGGCCCGGCCGAGCTGCTGCACGCCCTGGGTTTTCTGGTCTATTACCCGGAGAACCACGGGGCCCTGCTGGGCGCCACCCGCATGGCCAGCGAGACCATCCCCGTGGCCAACGCCGCCGGCTACAGCCCGGACATCTGCTCCTACCTCACCGCGGACGTGGGGGCCTTCTTAAAGGGCGTCACGCCGCTGACCAAGGCCTACGGCATCAAGGGCGTGCCCCGGCCGGACGTGCTGGTGTTCAACACCAACCAGTGCCGGGACGTGCAGGACTGGTTCCAGTGGTACGGCCGCCACTTCGGGGCGCCGGTGATCGGGGTGCGCACCCAGCGGGGGGTGGGCCCGGTGCTGGATTCCATGGTGGCCGACGTCTCCCGCCAGATACAGTACCTGGTGCCCGCCCTGGAGCAGATCAGCGGTAATAAGTTCGACATAGACCGCCTGCGCGAGACGGTGGGGCTGAGCAAGCAGTGTACGGTCATGTGGCGCCGGGTGCTGGAGTACGGGGCCAAGCACCCGGCCCAGCTCAGCTTTTTTGACCACACCATCCACATGGCCCCGGCCGTGGTGCTGCGCGGTCTGCCCGAGGCGGTGACCTACTACGACACCCTCCTGGCCGAGCTGGTGGAGCGGGATAAAGAGGGCCTGGCCGCGGTGCCCGGCGAGCGCTTCCGGCTGTATTGGGACGGCATGCCGGTCTGGGGCCGGCTGCGCATGCTGGGGGACCTGATGGCCTCCCTGCACACGGCCATTGTGGCCTCCACCTACTGCAACTCCTGGATATTCGACGCCTTTGACCCGGCGGACCCCTTCATTTCCATGGCCCGGGCCTATCTGGATCTGTTCATCGTGCGCGACGAGGCCTTCAAGGAGCGCTACATCCTGGACCACGTGGCGCTCTACGGCTGCCACGGGGTGGTCTTCCACGACGCCAAGACCTGCCCCAACAACTCCAACAACCGCTACGCCATGCCCCAGCGCCTGCAGGATCTGCACGGCGTGCCCACCCTGGTCATCAACGGCGACCTGAACGACCTGCGCTGCTTCAGCGACGAGCAGGCCCGCACCAACCTGGAGGCCTTCGTGGAGCAGATAGAGGAACTGGCCGCCTGATGGTGACCGGCGGGGTGGACATCGGGGCCAGCGCCACCAAGGCGGCCCTGCTGAACGGCAAGGGCGCCCTGCTGGGCTCGGCGGTGCTGCGCTCGGGCGTGGACTTCGCCGCCAGCGCCAACAAGGCTCTGCAGGCGGCCCTGGGGGAGGCGGAGCTTACGGCCGGGGAGGTGGGGCCCATCTTCGCCTGCGGCTACGGCCGGGGCAACGCGGCCTTTGCCGCCGCCACCCGCACCGAGATCGCCTGTCACGCGGCCGGGGCCTACCACTACTTCCCCCGGGCCCTGACCGTGGTGGACATCGGCGGCCAGGACAACAAGATCATCAAGGTGGCCGCGGGCGGCGCGCGCACCTCCTTCAAGATGAACCGCAAGTGCGCGGCCGGCACCGGGGCCTTTCTGGAGGAGATGGCGCTCCGGCTGGACCTGCCCCTGGAGTCGTTGAACGACCTGGCCGCCGGGGCCACCGAGGAGGCCTCCCTGGGGGCCTACTGCACGGTGTTCACCGCCACCGAGGTCCTGGCCAAGATAAGGGCCGGGGTGGCGGTGGCGGCGCTGGTCAAGGGGCTGTTCCGCTCGGTGGTGAAAAGGGTCCTGGAGATGGACACCCTGGAGGGCACGGTGGTGATGACCGGGGGGGTGGTGGCCCACAACCCCCACCTGGCGGTCATGCTGGCCCAGGAGGCGGGACGGGAGGTGAAGCTGCCGCCCCGCCCCCAGCTCACCGGGGCCATCGGCGCGGCCCTGCTGGCCCGCAGGAGCCTGGAGCAAGACGCGGCCTGAGGGGGCCGCCCATTGGCATTGGCAAGGGAGGGAGATAGGCGACCATGAACCGCTGGCTTACCGTGGGAGACATCCTGAGGGTCAACGCCCAACTGTTCCCGGACAAGGAGGGCGCGGCCGACCTGCAGCGCTCGCTGAGCTTCAAACAGTGGAACGAGCGCTGCTGCCGCCTGGCCAACGCCCTGGCCGAGATGGGCCTGGGCAAGGGCGACCGCGTGGCCATGCTGGGCTACAACTGCCTGGAGTGGCTGGAGTTCTACGGGGCCTGCGCCAAGGGCGGCTTCATCGCGGTGCCCATCATGTTCCGCCTGACGCCCAAGGAGTATACCTACATCGTGGCCGACGCCGAGGTCAGCGCCTTCATCGTGGAAAAGCCCTTTGCCGCTGACGTGGCCCAGCACAAGGGCGAGTTCAAGAGCGTGGGCGCGGACCGCTACATCTACTTCGGCGAAGGGACCGCGCCCGAGGGATTCAAGCACCTGGAAGACATCATGGCCGCCGCCTCGCCGGCCGAGCCGGTCACCCCGGTGATCGACGAGGACGTGTGGATCATCATGTACACCAGCGGCACCACCGGCCGGCCCAAGGGCGTGGTGCGCACCCACGAGTCGTTGGCCGGCATGTACTGGACCAACATCGCCTCCATGGGCTATGACCGCGACGACCGCGGGCTCCTGGTCATGCCCATGTGCCACATCAACAGCGTGTTCTACTCCTTTGTCTTCACCTGCCTGGGGGCCACCTGCGTGGTGTACAACTCGATGTCCTTTGACCCCGAGCACATGATCAAGACCCTGGCCGAGTTCAACGTAACCTTCACCTCCCTGGTGCCCACCCACTACATCATGATGCTGGCCCTGGCCGAGAAGGTTAAGACCAGCTACAACGTGGACTGCGTGAAGAAGCTACTCATCTCCTCGGCCCCGGCCCGCCGCGATCTGAAGCTGGCCATCATGGACTACTTCAAGAACTCCCAGCTCTACGAGGCCTACGGCTCCACCGAGGCCGGCCTGGTGACGCTGCTGCTGCCCCACGAGCAGTTCGACAAACTGGGCTCCATCGGCCGCGAGATTCCCGGCACGGACGTCATCAAGCTCCTGGACGAGGACAAGAAAGAGGTGGCGGTGGGCGAGGTGGGCGAGCTGTATTCGCGCGGGCCGGCCCTGTTCAGCCGCTACTGGAAGATGCCCGCGGAGACCGAGGCCGCCTTCGCGGGCGGCCACTTCAGCGCCGGGGACATGGCCTACAAGGACGCGGAGGGCTACTACTACCTGGTGGACCGCAAGAAGAACATGATCATCACCGGCGGGGAGAACGTCTACCCCAGCGAGGTGGAGGACTGCATAGGTGGCCACCAGGCCATCAAGGACGTGGCCGTGATCGGCGTGCCGGACGAGAAGTGGGGCGAGAGCGTGACCGCGGTGATCATCCTGCACGCCGGATATGAGCCCAGCGAGGCCCTGGCCGAGGAGGTAAAGCAGTTCACCAAGGGCAAGATCGCCGGCTTCAAGCGGCCCAAGAACGTGTACTTCGTGGCCGAGAACGAGATGCCCCGCACCGGCACCGGCAAGATCCTGCACCGGGTGCTCCGGGAGCGCTACGGCCACTGGTCGGACAACAAGAAGTAAAACCCGGAGCTTTTCGGGTTAAGCCAAAACCCCCTGGCCCCTTCTACACGGAGCAGACCATGTTCAACAAAACCTTCATCCCCTACAAGGGCTACTGGTCCTCGCCCTTCTCCCGCTGGCAGATGTCCTTTCAGAACGAGCACCCCATCAAGCTGGCCGCGGCCACGGCCCGGAAGTTTCTGGGGCTGCGGGGCATCAGCCCCCAGGCCTTTGACGGCTGCACCCTGGGCATGACCATCGGCATGCCCTCCTGGTTCTACGCCAACCCCTGGTTCTGCGCCCTGCTGGGCAACCCCAAGATCAGCGGCCCCACCGTCAGCCAGGCCTGCGCCACCAGCGCCACCACCATCTACACCGCCGCCGCCGGCGTGGAGTGCGGGGCCTACCAGTGCAACTTGGTGGCCACCACCGACCGCTGCAGTAACGGCCCCCACACCATCTGGCCCAACCCCCAGGGCCCGGGCGGCGAGGTGCTCAGCGAAAATTGGCTCATGGACAACTTCAACCACGACCCCTACGGCGGCCAGCCCATGTTCATGACCGCCGAGTTGGTGGGCAAGGACGCCGGCGGGGTGAGCAAACAGGAGTCCGACGCCCTGGCCGTGCGGCGCTACGAGCAATACCTCATGTCCACGGCCAAGGACCGCGGGTTCCAGAAGGGCTACATGATCCCGGTGGAGATACAGCTCAGCAAGAAGAAGACCATCACCGTGGAGGCCGACGAGGGCATCAGCCCCTGCACGGCCGAGGGCCTGGCCGCGCTCAAGCCCCTGATCCCGGACGGCGCGCTCACCTTCGGGGCCCAGACCCACCCGGCCGACGGCAACGCCGGCCTGATCCTGGCCAGTGCGGACAAGGCCAAGGAGTTGAGCGCAGACCAGAGCGTGACCATCCAGCTCCTGTCCTACGGCTACGCCCGGGCCGAGAAGGCCCGCATGGCCGCGGCGGTGACGCCCTCGGCCCAGATGGCTCTCCAGCAGGCGGGCATCGCGGTCAAGGACCTGGCCGCGGTCAAGACCCACAACCCCTTCACCATCAACGACATCGTCATGGGCCGCCTGATGCAGATACCGCCGGAGATATTCAACAACTACGGCTCCTCCCTGATCTTCGGCCACCCCCAGGGCCCCACCGGCGCCCGCTGCGTGGTGGAGCTGATCGAGGAGCTGGTCAAGATCGGCGGCGGCTACGGCCTGTTCGCCGGCTGCGCGGCCGGCGACACCGCCGCGGCGTTGGTGGTCAAGGTCTCCTAGGCCCAACTCAGTCCACAAGCGCGCCGGCCGGCTACCCGGCCGGCGTCTTTGTTTGGCCGGCAATATTCGTTGCCAGGGCCGGCCGCTTGCGGCAAGCTGGGAATGAAGGCCGCTAAGATTCAACCCGGAGGTGCGCGATGAAGGCCAGCGAGGTTCCCCTGTTGGTGCGGCGGGAGATCGAGGCCGCGGTGCTGGGCCAGGTCTACCAGACCCTCAAGGAGCAACTGGGCCCGGACCGTGCCCTGTCCCTGCTGACCCAGGCCGTGGAGTCGGCCGCCCGGCAGGCGGGAGCGGCCTTCGCCGCCGAGGCGCCCGGCGGTAGGCCCAATCTCAAGCACTTCGCCACCATCTGGCAGCGCCTGACCGCCGCGCCCGGCTCCCTGGAGATCAAGGACTCCCAGGTGCAGGGCGGCCAGATGACCCTGACCGTGACCCACTGCGGCTATCTGGAGCTGTACCGCAACATGGGCCTGCCCGCGGAGCTGGGCCCGGTGCTCTCCTGCGCCCGGGACTTCGCCTTTGCCCAGGGCTACTCCCCGCACCTAAGCCTGGAGCGGCCCATTTCCATCGGCCAGGGCCAGGATAGCTGCTCCTTCCGCTACACCTGGCGGGACTGAGGCGGCCATGCTGCTCCGGGGCTATAAGAAGAGCCTGTTCCGGCCCGAGTGCAACCCCAGCTTCCAGAACCTGCACTGCATCGCGGAGCTGGACCAGGACGTGGGCCCGGCCCTGCCGTATCTGAACGCGGTCCTGGGCGGCTCCCAGTACACCCTGGACCCGCCCTCGGTCACCTTCCGGGTGCACGGCCGGCTCATCACCGTCCATGCCGACCGCATCGCCATCAACGCCCTCAAGGACGCCGAGGAGGCGGACAAGATTCTGGGCTGGCTGCAGCGGGAGATAAACGACGCCTGGCAGCGGCGGGGCGAGATTGAGCCCAGCTATGAGGCCGCGCCCCAGCCCCAGGTGCTGGAGATTCTGCGGCTCCTGCCCCCAAAGGCCGGCTGCGGCCAGTGCGGCCAGGCGTCCTGCCTGGCCTTCGCGGCCCTGGCCGCCCAGGGGGCCCTGGGCGCCGGCGACTGCCCGCCCCTGGGCGACGAGGCCCGCGGAAAGCTGGCCGCCTACCTGGATCGCTTCAATTTGGATTATTAGTCAAAATATATTTATTATGGAGTTATTGTTGCAAAGTTTTTTTCTTGTTGGTTGGGGCCATCCAAGCACTGTTTCTTCCAATTGTTTCAAGAAATCGCGACTTCTGCTTGTGCTCTAGAGCGTTTCCATATGAGATGTTGCGGGGCTTTTTAAAAGAATGCAAAAGATAAAGCTTTTCCTTGGCACGGGTCATCGAAACATATAATAGGCGGGATTCTTCTTCTATGTCCTCACTCCTCGGGTCAGGTACTATATCATCTTCCAGTCCAACTATAATTACGACCTGAGCTTCAAGACCCTTGGCTTTTCTCATGGTTAATAATTGAGCTGATGTTGATCCAAAGGGTTGGTCAGTTTGGATTATGTTTACAACATTTGAAATATCTTCAATTATTTTGTTTGGATTAACCCAAATTTTAGAGAGGGTTGCCAATAACCTAGCAAATTCACCTTTGTTGTCGCTCGCATAATTAACATAAGATTCTTCAAAAGCTAAAAGAGCCTCTTGTATCGCTTTAATAGTCTTATTCGGATTATCTAGATTCTTTAAGGCTGAGTACAAATCATTTTTTTTGTCAACAGACTCCCAAAGTTGAGCAATATTTGTCTCTTCCGCTATCCTATTATTTATTGTTTCTTCTGAAGATCTCCCGTTTTTTTTAGCGCCCGGAACATGTGCAATACCTCCAGTTATGAGGTCTTCACAAATTAACCTTGTCATAAAACTATCATCTGTTTTTTGAACCCAATCTATAAATCTTTTGACCACAGCAATCCGTTTGGGTAGTAAATCTATTGTACAATTATATGGAACCTTTTTTTTGGTTAAGGCCTTCATAAGCAAAGGGAAAAAATCTTTTTTAGGTGCTAAAATTAATACTGTCTTTTTTTCTTGAATAGCCTTCCGGGCAATAGACGCGACTACTTGCGCCTCATAGATTTCGCTGGATAAATGACATAAGCAACTGGGCGCACCATCTTCTTTATGATATTGAAGACTAGGCTTGCCGCTCCATGATAAATAATATTTTTCCAGGACTTTAAACGAATCCTCCATTATGCTCTGGTGACACCGCCTACTGTGAGCCAAAGTTGTTACTTCAGCATTTGGAAAGAATTTATTAAACTTAAGGATAAATTTTGGATCACCTCCGCGAAAGCCATAAATACTCTGTGCATCGTCACCTACAACAAAGAGACCATTGGGATTTTCCTTGCTCAATAGTTCAATCATCTTAAACTGAGCTGCATTAATATCTTGGTATTCGTCTACTAGGAGATGTATCGTTTGTCTTTGGTATTTTTGAAGAATGTCTGGGAAATGTTCCAAAATATTACAAGCAAAATGAATTTGGTCATCAAAGTCTATATAATTGCACTTGGACATAATATCTCGATATTTTTTGCATATTTCACAATATTTTTCCCCTGGTGATTCTTGACAATCACCGCAGGACTTGCATTTTGAAGCGATAATACTATCAGGCTCGGTATAACCAAGTATTAAAACAGCGTCTCTAAATAATAGCCGTTTTATCTCTTCTTCATTTTGAACTTTCAATTCTGCCTTGCGTAGCTTAACGTGACGTGGTTTTTCTTTTACTATACTTAAGCCTAGAGAATGCATTGTAGAAATAAAGGGAAGTTGGTCTCCTGGTATTTTGAAGTGCCCTGTTGGGTCTATAAGTTCTTCTATCATATGACGACTGGCATCTTTCCCGAATGTCAGGACGGAAATGGTGTCCTTATTAACACCATTATCTAATAATTTTTTAATTCGATCTGCTAATAGGTACGTTTTTCCTGCGCCCGGACCAGCAAGGACTAACGTGGGGGAAGAAAAATTAGCAACGATTTCTTCGTAACTATTAAGAGCCATAATTCCCCCCTTTATGGCGGCTAGAAGCTGACCTGGACCTGGCCGGGGTGCTCGGCCACGCTTCGGCCGATGACCGCGCCGGCCACGCCGCGCTCGCGCAGCATGGCCAGGGCCGGCTCCACGTCCGCGGGCGCCAGGCCCATGAGCATGCCGCCCGAGGTCTGGGCGTCTGAGAGCAGGTCCAGCAGAATGGGCTCCGCCGTGCCGCTCAGGATGAGGCTCTTTTCGCAGTAAGCGCGGTTGGCGTGGCTGCCCACCGGCACCAGGCCCATGGCCGCCATCTCCCGGGCCTGCTGGAGGATGGGCACCGCCCGGGCCTCGATGACCAGCCCCAGGCCCGAGGCCGCGGCCATCTCCTGGGCGTGGCCCAGCAGCCCGAAGCCGGTGATGTCCGTGGCCCCGGTCACCCCCAGGGCGGCCATCACCTCTGCGGCCGGGGCGTTGAGGGCGGTCATCATGGCCACGGACTCGGCCACCGCCTCGGCCGAGGCCAGACCGGCCTTGAGGGCCGTGGCGATCACGCCGGTGCCCAGGGGCTTGGTGAGCACCAGCACCTGGCCGGGCTGGAGCCCCGCGTTGGTCACCAGCCGCTCCGGATGCACCACGCCGGTCACCGACAGGCCGTACTTCAGCTCCGGGTCCTCCACCGAGTGGCCGCCGGCCAGCACCGCGCCGGCCTGGTGCACCTTGTCCAGGCCGCCGCGCAGGATGTCGCGGAACACCTCCCGGGGCATGTCCTTGACCGGGAAGCAGCAGATGTTCAGGGCGGTCAGCGGCCGGCCGCCCATGGCGTACACGTCGCTGAGGGCGTTGGCCGCGGCGATCTGGCCGAAGAGGTAGGGGTCGTTGACGATGGGCGTGAAGAAGTCCACGGTCAGGATCAGGGCGATCTCCTCGGTCAGACGATAGACCCCGGCGTCGTCGGCGGTGTTCAGGCCCACCAACAGATCTGGGTGCTGCTCAACCGGCAGACCCTCCAGGATCCCGGCCAGGTCGCCCGGACCTATCTTGGCCGCTCAACCGGCGGCGCGGGCCTTCTCGGCCAGCTTCACCTTCTCGCTCACGCTATGCTCCTCGGCTTCAACGCCTCAGGGTGGCCCGCAGGCGGTCGGGGTGGAGCAAAAGCTCCAGGCCCTCCCGCGGGCCGGACACCACCACGTCCGCGGCCGTGAGCGCCTCTGGGCTGGCGCCCTCGGGCCCCAGCACGGCGATGCCCAGGGCCGCCGCCCCCAGCATCAGGGCGTCGTTGGCCCCGTTGCCCAGGGCGGCCACGGACTCGGCGCCCAGCTCGCGCACGATGGCCAGCTTCTGGCCGGCCTCGTCGCCGGGGCGGATCAGGGCCAGCTCCACCTCCGGGCCCAGCAGGCCGGCGGCGGTGCCGAAGGTGTCGGCGGTGACCAGGTGGCAGGCCAGGCGGCCGCTGAGCCGCGCCACCGCCTCGGCCACCCCGGGCAGCAGGCCGCCGTCCCGGGCCAGGGTGCCGTTGAGGTCCAGCACCAGGTGCTCCAGGGCCAGCCTGCGCCAGCCCGGAACCTCCAGGGTCAGGGCCAAGCCTAGCCCTCCTGCTCCACGGCGTCCAGGCCGGCCAGGCACAGGGCCATGAAGGCCTGGGCCGAGGGCGAGTGGGTGCGCTTCTTGCGGGTGACCAGATAGAAGCGCCGCCGCAGGTCCAGGCTTGAGACCGCCACCTCTTTGAGCCGGCCGGCGGCCAGCTCCTCGGTGATGGCCCGCCGGCTCAGGAAGCCCAGGCCCACCTGGGCCCGCACCGCCTGCACCACGGCCATGGTGGAGCCCATCTCCGCGGAGATGTTCAGATCGCTCACCTCCACCCCGGCCTTCTTGAGGGCCCGGGTGAGGAACATGCGGGTGCCGCTGCCCGGCTCGCGGAAGACCAGGGGCGGCTTGCCCAGGTCCTTGGCCTTGAGGCTGTCGCCGTAGGGATGGCCTGGCCAGGCGGCCAGGCAGAGGTAGTCGTCCATCAGGGGGGTGAAGGAGAGCCGCTCCTCCTCCATGGTGGCCCCCACCAGGCCGGCCTCCAGCTCGCCGGAGAGCACCTGCTCCACCATCTGGCGGGTGTCGCCGATCTTGAGCGTCACCTTCACCTCCGGGTGCAGCAGGCGAAAGCGGCCGATGAAGGCCGGCAGCACGTACTGGCCCGGAATGGTGGAGCCGCCCACCACCAACTCCCCGCGCAGCCGGCCCAGAAAGGCGTCCATGGCCCGCTGGGCCTCCAGCACCAGGGCCAGGATGCGCTGGGCGTACTCATAGAGCAGGTCCGCGGAGCGGGTGGGCAGTATCTCCCGGCCCAGGCGGTCGAACAGCCGCACCCCCAGCTCCTCTTCCAGGCTCTTGATGTGGCCGCTCACCGTGGGCTGGCTGAGGTACACCTCCTCGGCCGCCCGCGAAAAAGACCGGCATTCGAATACTTTGGCAAAAACTTCCAGGCGCCGCAGATCCATGCCCAACCCCCCGAAGCTATCGGGATTAACTTTTGGTATCTATTAGTTTTGCCAAGGATACCAGGGACAGGCCCTTCTGGTCAAGCCAGGTTAGAAACGGCCGCCGCCGGAGCGGAAGATGGACCAGACCAGCCACAGGCCGATCACCCCGCTGATGATGTAGCCCAGCACCCCCAGGGCGGGCAGGCCGAAGAGCTTGGGCTCCACGCCGGTGGTGATGATCATGGAGCTGCCCACGATCAGGGCGGCCAGGATCAGCCCCACCGTGACCCGGGAGGAGCCCTCCTGCACGGCCTGGGTCAGGGGCTTGAGGCCCTTGATCTCCAGGGCCAGGCCCAGCTCCCCCCGCTCCAGTTGCAGCAGCACCGTCTCCAGGCGGCGGGGCAGGTCCTGCAAAAAGTGCAGGCCGTCGGTGACGTGGGCCAGCACGCGCTTGAGCACCACGTCCGGCCGCCAGCGCTCCAGGTACAGCCGCCAGACATAGGGCCGCGCCGCCTCCACCGGGCGGTAGTCCGGGTCCAAGGCGTGGGCCACGCCCTCCATCTCCAGCAGGGCCTTGTCGGCCAGGGCGTACTGCATGGGCACCCGCAGGTGGTGCTGGCGCATGATCTCCATCATCTCCAGGATCACCTTGGAGGTGTCCGGCGGGCCCTGGCTGGTGGCGTAAACCATCTCCAGCAGATGGCCTACGTCCTGCTCCAGGGCCGGGTCGCCGCCCGCCCGCGGGGTGACCCCCATGTCCGCCCAGGCCTGCACGATCTGTTTGGGGTTGCGCTGCAGGATGGCCATTAAGAGGTCGCAGAGCTGGTAGCGGTCCTTGTCGCTCAGGCGGCCCACCAGGCCCCAGTCCAGCATGGCCAGGCGGGGGGTGCCGTCGGGCGCCCGGGTGGCCATCAGATTGCCCGGGTGGGGGTCGCCGTGGAAGAAGCCGCGCAGCAGCACCTGCTCCATCAGGGCCTGCACCAGGTCCTGGCCCAGGCGCTTCTTGTCCTCGGGGGTCAGCTCGGCCTGGCCCAGGCGCTGGCCCCGCACCAGCTCCATGGTCAGCAGCGCCGGCCGGCACAGCTCCAGGTGCGGGGCCGGCACCAGCACCCGGCTGTCGGCCGGGAGCTGGGAGCGGGCCACCAGCATGTGGCGGGCCTCCAGGGCGAAGTCCAGCTCCTGGTGCAGGGAGCGGTCCATCTCCTGCACCAGGGCCGGCAGGTCATAGGGCTTGACCGCCTCCATCTCCTTGTCCAGGACGCGGGCCAACACGGCCAGGAGCTCCATGTCCGCCTCGATGGTGCGCACGATGCCCGGCTTGCGCACCTTCACCGCCACCTCGCGGCCGTCGTCGGCCCGCACCGCCCGGTGCACCTGGGCCAGGGAGGCGCTGGCCAGGCTCTTCTGGTCGAACTGGCTGAAGCTCTGCTCCAGGGGGGCCTCCAGGGCCCCCTCCACCTGCTCCTTGATCTGCGCGAAGTCCAGGGGCGTCACCTGGTCCTGCAGCTTGCGCAGCTCCAGGAGCATCTCCTTGGGCAGCAGGTCCGGCCGCTGGGACAGGAGCTGGCCCAGCTTGACGAAGGTGGGGCCCATCTCCTCGGCCACCATGCGCAGGCGGGCGTAGAGGTTGTAGCGCCGGGCCAGCCTCTCCCCCCCGGCCGGCAGGGCCGCGGGCTCGCCCAGGGGCAGCCCCACCCGCTCCACCAAATCCGCGAAGCCGTGGCGCACCAGCACCACCGCCAGCTCGCTCAGGCGGCCGATGTTGCGTATGGCCTCCAGCAAGGGCTAGCCGTCCTGCTTTTCCGGCCCCAGGCGGCGGGCCAGGGCGTCCAGCTCCAGCTCCAGCTTGGCCACCCGCCGCTCCAAGGCCTCCAGGTCCGCGCGCTGGGCCAAGTTCAGGGCGGCGGCGGCGTTGTCCATGGCCTGGCCGGCCCGCTCGCCCCAGGCCCGGGCCTGGCGCTTGGACTCCTCCACCATCTCCTGGGCCAGGTTCTCGGCGTCCTCGCGGCTCAGCTTGCCCTGGGCCACGGACTGGTCGAAGAACTCCAAGGCCTTTTCCTTGGTCAGGACCACGGCCCCGATGCTGGCCAGGAGCAGATTTTTGATGGTTTCCAACATATTCACCTGCCTTTATCCGGAAGCTTTGCCTGGCGCAAGGGCCGTAAGTTACCGGTGATTATCCTTGACGCTCATGGGAGCGCCTTATATCGTTTATAGATAACAATAGGGGCTGCGGCTCCTTTTAGCCCCAGGGACGCGTAAGGTTCTCCCCCCCAAGGCTCTGGCTGGGGGGCGAGTCTTTCCCTCCTCGGGGCCGCGTGGCTAACTGCTCCTGCCTCAATCCTAAAACGCCCCTGGGGCCATGTCAATTTGACAGGCCCCCGCCAGCAATGCGTCTGGAGGGCAGGCTGGTGACCGCCGCAAGCGACAAACACAGCCCCGGCCAGGGGAAACGCGGCAGACACGGCGGCAGCTTGGTGCTGGCGGTGGTGGTGGCCACCCTGGTGCTGCTCTCCATGCAGTACCTTTTCGCCATGGGCTATTTGGAGGCCCACGTCCAGGACCATCTGGAGGGCCACCTGCGGCAGGTGCTGAACCTGGCGCGGTCGCCGGCCATGGCCAGCGACCCGGCCCAGGCCCTGCGCCGGGCCCGGGAGGACCCCCTGGCGGGCTACGGCGAGGGGCGGCTGGTGCACACCTACGGCCTGGATCCCTCGGGCCGGGTGCTGGTGCCCCCCCGGCGTCCGGGTCTGGCCCTGCCGCCTCCCGCGGTGCTGGCTGGGCTGGCCCGCGGCGGCCCGGGCGGCCGGGAGCTGACCATCCAGGGCCGGCCGGCCTGGGCGGCCGTTGAGCGTCTGCCCGGCGGGGGCCTGGTGGTGGTGAGCCAGGGCTTTTTCACGGACTACCTGCAACCCGCCCTGGGCCCCCTGATCCGCTCCAGCCTGCTGGCCACCCTGGGGCTGGTGGTGCTGATAGTTCTGCTGGGGGCGTTCGTGGCCCGGCGCCGGATCAGCCGGCCCCTGCGGCGGCTCACGGCCGAGGCCGAGCGGGTGGCCTCCGGCGACCTGACCCCGCCCCCGCCCTTGGCCGGCCGCGGCGACGAGCTGGGCCGCCTCTCCCTGGCCCTGAACCACATGACCCTGGCCGCCCAGCGCATGGTGGGCCAGGCCGCCCTGGAGCAGGCCCGCTTCCAGCGCCTGTTCAACGACAGCAAGGACGGGGCCTTCATCACCGACCAACAGGGGCGTCTGGTGGAGGTCAACGAGGCCCTGATGGAGATGCTGGGCTGCACGGACCGCGCCCAGCTCATGGGCAAGGACCAGGCCCGCGAGCTCTTCCTGGACCCGGAGGAGGGCCGGCTCTACGGGGACACCCTGGCCGCCCAGGGTTACGTGCAGGACTTCCCGGCGGTGTTGCGGCGCCTGGACGGCAGCAGCTTCGAGGCCCTGCTCACGGTCACCGACGCCAAACAGAGCCACATCCGCTTCGGCCTGATCCGCGACGTGACCCGCATGCGCGCCGCCCAGCGGGCCCTGGTGGAGAGCGAGGCCCGCTACCGCCGCCTGGTGGACAACGCCCCGGACATCATCTACCGCTGGTCTTTCGAGCAGAACCGCTTCGAGTACCTCAGCACCTCGGCGCAGGAGATCACCGGCTACAGCCCCCAGCGCCTGGTGGACAGCCCCGCGCTGCTCTGGCAGGTGGTGCACCCCGAGGACCGCCGGCGGGTGAGACGCCAGTGGCTGCGGCTGATGCGCGGCCGCGGGCCGGCGGTGGGCCAGCAGGAGTTCCGCATCCTCACCGCCGAGGGCGGCGCCCGCTGGCTCATGGAGCGCAGCATCCTGCTGCGCGACGAGCTGGACCACCCCCTGGCCCTGGAGGGCATCGCCACGGACATCACCGACCGCAAGCTGGTGGAGCTGGAGCTGGTGCGCGGCCAGCAGATGGTGGAGGACACCCTGCAGGGGCTGCCGGCGGCGGTCATGGTCTTAGACCGCGAGCACAAGGTGGCGCACTGGAACCGGGCCCTGGAGGCCCTCACCGGAGTGCCGGCCGAGCAGGTGGTGGGCAGCAACCGGCAGTGGCACCCCTTCTACCCCCAGGCCCAGCCGGTGCTGGCCGACCTGATCCTGGAGGGCCAGGACGAACAGATCAAGCACCTGGCCGAGGCCGAGAGCATCAAGCCCTCCAAGCTGGTGGAGGGCGGCTGGGAGGGCGAAGGCTTCTACCCCGGCCTGGGCGAAAAGGGAACCTATCTGTACTTCCTGGCCGCGCCCATCCGGGACGCCGAGGGCCGGGTGGTGCGGGCGGTGGAGACCCTGGTGGACCTCACCGACAAGCGCAGCCTGGAGCAGGAGCTGGTCAAGCTGTCGGTGACCGACAACCTCACCGGCCTGTACAACCAGCGCTTCTTCTACGCCTCCCTGGGGCGGGAGATGGAGACCTCGCAGCGCTACGACCTGCCCCTGTCCCTGCTCATGGCCGACATAGACCTGTTCAAGAGCTTCAACGACAGCTTCGGCCACCTGGCCGGCGACCAGGCCCTGAGCCAGTTCGCCGAGGTGCTGGGGCGCTGCGTGCGCGGCATGGACCTGTGCTGCCGCTACGGCGGCGAGGAGTTCGTGGTGCTCTTGCCCCACGCCGCCTTGCCCGAGGCCATGAAGGTGGCCGAGCGCGTGCGGGCCGGGGTGGCCGGCACCGTGCTGCAACTGGAGACCAACGAGGGCCAGCGCACCACCAGCCGCATAACCGTGAGCCTGGGCGTGGCCACCCTGGGCGCCAAGGAGGACGCGCAGGAGCTGGTGCGGCGGGCCGACGCGGCCCTGTACGCGGCCAAGGAGGCGGGGCGCAACCTGGTGGGGGCCAGCCTGGCCGAGGGCCAGGTGCAGGTGCTGCCCCGGGGCACCCTGGCCCTGGCGCCCCCGCCCGAGGAGCAGCCGGCCAGCGCCTAGCCCGGATATTTCAGGAGGGTTGGGCGTCCGGCACAGCCAGCCGCCCGCATACTGCGTTGCCGGCATCGCTCCCGCCTGGATGTAGCTTTAGCTACACCTGCGGCGCTCGCTCGCCGCCGGCGGGCCGCCGATGGCAAAGCGGTTCGAGATGCCATCTGCTCTAGCTGGCCATCAACGCTCCCGAAAAAGGGACTTGGCAGCCCAAGCCTTGGGCCGCCTTGTCTGCCGGCGGCTGGCTGTGCCGGACCTGGGTGCAGACCGGACCCAGGGGGTGCAGTGATTCTTCCTCACCACCACGCAAACAAGGCTCGAATCAGTTATACCGCCCGACCCTCATGGAATATCCGGACTAGCCCATGCCCAAATAGGCCCGCTGCACGCGGCCGTCGGCGGCCAGCTCCCGGCCGCGGCCGCTCAGCACCACCCGGCCGGTCTCCAAGACGTAGGCCCGCTCGGCCAGGGCCAGGGCCGCGGCCGCGTTCTGCTCCACCAACAGCACCGTGACCCCCTGCGCATGGATGCGCCGGATGATGGCGAACACCTCGGCCACCAACCGCGGCGACAGGCCCAGGGAAGGCTCGTCGAGCATCAGCAGGCGGGGCCGGCCCATCAGGCCGCGGCCCAGGGCCAGCATCTGGCGCTCGCCGCCGGAGAGGGTGCCGGCCGGCTGCCGGCGGCGCTCGGCCAGGCGGGGAAAGGCGCCATAGACCCGCGCCAGGTCCTCGTTGAAGACCGCGTCCCGCGGGCGGAAATAGCCGCCCAGGAGCAGGTTCTCCTGCACCGAGAGGTTGACGAAAACCCGCCGGCCCTCGGGCACCAGGATCAGCCCCTGCCGGGAAAGGCGGTGGGCGCCAACGCCGGCGATCTCCTGTCCCTGGTAGCGGATGGAGCCCGCGGCCGGCCGCAGCAGCCCGCTCACCGCCGCCAGCAGGGTGGACTTGCCCGCGCCGTTGGCCCCCACCAGGGTCACGATCTCCCCCGCGGCCACGGTCAGCGCCACCGAGCGCAGGGCGATGATGCCGCCGTAGCGCACCGTGAGGCCGCTCACCTCAAGCATCGCCCGCCCCCTGGCCCGGGCGCACGGGCTCGCCGGGGCCCAGATAGGCCCGGATCACCGCCGGGTCCTGCTGCACCTCACGGGGCGCGCCCTGGGCGATGACCCGGCCCTGGTCCAGCACGGTCAGGCGCTCGCAGAGGTTCATCACAAAGCGCATGTCGTGCTCGATCAAGAGAATCGTCAGACCCATCCGGTCGCGCAGGCGGCGCACCAGATCGGCCAGATGGGCGGTCTCCTGGGGGTTCATGCCCGCGGCCGGCTCGTCCAGGAGCAGCAGCCGGGGCCCGGTGGCCAGGGCCCGGGCGATCTCCAGCAGGCGCTGCTGGCCGTAGGCCAGGCTCCCGGCCCGCTCGTCGGCCAGGCGCTCCAGCCCCACCAGCTCCAAGAGCTCCGCGGCCCGGGCGAACATGCGCTCCTCCTCGGCCCGGTAGCCGGGCAGGCGCAGGATGGCCGAGAGGAAGCTGGCCTGGAGCCGGCCGTGGAAGCCCACCAGCACGTTCTCCAGCACCGACAGCTCGTCGAACAGGCGGATGTTCTGGAAGGTGCGGGCCAGGCCCATCTGGTTTATGCGGCTGGGCCGCAGCCCCAGGATGGGACGCTCCGCGAAGCTGACCTGGCCCGCCGTGGGGCGCACCCGGCCGGTGAACAGGTTGAAGCAGGTGGTCTTGCCCGCGCCGTTGGGCCCGATAAGTCCGGCCAGCTCGCCAGAAGCCAGGCTGAAGTCCAGGCCGTCCACGGCCAAGAGCCCGCCGAAGCGGCAGGTGAGGCCCGCGGCCTCGAGCAGCACCCGCCCGCTCACGGCCGCCTCTGGTCCAGGACGGCCCACAGCCAGCGCCAGGAGAACTCGCGGCGGCCCAAGAGCCCCTGGCGCATGAAGATCATCACCGCCACCAGGATCAGGGAGAAGAAGACCATGCGCATGCCCGGGATGCCCGGGATGTGCAGGCCGAAGAGGTTCAGGGGCTCCTCCACCACCCGCAGCCACTCCCCGCCGTAGGTGAACAGGAGCGCGGCCAGGAAGGCCCCGGTGTTGGAGCCCAGGCCGCCCACCACGATGATGATCAAGAGATTAAAGGTCAAAAAGAAGGTGAACAGCGAGGGGCTGATAGTGGTGATCAGATGGGCCAAAAGCCCGCCGGCCACGCCCTCGAAGAAGGCGCTGGTGGTGAAGGCCAGCATCTTGTGCCAGAAGGCGTTGATGCCCATGGCCTCGGCGGCCACCTCGTCCTCGCGCACCGCCTTGAGCGCCCGGCCGTAGGAGGAGTTGACCAGGCGCACGATGATGAACAGGGTCAGGGCCAGCAGCCCTCCGGTCCACCACAGGTCCGTGAGGTGGGGGATGCCCTTGAGGCCCAGGGGGCCGTTGGTGACGGCCTGGGCGTTGTTGGCCACCACCCGGATCACCTCGCCGAAGCCCAGGGTGACGATGGCCAGGTAGTCCCCGCGCACCCGGAACACGGGAAAGCCCATCAAAAAGCCCATCAGGGCGGTGAGCAGCCCGGCGATCAACAGCGCCGGCAGCAGGGGGATGCTGATCACCGAAAGGGGCCAGATGATGGGCTCCAGGATGAAGCTGGCCGCCTTCTCGGCCGGGGACAAGGTGAGCAGGGCGGTCACATAGGCCCCGCAGGCCACGAAGGCGTTGGGCTCCAGGGAGAACTGGCCGGCGACGCCGTTGATGAGGTTGTAGCTCACGGCCAGCACCGCGAACAGAGCGGCCACGCAGGTCATGTGCACCACGTAGCCGCCGGCGAAGGCCTGCAGCAGCCACAGCCCGCCGGCCGCGGCCAGGCTGGCCAGGATGGTCAGGCGGGTGTCCCGGCGGCGGGTGGTGTGCGCCGCGGGCAGGGGCCCGGCCTCGTACCAGCGCCGGCTCATTCCGGCAGCTCCTCGCCGATGATGCCGGTGGGCTTGAACAAGAGGATGCCGATGAGCAGCACGAAGGCCAGGGCGTCGCGGTAGCCGGCCAGCTCCGGCAGCCAGGCCACCAGAAGTATCTCGGCCAGGCCCAAGAGCAGGCCGCCGATCATGGCCCCCGCCACGTTGCCGATGCCGCCCAGCACCGCGGCCACGAAGGCCTTGAGACCCGGCAGCACGCCCATCAGGGGGTTGATCTGGGGGTACTTCATGGCCCAGAGCACGCCGCCGGCCGCGGCCAGGGCGCTGCCGATGGCGAAGGTGGCCGCCACCACCCGGTTGGTGTCGATGCCCATCAGGCGCACGGTGACCAGGTCCCGGGACAGGGCGCGCATGGCCATGCCCAGGCGGGTGCGGTAGATGATGATGAGCAGGCCGGCCAGGATCAGGCCGGTGATGATCGGCGTCCACACGCTCAGGGAGAGCACCCGCACCGAGCCCCACTGGTAGATATGGTTGAACACCTCCGGCCGCAGGAAGGCCTTGGGCCGGCCGCCGAAGACCACCAGCCCTAGGTTCTCCAAAAAGAAGCTGACCCCGATGGCGGTGATCAGGGCGCTGATGCGCGGCGCCCGCCGCAGCGGCCGGTAGGCGCCCTGGTCTATGAGCACGCCCAACAGGGCCGTGAGCAGCATGGAGCCCATCAGCGCCGCCCACCAGGGCAGGCCGAACTGCACGGCCCCGAACCAGGCCATATAGCAGCCCACCATCAGCACGTCGCCGTGGGCGAAGTTGATCAGGCGCAGGATGCCGTAGACCAGGGTGTAGCCGATGGCGATCAGCCCGTAGAGGCAGCCCAGGGTCAGGCCGTTGATGATCTGCTGGGTTAGCTGGGCGCCGTCCATGCCGCTCCCTGGATGGCGCGGGCGGGGCCCGGCCGCCCCGCCCGCACTTCAGCCGCCGAAAAGGCCCTAGGGCTTGACCGTGGCCACGTAGGTGAACTGGCCGTCCTTGACCTTGAGTATCACCGCCGGCTTGACCGCGTTGTGCTGCACCAGGGTCAGGACGCCGGTGACGCCCGGGAAGTCCTTGGTCTGCTCCAGGGCCGCGGCCACCTCGGCGCCCTTCACGGACTTGGCCCGCTGCATGGCGTCCAGCAGGGCGTTGTAGGAGTCATAGGACAGGGCGCTCACCGAGTCCGGGGCCTCGTGGTAGGCCTGGCGGTAGGCGGCCACGAAGCTCCGGCCGCTCTTGGTGGTCACGCCCTTTTCGTCGAAGTGGGTGGTCAGGTACAGCCCCTCCACCGCCGGGCCGCCGATCTTGATCAGCTCCGCGGCCTGGGCCGCGTCGCCGCTGAGGAGCGGCTGCTTGAGCCCCAGCTCCCGGGCCTGGCGGGCGATGAGGGCGTCCTCGGTGAAGTAGCCGGGCACGTAGATGATGTCCGGCTTGGCCGCGGCGATGGCCCCCAACTGGGCGCTGAAGTCCTGGTCGCCGGTGTTGTAGTGGATCTTGAGCGCGATCTTGCCGCCCAGCTTGCTGAAAGCCCGCTCGAAGAAGCCGGCGATGCCCACGCAGTAGTCCTGGCTGATGTCTATCATCACCGCCGCGGTCCGGGCCTTGAGGTTGGCGCGGGCGAACTTGGCGGCCACGCTGCCCTGGAAGGGGTCTATGAAGCAGATGCGGAAGACGTATTTCCTGCCCTGGGTGACCAGGGGGTTGGTGGCCCAGGGGCTGAGCAGGGGCACGCCCGCCTGCTCGGCCACCGGCGCGGCGGCCAGGGAGTTGCTGGAGGTCAGGCAGCCCAGGATGGCCTGCACCCGGTTCTTCTGGATCACCCGGTTGACCGCGTTAGAGGCCTCCACCTTGTCGCTCTTGTTGTCAGCCACCACCAGTTCCACCGGCCGCCCCAGCACCGTGGGCCGGGCCTGCTGGGCCAGCTTGAGGCCCTTGACCCCGTTTTGGCCGTACACCGCGGCGGGACCGGTCATGGGAAACACCACCCCCAGCTTGACGGGCTCGGCGGCCGGGGCCGGCGCGGCCAGGGCCGCGCAAAGGACCGCGCACGCGGCGGCCAGCATCATACGCTTCATGTCGGGTTATCCTCTTCTAGGCTAGGGGTTCATGGTGGTGACGTAGTCAAACTTGCCTTTTTTGACCTTGAGCAGCACCGCGCTCTTGACCGCGTTGCCGTCCGGGCCGATGTTGATGGCCCCGCTGACCCCGGCGAAGCCCCTGGTGGCGGCCAGGGCCGCGCGCAGCTTGGGGCCCTCCGTGGTTCCGGCCCGGGCCAGGGCGTCGGCCAGCACCAGGTAGCTGTCGGCCCCCAGGGCGTGGAAGCCGGTGAGGTCCTCCTTGACCTGGCCGGCCTTTTTCATCTGCTCATAGCGCCGCAGGAACTGGGCGGCGCGCTGGCCCTGCACGCCGGCCGGGTGGAAGTGGGCGGTGAAGGTGAAGCCCTCCACCGCCGGGCCGCCGATCTTGATCAGCTCCGGGGCCTGGGCTCCGTCGCCGGAGAGCAGGGGGATCTTCAGGCCCAGCTCCCGGGCCTGGCGGGCCACCAGGGCGTCCTCGGTGTAGTAGTTGGGCAGATACAGGATGTCCGCCCCGGACTGCTTGACCGTGCCCAACTGGGCGCTGAAGTCCTGGTCGCCGGTGTTGCACTTGACCTGGGCCGCGATCTGGCCGCCCAGCAGGGTGAACTCGCGCATGAAAAAGGCGGCCAGGCCCACGCAGTAGTCCTGGGCCACGTCAATGAGCACCGCCGCCCGGCGGGCCTTGAGGTGGCGATAGGCGTAGCGGGCGGCCACCTGGCCCTGGAAGGGGTCTATGAAGCAGACCCTAAAGGCGTACTTCCGGCCCTGGGTGACCAGGGGGTTGGTGGCGGTGGGGCTTATCATGGGCCGCTGGGCCTGCTCGGCCAGGGGCGCCACGGCCAGGGCCCGGCCGCTGGTGGCCGGCCCCAGGATGGCCACGGCCTGCTCTTTCTTGAGCAGGCGGCTGGTGGCGTTGGCCGCCTCTACGTTGTCGCTCTTGTTGTCGGCCAGCACCAGCTTCAGGGGCCGGCCCAGCGCGCTGGGCTGCATCTGCTGGGCGATCTGCATGCCGATCCAGCACATCTGGCCGTAGGCTGCCACCGGGCCGGTCATGGGCAGCACCACCCCCACCACGATGGGCGGGGCCTGGGCCGCGGCCGGGCCCGCGGCCAGCAGGCACAACAGCGCCGCCAGGGCCAGCCGCAGGGCACGCACGCCAAGGCATCCGGGCATGGGCTCGCTCCTCGCCTGGTTTGGCAAATGATCAAAACCGCCGCGCCGGCCGGCGGCGGCGAGCAGACGGATGAAACTCAACATAAGTAAGGACGCCCAGGCATGTCAAGCCGGCCGCGGGCGGGCGCGCCCTGAACCGGGGCCGCGGGCGCCGCCCCGGTGGCGGGCCGGCCGCGGTCATCAGGCGCCGGCCCGGCCGGCTCAGGCCTTTTCCTGGCCGGCCTTCTCCTGGCGCTGCTCGCGCCAGCCCAGCCAGGCCACCAACAGGGCCACGGCGATAGAGCCGCCGAAGATCACGTAAAACACCCAGTTCATGCGGGCTCTCCTTGACCAGCAGGTGAAAGCCAGGGTTACACCGCCACCATAGCACCCGCCCGGGGGCGGGGCAAGCCTAGGCCTGGCCCAGGTCGAAGCCGGCCAATACCGGCGTGTGGTCGCTGGGCTTGGCCAGGCCGCGGGGGCCAATGTCCACCTCGCAGGAGGCGCAGAGCTTGGCCAGGGGCCGGCTGGCCAGCACCAGGTCCAGGCGCCAGCCCAGGTTGCGCTCAAAAGACTTGGGCAGGCGGTAGTCCCAGAAGGTGAACTGCTTGACCCCCGGGTGGTGCAGGCGGAAGCAGTCGCGCAGGCCCAGCGCGGCCAGGGCCCGGCGCTCCTCCGGGTGGCAGCCCACCTTGCCGGCCATGCGCTTGGGGTCGAACACGTCTAAGTCCTCGGGCGCCACGTTCATGTCCCCGGTCAGGACCAGGCGCTGCCGGGGCTGGAAGTTGGCCGCCAGCCAGCCGCGCAGTTGGGCCAGGAACTCCAGCTTGTAGGCAAAGGCCGGGTCGCCCACCTCCCGCCCCTGGGGCACGTAGCAGTTGACCACCCACACCCCGTCCACCAGCACGCTGAGCAGCCGGGCCTGGTCCTCGGGCCTGCCGCCGTCAAAGCCCACGCGCACCTCCTGGGGCTGGCTCTTGGTGAGCACGGCCACCCCGTTGAAGGCCTTCTGCCCCCAGCAGTGGACCACGTAGCCTGCCTCCTGCAGGGCCTGGCGGGGGAAGTCCGCGTCCGGCGCCTTGGTCTCCTGCAGACAGACCACCTGCGGCCCGCGCGCGGCCAGCCAGTCCAGGAGCAGGGGCAGGCGCGCCCGGATGCCGTTGACGTTGAAGGTGGCCAGGGTCCAGCTCATGATGCACCTCCGCCCAGGCCCATAATAGCACGCCCGGCCCCGGCCGACTTGCCAGGCCGGCGCGGGCGGGTTACACTCTTGCCGCGCGGGCCGGGGCCCAGGCCGGCCCGGGAGGAATGCTTATGCCCATCTATGAATTCCGCTGCGAGAGCTGCCAGCAGGTGTTCGAGCACCTGGCCCTGAAGGCCGGCGAAAAGCTGGAGCTGAAGTGCCCGGCCTGCGGCGGCGCGGAGCTGGCCCGGGTGCTGAGCACCTGCGCCGCCATCGTCTCCGGCTCCAGCCAGCCCGCCTGCCCCAGCCAGGGCCCCTGCCTGGAGCAGCGCTCCTGCGCCAACGCGGGCAACTGCGGCACCATCACCCTGCCCGGCCCGGACTAAGGCCCGGCGCGGCCAGGCGGGCGCGCGGCCCGGGACAACCGGACAGCGCGACCGGCTCCCTGGCCGGCCGCGTAGTTTTGCCCGGCCTGCCCCCCGGGCCAGTTACGGCAAGTGAGCCTGACAGCGGCCGAAACCGGGGGGCGGTCCGTCAGGGCTCCGCAGAATTAAGTTATAAAAAACAATATGTTGTGTATTTGACGCCCGCCGGCGGGGTATTTGCATGTCTCTGCCCCGGCCCCTGGCTCGGCCGGGGTGGGGGGATCAGACATGCACCGCTATGCGGCCCTGTTGATTTTTTGCGGCGGGGCGTTGCCGGCCTGTCTGGCCGGGACGGTCCGCAAGCCGCCGGGCCAGGGGCCCTTTCTGGCCCCGGGGGCGCTCCAGTCCGCGGGCGCGGGCTGGCTGGGCTGGCTCCTGGCCGGGGTGGCGCTGGGCCTGGTGCTGGCCTGGGCCGGCCGGCGCTGCTGGCTGCGCCGGGCCGCGCAGGGCAAGGGAATCTGGGCCAGCGGCGACCTCAACCGCCTGCATGCGGCCCTGGCCCTGGTGGAGGAGGTGCTGGTGGGATTGAAGATCAGGGGCAAGGTGGTGGGGCTGGGGGCGTGGGCGAAGAGGAAGGCGCGGGAGAAAAGATAGGTGGAGCTACATGACGTATCCAACGCGGCTTCAGTCCATTTTTACAAGATGATTTCAAGCCGATACCGTAGCGTTTCCCGTTCATCGCTGGTCATGAAATACTCAACCGTATAGATCCAATCATGTTTCTGACCGCGGTGGGTAGAGATGTTCGCCATATCACTTTCTAAAGGCGTAAGTAAGGGAGCGTACGAAAGATGCTGCTTTGGATGGATTGCAATTCGTTTAGGATAAGGCACATTCTCATCCAACTCAACATCTATGCCTTCAATGAAACGCATTGCGCCCTGGTCTATAAGAATCGACCCGTTATGGTCAAAAATTACTGACGGTCGAAGGGCACCTGCCAGCTTACGAAGAAAGGCGTCTTCACGAATTCGGCTTTCAATGCGTTTGTCAACGAAGCGCGTAAAACCGTAGATTGCTCCAATTACGACAACTACAGCCGCAATTATTTCAATAACTAAATACATAGCTAATCCTTAAGCGACGAACCTTCCAATTTGTTTTAGACTCTCCCTACCCACAGGATGCCATAACCCTACCTCTTCGAGGCCCTCAAAATCGGTTTGTCGTGATTAACCATTATCCGAAATTCATACTTGATTTCGCAAGTGCGCTAAAATGATTTGTCGGGTTTCGGGTCTTCGGCCCTCAACCCAGCCAACGCGAAGCTGGATGTGGCCGCCCCATCCCCGGCGCCGAGACGCCGGAGTCCGGCGGGAGCCCGGCGGCGCGCGGGGCCGGCGAAAATTAAATAGGCCGCCAGGCACCAGGATATAGAGAATTATAATTTCCGCGTGATATAATTAAAAATCTTTTAATTGCGAGTCCTATGAAAGTCCTTCTGATCTACCCCCAGAGTCCAGAGACCT
Organism: Desulfarculus sp.; assembly: GCA_003605055.1. Lineage (GTDB taxonomy): Bacteria > Desulfobacterota > Desulfarculia > Desulfarculales > Desulfarculaceae > Desulfoferula. Next base: position 47,250 of record QZKP01000013.1, read on the forward strand.
TTTGGAGTTTCAAACACGCCCTGAAATTCATCACCAAGAAGGCCCTGCACCCTCCCCTGGGGCTGCTCACCGTGGCAGCCATGCTCCCGGAGACATGGGAGAAAAAGCTGGTTGACGAGAACGTGGAGCCCCTCCTGGACAAGCACCTGGAGTGGGCGGACTACGCCTTTATCAGCGCCATGGCCATCCAGAGGAAGTCCGTGCAGCGGGTGGTGGACCGCTGCCGGGAAAAGGGGGTCAAGGTGGTGGCCGGGGGGCCTCTGTTCACCACCGGCCACCAGGAGTTCAGCGGCATTGACCACTTTGTGCTGGGCGAGGCCGAGGTCACCCTGCCCAGGTTCTTGCGGGACCTGGAGGCCGGCGAGGCCCGGGCCATCTACGCCACGGACCAGTTCCCCGACCTGGCCGGCACCCCGCCGCCCCTGTGGGGCCTGCTCAAGCTCAGGCGCTACGCCTCCATGAGCCTGCAATACTCCCGGGGCTGCCCCTTTCAGTGTGAGTTCTGCGACATAACCACGCTGTTCGGCCGCAAGGTGCGCACCAAGTCCACCACCCAGGTCCTGGCCGAGCTGGAGGGCCTGCGGGCCGCGGGCTGGCGGGGGGCCCTGTTCATCGTGGACGACAACTTCATCGGCAACAAGGTCAAGCTTAAAAGGAAGGTCCTGCCGGCCATCATCGCCTGGATGCGCCTTTACAAGCGCCCCTTTATCCTGTCCACCGAGGCCTCCATTGACCTGAGCGACGACGAGGAGCTGATGACCCTGATGGTGCGGGCCGGATTCGACGGGGTGTTCGTGGGCATCGAGACCCCCAACGAGGATAGCCTGGCCGAGTGCAGCAAGCTGCAGAACCGCAACCGCGATCTGGTGGCCTGCATAAAGAAAATACAGAGCTTCGGCCTGGAGGTGCGCGGCGGATTCATCGTGGGCTTCGACCATGACTCCCCCTCGATCTTTGACAAGCAGATCGAGCTGATCCAGAACAGCCGGATCGTCACGGCCATGGTGGGGCTGCTCAACGCGCCCCGGGGCAGCCGGCTCTACCAGCGCATAGTCCAGGAAGGCCGCCTGGTGCAAGAGGTCACCGGCGACAACACCGACCTTTCCACCAACATCCAGCCCAAGATGGGCCTGGAGGCCCTGTCCCAGGGCTACCGCCAGATCATCAGCGGCATCTACTCCCCCAAGCCCTACTTCGACCGGGTGCGGGCCTATCTGCGGGAGTACCACCCCCAGCAAAAGAACCGGTCGCGTTTTCACGCCCGCTACATACGGCTGCACACCGGCTATGCCTGGGCCTTCCCCAAGACCCTGATCCTGCTGGGCGTCAAGGACCGGGCCCGCGTGCAATACTGGAAGCTGTTCTTCTGGTCCCTGTTCCGGCGGCCCAAGCTCTTTCCCATGGCCATGACCTTTGCCGTCTACGGCTTCCACTTCCGCAAGGTCTTCCAGGCCTGCCTGTAGCCGGGTAAACCAGGGCTCAAAGATTCTATTCCGGCCCATCCGGGGTGATACGGCCGGATAACTTCCCCCAAGGCCCTAAAGCGTAAGGCCTTGCCCCCAAGGCAAGGGCCCGGCCGGGCCTTCGGGGGCGCAACCCCCGGGCGGCCCCGTCCCGCGGGTTGTCCGGATGGCCCACTAAGGGAAATTCAGGCTGGAGCGCGCAGGCACGCGCCAGTAAGCCGCGCCGGGCCGTTCGCGGCCCTGGCCACGGCGCCGGCGACGCGGGGCCGGGCGGCGTCCTCCACCGCCCGGCCCCGCCGAGGCGTCAGGCTCAGCGCTTCTTCAGGCACCAGGCCTGGGCGGCCTGGTCCAAGGTGGCATAGCAGGGCCCGGCCTCGTCTCCCGACCCCTTGCGCTTCAGGCACCAGCGGTTTTTCACGTACACATAGGTCGGCACGCGGCCGTCGTTGCAGCGCACCTGCACCCGCTGCCGGGGGTTGGTGCCGCAGCACTTCCACTGGGTGAACAGCTTCCAGCCATTGCCGGCGCTGGGGATGGAGGACGGCATGGGCTCCCGCGGCGGGGCGGGTTTGGGCTGGCACCAAGCCTTGGCCGCCTGGTCCAGGGTGTTGTAGCAGGGCCCGGCCCCGTCGGGCTGGCCCTTGCGCTTCAGGCACCAGCGGCCCTGGTACTTGACATACACGGGCTGGCGGCCGTCGGCGCACCTGACCTGCACCCGCTCCAGGGGGTTCTTGCCGCAGCACGTCCATTTGCCCACCACGGTCCAGCCCCAGGCCGAGCCGGCCCAGAGCAGGGCGGTCAGCGAGGCCAAGACCAGCAGGTAGAGCGCACGGGACCTTTTCATGGACTCCTCCCAATATCGTTTCCGGATATCACTGGAACCAGTTGGGAAAACAACTCGCAGCCGGGCGGGGCCGGCAAGGTTGTCCGGAGGGAAATGGAAGGCGGCCCAGGCCGAAGATCAGGCCAGGGGTCGAGCCAGGCCTTGATTTGCAGAGGCGGCGTCACCAAGCGGCGTCTTACCTGATCTCCTGCGAAAAACCCGGCTTAGGCACTTGGCACCCCACCATAGCCGTCTTTAGGGCGCCAGTCAATCGGGCGGGTGGAGGCGGGCGGCCCTCAGGCGAACAGGGCCGCGGCCGCGTCGGCCATGGCCAGGCCGCGGGGGCTGGGGATGAGCCGGCCGCGGCCGATCTGGGCCCAGCCGCGTTCCTCCAGCTCGGCCAGGGCCCCGGCATACACCCGCCGGGGGCCGGCCCCCAGGATGGCGGCCAGGCGGGCCAGCTCCACGCCGCGGG
>QZKP01000008.1 GCA_003605055.1 Desulfarculus sp.
ACGTCCAAAACCAAGGCGGTTCCTATAATCGGCTCCATGAAGACCGTCAGTTAGAGATGTTCTAAATACCCCGCTGCTTGCGGCGGGGTAGTTTATTAACCGTCTTCGTGATTTATCTCCTGGCCCTTGTCCACGCCATCTCCCCGCATGATCCGCCAGGCCCACAGGGCGCAGAACAGGCCCACAAAGGCCCCGGCCAGCACGTCGCTGGGAAAGTGCTTGGTGACCACCACCCGGCTCACCCCCACCAGCCCGGCCAGGGTCAGCAGGGGCAGGCGGGCCCGGGGCCAGAGCAAAGACAGGGCGGTGGCGGCGGAGAAGATGCGCAGGGTGTGGCCCGAGGGGAACGAGTGCTGGTTGTAGTTGTCCGCGAAAAAAGAAAACCCGTATTGGCCCTGCGTAAAGAGCAGCTCCGGGCGAAAACGGCCAAAGCACCACTTGAGGAAGTCGCCGACGATCATGGCCACGGCCACGGCCAGGCAGCAGTACAAAATGCCGCGCACCCGGGGGGAGAGGCCGCGGCCCAGGGCCGCGCCGCCTGCCCAGACAAAGCCCGCGAACAAAAGCACGTTGAACAAATGGTGGTCGGCCAGCAGGCTGAGGGACTTGCCGGCCGCGTACCAGGCGCTGTCTTTCAGGGTGTGGGCCGCCAGGTCCACGGCCCGGTCCGCGAAGAAATATAGTAGGCAGATGGCCGCCGCCGTGGACAGCGCCGCCAGGGCGGTGGTTTTGAGCAGGCCGCGGTCCATGGGCCCTCCCTAATCCGGCTCCCTCGGAGCCTCGCATTTTGGCCGATGTTAGCCCAGGCTCACCCAACGGGTCAAACGGGCCCTGGCCTCCCGCCGGCCGACCCTTGTCAGCCTTCTCCGAGGATAGTATGGTCTTTTTAAGCCGCCCGCCGGGCGGGTTCCGGACCTGCCCTCAGCCAAAGGAGCCTCGTCTTGTCCCTGAAGGTCGTCATCATCGGAGCGGTGGCCGCCGGGCCCAAGGCCGCCTGCCGCATCAAGCGCCTGCTGCCCCAGGCCTCGGTAACCATGCTTGACCGTGACTCGTTCATCTCCTACGGCGGCTGCGGCATACCCTTCTATGTCTCCGGCGACGTGGCCGACCTCAAGGGCCTGACCTCCACCAGCTTCCACATGGAGCGCAACCCGGAATTTTTCCGGGGCGCCAAGGGCGTGGAGGTGTTGCCCGGCACCGAGGCCCTGGCCATTGACCGGGCGGCCAAGATTGTGCGCGTTCGGGACCTGGCCAGCGGGGCCGAGCAAGAGCTGCCTTATGACAAGCTGGTCATGGCCACGGGCAGCACGCCCTTTGTGCCGCCCCTGCCCGGCGTGGAGCTGGCCAACGTTACGCCCGTGGCCGACCTGCACCAGGCCCAGGCCGTCAAGAACGCGGTGAGCCAGGGGCGGGTCACTAGCGCGGCCGTCATCGGCGCCGGCGCCACGGGCCTGGAGATGGCCGAGGCCCTGGCCGACCTGTGGGGGGTGGAGGTGCACGTCTTCGAGATGGCCCCGCAGATCCTGCCCGGCCTGGCCGACCCGGACATGGCCCGCATGCTGGAGTGCCACCTCAAGGCTCAGGAGGGGGTGCGCCTGCACCTGGGGGCCAAGGTGGAGGCCATCATTGGCGACGAGGCAGGCCGGGTGCGAGGCCTCAGGGCCGACGGCCGGGAGTACGCGGTGGAGCAGGTGATCCTGGCCACGGGCGTGCGGCCCAACGTGGAGCTGGCCGCGGCCGCGGGCCTGGCCCTGGCCGTGGGCGGCGGCATCCAGGTGAACGAGCATTTGCAGACCAGCGACCCGGACATATTCGCCGGCGGCGACTGCGTGAGCCTGACCCACCTGGTCAGCGGCCAGCCCCTGTACATGCCCTCGGGCTCCCTGGCCAACCGCCAGGGCCGGGTGATCGGCACTAACGTCTGCGGCGGCCAAGCCCGCTTTCCGGGGGCGGTGGGCAGCTTCTGCATCAAGCTCTTCGGCCTGACCCTGGCCCGCATTGGCCTGAACCAGGCCCAGGCCGAGAAGCTGGGCACGCGCTGCGTGGCGCCCCTGGTGGTGCAGGCGGACCGGGCCCACTTCCACCCGGACAACAAGCTGATGTATGTCAAGCTGGTGGTGGAGGAAGGCAGCCGCCGGGTGCTGGGGCTCAGCGCCCTGGGCGAGAACGGCGATGCGGTGGTGGGCCGGGTGAACGCCATGGCCGGACTCTTGGCCCGGGGCGCGCTCTTGGAGGAGGTGAGCAACCTGGAGCTGGCCTACAGCCCGCCCCTGGGCGCGGCCGTGGACGTGCTCAACGCCGCGGCCAACACCTGCGAGAACATGCTGGCCCACAAGCTCCGGCCCATGGGCCCCGAGGAGTTCTCCCGCCGCCTGGCCGATGGGCTGGGCGGGGGCACCGTGTTCCTGGACATGCGGGCCATAGACAATGCCCGGCCCTATCTGGAGTGCCTGGCCCCGCAGTGGTGCCACCTGCCCCAGGAGATGCTCCGTGAGCGGCTGGACGAGGTGCCCCGGGACCGGGACGTGGTACTGGTGTGCAACTCCGGGGTGCGCTCCTACGAGGCCCAGGTGCTGCTGGACGCGGCCGGCATCAAGAACACCTTTAACCTGGCCGGCGGCGTGGCCGCGGTCAAGAAGTGGGGAGAGCCCATTCTGCCGGCGCGGGAAGAGGAAGAGTAGGGCGGGATTAAGCAGGCCAATTTGCAGCAGAGGCTTGAGCTAAACTGGGAGCACACCAAAGGCGGAAACAACCTGACGGCCAGTGACCTGTAAGCAGCCGGAGGCGGCTGCTGGAACATAGCCAATGATCTGAGAAAGGGGGCAGTCATGGCTTTTTACGGGTTGTTTAATGCCAGGGTGTCAAGACCGGCGGGGGCCGCGATCAAGTTCGAGACGCGGGCTGCGGCGCCTGCTGCGCTGGGCGCACCAGCGCCCCCTCCGCCCCCGCCGCCGGCCGCGGCCAGCGTCGGCTCGTTCATCACCCCGCAGTCCTTGTTGACCTTTCCCGGCGCGGTGTTGGCGGTGAAGATAGTCTGGTACGTTATTACCGCCCTATGGCCGGCGGGCAAAGGGTTTCTGTGGATTCCGGCGGCGCTGGCCTTTCTGCTGGGCGCGGCCATTGCGCTATATTCGATCACGGACCCGGAGCTGCGCTACGCCCCTCGGGACAGGCGCTTGGCCTATGTGGTGGGATTTTTAAACTCCTGCTTCCTGGCCGCCACGGTGCTGGGCTTTAATGCCACTGAGGCGGCGATGACGGGCGCCACCGGGGCCGGGGGCTAATAAAGGGCTGTTGGCCCCGCGGCCTGGACCCTGGCCGCGATCCCAGGTATCTTGGTGGAAGGTTGTAGAAGGACCTGGAGCTGAGCCATATCGCGCCGGGAACAGGGACTATCATGACGGGATGGACACGTGGCTGAGCAGGACAGACAGGGGGAGCAGGGTACACAACCCGCGCGCGGCTCGGTGAAGTTCGAGGTGCACGGCACCGAGGTCCTGGAAAAGCAGGTCAAGCAAAGCGGCAACTCCGGCCGCATCTACCTGCCGCCCAACTGGGTGGGTAAGCGGGTGAAGATCATTCGCCTGGATTAGGAGCGGCGGGTGTCCCTCAAGCTGGTGGTCATAGGCGCCGGGCCCGGGGGCTACCTGGCCGCCATCCGCGCGGCCCAACTGGGGGCCCGGGTCACGCTGGTGGAGCAGGCGCGGGTGGGCGGCACCTGCCTGCACTGGGGCTGCATCCCCACCAAGACCCTCAAGGCCACGGCCCAGGCCCTGGAGGAAGCCCGGCGCCTGCACGAGTTCGGCATAACCTCCGCGGGCCAGTTCCAGGCAGACCTGGCGGCCATCAACGCCCGCAAGCAACAGGTCATTGACGTGCAGACCCAGGGCATCGAAAAGCTCTTGCAGGCCTGGGGCGTGGAGCTGCTGCGGGGCCGGGCCCGCCTGTTGGGGCCGCGCCGGGTGGAGGTGGAGCTGACCCGCGGCGGCGGCGCGTGCCTGGAGGCCGAGCGCCTGATCCTGGCCAGCGGCTCACGGCCGGCGGACCTACCCGGCCTGGCCCGCGACGGCGTGACGGTGTTCAACTCCGACGACGCCCTGGCGCTCAAGGACATCCCGGGCCGCCTGCTCATAGTGGGCGGGGGGGTGGTGGGCTGCGAGTTCGCCTTCATCTACCGCGCCCTGGGCAGCCAGGTGACGCTGGTGGAGGCCCTGGAGCGGCTGCTGCCCATGCCCTCCCTGGACGCCGAGGCCTCCCGGCTGCTGCAGAGGGAGATGAAAAAACGCGGGATCAGGGTGCACCTTGGCCGGGTGGTGGGTGAGCTGCGGCGCGGGCCGGACGGTCTGGAGGCCAGGCTGGAGCCCGGTCCCCTGCTGCCGCAGCCCGCTGGAGCCAAGACCCCGCCGCCGGTCACGGTGCCGGCGGACAAGGTGCTGGTCTCGGTGGGCCGGGCGCTGGGCAGCGAGGATATGGGCCTGGCCGAGGCCGGCCTGCGCCTGGAGCGCGGGGCGGTGCAGGTGGACCAGCGCCTGGCGGCCGGACCCGAGGGCGTATACGCGGTGGGCGATGTGCTGGGGCCGGGCCGGCCCATGCTGGCCCACATGGCCGGGGCCGAGGCCCGGGTGGCCGCGGCCAACGCCCTGGGCGCGGAGCTGGCCGTGGACTACCGGGTGGTGCCTGCCGTGGCCTTCACCACCCCCGAGGTGGCCTGGGTGGGCTTGAGCCCGGAGCAGGCCGCGGCCCAGGGCCTGGAGGCGGCCGCGCACGTGTTCCAGATGCGGAGCCTGGGCAAGGCCCAGGCCATGAATGAGCTGGCCGGACAGTGCAAGCTGCTCAGCGAAAAGGGCTCGGGCCGGCTGCTGGGCGCGGCCCTGGTGGGCGCCCGGGCCAGCGAGATGATCCACGAATGCGCCCTGGCCCTGAAGCTGGGGGCCACGGTGGCGGACCTGGCCCACACCATCCACGCCCATCCCACCCTGAGCGAGGCCATCGCCGAGACCGCAGAGCTGGCCCTGGGCCAGTGCCTGCACGCGCCCCCGCTGAAAAAGGGCTGAGCCCGGCTGCCGCGCCCGCGGCGCCAGACGCAAGGGGCCGCCCGCCCGGGCAGCCCCTTGCTTTGTCTTGCGCGGCCTGGATTTAGGGCTGCACGCCGGCCATGCGCTCCAGGCGCTGCAAGCGCAGCTCCACGGATTTGAGGCTGAACTCGATGTCTTCCAGGCGCTTGAGCACCTTGTTCAGGCGAAGGGCCACCTCCGGCGGCAACTGAGCCGCGGCGGGGCCGGCCGGGCCGCTGGCCGAGGAAACGGATGGGCCCGCACTCGCGGCGGCCGGGGCCTGGGCCGCGACCAAGGCCTTCTTGGTCTGGCGCACGTTTACTATGTCGCCCCGCTGGAGATTGACCATCTCCTTGTCGCCCTTGACCAGCACGCTCTGGAAGGGAAGCCAATCGTAGACCATCTGCTGGTCCTCGGGGTTGGGCACTCGATACTCCGAGCCGTCGGTGAGGACAATCAGCGTGCCGTTTTCCTTGACGTTTTGGATCAGCGCCTTTTTGGCGGCCGGCGCGGCCATTGCCGGTCCCGCAGCCAGGGCCGCTATCAGGCCCAGGGCCAAGAGGGCGGTTAGAATGCTCTTATAAGCGGGCATGAATCCTGGTCTCCTTGTCTGGCGGATATATTAACCTAGGGTACATTGAACACCATCAAGGAACCGCTGTCGAATGACAAATTGATGGCAAAACATGCCAACAAGGGCCTGGTTGACACCCCTGGGGCCCTGTGGTAACCAGCGAGGCTGATGATCTTACTGGGCCAGGGGACGCAGAGGGAAGGCCATGAAAGTTCGTTTTGAGCCCTTTGGGGTGGAGATAGAGGCCGAGCCGGGCAGCAAACTCCTGGACGCGGCCCTGGACGCGGGCGTGCACATCAACGCCTCCTGCGGCGGCCAGGGCGTGTGCGGCAAGTGCCGGGTGACGGTGGAGGAGGGCGGCCTGGAGGGCGGCCTGTCGGACAAGCTCGACCCGGCCGACTTCGCCAAGGGCGTGCGCCTGGCCTGCCAGTCGGTGCTGCGCGAGGACGTGGTGGTGCGGGTGCCGGTGGAGAGCGCCCTGGACAAGGCCGGGCTCAAGGCCCTGGCCGCGGGTTCGGCCCGGACCGCCAAGCTCATCGGCGCCGCAGAGCTCAAGGCCCAGGGCCGCTTCGATCCGGCCCTGGTCAAGGTGACCGTGCGGGCCACCCCGCCCTCCCTGGCTGACAACCGCAATGACGTGGCCCGTCTCTTGGCCGCCCTCAAGGAGGCGGGCGAGAGCCGCTTCGTATTCGACTTCGAGGCCATCCGCGACCTGCCCGAGGCCTGGCGTCAGGGCGACTGGCAGGTGACCACCACCATCATGCGCCCCGTGGACCGGGCCACCGGCCGCAACCACGTGATCCGGGTGGAGCCCGGCGACACCAGCGGCCGCAACTTGGCGGTGGCCATTGACCTGGGCACCACCACGGTCTGGGCCGAGATGATAGACCTGCGCAGCGGCGAAATATTGGGCACCGAGGCCGATTTCAATGCACAGATCGGCTACGGCGAAGACGTGATCAGCCGCATCATGTACGCGGGCAAGCCCGGCGGCCTCAAGCGACTGCAGGAGTCGGCGGCCGGCTCCATCAACGAGGTGCTCAAGGCCCTGGCCCGGCGGACCAAGGTGGATCTGTCGGAGATCAGCCTGGCCACCATGGCCGGCAACACCACCATGGCCCAGCTATTCCTGGGCGTGGAGCCCAAGTACATCCGCCTGGAGCCCTACGTGCCCAGCGCGGCCTACTATCCGCCGGTCAAGGCCAGCCGCTTCGGTCTGGCCCTGCCGGACCACGTATCGCTGCTGCTTTTCCCCTCGGTGGCCTCCTACGTGGGCGGCGACGTGGTGGCCGGGGTGATGGGCGTGGGCATGCACACCGACGAGCGCCTGACCCTGTTCATAGACATGGGCACCAACGGCGAGGTGGTGGTGGGCAACAAGGACTGGATGGCCTGCGCCGCGGCCAGCGCCGGCCCGGCCTTTGAGGGCGGGGGCATCAAGTTCGGCATGCGGGCCACCCAGGGGGCCATCGAGAACTTCTCGGTGGACCCCTTCAGCGGCGAGCCGGCCATCATCACCGTGGGCCGCACCAAGCCCAAGGGCATCTGCGGCTCCGGGCTCATCGCCCTGGTGGCATCGCTGCTCATGGCCGGGCTCATAGACCAGCGGGGCAAGTTCCGGGTGGAGCATCCCAGCGACCGCCTGCGGGTGGGCGAGGACGGGCCGGAGTACGTGCTGGCCTGGGCCGAGGACACGGCCATCGGCCGGGACATCACCCTCACCGAGGCCGACGTGGACAACCTTATCCGGGCCAAGGGCGCCATGTACGCGGCCTACATGACCCTCCTGGAGGGCGTGGGCCTGACCATTCACGATCTGGAGCGGGTCATCCTGGCCGGCGGCTTCGGCCAGTCCATCAACCTGGAGCGGGCCATCTTGATCGGCCTGCTGCCCGAGCTGCCCCTGGAGCGCTTCATCTTCGTGGGCAACGGGTCCCTGCTGGGGGCCCGCCTGGCGGCCATGAGCAACCCCCTGCGGCGCGAGGTGGGCGACATTGTGGACAAGATGACCAACTTCGAGCTGTCCGTGGCCCCGGGCTACATGTCCAACTACACCAGCGCCACCTTCCTGCCCCACACCGAGGCCAAGACCTTGTTCCCCGAGACCTACCAGCGCCTGGAGGAGGCCCGCGCCGCCCTCAAGGCCGCCCCCTGAGGCCAGGGCCCTACCAACCCTCCAGCGGGCAACCCGGGCAGAGGGGGTTGCTGCGCTTGCAGCGCTGTTTGCCCAGTTGCACCAACAGGCCATGGAACTCGTTGAACAGCGGCGCTTCCGGGGGCAGGTGGTCCATGAACACCTCCTGCAGCTCGAAGTAGCCCATGTCCTCATCGGCCAGGCCGTGGCGGCCCAGGATGCGGAAGGTGTAGGCGTCCACCACGAAGATGGGCTGGCCGGCGGCGTACAGGGCGATGGAGTCGGCGGTCTCCGGGCCGATGCCCTTGGTGGCCAGCAGGCTCTGGCGCAGCTCACTCAGCGGCCGGCTGAAGAAATAGTCCAGGTCCCCCCCGTAGCGTTGTTTGATCATGGCGAGCAGGTTGGCCAGGCGGCCGGCCTTGAGGTTGTAGTAACCCGAGGGGCGGATGAGTTGGGCCAGACGCTCGCGGGGCAGTTCGGCCAGGGCCTCCAGGGACAGGAGCCCGGCCTGCTTGAGGTTGTTGATGGCCTTGACCACGTTGCCCCAGTTGGTGTTCTGGGTCAGCACCGCGCCCACCATGATCTCCAGGGGCGTTTCGCCGGGCCACCAATGCTGGGGGCCGTAGGCGGCCAGCAGGCGGTCGTAAAGCTCTTGCAGGCGCTGGGCCGTGGACATATGGGTGTCTTCTCCGCGCGGTGGTGCAGCATTCTAAGTTAACACGCGGCGGCCGTCTTGGGCAGGGGCCGAAGGCAACTAAGAAAAGGGAGCCGGCAGAGTGCAGAGAATAAGGGCGGCCTGCCCATGCCAGTGGTGCGGCACCGGTCGCCGGCCCGGATCCGGGTGGCGCAACTGGACTGGCCCCAGGTCCCTTACCATCCTCTGGCGCGGCTGGCATTCAAATATGCCCCTTCTCTTTGGGCAACAGGGCTCTGCACCTTCGGCCATTTTTTCTTTAACTTCTCTTGCTTTTTGCCCCCGGCTTGACAGCCCCGGGGGCCGGCGTATAGATTTTGCATGCCGCCTGGTCTTGGCGGCCTAATTTTTGGCCTCGGTGGCAAGGGAGAACGCGGCGCATGGCCGGCGAAGCACGCCTAAAAAAAACCCGCAACTTCGGGGTGGTGGCGCACATTGACGCCGGCAAAACCACCTTCACCGAGCGCGTGCTGTTCTACACCGGCCGCACCCATAAGATCGGCGAGGTGCACGACGGCACCGCGGTGATGGACTGGATGGCCGAGGAGCAGGAGCGGGGCATCACCATCACCAGCGCGGCCACCACCTGCCAGTGGCACGGCCACACCCTGAACATCATAGACACTCCCGGCCACGTGGACTTCACCATCGAGGTGGAGCGCTCCCTGCGGGTTCTGGACGGGGTGGTGGTGGTGTTCTGCGCGGTGGGCGGGGTGGAGCCCCAGTCCGAGACCGTCTGGCACCAGGCCGACCGCTACAGGGTGCCCAAGATCGCCTTCATCAACAAGATGGACCGGGTGGGCGCGGATTTCGCCGCCGTGCTGGAGCAGATGCAGGTCAGGCTGGGCGCCCGGCCGGTGCCCATCACCATCCCTTGGGGGGCTGAGGACGCCTTCGTGGGGGTGATAGACCTGATCAGCATGCAGGCCCTGGTCTGGGACGAGGCCGAGCAGGGCGCCGCCTACCAGCGCCTGGCCATCCCCGAGGCGATGGCCAGCCAGGCGGCTCAGGCCCGCGAGGCCCTGTTGGAGGCGGTGGCCGAGAACGACGACCAGATCATGGAGCTATATCTGGAGGCCCAGGAGATACCGCCCGCGGAGCTCAGGGCCGCCATCCGCCGGGCCTGCCTCAGGCTGCAGATCGTGCCGGTGTTCGCTGGCAGCGCCTTGCGCAACAAGGGCGTGCAGCCGGTGCTGGACGCGGTGGTGGATTTCCTGCCTTCGCCCCTGGATGTGCCGCCGGTGGAGGGGGTGAACCCCCAGAGCGGTCAGAATGAGACCCGGCGGACCGACGACGCCGCTCCGCTCAGCGCCTTGGCTTTCAAGGTTCAGATGGACCAGGGCCGCAAGCTGGTTTATCTGCGGGTTTACTCGGGCACCCTCAAGGTCGGGGCCGAGGTGTACAACGTCACCAAGGGCCTGGGCGAGAAGGTGGCCCGCATCCTGCGCATGCACGCCAACAAGCGCGAGCGCCTGGAGGAGGCCAAGGCCGGCGAGATCGTGGGCGTCATGGGCCTGAAGAACACCAGCACCGGCGACACCCTGGCCCCCCCGGACCGGCCCATCGTGCTGGAGCCCATCGACACCTACGAGCCGGTGATCAGCGTGGCCGTGGAGCCCAAGACCGTGGGCGACCAGGACAAGCTGGTCGCGGCCCTGGGCAAGCTGGCCGACGAGGACCCCACCTTCCGGGTGCGCGAGGACGAGGACACCGGCCAGACCATCATCTCGGGCATGGGCGAGCTGCACCTGGAGGTGCTGGTGCACCGTCTGCAGCGCGAGTTCAACCTGATGGTCAATGTGGGCCGGCCCCAGGTGGTTTACCGCGAGACCATCACCGCCCCGGTGGAGGTCAGCCAGACCTACGACCGCGATCTGGGCGGGGTGCGCCAGGTAGGCGGGGTCACCCTGGCCCTGCGGCCCAACCCGCGCGGCGGGGGCAACAGCTTCCAAATCGACGCCCCGCCGGAGCAGGTGCCCCCGGAGTACCGGCCCGTGTTGCAGCAGGCGGCGGAAGAGGGGCTGGCCGCGGGCGTGCTGCGCGGCTACCCGGTGGTGGACACCGGCGCGGTGATCACCGGCGGCCAGATGCAGGCCGGGCTGTCCACCGAACTGGGCTTCCGCCTGGCCTGCTCCCTGGCCCTGAAAAAGGCCTTGGAGCAGGGCGGTCCCATCCTCCTGGAGCCCATCATGAAGGTGGAGGTGATCGTAGGCGAGGAGTTCATGGGCGAGGTGATCGGCGACCTCAACGCCCGCGGCGGCTCGGTGGAGTCAGTGGAGCCCAAGGGCGGCGGCAATGTGGTGCGGGCCCTGGTGCCGCTCAAGGCCATGTTCGGCTACTCCACCGCCCTGCGCTCGGCCACCCAGGGACGGGCCATCTTCACCATGCAGTTCTCCCACTACGACTGCCTGGAGGACAAGAAGCGCCAGGGTTAGCTCTGGGCCCAGTCCTTGACCTTCTGGCGCAGCTTGGCCTCGAACTTCTGCTCAATATCCGCCCAGTCCGCGGGGTCGCCGGCCTCGGCCCAGGCCGCCAGGTCCCGCTTGAGCTTGGCCTCCACCTGCCGGCCCACTTCTTCCCACTCGCGGTCGCGCCGCCTTTTGCAGGAGGCCCGCCAGGAGCCGCCCCCGCCGCCCCCCAGCCAACAGGCCATGCCGATGATGAAGCCCAGATCATAAGGCCAGCCCGTGTTGTGCGCGGCGTAGATCTTCACGGAGCTGAACAGGGAGATCACGAAGGTGATCCAGGTGATGAAGCCGTGCCACAGCCCGGCCCAGAATCCGGCCGGATGCTGGGCGTCAAAGGGCCCCTGGGGCCCGGCGGCGCAGCCGGCGGCCAGGGCCAGCAGACCCAGGGCGCCCGCCGTTAGCCAAATTTTTTTCATCGCCGTCTCCTGCCAAGGTTAATCGTGATCGCGCCGGCGCGGTCAGGCGCAGGCCGCGTCCCCGTCCGGTAGGTTGAGGGTTGGCAGGGCCTATACACCTCCGGGGGCGCCCCCCTGTACTGGCTGACGCGGAGGCTTAGGGCCGGCTCGGGGCCAGCGGCCCGGTTTCCAAGATGAAGCCTGAACGGGGTTGGTTCCAACGCGAGCCTCGCGGCTGCTCCCTCTCGTCCTCGCGGCCCTCGCGCGGCCGGCGCATTTTCTTGTGCTCGCGGTCCTCCACCTCGGCCAGGGCCTTTTGGGCCTTTTCCTGCAGGCTGGGTCTGCCGCCCAGCATGGACACCGCGCGGCTGAGGTGGTAGCGGGCCGAGCTGAGCCGGCCGCGCTGCTTGAAGGACAGCCCCAGGTAAAGCGAGGCCTCCCCCACCTGACCCAGACGGCCCAAGGTCACGCCCAACTCGTACAGGCTCTGGGCGTTGTTGGGCTCCTTGTCCAGCAGGCGGCGGAAGATGTCCTCGGCCTGGCCAAGGTCGCCCTGCTTCTGATAGGCCTGACCCAGGGCCAGCATGGTGCCCTGGTCCTCGGGGCGCAGGGTGATGGCTTGGCGCAGAAGCTTTTGCGCCTCGGTGTACTGGCCCATGTCCAGTCGGCAGACGCCCTCATCGCGCAGCAGGTAAGGGTCCTGGGGCCAGAACCGGGTGAGGCGCTGGAAGAACTTCAGGGCGGTCTGGTTCTCGTGCCGGCGCATGTACCACAGGGCCAGGCCGTACAGGGGGTAGGGGTCTTGCGGGTTTTCCCGGGCCCGGCGGTAGAGAGCGGTTTTGGCCTCCTCCTCGGGATCGTACAGGGCGATGAGCCGGGTCTGAACGCGCATGAACTCGTGGTTGTCAAAGGTGCCCTTTTTGGCGCCGTAGGTGCGCACCATGTTGGCCACCGCCTCCATGCGCTGCGGGCCGGTGGGGTGGGTGCGCAGGTAGATCGGCACATCGCCGCCCAGGGTGTTCTCCAGGCGCCAGATGCGCTGGAAGCTCTTTTCCAGCTCGCCGGCCGGATAGCCGGCGGCGGTCATCACCTTGAAGGCCGTCCAGTCGGCCTCGGTCTCGTCTTCCCGGCTGAAGGCCAACTGCTGCTGGATGCCGCCGGCCATGGAGCCCATGGTCACGGCCTGGCCCAGTTGGGGGGCGCCCACCACCGCGCCTAGCAGCATGCCGGCCAGCATGCCGGCCAGGGTGGCGGCGGTCACCGGCGCGGATTTTTCGATGCGGCGCGCCAGGTGCCGGCGCCAGATGTGGCCCATTTCGTGGGCCATCACCCCGGCCAGTTCGCCCTCGCTCTCCAGGCTGGTCATCATGCCCCGGAACATGAAGATGTAGCCGCCGGGGATGGCAAAGGCGTTCATCTCCCCCACGTTGGCCACGTAGAACATAAAGGGGAAGGGCTTGTCCGGAACGTAGGCCTCCAGCTTCTTGCCTAGCCCGCGCACGTAGCCCACGATGTCCGGGTCCTCCACCAGGGGTATGGAGGCCAGGATCTCGTTCAGGGCCTGACGGCCCATCTTGCGTTCCTCCTCCAGGGTGATCAAGGCGGCCGTAGTGCGCGGCCACAGACCCAGGAGCAGGCAGAGAGCCAGGAGCAGACAGGTCAGGCGTTTAAGCATGTCATCTCCCCCCGCGCTCGATGAGGCTGCGGCCGGTCATGGCCGCGGGCTGGGGCAGATCCATGAGTTCCAGCACGGTGGGCGCCACGTCGCACAGGGCGCCGCCGGAGCGCAGGACCGCCTGCCGGCGCGCCGGGTCCACCAGGATCAGCGGCACCGGGTTGGTTACGGTGTGGGCGGTGTAAGGCCCGCCGGTGGCGGGATCAATCATCTGCTCGGCGTTGCCGTGGTCGGCGGTCACCAGGGCCCGGCCGCCGGCGGCCAGCACCGTCGGAATCACCCGGGCCAGGCAGGCGTCCAACACCTCCATGGCCTGGCGGGCGGCCTCGAACACGCCGGTGTGGCCCACCATGTCGCCGTTGGCATAATTCATCACCACTAAATCGTACACGTCGGCCTGCAGGCGCGCGAGCACTTCGTCGGTCACCTCCACGGCGCTCATGGCCGGCTTCTGGTCGTAAGTGTCCACGTCCTGGGGGGAGGGGATCAGCACCCGGTCCTCGCCGGGCACCGGGTGCTCCACGCCGCCGTTGAAGAAGAAGGTGACGTGGGCGTACTTCTCGGTCTCGGCGATGTGCAACTGCCGCTTGCCCGCCCGGCTGACCACCTCGGCCAGGGTGTCGGTTATGCTCTGGGGCGGGAAGGCCACCGGCGCCTGTAGGTGCTCGTCATATTGGGTCAGGCACAGGTAATAGGACAGACGGGGCCGGTCGCTGACGTCGAAGCCCTGGAAGTCGGGCGAGTTCAGGGCCCAGGTCATCTCCCGGGCCCGGTCGGCCCGGAAATTGAAAAAGATCACTGCATCCCCGTCCTTGATCAGCCCCACCGGCCGGTTAAACTCGTCCACCCGCACCAGGGGCTCCACGAACTCGTCGTACACCCCGCGGGTGTAGGACTCCTCCACCGCGGTGACCAAATCGCCCACCTTGGCTCCCTGGCCGCGCACCAGGGCCGCATAGCCCCGCTCCACCCGCTCCCAGCGCCGGTCGCGGTCCATGGACCAGTAGCGCCCGGCCGCCGAGGCGATCAGGGCCTGGGGATAGGCGTTGAGGAAGTCCTGCAGCTTTTGCAGGTAGCCGGCCCCGGACTCCGGCGGAGTGTCGCGGCCGTCCAGGAAGGCGTGGATGAATATCCGCTCCACGCCGGCGGCGGCCGCGGCGGCGATGAGGGCCTCCAGGTGGGTCTGCAGGGAGTGCACCCCGCCGTCGCTGACCAGGCCCAGCAGGTGCAGGGCCCCGCCGCCCTGGCGGGCGGCCTGGAAGGCCTTTTGTATCTCCGGGTTGTCGCCCAGGGAGCCGTCGGCCACGGTTCGGTTGATGCGGGCGATGTCCTGGTACACCACCCGGCCGGCGCCCAGGTTCAGGTGGCCCACCTCGGAGTTGCCCATCTGACCGGCGGGCAGGCCCACCGCCTCGCCGCTGCATTGGAGTTGGGTGTGGGGGTAGCCAGCGAACAGGGAGTGAAGGAAGGGCGTATGGGCCCGGGTGACTGCGTTGCCGGGGTAATCCCGATTGATGCCCCAGCCGTCCAGAATAATCAGCACCACAGGCTGGTGCTCGGCCATGTTCGCTCCTTAAGACTTGGGCTGCGGCCTGGGGGCAGGGGGTAGCAGCTCCTCCAGCACCTGAGGGTCCAGATCCAGCCGGAGAGCGTCGCCCCACAAGGAGTCCAGGTCGTAGAAGCCCCGCACCGGCTCGTAAAACACGTGCACCACCACCTCGCCGTAATCCAGCAGTATCCAGCGGCCCTCGGCCATGCCTTCGCGGCCGGCGGGCCGGCGGCCGGCCTTCTTGAGCACCCGCTCCACGTTCTCGGCGATGGCCAGGGTCTGGCGGGTGGAGCGGCCGCTGGCCAGGAGAAAGTAGTCGGCGTAGCCGGTCAACTCGGCCACCTCGAGCAGGGTCAGGTCAGACGCCTTCTTGCTGTGAGCCGCCGCCGCGCACAACAGGGCCAACTCTTGGGCGTCCCGGGGCCGCGGCGGCCGGCTGCGGGCTCTAGGCTGTGAACTCACCGGTCCTGGCCCGAGTCTGTGTATAGTTTCATGCTTTTAATATATGCCTCCACGGCCGGGGGCACAAGAAAGGCGATGGAGCGGCCGGCGGCCACCCGGCGCTTGATGTCCGTGCTGGAGATGTCCAGCAGGGTGGTGGCCACCTGGCGGGCGCCGCACCCGCCAGGCAGGCGCACCCAGCCGTCCTCGGCGGGCTGGAAGGCGGGGTCCACCTCGGCGCGCAGATACTCCTGCAGGTTGCGGGCCGGGTTGTAGGGCCGGTCCATGACCACCATGTTGGCCAGGTCAAAGATGCGCCGGGGCTGGTACCAGGTGTGCAGCCAGAAAAATGCGTCCACTCCGATGAAGAAGTACAGCTCCCGGGCGGGGTCCTGTTCTTTGAGCGCGGCCAAGGTGTCCGCGGTGCGGCTGAAGCCGCCGCGGGTGATCTCCAGATCGCTGGCCAGGAAGCCGGGGCGCTGGGCCACGGCCAAGCGCACCATCTCCAGGCGGTGGGCGGCCGAGGCTTTGACCTTCTTGCTGTGCGGCGGCACCGCGCAGGGCATGAACCATATCTCGTTAAGTTCCAGTGCCTCGCTTGCCTCTTCCACGCAGCGCAGGTGCGCCAGGTGGATGGGGTCGAAGGTGCCCCCGCAAATACCCAGCCGCGTCGCCACTAGGCGCGCACCTGCCCGTCGCCGTAGGCGATGAACTTGGTGGTGGTCAGCTCGGCCAAACCCATGGGCCCGAAGGCGTGCAGCTTGGAGGTGTTGATGCCGATCTCCGCGCCCAGGCCCAGTTCGCCGCCGTCGTTGAAGCGGGTGGAGGCGTTGACCAGCACCAGGGAGGAATCCACCCCGTCTATGAAGCGCCGGGCGCGGCCGTAATCCCGGGTGACGATGGCCTCGGTGTGGCGGGAGCCGTAGCGGGCGATGTGGTCCATGGCCTCCTCCAGAGAGTCCACCACCTTCACCGCCAGGATCAGGTCCAGGAACTCGGCCGGCCAGTCCTCCTCCACCGCCGCCTTGGCCTGGGGCACCAGGGTCCCGGTGCGGGGGCAGCCCCGCAGCTCCACCCCCCGCCCCATCAGGGCCGCGGCCGCCAGGGGCAAAAAGGCCCGGGCCTCGGCCGCGTGTACCAAGAGGGTCTCGATGGCGTTGCACACCCCGGGGCGCTGGCACTTGCCGTTGATGGCCAGGTTCACGGCCATCTCATGATCCGCGCCCTGGTCCACGTACAGATGGCACACGCCTTTATAGTGCTTGAGCACCGGTATGCGGCTCTCGGCGGCCACGAAGCGGATCAGGCTCTCCCCGCCGCGGGGGATGATTACGTCCACCAGCTCCTCTTCCTTTAGCAGGGCCAAGGTGGCCGCCCGGTCGGGGGTGGGGATCACCTGGGCCGCGGCCGGGGGCAGGCCGGCCTGGTTGAGGGCCGCCGTGATGAGCTGGGCCAGGGCCAGGTTGGAGTGGATGGCCTCCTTGCCGCCCTTGAGCACCACAGCGTTGCCGGACTTAAGGCAGAGCCCGGCCGCGTCCACGGTCACGTTGGGCCGCGACTCGTAGATGAAGCCGATCACGCCCAGGGGGATGCGCTGGCGGCCCACCAACAGGCCGTTGGGCCGCCGCCACATGGAGGTGACCTCGCCCACCGGATCGGGCAGGGCGGCCACGTCCTTGAGGCCCTGAGCCATGGAGGCGATGACCTTGTCCGAGAGGGTCAGGCGGTCCATCATGGCCGCGCTCAGCCCGGCTTGGGCCGCGCCGGCCAGGTCCTTGGCGTTGGCCTGCTTGAGGGTGCCGGCTTCTTGCTCCAGGGCTCCGGCCAGGGCCAGCAAGGCCTGGTTCTTCTGGTCGCTGGGCAGGGTGGCCAGTCCCCGGGCCGCCTCCCGGGCCTGCACGCAGATCTGGTGCACTAGCTGCTCAACAGACATGCCACGCTCTCCTCGTCCTCCAGATCGAACACCACCAGGTTGTCCCGGTGGATGACCTCATCAAAGTCCTTGTACCCCAAGCGGGCCTGGATTTCACCCGAGCGCAGCCCCTTGATCTTCTCCAACTCGGCGCTGGCGTAGTTGCAGAGTCCCACCCCCAGCACCACCCCGCCCGGGCCCAACACGCGCACCGCCTGGCCCTGGCTGAAGCGGCCGCGCACCTCGCGCACCCCGGCGGGCAGCAGGCTTTTGCCGCCCTCGCACAGGGGTCGCACCGCGCCCTCGTCCACCACCAGCTCGCCGGCCGGCTTGGCGTCAAAGGCTATCCAGGCCTTGCGTGCGGTCAGGCGCGCGGAGTGGGGCATAAACAGGGTGCCCAGGTCCTCGCCCGCGACCAGACGGTCCAGCACCCCGTCCAGCTTGCCGTTGGCCACGATGGTGTGCGCCCCGCAGCGGGCGGCCTTTTCGGCGGCCTTGACCTTGCTCAGGATGCCCCCGCGGCCCACGGCCCCAGGCTGGGCGCTGGCCAGCTTCAACAGGGCCGGCTTCACTTTCTGCACCAAGGGGATGCGTCGGGCGGCCGGCTTGAGACGGGGGTCCGCGTCCAGGATGCCGTCCACGTTGGTCAGGTTTATCAAGAGGTCGGCGCCCAACTGGTTGGTCAGGGTGGCGGCCAGGTTGTCGTTGTCCCCCAGCTTGATCTCCTCCACGGCCACGGTGTCGTTCTCGTTGATGACGGGGATCACGCCCCAGTCCAGCAGGGTAAACAAAGTATTGCGCGCGTTGAGGTAGCGCTGGCGCTGGCGCAGGTCCCCGGCGGTGAGCAGCACCTGAGCCACCTTGAGTTGGTGCGCGGCAAAGGCCTCCTCATAGGCTTGCATGAGCCGAGCCTGGCCCAGGGCCGCCGCGGCCTGTTTTTCGGGGATGGAGGCGGGCACAAAGCCCGGGCGCAGCTTGGCCGCGCCGCTGGCGATGGCCCCCGAGGAGACCAGCACCACCTGGCGGCCGCGGGCGGCCAGGCGGGCGATCTGGCCGGCCAGGTCAACCACCCGGGCCAAGTCCAGACCCTGGGGCCCGGTGAGCACGCCCGAGCCCACCTTGACCACCACCCTCAGGCTGGCGGCTATGATCTCAGCCCTGTTCAAGGCGCATCTCCCCTTGCTGCCGGCCCAGCCGCCCGGCCAAGGCAGCCAGTAGCTCAGGCACACCCTGGCCGGTGAGGGCGCTGAGGGGGAACACCTCCAGACCCTGGGCCTGGACCTCGCGCTGGAACGGGCCCAGGTTTTCCTGGGCCTGGGGCAGGTCCATCTTGTTGGCCGCCACCAGGCTGCTGCGGCCGGCCAGGGCCGGGTCATAGGCCCGAAGCTCCTCGCGCACCGCCGCCAGGTCGCTCAGGGGCTGGGGCGCGCTCAGGTCCACCACGTACAGGAACAGGCGGGTGCGCTCCACATGCTTGAGAAACCTGAGCCCCAGGCCCGCGCCCTGGTGCGCGCCGGCCACCAGGCCGGGGATATCGGCCATGGTGAACGGCTCCTGCCCCTCCAAATGTACCACGCCCAGGTTGGGAACGAGGGTGGTAAAAGGATAGTCGGCCACCTTGGGCCGGGCCGCGCTGGAGGCAGCAATGAGGCTGGACTTGCCCGCGTTGGGCAGCCCGATGAGCCCCACCGAGGCCAGGAGCTTCAGCTCCAGGTGCAGGGTGCGCTTCTGGCCCTCCTCGCCGGGCTGGGCCAGGCGGGGGGTGCGGTGGGTGCTGCTGACGAAATGGCGGTTGCCCTTGCCGCCGCGGCCGCCCCGGGCCACCACCACCTCCTGGCCGTCCACGGCCAGGTCGGCGATGGGCTCGCCGGTCTCCTGGTCGCGGATGATGGTGCCCACCGGCACTTCCACGACCTTGCCCTGGCCGGCGCGGCCGGTCTTGTTGCTGCCCTGGCCGTGGGTCCCGCGCTGGGCCCGGAAGTGGCGCAGATAGCTGTGGTCGGCCAGGGTGGCCACGCGCAGGCTGGCCCGCAGGACCACGTCGCCCCCCCGGCCGCCGTCGCCGCCGTCCGGGCCGCCCTTGGGCTGGAAGCGCTGGCGCAGGAAGCTGACGCAGCCTCGGCCGCCATCGCCGGCGGCAACCTCGATTATGGCCTCGTCCACGAAGCGCATGTGTAGCCCCGAGCCCTGGTTGCAGAAACAGCACGGGCGGCCGGGGCGCCGGGTTCAGCGCCGCCCAGAGGCCGCCCGCGAAGCCCGCTGCCTAAGCGGGATAAACGCTGACCCGCTTGCGGTCGCGGCCCAGCCGTTCGTATTTCACCTTGCCGTCAATCTTGGCGAAGAGGGTGTAGTCGCGCCCCAGGCCCACGTTCAGGCCGGGATGGATCTGGGTGCCCCGCTGGCGCACCAGGATGCTGCCCGCGCTGACCACATAACCCTCGCCGCGCTTGATGCCCAGCCTCTTGCCCGCGGTGTCGCGGCCGTTGCGGGAGCTGCCGCCTGCCTTTTTGTGTGCCATTGTCTCCGCTCCTTTTTACGGCCTAGGCCGGGATGTCCTGTATGCGCACGGCGGTGAAGGGTTGGCGGTGGCCCCTCTTGACCTGGTAGCCCTTGCGCCGCTTCTTCTTGAAGACCATGACCTTCTTGGCCTTGCCCTGCTCCAGGATGACGGCGGTGACCGCTCCCTGCAGGTGGGGCTGGCCGATCTTGGGCTCGCCCTGGCCGCCGACCATCAACACCGGGGCCAGCTCGATCTTCTGGCCCACGTCGCCGGCCAGCTTCTCCAGGCGGAGCACCTGTCCCGGCTCTACCTTATATTGCTTACCGCCCGTGGCGATCACTGCGTACATGGTTGCTGCACCTCCGAAAATTTAGAAGGTGAAGTATAGGCAAAGGAGTAAGGACTGTCAAGGGATGCGCCGCCTCAAAGCCGAGGCGGCCGCCGGGCCGCCGGGAAGGCGGCGGCCCGGTCCGTTTTATGCGCCACCAAGCCTACTTGGCCTTTTTAAGGTAGCGGAAGAATTCGCTGTCCGTGGACAGTATCAATTCCACCTTGTCCTCGGGCCCGGCGCCCAGGCTCTCCAGGGTCTTGAACAGGGCGTAGAACTCCGGATTCTGGCCGTAGGCCCGGCCATAGATGGTGGTGGCCTCGGCGTCGGCCTGGCCGCGGATGCCCTGAGCCTTTTTGTAGGCCTCTGAGCGTATCCGGGCCAGCTCCTTCTCCATTTGGCCCAGAATCCGGCGCTTTTCGCCCTCGCCCTCGGAGCGGTATTGACTGGCGATGCGCTTGCGCTCGGAAATCATGCGCTGGAACACCTGCTTCTGCACGCTCTCCACATAGTTAATGCGCTTGACCTGAATGTCCACCACCTCGATGCCGTATTGAGGGGTCAGGTTGGCCGCCTCGGTCAGCATCTGGCGGGTGATGGTCTGCCGGCCCACCTTGACCGGGGTGTCCGTGCGGCTGGAGCTGTCATCGTCGTCGTCACCTTTTTTCGTTGTCGGCTGATACCCGGAGACCGAGGTGACGGTCACCGGCTTCCAGTCGCCGGAGCGCACCAGTTCCACCAGCAGGTTGGAGGAGACCTGGTCGCGCACCACCGAGTCAATGATGTCGTCCAGGCGGCTGAGGGCGCCGCGCTCGGTGGCCACGGTCTGCAGGAAGCGCAGGGGATCGGTGATGCGCCAGCGGGCGGTAGTGTCCACCCAGATGTACTTCTTGTCCCGGGTGGGGATCTGGTTGGGCGAGCCGTCCCACTTGAGCAGGCGCTTCTCAAAGGTGTGCACTTCCTGAATCAAGGGTATCTTGAAATACAGGCCGGCCTGCTTGTAGGAGCCGCCCACCGGCTTGCCGAACTGGGTTACCAGGGCCTGTTGGCCCTCACGCACCGTGAAGAAGGAGCCGGAGGCCACCAATATCGCCACGATGAGGATCACCACCAAGGGAGCGCTGGCCTTGAGGTTGCTCATGGCTTCACCTCCTTTCCCGCCGCTGCGGGTGGGGTGGGACGCAGGCTCAGATGGGGCAGCAGCCCCTTGACGTTTTCATCCACCACATAGACCCGTTGGGAGTTCTTGAGGATGCGCTCCATGGCCTCCAGATAAAGCCGGCGCTTGGTCACCTCCTGGGCGGACAAGTAGCTTTTGAGCACGTCCAGGAAGCGCTTGGCCTGGCCCTGGGCCCGGTTGATCTTTTCGGTGGCATAGCCCTCGGCCTCGGTGACCACCCGCGAGGCCTCGCCCAGGGCCTTGGGGATTTCCCGATTATAAGCCTCCTGGGCCTCGTTGATCATGCGCTCCTGCTGCTGGCGGGCCTCGTTGACTTCGTTAAAGGCCGGCTGCACCGGGAGCGGCGGGTTTACATCCTGCAGCTTGACGGTGATGATCTGCACGCCGGTCTTATAGGCGCTCAGAATCTCCTGGAGCTTTTTCTGAGCCTGGATGGCGATCTCCGTGCGCTGCAGGGTGAGCACCTGATCGCTGAGGCTGTTGCCCACGATCTGGCGCATCACGGACTCGGACAGGTCGCGGATGGCGGCCACCGGGTCGCGCACCGCGAACAGCCACAACTTCGGCTCCTTGATCTTGTACTGGACGATCCACTTGACCTCGATGACGTTGAGGTCGCCGGAGAGCATCAGAGATTCATCGCCATACCCCTTTTCCGTGAAGCGGCTGCGGACGCCCGGCGCGATGCCCCGGAAGCCGAACTCCTCCTTGAACACGCGGCCGGTCTTGACCGTGAGGGCCTGCTCCACGCCTAGGGGCAGCTTGAAGTGCAGGCCAGGGCCGGTCTCGCGCACAAGGCGTCCAAAACGCAGCACGATGCCGGTCTCCTCGGGCCCCACCGTGTAGTAAGAGGTGGAGCCCAGGGCGATGGCCGCTATGATGAGCACCACCACCCACAGCCCTTTGGCCTGCTTGAAGCTGGGCATCCTCTGTTTGAACTCCTGCAAGACCTTACTGATGTCCGGCTCTCCGCCCGTGCCCCGGGGAGGAGGCGTCCAATCCATGGGCATGTCTAAACCTCTTTGGGGTAAGCAAAATTCACGATTAGTAATGGTAAGATCATAACAGGCTCCTCCCCTGGCGGCAAGAACTCTGGAGCGGCCGGGGCAAAAGGGCTTGGCCAGCCGCCGCAGGCGGCCATTTGTGGCCCCTGGGTTCTATGCCGAATTATTTTTTGCGCATGCCTAACCGACCATGAAACAAGGAGGAAGGCCGTGCAATGGATTACTAGGTCCCACGTGCACGTGGACCGGGTGGCCTGTCCCTGGCTCATCCGGCGCTTCGTGGATTCCCAGGCCCAGTTCCTGTTCGTGCCCAAGAGCCAGGTGGAGGCCGTGGCCGCCCAAACCGGGGCCATCCCCTTTGACGCCCCTGGCGCCAAGCTGGACCACCGGAGGGAGCGCTGCACCTTTGACGCCATCGTAGAGGACTATGGGCTGAGCGACCCGGCCCTGCTGCGCCTGGCCCAGATCGTGCGGGCGGCGGACACCGACGATCTTTCGGCCGACCCCCTGGCCGCGGGCCTGGAGGCCCTGGCCGTGGGCTACGGCCTGCGCTTTCCGGACGACCAGGAGAACCTGGCGGCCCAGTTCGCCGTCTATGACGCCCTGTACGCCTGGTGCCGGCTGGAAGTGGCCGCCGGGGCCAGCCAGGCCTAGTCCACCAGGGTGCAGACCATCACCCGCTCGGACTCCCAATCCTGGTCGCAGAACTCGAAGCGGAACTTGCGATACAGGCGTATGGCCGGGGTGTTGCGGGCCGCCACTTCTAGGAACAGCTTGCACAGGCCCAACTCCGCGGCCTTGTCCATGGCCAATTGGGTCAAGGCGCTGCCCAGGCCCCGGTTCTGAAAGGCCGGCAGGAGAAAGACAATCAGCTCCGCGTCCCGGCGCCGGGTGTCGGGCAGCAGCGCGGCGTGGCCGATGACCTCTTCCTCCCGGTAGAGCACGAAGTTGTGCCCCTTGGCCAGCACGGCCTCCACCCACGCGTGGCGCGTGTGCGGGTCATGCGGGGGCAGGCCCTGGGCCCAGCCCTTTGGCTCGAAGCGGTCGTACATCTCCCACAGGGCTTGGCAGAGCTCCGGGCCGCAGGCCGCGGCCGCAAAGGCCTGGCCGGTCTTGTCCTGGCAACTCACCCGGGGTGGCTGGGCCATGATCCACCTGGCGCGTAAAGCGGGCTTTAAGCGTGTTTATATTTATAAGATTACCACAAAGCGCGGCCCTGACCCGGCGGAGCAGGGGCCAAAAAACAGCAAGAATCGGGTTGGCCGGGCCCGGGTGGTGGGTCATGATGGACACAACCATCCGCTCCTGGGCGGGACCGGAGCAAACTGGAGGTGCGGTTAATGCGGGCCGAGGACTTTGAGCGCGTTGAAAGGGCCATCGGCTTCATCGAGCGCCACGCCCAGGGGCAGCCCAGCCTCGGGGAGATCGCCGCGGCCGCGAACCTTAGCGAGTATAACTTCCAGCGCCTTTTCCGGCGCTTCGCCGGAGTCAGCCCCAAACGCTTCTTGCAGTACCTCACCGCTCAATACGCCCGGGAGCTATTGCAGCGCTCCCGGCCGGTCTTGGAGGCCGCCTTTGCCGCGGGGCTTTCCTCGCCCAGCCGGCTGCACGACCTGACCCTGAACGTCTACGCCATGACCCCGGGGCAGGTGGCCCAACGCGGCCAGGGCCTGGTCATCCGCCATGGCCTGCACCCCTCGCCCTTTGGCCCCTGCCTGCTCCTGCTCACCGAGCGCGGGGTCTGCGGCCTGGCCTTTGCGCCTCCCGGCGGCCGGGCGCGCGCCCTGGCCCATCTGGCCGGCCGCTGGCCCGGAGCCACCCTGCGTCAGGACCAAACCGGCACCAGGCCAGTGGTGGAGCGCATCTTCGCGCCGGTTCCTGCGGGCCGCGACCAACCCCTGAACCTGCTGGTGCGCGGCACCAATTTCCAGATACAGGTCTGGGAGGCCTTGCTGCGCATCCCGCCGGCCGCGGCCGCCACCTACGGCGAGCTGGCCCGCTGGCTGGGACGGCCCGGCGCGGCCCGGGCCGTGGGCGCAGCCAACGGGGCCAACCCCATCGCCTATCTGATTCCCTGCCACCGGGTAATCCGGGGCAGCGGGGCCTTGGGCGGCTACCGCTGGGGCCTGGCCCGCAAGCGGGCCCTGCTGGCCTGGGAGTCGGCCCGCAACGAGGGGCGGGGCGGTTTGGCAGGGCCGGAGCGGGACGCCTAATCGGGCTTGGCCTCCTGGAGACGCCAGGGCGCGAAGCGCAGGAGCAGGATAAGGCCGGGGATGGCCACCAGGGTGCAGAAGATAAAGAAGGCCGGATAGCCCATGACCTGGGCCAACCAGCCGGTGGGGGCGCTGGCCAGCACCCGGGGGATGCCGATGAGGCTGGAGAGCAGCGCGAACTGGGTGGCGGTGAAGCGTCGGTCGGTGAGGCTGGCCATGTAGGCCAGGAAGGCGGCGGTGCCCATGCCCGAGGTGAGGTTCTCGAAGGCGATCACCGCGGCCAAGGCCCCGAGCTCCTGGCCCAGGTAGGCCAGGGCCGCGAAGCCGGCCGTGCTCAGGGCCTGGAGTATGCCGAAGATCCACAGGCAGCGGCGGATACCCTGCTTGAGGATGACGACCCCGCCCAACAGTCCACCGCCCACCGTGGCCCAGAAGCCGAAGAGCTTCACCACCGCCCCGATCTGGCTGTTGCTGAAGCCCAGGTCCAGATAAAAGGGGATGGTCATGGTGGAGGCCATGGAGTCGCCGATTTTGTACAGCAGGATGAAGGCCAGGATGCCCACGGCCCCCGCGCGCTGGAAATACTCCACAAAGGGCTGGATCACCGCCTCCTTGAGACTGCCGGGCGCTCCCTGGGGGTTGGCCGGTTCGCGGCAGAGCAGGGTGGTGATTATGCCCACCACCATGACCGCGGCCATGACCATATAGACCTGGCGGAAGCCGATGTGGTCGGCCATTATCAGGCCGCCGCCGCTGGCCAGGAGCATACCCACCCGGTAGCCGTTGACGTACAGGGACGAGCCCAGGCCCAGTTCCTGGTCGCTCAGGTCCTCGCGGCGGTAGGCGTCCACCAGGATGTCCTGGCTGGCGCTGAAGAAGGTGACCAACAGGGCCGCCAGGGCCACCAGGGTGGGCTGCTGGGCGGGCCTGGTCAGGCCCAGGGCCACGATGGCCACGGTCAGGCAGACCTGGGCCAGCAGCAGCCACCCCCGCCGCCGGCCCAGGAAGGGCAGGCGGAAGCGGTCCAGGATCGGCGCCCAGAGGAATTTCAGGGTGTAGGGCAGGCCCAAAAGCGCCATGAGCCCGATGGTGGCCAGGTCCACCCTCTCCTGGCGCATCCAGGCCTGCAGCAGGCTGATGGTCAACAAGAGGGGCAGGCCGCTGGAGAAGCCCATGAGCAGGGCCACCAGCATGCGGGCGGTGAATATCTGGCCCAGCAGCCCGGGCACGGCCTACACCGTCCCGCCCGTACAGCAATCCTTGTTGTTTTCGGCTGGTTGGGGAATGGTTAGGTAGATCGGCAACTAACCGCGCCGCCTTACTCTACGCTGACGATTTCCAGCACGCGCACCCCGCCGGGGGTTACTACGCGCACCTCGTCGCCTTCTTCCCGGCCCAGCAGGGCCTGGCCGATGGGCGAGGTCATGGAAATGCGGCCGCAACCGGCGTCGCTCTCGGCCGCGCCCACGATCTGGTAGGAGATTTCCAGATCGCCGTCTGGGTCGTAGATCGTGGCCTTGCAGCCGAAGACCACCCGGCCGTTGGCCTGGGGCAGGGGGTCCACCACCTCCACCGTGGCCAGCAGGTTCTCCAACTCCGCGATCTTGGCCATGATGATGGCGTTGCGCTCCTTGGCCGCGTGGTACTCCGCGTTCTCCGACAGGTCGCCGTGGGCCCGGGCTTCCTCAATAGCCTTAACGTTGGCCGGCAACTCCACCCTGCGCAGGCGGTTGAGGTCTTCCTGCAATTGTTGCTGACCTTGTCGGGTGATGAGTGGACGCCCCAATCTTGCTCCTCGAATCAAGGTGATAGGCTTCTCTGGAATAGGTTGGGTCGGTCGCCCTTCCAGGCGGCTGCCCCGTCTTTTGTGCAACCGGCGGCGCGGGACACCTCGCCCCGGCCGCCCGAGCAGAGTATAACACCAACCTCGGGCCCGCTCAACGACTAGACAATCGCCGGCCAGGGTTGCTTGTTAAGAGTACATGGCAATGATATACTACACCCCTGCGCGAGGCGGGCCGGGGAACCCCCTGAAAGCCCTAGCGCATTTTGCTCCGCCTGAGGCTTGACAGCCGGGGCGGTTTGCTATAGTCAACTTCATGTCTTGGGGGGCGCTGCGGTGAAGGTGCGGCTGGTGGACATCCCGCCCGAAGGGCTGCAGGCGACCTTTACGGACACCGCGGCCCGGCCGCAGGACCTGGGGGAACAGGTGGAGTCCATCGGGACCCCGCCCCGGGCCAGCGTTTGGTTGCAGCGCCGCGGCGAGGCGGTCGCCGCCCGGGGCAGCTACGCGGCCGAGGTCACCCTGTCCTGCAGCCGCTGCCTGGCGCCCTATTGCCTGGGGCTGGCCGGCGAGGTGGAATGGGCCTTCCGGCCCCAGCCCGAAGACCAGCCCGAGGATTTGCGCCTGACTGGCGATGACCTGGAGGTGATCTTTTACCGGGACGGCGAGTTGGACTTGGCCCAGGCCCTGCGCGATGAGGTGAACCTGGCCCTGCCCATGGCTCCCCTGTGCCGCGGCGACTGCCCGGGCCTGTGCCCGGTCTGCGGCCGGGCCCTGCAGCCGGGCCAGGCCTGCTGCCGGCAGAAGACAATGGACCCCCGCTGGGCCGAATTGGCCAAGCTCAAGACCTAAAGGCTTTTCATCCCCGCCGCAAGGCGCGGAGCACACGGAGTAATAGAAGTCATGGCCCTACCCAAACGACGTCATTCCGTCACCCGGCGCAACCGGCGCCGGGCGCATGATGCCATCACCCTGCCCAACGTGGCGGCCTGTCCGCAGTGCGGAGAGCCCAAACTGCCCCACCGGATATGCCCCTCTTGCGGGACCTATAAGGGCCGCCAGGTGGTAACCAAAGAAGAGTAATCGCCGTCCATGCGCATCGCCCTTGACGCCATGGGGGGCGACCGGGCCCCCGAAGCTGTGGTGGAAGGCGCCGTGCTGGCGCTGGCCCAGGTCCCCGCGGACGTGGAAGTGGTGCTGGTGGGTGATCTGGAGCGGATCAAACCCATCCTGGACCATCTGGGGCCGCCCAGCGACCGCCTGCACCTGCAGCACGCCTCGGAGGTGGTGGCCATGGACGAGGCGCCGGGGGTGGCGCTTAGGCGCCTTAAAGACTCCTCCATCCGCGTCTGCTACAACCTGCATAAGGCCGGCGAGGCCGACGCGGTGGTCAGCGCGGGCAACACCGGCGCGGTCATGGCCCTGGGCGTGGTGATCATGGGCCGCCTGGCCGAGGTGGACCGGCCGGCCCTGGCCTCGGCCTTCCCGGCCCTGCGCGGACCCACCCTGCTCATAGACGTGGGCGCCAATGTGGACTGCACGCCCATGATGCTGTTGCAATTCGGCTACATGGGCAGCGTGTACGCCGAGCGGGTCATGGGCCTGGAAAGACCCCAGGTGGGGCTGCTCAACGTGGGCGAAGAGCCGGGCAAGGGCAACACCGCGGTCAAGCAGGCCAGCGAATATCTGAAAAACAGCGCCCTGAACTTCCGGGGCAACGTGGAGGGCCGCGACCTGTTCGTGGGCGAGACCCAGGTCATCGTCTGCGACGGCTTCGTGGGCAACATCTGCCTTAAACTGGTGGAGGGCCTGGCCATCAACTTCAACGTGTTCTTCAGGGAAATCATGACCGGCACCATCAAGGGCCGCCTGGGCGGGCTCTTGTTGAAGAATAATTTCCGAGACGTGGCCACGCGCATGGATTACGCCACCTACGGCGGGGCCCCCCTGCTGGGCATCAACGGAGTGAGCCTGATCTGCCACGGCTCCTCCTCGCCCAAGGCCATCGTGTCGGCGGTCAAGGCCGCGGCCAACACGGTGCGCGCGGAGGTGACCCGGCACCTGAGCGAGGGCCTGGAGCATTACCACGACAGCCTGGCCGCGGGGAAGGTCCGGGAGCTGAGGCCGCACACCGTCCCCGGCGGCCCGGGCCAGTAACGCCATACTCAGGGGAGAGGCATTTAAGATGGATTATTTCTTCAGCGAAGAACAGGTGATGATCCGCGACCTATGTCGGCAGATCGCCGAGGAGCGGATCAAGCCGGTGCGGGCCGAGCTGGACGAGAAGGAGCAGTTCCCCAGCGAGATCATGAAGGCCCTGGCCCAGGCGGACCTGTTCCAGATCATCATCCCCGCGGAGTACGGCGGCCTGGGCGGCGGCTGTCTGGAAAATTGCATCGCCGTGGAGGAGCTTTCCCGGGCCTGCTGCGGCGTCTCCACCAGCTACGCGGCCTGCTTTCTGGGCGCCTATCCCATTCTGCTGTTCGGCTCCCAAGAGCAGAAAGACAAGTACCTGCCGCTGATCGGCAACGGGCAGCAGTACTGCGCCTTCGCCCTCACCGAGTCCGCCTCGGGCAGCGACGCGGGCAGCATTCAGACCGAGGCCCGGCGCGACGGCGACTTCTACGTGCTCAACGGCTCCAAGCAGTGGATTACCAACGGCGGCCAGGCCGGCATCTACACCGTGGTGGCCATCACCGACCGGTCCAAGGGCGCCCGCGGGGCCACGGCCTTCATCGTGGAGGCGGACGACCCCGGTTTCACGGTGGGCAAGAAAGAGCGCAAGCTGGGCATACGGGCCAGCGCCACGGCCGAGCTGATTTTTAGCGACTGCCGCATCCCGGCCGACCGGGTGCTGGGCAAGGAGGGCCTGGGCTTCGTGGTGGCCATGCGCACCTTCGATAAGTCCCGCCCCGGCGTGGGGGCCCAGGCCGTGGGCCTGGCCCAGGGCGCCCTGGACGAGGCCGCGGCCTTCGCCCGGGTGCGCAAGCAGTTCGGCAAGCCCATCATCACCTTCCAGGCCGTGGCCCACATGCTGGCCGACATGGCCACCGAGATAGAGGCCGCCCGGGCCCTGGTCTACGCCACCGCCCGCTTCATCGACAGCGGGGCCAAGGACATCAGCAAGGTCAGCGCCATGGCCAAGGTCTTCCCCTCCGACGTGGCCATGCGGGCCGCCACCAACGCGGTGCAGGTCTTCGGCGGCCACGGCTACATGCGCGACTACCCGGTGGAAAAGATGATGCGCGACGCGAAGATCCTGCAGATATACGAGGGCACCAACCAGATCCAGCGCAACGTCATCGGCCAGGAGCTCAACAAGGAATACGGCCGCAGCAAGTAAGGCGCTCCGGAGGACGTTGGCCTCATGAAGATCGTGGTGTGCATCAAGCAGGTCCCGGACACGGCCCACGTGCGGCTGGACCCCGAGACCCACACCCTCAAGCGCGAGGGCGTGGAGAGCATCATCAATCCCTTCGACCTTTTCGCCCTGGAGGCGGCCCTACGCATAAGGGAGCAGGCCGGCGGGGCCATCGTTGCCCTGTCCATGGGCCCGCCCCAGGCGGCCGAGGTGATCAAGGAGGCCATCGGCTACGGCGTGGACGAGGGGCTTTTGCTCAGCGACCGGGCCTTTGCCGGGGCCGACACCTGGGCCACCACCGCGGCCCTGGCCGCGGCCATCGGCCAGATGGAGGACGTGGACCTGATCGTATGCGGCAAGCAGGCCGTGGACGGCGACACGGCTCAGGTGGGGCCGGGCATCGCCCAGCGCCTGGGCCGGCCCCAAGTGGCCTTCGTCAAGGCCTTCCGCGAGATCAGCGGCCAGCGCCTGGTGGTGGAGCGCCAGATGGACGACGGCTTTGACGTGGTGGACCTGCCCCTGCCAGGGCTGATCACCGTGGTGCGGGAGGTGGGCGAGCCGCGGCCGCCGTCGCTCAAGGGCAAGATGCGGGCCAAGCAATACAGAGTCCCGGTCAAGGGCGCCGCCGACCTGGGGCTGGCGCCCGAGCAGGTGGGCCTGGCCGGTTCATATACCCAGGTGGTGAAGGTATTCGCGCCCCAGGCCACGGGCGAGCGCCGCGTGCTGCAGGGCTCGGCCCAGGAGACCGGGGCCCAGGCGGTGGACCTGTTGGTGGACAACCAGGTAATCCTGCTGGGGAGCTAGCCGTGGCCGTGATCATCGACAAAGAGCTTTGCACCGGCTGCGGCGAATGCCTGGAGGCCTGCCCCTTCGAGGCCCTGAGCCTCCAGGACGACAAGGCCCAGGTCAACGAGGCCTGCACCCTCTGCGGGGCCTGCGAGGAGGTCTGCCCCACCGGCGCCATCACCGTGCCCCAGGTGGAGCGCGCGGCCGATGAGCGCGCGGCCGAGGCCCGGGGGGTGTGGGTCTTTGCCGAGCAGCGCCAGGGCGCCATGCCCGAGGTGGTGGCCGAGCTGTTGGGCCAGGGCCGCCGTCTGGCCGACGAGCTGGGCGTGGAGCTGAGCGCGGTGCTCCTGGGCCACGGCCTGGACGGCCGGGCGGCCGAGCTGTTCGCCCTGGGCGCGGACGTGGTCTATCAGGCCGACGACGAGCGCCTGGCCGCTTTCAACGACGACATCTACACCCAGGTCCTGGCAAGGGTCATCAATGAGCACCGGCCCGAGGTGCTCCTGGCCGGGGCCACCTCCCTGGGCCGTTCGCTGATCCCGAGGGTGGCCACGGCCGTGGCCACCGGCCTGACCGCCGATTGCACCGGCCTGGCCATCGACCCCGAAAAGCGCCTGCTCTTGCAGACCCGGCCGGCCTTCGGCGGCAACATCATGGCCACCATCATCTGCCCCCAGGCCCGGCCCCAGATGGCCACCGTGCGGCCGCGGGTGATGAAGCAGGGCCCGCGCCAGGAGGGCCGCCAGGGCCGCCTGGTGCCGGTGGAGCTGAACCCCCAAGACCAAGCCCGGACCCAGGTGCTGGAGGTGGTGCGGGCTTTAGAGGAGCAGGTGAACCTCACCGGCGCCGAGGTGGTGGTCACCGGCGGCCGCGGCCTGGGCCAGCCCGAGGGCTTCGCGCTGGTCCGGAAGTTGGCCACGGCCTTGGGCGGGGTGGTGGGCGCCACCCGCGGCACGGTGGACGCCGGCTGGATCGGCCACGCCCACCAGGTGGGCCAGACCGGCCGCACCGTATCGCCCAAGCTCTACGTGGCCTTGGGGGTCAGCGGCGCGGTGCAGCACCTGGTGGGCATGCAAAGCTCGGACAACATCCTGGCCGTGAACACGGACCCCAACGCGCCGATTTTCTCTGTGGCCCACTATGGTATAGTAGGAAACTTGTATGAAGTGGTGCCGGCCATGTTGGACCGGCTGGCCGAGTTGCGCGGCCAGGGGGCCTGAAGCCGGCGTCTAAAGTTATTGACAGGCCTTTGCTGCCTATGAAAGGTGTGGGTGGTGGACGGACAAGGCAAGGTGCATCTGGTAACCGGCGGCTCCCGCGGCATCGGGCGGGCCATCTGCCTGACCCTGTCCGGCCCGGGGGATGTGGTGTACTTCAACCACTACGATCCGGACGAGGCCGCGGCCCAGGAGACCGTGGCCCTGCTGGACCAGGCCGGAGTCAGGGCCTTTGCCCAGAAGTTCGACGTGGGCGACCCGGAGCAGTCGCGGGCCTGGGTGGAGCAGGCCGCGCAGGCCCAGGGCCGCCTGGACAACCTGATCAACAACGCCGGCATCACCATGGACGCCCTGCTGGTGCGCATGACCCCGGAGCAATTCGAACGGGTGCTGCGGGTGAACCTGGTGGGCGCCTTCTACTGCCTGCAGGCCGCGGCCAAGGTGATGATGAAGCAGCGCAGCGGCAGCATCGTCAACGTGGCCAGCGTGGCCGGCCAGATCGGCAACCCCGGCCAGGCCAACTACGCCGCCAGCAAGGCCGGGCTCATGGCCCTGACCAAGACTGCGGCCAAGGAGCTGGCCGGCCGCGGGGTGCGAGTGAACGCGGTGGCCCCGGGCTTCATCGAGACCGAGATGACCGCCGCCGTGCCCGAGAAGATCGCCGATCTGATGAAGGCCATGATACCCTTGGGCCGCGCAGGCCAGCCGGCGGACGTGGCCGACGTGGTGGCCTTCCTGTGCTCCGACGCTGCCCGCTACCTCACCGGCCAGGTGCTGCACGTGGGCGGCGGCCTGTACATGTAGTGAGAGAAGAAACCGCCGCTGGTAGGTGGCGGCGACATATGACAAGAGGGGACCGCGTGGTCCTGCTGAACCCTGGGAGAGTGTGGTAAATGGACATCAAAGAAAAAGTCAAAGAGATCATCTGCGAACAGTTGTCGGTGGCTCCCGAGGACGTGGTGCCCGAGGCCTCTTTCGTGGACGACCTCGGTGCGGATTCCCTGGACCTGGTGGAGATGATCATGGCCATGGAGGAGGCCTTCAACATCTCCATCGCCGACGAGGACGCCGAGAAGATCAAGACGGTTCAGGACGCCTGGAACTACATCGAGAAGATGCAGAAGGGCTAGGCCCCCCGGCCCTCGATTCCTGCTCCCTTGCCGCCGTCCCCGCGCGTGGGGCGGCGGCGTCAGGACTGGTCTCTTAGGCGCGAGGAGTTGTTGTGCAGCGTAGGGTGGTGGTAACCGGATTGGGGCTGGTCACGCCCCTGGGCACCGGCACGGAAAAAACCTGGGGGGGCCTCAAGGCCGGCAAGAGCGGCATCGGCCCCATCACCAAGTTCGACGCCTCGGCGTTCAAGACCCAGATCGCGGGCGAGGTGCCGGATTTCGAGGTGGACAAATGGGTGCCCGCCAAGAAGATTCGCCGGCTGGACCCCTTCATCCACTTCGCCATCGCCGCTTCGCGCATGGCCTGGGAGTCCGCGGGTCTGCCCGCAGTCATGCCCCAGGAGCAGGCCCCCCGCGCCGGCTGCATCCTGGGGGTGGGCCTGGGCGGCCTCATCACCCTGGAAGAGACCATCCGCATGACCGAGCACAAGGGTTTCGACCGGGTGAGCCCCTTCTTTATCCCCAAGCTCATCGGCAACATGGCCCCGGGCGAGGTGTCCATGATGTTCAATCTCAAAGGGCCCAACACCTGCGTGTGCACCGCCTGCGCAGCCGGCACTCACGCGGTGGGCGAAGCCATGAAGAACATCCAGCGGGGCGTGGCCGAGCTGATGGTCTGCGGCGGGGCGGAGGTGGTCTGCACGGCCACCACCCTGGCCGGCTTCGGCGCGGCCCGGGCCCTGTCCACGCGCAACGACGAACCGACCAGGGCCAGCCGTCCCTTCGATGCCCAACGCGACGGCTTCGTCATGTCCGAGGGCTCGGGCGTGCTGATCCTGGAGGAGCTAGGCTTCGCCAAGGCCCGCGGGGCGGGCATCCTGGCCGAGCTCATCGGTTACGGGCTGTCGGCCGACGCCTATCACATGACCGCGCCCGACCCCAGCGGCGAGGGCTTCGCCCGCTGCATGCAGATGGCCTTGGACGACGCCGGCGCCGCGCCCGGCGAGGTGGACTACATCAACGCCCACGGCACCTCCACGGACCTCAACGACGCCACCGAGACCAAGGCCATCAAGCTGGTGTTCGGCGAGCACGCCTACAAGCTGGCGGTGAGCAGCACCAAGAGCATGCTGGGCCATATGCTGGGGGCCACCGGCGGAGTGGAGGCGGCGGCCAGCGTGCTGACCATACGCGACCAGATCATGCCCCCCACCATCAACTACGAGAACCCCGATCCGGACTGCGATTTGGACTACGTGCCCAATCAGGCCCGGGAGGGCAAGATCAAGACCGTCCTGAGCAACTCCTTCGGCTTTGGCGGCACCAACGCCAGCGTTCTATTCAGGGCCTATCAGCCCTAGGGGCGCCCGGTCAGGGCCGGCCAGAGCATTTATGCGAGGGCCTTTGTTGAGCCCTAGACCCAGCAAGGACCAGTACTACCTGGACATCGCCCGCGAGGTGAGCCGGCGGGGCACCTGCCTGCGGCGGCAGTACGGCGCGGTCATCGTCAAGGACGACCAGATCGTGTCCACCGGCTACGCCGGCGCGCCGCGGGGGGTGGTCAACTGCGTGGACCTGGGCCGCTGCCTGCGCGACGATATGGGCGTGCCGGCAGGGCAGCGCTACGAGCTGTGCCGCTCGGTGCACGCGGAGATGAACGCGGTGATCCACGCCTCCCGGGCCCAGACCCTGGACGCGGTGCTGTACCTGACCGGCATGGAAGTGGCCGACGGCCAGCCCACCGAGCATCCCGAGCCCTGTCTGCTCTGCCGGCGGGTTATCATAAACGCGGGCATTCGCGAGGTGGTGGTGCAGCCGCGGGGGCAGGCCATCAAGCGCCTGGACCCGACCCAGTGGATCGCCGAAGAGAACCAAGCCGCCGCCCAGGGGTTGGTGGCGCCCCTGGAGGCGGAGGATATAAAGGACCGGCATGGGGGAGGGGGAGGTGACTCGTGAGATGTCCCTTCTGCGCAAAGCTGGATAACAAGGTGGTGGACTCCCGAGTTAGCAAGGACGCCTCGGTGATCCGCCGCCGGCGACAGTGCCAGGACTGCGGTCAACGCTTCACCACCTACGAGCGGGTGGAGGAGATGGAGACCTACGTCGTCAAGAAGGACGGCTCCCGGGAGATATACGACCGCAACAAGGTCAAGGCGGGCATGCTCAAGGCCCTGCAGAAGCGCCCGGTTTCCATCGATCAGGTGGAGGAGTTCCTGGACTCCCTGGAGGCCAGCTTCCAGGAGCGCAACCTGCGCGAGATCCCGGTGCGCGCCCTGGGCGAAGCGGTGATGAAGAAGCTCAAGGAGTTGGACGCGGTGGCCTACGTGCGCTTCGCCAGCGTGTACCGCGATTTCCGCGAGCTGGACGAGTTCATGCGCGAGGTCAAGGACCTCCTGGCCGCGCGCAAGGATCAGCCCGCCGGCTCCTAATGACCCGCGCCCGCCTAAAGGACCCCGTTCACCAGCACTACATGCGCCGGGCTCTGGCCCTGACCCGCCGGGGCCTGGGCTCGAGCTCGCCCAACCCGGCGGTGGGGGCGCTGGTGGTGGCCGGCGGCCGGGTGCTGGGCCTGGGCTGGCACGCCCGGGCCGGCGAGCCTCACGCCGAGGTGCACGCCCTGCGCCAGGCCGGAGCGGCGGCCCGGGACGCTGACCTCTACGTCACCCTGGAGCCCTGCCATCACCAGGGGCGCACCCCGCCCTGCACCCAGGCCATCCTGAAGGCCGGCGTGGCCCGCGTGTTCTATGGCGCGGCCGACCCCAACCCACGCGTGGCCGGCGGGGGAGGGGCCTTTTTGGCCGCCCAGGGGGTGGAGGTGACGCCCGGGGTGCTGGCCGAGCAGTGCGCTTTTGAGCACCGTTTCTTCTTCACCCACGCCAGCAAAGGCCGGCCCCACGTGATCCTCAAGACCGCGGCCAGCCTGGACGGCAAGACCGCCACCGTGGACGGCCTTTCCCGCTGGGTGACCGGGCCGGCCGCGCGGCGCTACGTGCACCGGTTGCGGGGCTGGCTGGACGCGGTGGCCGTGGGCGTGGGCACGGCCCTGGCCGACGACCCCCAGCTCACCTGCCGCCTGCCCGGCCGTCGCAACCCCCTGCGCCTGGTGGTGGACAGCAACCTGCGCCTGCCCTCAGGGGCCAAGGTCTTGGACCCCGGGGCCGCGCCGGGCTGCCTGGTGGCCTGCGGCCCGCACCCGGACAAGGCCCGGCGCCAGGCCCTGGAGCGGGCCGGTGCCGAGGTGTTGGCCCTGCCCCGGGGCCCGGGCGGCCGGGTGGACCTGGCCGTGCTGCTGGCCGAGCTGGGCCGGCGGGGGATCACCAGCCTGCTGGCCGAGGGCGGGGCCGAGTTGGCCTGGGCCCTGGTGGCCGCGGGCCTGGTGGACGAGGTGATGTACTTTTTTGCGCCCAAGCTGGTGGGCGGGGCCGCGGCGCCGCCCATGATCGGCGGGGCGGGCGTGGCCAGCATGGACCAGGCCGTGCTCCTCAGCCGGCCCCTGGTGCGGCGCTTCGGCGATGACGTCATGCTGTGGGCCGCGGTAAAATAACCAAATAAGGCTCGATGGCGGCAGCAATAAGGAGACTATCCATGGGCAACCCCTTTTGCTGGGTGGAGCTGACCACCAGCAACCTGGAAGAAGCCAAGCAGTTCTACACCGGCCTGTTCAAATGGCAGTTGGAGCCCTTTGCCGGCGCCAAGCTGCCCTATTTCTTCGTACACACCGGCACTCCGCCCACCGGCGGCATGATGCCCCTGCCCGGACCCGGGGTCCCCACGGCCTGGACCATGTACGTGGAGGTGGAGGACCTCAGCGAGACCTGCGAGAAGCTCAAGCGCCTGGGCGGCAACGTGCTCAAGCCCAAGGCCTCGGTGCCGGGCATGGGCTGGTACGCGGTGGTCAGCGACCCCCAGGGCGCGGTGTTCGGCCTGTGGCAGCAGCGCAAGGAGTAAGAGGTAGGTCATGTTCACCGGCCTGGTGGAGGGCGTGGGCAGGGTGGGGCGCATCACGCCCCAGGGCCCGGACGCGGTGCTTATCATAGCCCCGCCCTGGGAGCTGGGTGAGACCGTGCTGGGCGAGTCCATCGCGGTCAACGGCGCCTGTTTGACCGTGAGCAAGCTCACCCCCCAGGGTTTTGCCGTGGACGTGTCGGCCGAGACCCTGAGCCGCACCAACCTGGGCCGGCTGCGAACCGGCGGGTCCGTGAACCTGGAGCGATCCCTGCGTCTGGGCGAGCGCCTGGGCGGCCACCTGGTCACCGGCCATGTGGACTGCGTGGGCAGCCTTTTGCGCATACAGCCCCAGGGCGCCTCCTATGGCCTGGAGGTGGGACTGCCGTCCGAGCACCTGCGCTTTGTGGTGGGAAAGGGCTCCATTTGCCTGGACGGCATCAGCCTGACCGTAAACCAAGTGGGCTCCGGCAGCTTCGGAGTCAACATCATCCCCCATACCTGGCAGGCCACCGCTCTGCATCTTGCCAAGCAAGGCGATTCTGTTAATATTGAAACCGACCTCATCGGCAAGTACGTGGCCAGGCTGCTGAATCGCGATGAGGACGCGCCCGGGGCCAGCCGCGGCCTGTCCAGCGAAGACCTCAGGCGCATGGGTTACTGAAGCTCTGGTTCGGCCCAATGCGACGGAGGATGGCGGCCCGGTGGAGGGGGTGGAGCTAACAGATTATTATCCCGGGGTGATCGGCCAGATTATCCAGCTCCACGCCGTGTATTATGCCCAGCACTGGGGCCTGGATTTGTCCTTCGAGGCCCAGGTAGGCCGGGAATTGTCCGAGTTCCTGGCGGAGTTTCAGCCCCAACGGGACTTTTTCCGGGCTGCCCGGGACCAGGGCCGCCTGGCCGGTGCCGTGGCTCTGGACGGCGGCCAGGAGGAGGGCGCCCGCCTGCGCTGGTTCATCGTGGACCCGGCCTGGCAGGGCCAGGGTCTGGGCCGGCGTCTGCTGGGCGAGGCCTTGGCCTTTGGCCGCGCGGCCGGGCACCGGCGGATTTTCCTCTGGACCTTCGCCGGGCTGGACGCGGCGCGGCGGCAGTACGAGGCCGCGGGCTTTCGCCTGGCCGAGGAGCACCCGGTGGAGCAGTGGGGCCGAAGCATCGCTGAGCAGAAGTTCGTGTTGGAGCTAGGGCCGGCTTAGGCCCGCCACGTTTACGAGCGCCGCCCCCTCGCGGGGTGACCATATAGGAGAAACCACATGCCCTTGGCCAGCATAGAAGAGGCCATCGCAGAGATACGCAACGGCCGCATGGTCATCCTGGTGGACGACGAGGACCGCGAAAACGAGGGCGACCTGACCATGGCCGCGGAGCTGGTCACGCCCGAGGCCATCAACTTCATGGCCACCTACGGCCGCGGCCTGATCTGCCTGTCCCTGACCCCGGAAATGGTGGAGCGCCTGGGCCTGCCCCTGATGGTGCGCGACAACCAGTCGCCCTTCGAGACCGCCTTCACCGTTTCGGTGGAGGCCCGCCACGGAGTGACCACCGGCATCAGCGCCCACGACCGGGCCCACACCATCCGCACCGCCGTGGACCCCGAATCCGGACCGCCCGACCTGGTCAGCCCGGGGCACGTCTTCCCCCTGCGGGCCAAGCCGGGGGGGGTGCTGGTGCGCACCGGCCAGACCGAGGGTTCGGTGGACCTGGCCCGGCTGGCCGGCCTGACCCCGTCCGGAGTCATCTGCGAGGTGATGAAGGACGACGGCACCATGGCTCGCCTGCCGGACCTGGAGGCCTTTGCTGCCAAGCACCACCTGAAGATCGTCACCATCGCCGATCTGGTCCGCTACCGGATGCGCAACGAGTCCTTCGTGCACCGTCAGGCCCAGGTGCGCCTGCCCACCGCCTTCGGCGATTTCACGGCCATCGCCTATTCCAACGACGTGGACACCCTGGAACACGTGGCCCTGGTCAAGGGCGACCTCAACCCCCAGGAGCCGGTCCTGGTGCGGGTGCATTCCGAGTGCCTCACCGGCGATGTGTTCCATTCCCGGCGCTGCGACTGCGGCGATCAGTTGACCCAGGCCCTGCACATGATCCAAGAAGAGGGCCGCGGCGTCTTGCTCTACATGAAGCAGGAGGGCCGGGGCATCGGCCTGGTGAACAAGCTCAAGGCCTACGAGCTGCAAGACCACGGGGCCGACACCGTGGAGGCCAACGAGGCCCTGGGCTTTCCGGCGGACATGCGCGATTATGGCATAGGCGCCCAGATCCTGGCCGATCTGGGGGTGCGCCAGAT
Source organism: Desulfarculus sp. (assembly GCA_003605055.1). Classification (GTDB taxonomy): domain Bacteria; phylum Desulfobacterota; class Desulfarculia; order Desulfarculales; family Desulfarculaceae; genus Desulfoferula. Next base: position 38,619 of record QZKP01000008.1, read on the forward strand.
GCGATTGATGACCAACAACCCCAAGAAGATGGTTGGCCTGGAGGGTTACGGCCTGTCCGTAACCGAGCGGGTGCCCTTGGAGATTCCGGCCTGCCCGGAGAACGAGGCCTACCTGCGCACCAAGTGCACCAAGATGGGGCATCTGATGAGCCAGATCAAGCTGGCGGAGAGGGGGTAACATGGCCAAGGTGATCGAGGGGACCCTGCGCGCCGAGGGCATGCGTTTCGCCCTGGTGGCCAGCCGCTTCAACGACTTCATCACCTCCAAGCTCCTGGAGGGCGCCCTGGACGTCCTCAAGCGCCACGGGGCCAACGAGCAGGACCTGACCGTGGTCTGGGTGCCGGGCTCTTTTGAGATACCGCTGGTGGCGCGCAAGCTGGCCGACTCAGGCAAGTACGACGCCGTGCTGGCCCTGGGCGCGGTGATCCGCGGCTCCACGCCCCACTTCGACTACGTGGCCGCGGAGGTGAGCAAGGGCGTGGCCCAAGTGGGCCTGGAGACCGGCGTGCCGGTGATCTTCGGGGTGCTGACCACCGACACCATCGAGCAGGCCATCGAGCGGGCCGGCACCAAGGCCGGCAACAAGGGCGCCGACGCCGCCCTGGCCGCGGTGGAGATGGTGGATCTGCTCAAGAATCTCTAGCCGGCCTAAGATGGGCGACCGCCGCCACAGCCGTGAGTTGGCCCTGCAGGTGCTCTACCAAATAGAGCACGGCGGGTCCCCCGAGGAGGCCCTGTCCCTGTACGCGGACAACTTCCCGGCCCCGGCCCGCCTCTGGCGCTACGTGCAGGAGCTGGTGCGGGGCATCTCCCAGCACGGACCGGAGATAGACCGCCTGCTGGGTCAGGCCAGCCAGCGCTGGCGCCTGGAGCGCATGCCCCAGGTGGACCGCAACATCCTGCGCCTGGCCTGCTACGAAATGCTCTTCAGCCAGGGCCAGGTGCCGCCCAAGGTGGCCATCAACGAGGCCGTGGAGTTGGCCAAGCGCTACGGCGGCGGGGAGTCGCCGTCGTTCATCAACGCGGTGCTGGACTCCCTGTTGGCCGCCAGCGGTCAGGCGGCCGCGACCTAAAGATGGCCCCCTCCAACACCTTCCAGAACCTGGCCGCGGACAAGCAAGAGCGCATCCTGGACGCGGCGCTGAGCGAGTTCGCTGAAAAGGGCTACGCCCGGGCCTCCATGAACAACCTGGTGGGCCGGCTGGGCATCGCCAAGGGCAGCATCTTCCAGTATTTCAAGGATAAGCCCGGCCTTTTCCAGCACGTGTTCGACTTTGCCGTGGGCCGGGTAAAGGACCATCTGCGCCGGGTGCGCGACCAGAGCCGGGGCCAGGATGTGTTCGAGCGCATACACCGCAGCCTGCTGGCCGGCCTGGCCCTGATCGAGGACAGCCCCCGCCTGTTCCAGCTCTATTTGCGCGTCGTCTTTGAGGGCGACGTGCCTTTCCGGGGCCGGCTGCTGGCCTCCATCCGCCTGTTCAGCCGGGACTACCTGCTGGACCTCTTGCGCGAGGGCGTGGCCGCGGGCCAACTCAGGCCGGACCTGGACCTGGATCTGGCCGCTTTCCTGGTGGACGCGGCTTTGGAACGCTTCCTGATCGCCAGCAGCGTGTCCCAGTTGGACCCGGGCTTGGGCCTTTTTCAGGCCGACGCGGCCCGGGCCCGGGAGCTGGCCGGCCGCCTGGTGGAGACCCTGCGCCGGGGCCTGGGGGCCGCGGCATGAGTCTCTGGCTGGTGATAATCGCCATGGAGGCCGAGGCCCGGCTGCTGACCCAGCGCCTGGCGCCGGCCGGGCCAATCGGCGGCCGGCCGGCCTTTGCCGGGCGCCTCGGCCAGCAGGAGCTGCTCCTGCTGCTCAGCAGCCTGGGTCAGGTCAACGCGGCTCAGGCCGTGACCGCGGCCCTGGAGGCAAGGCCGGAGATCGCGGGGGTGCTCAACCTGGGCTGCGGCGGGGCCTACCCGGACAGCGGCCTGTCCCGGGGCCAGGCAATGCTGGCCAGGGAGGTGGTGCTGGCCGACCTGGGGGTGCAGACCCAGGCCCATCTGCACGGGCTGGAAAAAGTGGGCATTCCCCTGGCTCGCCTTCCGCAGGCGGGCGAGGTGTACAATCGCCTGACCTGCGATCCTGGGCTGAGCGGCCGGTTGCTGGCGGCCCAGCCGGAGCTGGCCCGAGGCGTTTTCGCCACCGTGGGCCGGGTCAGCGGCGACGAGGCCACGGCCCGGGCCGTGGCCACCCGCTGGGGCGCGGACCTGGAGGAGATGGAGTCCGCGGCCGTGGCCCTGGTAGCCCTGCACTACGGCCGGCCCTTCGCAGCCCTGCGCGGCATCAGCAACATCGCCGGCGACCGCGCCCTGGACCTGGCCGCGGGCGCCGAGGCCGCCCAACGGGCCCTGTTGGCCCTGGAGAAGGTCTGATGGGCCGCGCCCTGACCTTCGGTTTTTCCCCTTGCCCCAACGACACCTTTGCCTTTCACGCCCTGGTGCACGGGCTGGTGGACAGCGGCGGGCTGACCATAACCCCGCTCTTGGCCGACGTGGAGGAGCTGAACCAGCGGGCTCTGGCAGGGGAGCTGGAGCTGAGCAAGCTCAGCTTTCACGCCCTGGGTTATGTGCTGGAGAGCTACCAGCTCCTGCGTGCGGGGGCGGCCCTGGGCCGGGGCTGCGGGCCCCTGCTGGTGGCCCGGCCCGGGTTTGACCTGAAGCGCCTGGGGCAGGCCCGGGTGGCGGTGCCCGGCCGGCTCACCACCGCCCATCTGCTGCTCAGCATGTATCTGGGCCGGCCGCCCGAGGTGGAGCCCTTGCAATTCGACCAGGTCATGCCCGCCGTGGCCGGCGGCCAATATGAGGCCGGGCTGATCATCCACGAGGGGCGCTTCACGTTTCAAAATTACGGCCTGGAGTCCCTGCTGGACCTGGGCTCGTGGTGGGAAAAGGAGACCGGACGGCCCATCCCCCTGGGCTGCATCGCCGCCCGCCGCGACCTGGGGCCGGAGGCCATCGCCCGCCTGGAGCGGGCCCTGGCCGCCAGCGTGGCCCATGCCCAGGCACATCCCCTGGACTCCCGCGCTTACGTGCTGGCCCACGCCCAGGAGATGCAGCCCCAGGTGGTGGCCCAGCACATCGGGCTGTACGTGAACGACTTCAGCCGCGACCTGGGGGGCGAGGGCCTGGCCGCCGTGGAGGAGCTTCTCGCCCGCGGCCGGGCCAGCGGTCTGCTGCCGCCCGCAAGAGTGTCTTTATTGTGACGGCGGGAAAATTTTTGACCTGACCCGTTGCAGGCGTTACATTTAGCCTAGTTTCTTCGGGTCTTTCACGGAGACGTGGAGAATTGGAATCCGAGCCACGATCAGGGGTCTTGCAGCGGCTGAGGCAGTTGTTCAGCGGCCCCGTGAACACCTCCGAGGACCTGGAGCGCGAGATACACGGTCTGGTGGACCAGGGCGAGGCTCAGGGCCTGATCACGCCCCGCGAGGGCGAGATGATCGAGGCCATTCTGGAGTTGGACCAAACCACCGCCGGCCAGGTGATGGTGCCCCGCATTGACATGGCCACCGTGTCCGACACCGCCAGCCTGGAGGAGATCATCGCGGTGATCGTGCGTTCGGGCCACTCGCGCATACCCATCACCGGCGAGGACCTGGACCATATCAAGGGCGTGGTGCACGCCAAGGACCTTCTGCCCTACTGGGGCCGGGACGCCTTTGGCGTCAAACTCGCGGACATCTGCCGGCCGCCCCTGTTCGTGCCTCAGAGCATGCCCGTTGACCAGCTCCTAAGCGAATTCAAGCGCCGGCGGGTGCATCTGGCGGTGGTGGTGGACGAGTACGGCGGCACCGCCGGCATCGTCACCATGGAAGACGTGCTGGAGGAGATCGTCGGCGAGATCGTGGACGAGTACGACCAGGAGGAGGCTCTGATCCAGGAGCAGGCCGACGGCTCGCTGCTGGCCGACGCCCGCCTGGAGATCGAAAAGCTCTCCGAGCACCTGGGAGTGGCGTTGCCGGAAAAGCTGCCCGAAGGCCGCTTCGAGACCCTGGGCGGCTTCATCATCACTTTGCTGGGCCGAGTGCCGCGGCCGCAGGAGGAGGTGAGTTTCGGCCCCCTGCGCATGGTGGTGGTGGGCGCGGACCAGCGCCGGGTCACCAAGGTGCAGATCTTCCAGGCCCGGCCCCAGCCCGCCCCGGCCGGAGATTGAACCCCCTTGCCCAGGTTTGAACGTTGGCGCCCCCCCCGGGGGGCGGTAATCGCCGCCGCGGTCAGCGGTCTGGCCCTGGCCGCGGCCTTCCCGCCGGTGAACCTGTGGCCCCTGGCCCTGGTGGGGCTGGTGCCGCTGGTGGCTTTGTCCCGCCGCCTGCCGCCCCGCCAAGCCCTGGTAGCGGGCTGGGTCTGGGGAATGGCTCTGTTTCTGGGCCTGATGTATTGGCTCACGGTGGTTTTCACCAGCTATGGCGGACTTTCCTGGCCCCTGGCCGTATTCACCCTCTTCATCCTGGTCTGGTACCTGGGGGCCTATGCCGGGACCTGGGGCTGCCTGCTGAGCTGGTGGGGGCCAAAACCCTGGGTGCTACTGGTGTCCGGCCCCTTGGCCTGGGCCGGGCTGGAGTGGGTGCGGGGCCAGATATTCACCGGCCTGCCCTGGCTGCCCTACGCCATGGGCCTCAGCGGCGCTCTGCCCCTGATCCAGAGCCTGGAGCTGTGGAGCACCAGCGGTCTTTCCTTGCTGCTGGTGCTGGTTAACGCCCTGGTGGCGCTGTTGGTGCTGCCGCGGCTGGAAGGCGGCCGCTGGGGCCGGGCCCAGGTGGCGGCGGCGGCGGCGCTGGTTATAATTCTGGCCGGCGGCTGGAGCTGGGGCAGCTGGCGCCTGGCGCAGGTGCAGGCGGCTCAGGCCGCGGCGCCCAAGCTGACCGTGACCGTGGTGCAGGGTAACTTCAGCCTGCCCGAGCTTTGGAACCGCGCCCTGCGCTCTCAGGTCTTGCAGCGGCAGATGTCCCTGACCAGCCAGGCCGGCCAGCAGGTGTCCGCGCGGCCCTGGCTGGTGGTCTGGCCCGAGTCCGCGGCGCCGTTTTACTTCCTGCGCGAGACCGACGCCAGCCAGCCGGTGTTGGATTTCGCGCGGCAACAAGGCCTGCATCTGCTGTTGGGCTGCCTGGGTGCGGTGGAGCAGGGCCGGCGGTTGCAGGTGAGCAACCGGGTCTGGCTGGTGGGCCCGGAGGGAAGGCCGCGGGGCTTCTACGACAAGGTGCACCTGGTGCCCTTCGGCGAGTACGTGCCCCTGCATAAGATACTGTTCTTCGTGCGGGCCGTGGCCCAGATCGGCGACGACTTCGCCGTGGGACAGCCGGGCAAGACCCTGGACGTGGCCGGGGTCCGCGTGGGGCCCCTTATCTGCTACGAGTCCATCTTCCCGGAGCTGGCCCGGGAGCAGAGGAAAAACGGGGCGCGGCTGCTGGTAAACCAGACCAATGACGCCTGGTTCGGCCGCACCAGCGCGCCGTATCAGCACATGGCCCACCTGATGTTCCGCTCGGTGGAGAACCGCCTGGCCAGCGCCCGGGCGGCCAACAGCGGCGTTTCGGGCTTTGTGCTGCCCAGCGGCGAGACCCGGCGCAGCACGGGCCTGTTCGTGACCGCGGTGGAGACACAGCGCCTGCCGCTGATGAGCGCGGAGACCTTTTTCAGCCGCCACGGCGACCTGGCCGGACCCATTGGCCTGATCGCGGGCTTGCTCATACTGGGCCTGGACGCCTGGCGGCGGCGCAAGCCAAGGGAGGCTGAGGATGTTTGAGGAACTCAAGGAGAAGCTTAAAGACCTGCAGGACCGCCTGAGGCTGCTCGCGGAGTATCTTTGACCCGGCTGCCAAGCAAAAGCGGCTGGCCGAGTTGGACCAGGTCATGGCCAAGCCCGGCTTATGGGATGACCCTCAGGCGGCCAAGGAGGTGATGAAGGAGCGGGCCGGACTGGATCAGTCCCTGAAGGCCCTGGAGAGCCTTACGCGGCAGGCCGAGGACGCCGAGGTGCTCTTGGAGCTCAGCGCCGAGGAGCAGGACCGGGAGGCGGCCAAGGAGGTCAAGGCCGGGCTGGAGGCCCTGGACAAGGGCGTGGCCCGGTTGGAGTCGCAGCGGCTGCTCTCCGGCGAAGACGATCAGCGCGACGCCATCTTGGCCATCAACGCCGGGGCCGGCGGCACCGACGCCCAGGACTGGGCCCAGATGCTGTTGCGCCTCTACACCCGCTACGCCGAGCGCCAAGGCTTCGAGACCCGCCTGCTGGACCTGCAGGAGGGCGACGAGGCGGGCATCAAAAGCGCCACCCTCGAGATCAACGGCTTACAGGCCTACGGCCTGCTCAAGGGGGAGTCGGGCATCCACCGCCTGGTGCGCATCAGCCCCTTTGACGCCGCCCACCGCCGTCACACCGCCTTTGCCTCGGTGTTGGTCTCACCTCAGATAGACGAGGACATCGAGATCGAGATCAACGACAACGACCTGCGCATAGACACCTACCGCGCCTCAGGAGCCGGCGGGCAGCACGTAAACAAAACCTCCTCGGCGGTGCGCATCACCCACCTGCCCACCGGCGTGGTGGTGCAGTGCCAGAACGAGAAGAGCCAGCACCGCAACCGGGAGCTGGCCATGAAGGTGCTGCGGGCCCGGCTTTACGAGATGGAGCTGAACAAGCTGCGCGCCGAGAAGCAGGAGGCCTACCAGGACCAGCAGGACATTGCCTGGGGCAGTCAGATACGTTCTTACGTGCTGGCCCCTTACCGTCTGGTCAAGGACCACCGCACCACCGTGGAGGTGGGCAACGTGGACGCGGTGCTGGATGGCGACATTGACCAGTTTGTGCAAGGCTATCTGCTTTGGCGCAGCCAGCAGCGGGCGGCCTAGGCCCACTCGGCGACCGGAAGAAAAACGCCGCCCCCTGTGGGGCGGCGCTTTTTGTCGCCGAGGAGCCTTACCTGGAGGCCCGTTTCAACTGATTGGCGTATTCTAGTACGCCCTGGGCAATGCCCAGGGCCAGGAGGTCGCGGTAGGCGGCGCTGGACAGCAGGCGGTGATCCTGGGAGTTGGTGATGAAGCCCACCTCCACCAGCACCGAGGGCATGCGCGCGCCGATGAGCACATAGAACGGCGCCTGTTTCACCTTGAGGTCCTTGACCTTGGTCTTCTGCCCCATCTGCTTCAGTAGTTGGCCGTGCACCGCCCGGGCCAGGCGGTTGGACTCGTTGATCTTGGAGTTGAGCATCAGATCGTTAAGTATCACCTGCAGGTCGCTGATGGAGCGGGTGGTGGTGGCGTTCTCCCGGGCGGCCAGCAGCATGGCCTCCTCGTCCGAGGCCAGGTTCAGGAAGTAGGTCTCCACCCCGCGCAGGCGGTGGTTGGCCGCGGCGTTGACGTGGATGGATACGAAGGCATCCGCATTTTGCGTGTTGGCAAAGGCGGTACGCTCCTCCAGGGCCAGGAACTTGTCGCGGTCGCGGGTGAGCAGCACCCGGCAGCCCAACAGCTTCTTCAGCTTGGCCGCCACCCGCTTGGCGATGTCCAGGGTAAGCTCCTTTTCCTTGAGGCCGCGGTAGCGGGCGCCTTCGTCCTTGCCGCCGTGGCCGGCGTCCACCACCACGCGCTTGATGCCCAGGCCCAGGGCCGCGGCCAAACCCACCTCGGGCGGCTTTTCGGTGGCCCGGCCCCGGGGCACCTTGCGCTCGCGCTTGGTCTGCTTGGCCTGGGCCGCGGCCTTGGGCTGCTCGCCGAAGCAGTCAATCACCACCCGAAAGGGGTTGTCCAGGGTGAAGACCTTGTAAGAGACCAGGCGCTTGATGTCCAGCACCAGGCGCACGGTGTCCTTGGTATACTGGCCGGCGCGGGCGGCCTGCAAGAGGCCGTCGCCGATGGACACCGTGTCCTTGAAGCCGGCGGGCAGGCGCGCGCCCTTGAAGTCCAGGTACAGGCGGCGCGGCTTGTTGTGGTCCAGGTCCTTCTTGAGCAGGGCCGAATTGTAAGGTACGGCCTGGTCCAGGCTGATCACCACCCGGGTGTAGCTGGGCGTGCTCCAGTGGCGCAGGTCCTTGACCTCGCTCAGGGCGTCCTGGGCGGCCTGGACCTGCTTGGTCTGGGCCTCTGCGGCCTGGGCTTTGGCGGCGGGGCCGGTCGGGGCCGCGGGCTTGTCTCCCTGACGCTGCTTGAGGGCCAGATCCTTTTCCAGAACGTCCAGGCGCCGCTTGGCTCGCGCCGCCATGTCCCCGCGAGGGTAGTTCACGGTGACCTTGAGGTACTCCAGATAGGCCTGCTGGATCTGACCGGCCTCCTCGTACAGGCCGGCCAGCATGAGCTGGCTGTCGTCGGCCAGGGGGGATTTGGGGAAATGGTTGCACAGGCGCTGGAACAGGTCCAAGGCCTGATACAGGTCGGTCTCGCGCTTGAAGCGGCGCCAGGCCTCGGCGTGGATGCGGCCCATCCACAACAGGGAGCCCGGAGCCAGGGGCCCCTGCGGCAAGGCGGTATAGACCCGGGCGAAGCGGTCGGCCAGGCTCTGCCAGTTCTGATACACCTCCTGGGCCTTGGGATGCTTCATCAACCAGCGGTAGTCGGCCCGGGCCTGGTCATAGATGGCCTTGTCCTCCTGGGCCGCGGCCGGCGCGGCCAGGACCAGAGCCAGGCACAAGAGCGCCGCCAAAAGGGTCCCGTGGGCTATGCGCCTATTCCAGGTCACGTTTCAGGTCATCCAGAAGGTTCAGGGCTTCCAAGGGCGTCAGGCTGCCCAGCTCCAACTCGGCCAGGCGCCTGAGCACTGGATGCTGGGCCGGGCCGAACAGGGTGAGCTGGCCGTCGTCGGCCGCGCCGCTGTCCGGGGCCGGAGCATGGTGGTCGCCGTCCTCCAGGCGCCCCAGTATCTGCCGGGCCCGGGCCAGGACCGGCTCGGGAAGGCCGGCCAGGCGGGCCACGGCGAGGCCGTAGGAGCGGCTCACCCCGCCCGGGGCCAGCCGGCGCAAGAACACGATGGAGCCGGCGTATTCCTTGACCGCCACGTTGAAGTTCTTGGCCCTGGGATGAGTGGCGGCCAGCTCGGTCAACTCGTGGTAGTGGGTGGCGAACAGCGTCTTGACCCCCACGCCGCGCAGATCGTGCAGGTGTTCGGCCACGGCCCAGGCCAGAGACAGGCCGTCGAAGGTGGAGGTGCCGCGCCCCACCTCGTCCAGGATCACCAGGGAGCGGGGCGTGGCCGCCTTCAATATTTGGCTGGTCTCGGTCATTTCCACCATGAAGGTGGAGCGGCCGCCGGCTAGGTCGTCCATGGCCCCCACCCGCGTGAAGATGCGGTCAATGATGGGCAGGCGGGCCTCGGCCGCGGGCACAAAGGAACCCATCTGGGCCAGCAGGCAGATCAGGGCCACCTGCCTGAGGATGGTGGACTTGCCGGCCATATTGGGTCCGGTGATGATCAATACTTGCTGCTCCTGGTCGTCCAGGCGAAGGTCGTTGGGCACGAACTCGCCCTCTTTCAGCATCTGCTCCACCACCGGGTGCCGGCCGGCTCTGATGACCAACTCGCCGCCGTCGCTCATCTGCGGGCGGTGGTAATCGCGGCTCAGGGCCAGGTGGGCCAGGCCGGCCAGTACGTCCACCTGAGCCACAGCCCGGGCCGCGGCCACCAGGCGCGGGCCCTGGGCGGCCACCGCCGCGCGCAGGGCCTCGAAAATCTCCCGCTCCAGGGCCAGGGCCTTTTCCTCGGCCCCCAGCACCGCCGCCTCCTGCTCCTTGAGCTCGGGGGTGATGTAGCGCTCGGCCGCGGCCAGGGTCTGCTTGCGCAGGAAGTTAGCCGGCACCTTGTCCAGGTGGGCCCGGGTCACCTCGATGTAGTAGCCGAAGACCTTGTTAAAGCCCACCTTGAGCGAAGGGATGCCGGTGTTGGCCTTTAACTCGGCTTGCAGGCCGGCGATCCAGTCCTTGCCCCGGCTTTTGAGCCGGCGCTGCTGGTCCAGCTCCGGGCTCACGCCTTCGGCGATGACCCCGCCTTCGGCCAGGCTGAAGGGCGGGCTTTGGGTCAGCGTGGCGGCCAGGCGTCCGGCCAGGCCCTCCAGGCCGCCCAGGCCCGCGGCCTGCTGGAGCAACAGCGGCGATCCCAGGGGCCGCAAGAGGGCCTGCAACTCGGGCAGGGCCAACAGGGCGTCGCGCAGGGCGGCCAGGTCCCGGGGGGTGGCCTGGCCCAGGCTGGCCCGGCCCACCAGGCGGGGCAGGTCGGGCAGGGCGGACAAGGCCTCGCGCAGGCCCTCTAGCAGCAGGACCTGGTCAGCCAACTCGGCCACCGCCTGCTGGCGGGCCTCTATGACCTCCCGGGAGCGCAGGGGAAAGCCCAGCCACTGCTGCAGCAAGCGGCCGCCCATGGGGGTGACGGTATGATCCACCGCCGCCAGGAGCGAGCCCCGGCGGCCGCCGCCGGCGAGGGAACGAAACAGCTCCAGGTTGCGCTGGGCGTTGGCGTCCAAGACCAGGTGGCTCTCCACCTGATACAGGCTTAAGCGCTCAATGTGCTCCGGGCTGCGTCGCTGGGAGGCCAGCACCGCGCCCCAGGCCAGGGCCGCGGCCACCAGGGCCGGCTCGTTCTCCGGGCCGGCCTCATCGGGCAGGCGGGCCTCCAAAAGGCTGCGGGCCTGGGCCGGAGTGGGCGGCCGGCCAGGGAACAGGCTGCGGGGCAGATCCCCGGCGGCCGGGCCCAGATCAGCCAGCCCGGGATGGCCGGCCTGGCTCTCGGCCAACACCAACTCGGCCGGCCCCCGCCGGGCCAGCTCGTCGGCCAGGGCCGGGCCCGGCGGCAGGCTGGTGGCCAGGAACTCGCCGCTGGCCAGGTCCAGATGGGCCAGGCCCAGGCGCTCTTTGCCCAGGTAGAGGGCGGCCAGGTAGCGGTGCTCCTTGGCCGGCAAATGGTTGGGGTCTATGAACATGCCTGGGCTGACCACCCGGCTGATCTCCCGCCGCACCAGACCCCGGGCCTGGGCCGGGTCCTCGGCCTGGTCGCAAACCGCCACCTTGAAACCGGCCTCCACCATCTTAGCCAGGTACACGTCCAGGGCCCGGTAAGGCACCCCGCACATGGGCACCGGGTCCGGGTGCCCTTTGTCGCGGGAGGTCAGGGCGATGGACAGGGCCTTGCTGGCCACCAGCGCGTCTTCAAAGAACATCTCGTAGAAGTCGCCCATGCGAAAAAACAAGATGCAGTCAGGCACCTGCTCCTTGAGCTTCAGGTACTGGCGGATCATGGGCGTATCCCGGGTGATGCCCAGGGACGGGGATAGGTTGTTCTCGGG
>QZKP01000073.1 GCA_003605055.1 Desulfarculus sp.
GGAGATCTGGAACCGCCACAAGGACGGCGAGGCCTACCCCCAGTGGCTGACCATCACCGCCATCAAGGACGCCCGCGAGAAGACCACCCACTACCTGGGCATGTTCCACGACATCAGCGAGCTGAAACAGGACCAGGCGCGCATGGAGCACCGGGCCTTTCACGACCCCCTCACCGCCCTGCCCAACCGGCTGCTGTTGACCGACCGCCTGCGCATGGCCCTGGCCCGGGCCCTTCGCCACGGCCGGCTGCTGGCGGTGATGTTCTGCGACCTGGACGACTTCAAGCAGGTCAACGACACCCTGGGCCACGCCCGCGGGGACCTGCTCTTGCAGGAGGTGGCCCGGCGCCTGGGCTCCATCCTGCGCGAGGAGGACACCGTGGGCCGCCAGGGCGGGGACGAGTTCGTGATAATCCTGCCGGACATGGCCGACGCCAGCTACGCCGAGGTGGCCGCCCGGCGGGTGCTGGGCGCGGTGGCCAAGCCCTATGAGCTGGAGGGCAACCCGGTGCGGATCACCATCAGCCTGGGCATCGCCATCCACCCCCGCGACGGGCAGGACCCCGACACCCTGGTGCAGCGGGCCGACGAGGCCATGTACCGCGCCAAGCAGGCCGGCCGCGACACCTACCGCCTGTGGCGGCCCGAATACGCCCGCCTGGCCCGGGAGCGCCAGGACCGGCCGGCCGAGGGCAACGGGGGCTAGCCCCTGCGCCGCCCGCGGCCGCGGGCGCAAAGCGAGCCCGAAGCGCCGGCCCCGAGACCGCCAATCCTCCGCCCGCCCCCCTCGGCGTCCTCGCCTAAGAGGCCGTGGTCACCTTGCTGTCGGGAATGAACAGGTAGGCCAGGCCCGCGGCCCCCAGCCCTCCGGCCATGAATATCCACACCCCCCAGAAGTCCCCGGGGCTGGTGGCCGCCGCCGGGTCGCCCTGCAACAGGAGCCCGCTGATCTGCATCACCATGGCCGGGCCCAGCATGGTGAACAGGTTCACGCCGGTCATGGAGCGGGCGGCCAGACCCGGGCTGACCAGCTCCTTGATGTGGGCGTACATGATCTGCCCCGGCGCCACGGCCAGCCCCAGGGCCAGGAACAGGGCGTAGAGCAGCCAGGGCGAGGCGCCGTGGGGCACCCAGCCCAGGCCCAGGAACAACAGGGCCGAGCAGAACAACGAGGGCATCACCACGTACTTGCGGGTGAACAGCAGGCGGTCGCTCACCCGGCCGGACAGGGGCATGCCCACCATGAAGCCGATGGCCATGAGCAAAAGGGCGTTGCCCGCCTCCACCGGGGTCAGGCCCACGGCGTAGACCAGGTAGGGGCCGGCCCAGAGGCCCTGGATGGCCATGGCCGTGCCGTAGCGGAAAAAGGTGGACATGCCGATGACCCAGTAGGCGGGCAGCCGCAGAAGTTGGCCCAGGCCCCGGAGCGGGTTCTCCGCCGCCCCCGGCGGCGGCGGCGCGCCCGCCGGCCGGTCATGCACCAGGGCGATCACCGCCGCCACCTGCAGGACGTTGAGCGCCGCCACCGAGAGGAAGGCCCCCCGCCAGCCCAGCTCCTGGGCCAGGAGCACCAGGGGCGTGGCCCCCAGGAGCTGGCCCAGGGTGCCGATGGCCATGAGCAGGCCGGTGAGGGTGGCGAAGCGCCAGGGCGGGAACCAGGCCGCGATGAGGTAGAAGGGGCCCATGAGGTTGCAGCTCATGCCCAGGCCCATCAGGGCGCGGCCCCAGGTGGCGGTGGCGAAGCCCGAGGCCAGGCCGAAGAGCACCGCGCCGGCCGCCCCCACCGCGCCCAGCACGATCATCACCCGCCGGGCGCCCAGGCGGTCCAGGGCGATGCCCAGGGGTATCTGGCAAAAGGCGAAGACGTAGAAGAAGGCGGCCGAGAGGTCGCTGAGTTGCGAGGAGGTGAGCGACAGGTCCCGGGCCAGCTCCGGGCTGATCACCGTCACCGAGACCCGGTAGAACATGCTCAGGGTGAAGCTGACCACCCCGATGGCGAATATGGCCCAGGCCCGGCCTGATTGCGTTGCGGGGACCGCTGGCTCCATGGGCCAGCATTCTACTGCTTTTGACGGGCGGTGCCAGGATTTTCTGGCCGGGGCTCAGGCGGCCGGGCCGGGCGGGCCGGCCGGCCCCAGGGGGCGCTGCAGGGGCGGACGGCGGGAGAGGTCGTCCTCCGGCCAGTCGCCGACGGTGCCGTGGAATTGGCCGCCGCAGCCGGCCAGGGCCAGCAGCCCGGCCAGCAGCAGGCCAAGGATCAGGGCCTTGGTCATTCTCTGCCTCCCGCCCTTAAAGCTTACGCCGGAATTGGGCGGCGGCAAGGCGGGAGCTTTCGCCGGCCGGGCGAAAGCAAGGGCCTCCCCGCGGGAGGCCCCTGGGGCGCGGACCGCGCGCGGGTATCACATGGCCGCCCGCAGTATCTGGCAGCCCTTGGCCAGCGAGAAATCCAGTGCCCCCAGGTTGAGCACCAGCTTGTAGGCGTGGGCGTCGTCCCAGGGCCGGCGCAGGTAGTGGTGCACGTAGGCGCGGGATATCTCGTCCTGGCGTCGGCACTCGGCCTGGGCCTGCTCCAGGGAGATTCGCTGGCGGGCGGCCAGGCGCTGGCCGCGCTGGGCCAGGGGGGCCACCACCCGGAAGTGGTGCGCCCCGGGGTGCTCGGCCAGCAGGTACTGGCCGCCCCAGCCCAGGATGATCACGTCGCCCGCCTGGGCCAGGTCGTCCAGCAACTGCTTGACCGCCGCGAAGTAGCGCTGGTCGTCCAGGGCCGCCTCGGGCCGCTGCTCTATGCGCCGCACGGTGTGCAGGAGCACCTCGTCCACCAGGCGGAACCAATGGGCGCCCTGGCCCCGGGCCAGCAGCTCGGCCTCGGCCGGGCTCATTTCCAGGCGCTGGGCCAACTGGACCAGCGCCGCCTTGCCCACCACCTGGCAGCCCAGGAGGCGGCCCAGCTCCTGGGCCAGCTCAACGGCGCCGGAGGCGAACTCCTTGCTTATGGTGATTACGGCCATGGTTTGACCCGTTGCTTTCTAGGACTGGGGCTTGGCGGTCAGGGCCTGGTCGGTGAACTGGCCCAGCAGGCGGGACTGGTCCGCGGCGGTTACCGCGGCCTTGAGTTTTTCCTCGGCCAGGGAAGCGGCCAGCTCCAGGATCTCCCGGGCCAGGCGGCGCTTGGCCCGGCGCAGGGATATCTCCGCGCCCAAACGGGCCCGCTCCAGGATCAGCTCCGCCTCCTGCTGGGCGTCGGCGAACATGCGCTGGCGCTCCAGCTCCGCCGCCGCGCCCAGGGCCTGCTCAAAACTGGTGAGCTCCTGGGCCAGGCCGGCGGTCTGCTCCTGCATGGCCTTGAGTTCGGCCTGGGCCTGGGCCTTGATTCGCTCCATCTCCTCCAGCTCGCCGGCCACCTTGGCCCGCTGGCCGGAGAGGAAGTCCTTGAGCGGCTGTTTGGCCATCTTGAAGATGAGCAGCGCCAGGATCAGGAAGTTGACGATGCGCCAGCCCCAGTCCCACCACGCCTTCCAGGCGGGGGGCGCCTGCTTGGCGGCCAGGGCCGGCTCGGCCCAGCAGAGCAGTCCCAGCAGGGCGGCGGCCGCGATGATGCCTAGCGCTTTCACTGTACCTCCCTGCCCAGGATGCGGCTGGCCATCTGCCGGGAGACCTCCTCGGCCTGCGCCTTTATCTCGCCGCGGGCCGCGGCCATCTCGCGCTGGATGGCCCCCACCACCTCTTCGCTCTGGCGGCGGGCCTGGTCCTGGGCCCGCTCGATGACCTGGCGGGCCTCCCCCTCGGTGCGGCGGCGCACCTCCTGCAGCCGCTGGCGCACCTCCTGGCGGCCCTGGCGCAGGCGCTGGCGGTACTGGCTCTGCTCGCTGGCCGCCTGGTCCTGCAGGGAGCGGGCCTGTTCCCGGCCGCCCTCCAGGGAGGCCGCGCGCTCTTTCATCATGCGGCGCAGGGGTCGGTACATCAGCCGGTTGAGGATGAGGATAAGCACCAACAGGTTGATGATCTGCACCAGCAGGGTGGCGTTGATGCTGATCATGGGCCCGCCCTCCGGCCTAGACCACGAAGATGAGCAGCAGCGAGACCACCAGCGAGTAGATGCCCGTGGACTCGCTGACCGCCTGGCCCACCAGCATGGTGCGGGTCAACAGGCCCGCTTCCTTGGGGTTGCGGCCGATGGCCTCGCAGGCCTTGCCCGCGGCGAAGCCTTCGCCGACCCCGGGGCCGATGGCGCCCAGGCCCATGGAGATGCCCGCGCCCAACAGGGCGGCCGCCCTCACCAGATCCGCGCCTTCAATGGCCATTTCCTAATTCCTCCTAGCGATGAACAAATCTTTAAAGGGCCCAACGCCGGGCCCGGGTGATTGTCTTAGACCACGAACAACAACAACAGGGCCACGATCAGCGCGTAGATGCCCGTGGACTCGCTCACCGCCTGGCCCACCAGCATCACCCGCGTCAAGAGCACGCTGATGCCCTGGTGGTCCCGGGCGATGCGGTTGACGGTGTAGGCCGCGGCGATGCCCTCGCCCACGCCCGGGCCGATGCCGCCGAAGCCCATGCAGATGCCCGCCGACAGCGGAGCCGCCCAGGCCACCATGCTCTCCGAGGCGCCCCGGGGGATGAACAGCAGGATCAGGCTGACCAAGAAGCCGTAGATCACCGTGGACTGGGCCACGGTCTGGCCGATGAGCATGGTGGTGGTGATGGGCCCGCTGGCCTCGGGCGTGCGGGCCACACCCGCGGCCGCCTCCTGGGCGGTGAAGCCGTTGCCCAGGCCCGGGCCGATGGCGCTTAGGCCCGTGGAGATGCCGGCCCCCAGCAGGGCCGCCCAGGTGGGCGAGGGGGGCTGGCCGTTCCAGTCGATGAACATGAGCATGAAGGCCACCACCATCCCGAAGATGGCCGGCGTCTGGCTCACCGCGCTGCCGATGAGCATGTTGGTGCGGATCTGGTTGGCCGCCCCGGGCTGGCGGGCCATGCCGGCGGTGGAGCTGCCCGCGGGCATGCCCGAGCCCACGCCCGAGCCGATGGCCGCCAGGCCCACCGACAGGCCGGCCCCCAACAGGGCCGCCCAGCCCGGCCACAGGGGCTGGCCGGACCAGTCCATGAACATGAGCATGAAGGCCACCACCATCCCGAAGATGGCCGGCGTCTGGCTCACCGCGCTGCCGATGAGCATGTTGGTGGTCAGCGCCCCCTGGGTGGGGGGGTTGTCGGCGATGCCCAGGCAGGCCTCGGCCGCGGGGTAGCCGCCGCCGGCGCCCGAGCCGATGGCCGCCAGGCCCATGGCCAGGCCCGAGCCCAAGAGCCCGAAGGCCTCGATCATGGGCGCGCCCTGCACGTCCATGAAGCACAGCAGCATGGCGATGACCAGGGCGAAGATGCCCGCGCTCTCGGCCACGGCCTGGCCGATGAGCATGTTCTTGAGGATGGCGCCGCTCATGGCGGGATTGCGGCCGATGGCTTGGGAGGCCTTGCCCGCCGCGTAGCCCTCGCCCAGGGCCGCGCCTATGGCCCCGAACCCCACCGAGAAGCCCGCCCCCAGGAAGGAGGCAGCCTGCACCCAAGTTTCCGTGCTGATGGCCATGGAGCGATTCCTACTTGGTCTGCACCGAGATGTAAACCAGGGTGAGCATGGTGAACACGAAGGCCTGAATCGTCCCCACGAACAGACCGAAGAAGGCGTTGAGCAGCGGCGGCAGGACCAGGCTGTAAACCAGGTCGCTGACCACCATGATGATGATGGAGCCGCCCATGATGTTGCCGTAGAGACGGAAGGAGATGGACACCACCTTGGACATCTCGCCGATGATGTTCAGGGGGGCCATGAAGAACATGGGCTGGATGTACTCGTTGAGGTAGGCCTTCAGGCCCTTGGTCTGGATGCCCGCGTAGTGGGCGATGAAAAAGCCCAGCACCCCGTAGGCCAGGGGGGTGTTCAGGTCCCGGGTGGGCTCGGACAGCCCCGGGATGACCCCCAGCAGGTTGCTGAGCCAGATGAACAGGAACACGGTGATTACCAGCGGGAAGTACTTGCGGTTGCGCTCGTCCAGGGCGTCGGCCACCAGCCCCGTGAACACGCCCACCAGCATCTCCCCCAGGGTCTGCCAGGCCCCGGGCAAAAAGGCCAGGCGGCGGGTGGACAGGAAGCCGAAGACCACCAGGATGGCCATCACCAGCCAGGACATGATCAGGGTCTCGGAGTTGAACTCCAGGCGATAGGCGCCCAGGCTCAAGTACCAGTGGGGTATGTGGGTCAGCTCTTGCACGGTGCTCAGCTCTCCGAGGTGGTTCCCACCAGACGGCCGCCCAGCAGGCGGTCGCTCAGCAGGGTGAACTGAACCAGGAAAAGGCCTGCCGCGCAGGCGAAGACGGAGACGCGGGCCGGGAAAACCAGGGCCAGGGCCAGGGCCAGGGCCATGAGGCCCAGGCGCAGCACCAGGGAGATCAGGCTCCAGCCGGGGGTCCCGCGGCCCGGCTCCACCACCCGGGGCAGCAGCCAGGCCATGAGCAGGAAGTTGACCGCCGAGGCCAGCCCGCCCAGGGCCAGCCCCCGGGCCCAGCTCGCCTGCCCCAGGACCAACAAGAGCAGGGCGCCGCTCAGGGTGAGCAGCAGCGAACGGGTCAGCACCCGCCGCAGAAAGCCGCCCAGGGCCCCCCCGGCCTTAGTCGTGTGGCTCATCACCGTCTGGCTTGTCCTCCGGTCCGAGGCCCAGCTTCATAATCTGTCGGTAAGCGGTGTAGCCTCCGCCGGCGATGCCCAGCAGGATGAAGAGGGTTATGAACACTCCCCGAGTGCCCAACCAGTCATCCAGCTTATAGCCTATATACAGGCATAGCAAGACCGACCCTGCGAAGGTCAGCCCCACTTGCATCACCAGGGCCAGGTGGTCCCACACGGCCTTGGGTGGTTTGCTGAGCATCGCTGCCCGCCTCCCAATTTAGTCAGGTTTAGCGGGCTGACTAGGCATGCATATACCTGAGGGCGTAATGTGTCAAGCCAAAAAGCGCCAAATTGCACAAGGTGCTAAACCCCTATAGACACCTTCACAAAAACTTTTCGTCTTGTGGCCGGCAAAGGCCCGTGCTAATCTGAAAACAGCGCGGGGGGCCCGGGCCTTATCCGCGTTTTCAACCCTGGCCAGTAAGGAAATGTGCGGCGGAGAATCGTTCGCCGAGGTGAACGACGCCGGAACGAGGAGGTATGTTATGGGCGAGAAACGTGTAGCCCGCGTGACCGAGATCGTGGCCGCCAGCCCGGTGAGCTTTGACGACGCCATTAAGGTGGGCTTTGAGCGCGCCACCCGCACCCTGCGGGGCATCACCGGCCTGAAGGTCACCGAGCAGCGGGTGTCGGCGGACGAGGGCCAGATCTCCGAGTATCGGGTGCGCATGGAGGTCATCTTCGTCCTGGAGGCCTAGGGGCGCCCGGACACCGCCTGGCCAAGGCCAGCGCCAGTTGGCCCGGCGCCCATTCCGTCAGGCCAAAGCGGGGAGCCGCGGCCGGCGGTGAGCAAGGCCCCATATGACCAGCTCTACATCTACGAGATAGCCGGCGACGCCCGGGCCCACACCAGGGGCCTGGGCGCGTCCTTTCTGGGCCTGTGGCTGGAGGGCGACACCAGCTTCGTCTTCTGCTCCGCCCCGGCCGATGAGGCCGTGCAGCGCCTGCTGGCCGCCGCGGGCCTGGTCCTGCGCCAGCGCCACCACCTGAGCTACGAGCAATGGCAGGGCGGCCTGGACCTGGAGCCCCTGGCCGTGGGCGACCTGTGGATCGCCCCGGCCTGGGACCCGGCCCCGGCCCCGCCGGGCCGGCGCCGCCTGGCCCTGGACCCGGGCCTGGTCTTCGGCTCGGGCCTGCACCCCACCACCCGCCACTGCCTGGACCTCCTCTGGCTGCGCCGCCAGGCCGGGCCCCTGGGCCGGGTCTTGGACCTGGGCTGCGGCACCGGCATCCTGGCCCTGGCCGCCGCGGCCTGGGGGGCCTCGGAGGTCATTGCCGTGGACCAGAACCCCCTGTGCGTGGCCACCACCCAGAACAACGCCCGGCTGAACGGCCTGGCCGTCGCCGTGCGCGAGGGCCCGGCCGCGGAGTTTCTGGACCGGCCGGCCGGGGTGGTGCTGGCCAATCTGCACTACCAGGTGCAGCAAGGGCTCTGGAGCCGGCCGCGGGACCTGGCCGGCTATCCTGACCTGATCCTCTCGGGCGTCATGCGCTCCCAGAAGGGGCCCCTGGAAGACCTGCTCCTCTCGCGGGGCTACGCCATCCTGGAGCGCCGGGAGGCGGAGTTCACCTGGTTCAGCCTCTGGGCGCGGCGGATTTGCTACAAAACCTAACGCCGGGCTCTTTTTCAATTAAGCAATGCTGTAGGGCGGGTTAGCGCAGCGTAACCCGCCTTCTGCCTTAACCTGCCTTTCACGCCTTGGGTGGCCCGCCAGTTCTGCTGGCGAGGTTGCGCAGCGAAGCGGAGCAACAAGAGGTTGGGCGGGACGGCTGGATTTAACTAGAGGCCCCGGTAGAGCGAGGCGGCGGGAGCAGACCCCTGGTGCCTGCGGCACCTCGACGGCGAAGCTGGCGGGCCACCCGGGCGGCGCCTGTAGGGCATGTGTAGGGCGGGTTAGCGCAGCGTAACCCGCCTCCCCCCTTTTCCCCTTTACCCCGCCTGCCCCGGGCGCTAGCCTTACCCCCATGACCCTCATCGACCTGCACACCCACACCACGGCCAGCGACGGCAGCCTGAGCCCGGCCGCCCTGGTGGCCGCGG
The DNA here is from genome assembly GCA_003605055.1 of Desulfarculus sp. Lineage (GTDB taxonomy): Bacteria > Desulfobacterota > Desulfarculia > Desulfarculales > Desulfarculaceae > Desulfoferula. The sequence goes on from QZKP01000073.1 coordinate 8,766, forward strand.
CCCAGGAGGCCGGCCTGGCCGCGGTGGCCGTCACCGACCACGACAGCATCGCCGGCCTGGCCGAGGCCCTGGCCGCGGGCCAAGAGCGGGGCCTGGAGGTGGTGCCGGGGGTGGAGATCAGCCTGCAGCGGCCCGGCGGCGGCTCCATGCACCTGCTGGGGCTGTGGGTGGACCCTGAGGACCCGGGCCTGAACCAAGGCCTGGCCTGGCTGCAACGGGCCCGGGCCCAGCGCAACCCGCGCATCGTGGACCGGCTCAACGGCCTGGGCGTGCCGCTGACCCTGGCCGAGGTGCAGGCCGCGGCCGCAGGCGGCCAGGTGGGGCGGCCGCACTTCGCCCAGGTGCTGGTGGACAAGGGCGTGGCGGCCAACCGTCAGGAGGCCTTTGGACGCTTCCTCAAGCGCGGGGCCCCGGCCTACGTGGACAAGGCCCGCTTCGCCCCGGCCCAGGGCCTGGCCCTACTCAGGGCGGCCGGCGGCCTGCCGGTCTTGGCCCATCCGGGGCTGTTGGATCTGCACCCGGCGGTGCTGGAGGAGCTTTTGCGGGAGCTGAAGGGGCTGGGCCTGGAGGGCCTGGAGGCCTATTACAGCGAGCACGACCCGGCCCTGGAGCGCCGCCTGCTGGGCCTGGCCGCCCGCCTGGAGTTGGCCGTGAGCGGGGGCAGCGACTTTCACGGCGGGCTCAAGCCCGACATCCGCCTGGGCACCGGCCTGGGCACCCTGCGGGTGCCGGCGGCGCTCTTGGCCGGGCTCAAGGCCCGGCGGAGGCGCATGCTGGCCGGAGCATAGGCCGGCCTACTGCGGCCACTCGAAGACGATCTGCTTGAGCAGCATGGGGTCTATGGAGCCCTGCTGCTCCTGGCCGCTGACGGGGTTGCGCCGGCGGAACTGTATCTGCTCGCCCTGGCCCACGGCCAGGGGGCCCATGACCACGAAGCGCTCGCCCTTGGTGGTGGTCAGCTCCAGGCTGTCGCCGTCGGCCAGGCGGGTCAGGCTCTTGACCTCGCTCAGGGGCAGGCGCAGCTCGGTGTCCTGGTACTGGCAGAAAAAGGTGTCCATGAGGTTAATGAACTCCGCCACCTCTATGCGCTGGCCCTGCATGTCCACCAGGTAGCCGGCGGGGCTGGCGGCCGCGGCCGGCCCGGCCAGGGCCAGTCCCAGGCACAGCGCCAGGGCGCAGACTAGCCTCTTCATCGCCCGCCCTCCTTTTTCAGCGGCCGGCCTCCATCGGCCGGAGATTTAGACTAGCACGCCCGGCCGGGCCCGGGACAGGCCCTTGGCGGCTTGCGCCGGCCGGGACGCCTCCTCTAACATGAAAGGCGATCCAGGCGGCCCCAACCCCGGAGGTGGCGATGTTGTTGAGGGTGCTGGGCTCAGGCACCTGCGAGCTGCGGCAAGAGCGCTCCGCGCCGGCCTATCTGGTGGAGGCCGGGGCCGCGGCCCTCATGCTGGACCTGGGCCAGGGGGCCTGGCGCCGGCTGCTGGAGGCCGGCCGCGACCCGGCCGGCCTGAGCGGCGTGCTCATCTCCCACCCCCACCCGGACCATGTGAGCGACCTGGTCCCGCTGCTGTTCGCCCTGAACTACGCCCCCCACATGGCCGCGGCGCGCCTGGCGCTGCTGGCCCATCCGGGCCTGGCCCGGGTGCTGCAGGGCCTGACGGCGGCCTTTGGCCCGTGGCTGGAGCCGCCGGAGCGGGCCCTGGAGCGCCGCTGGCTGGCCCCCGGCCAGGAGACCTCCCTGGGCGGGGTGCGCATCCTGGCCGCCGCGGCCGCGCACCACCCGCACAGCCTGGCCTTCCGCCTGGAGCATGAAGGCGCGGTCCTGGTGTACCTGGGCGACAGCGAGGCCTCCCCGTCGCTGGCCCGCTTCGCCTCCGGGGCCGGGCTGCTCATCTGCCACTGCGCGGGCAGCGACCAGCGGCCCAGGCCCGGCCACCTCCACCCGGCCGCCTGCGGCCGCCTGGCCGCCGCGGCCGGCGCGCGGGCCCTGCTCCTGAGCCACTTCTATCGCGACGTGGACCCCGAGCAGGCCGCGGCCTCGGCGGCGGAGCACTTCTCCGGCGCGGTCTGGGCGGCCAGCGACCACCTGGAGCTGGTCCTGGGGCCGGGGTCAATGGACCAGGCCGAATCATGTGCGACCTAGTCCCGGGAAATTCAGGAAATTTTAGATAAAACCATCCGCTCGGTCCTTGACTTGGCGCGCCGGGTTTTGCTAACGTTCACCCAGTCGCAGCTTCTTTATAGCTACTGTGCGCCGGTATCCGACATCGGGCCCCGGGATTGCTATGCGCCGCGGCCGGGGCCCGGCGCTGGGCGGCGCAACAAGGGCTTGCCAAACCCATAAGTTGCGGGGCAAAATCAAAAGACTCCAGTCACCAGGCCTCCGCTAGAGGGACGTTATGAAAAGCAAGGTGTTGATTCCGGTGGACACGGCCCGCAACTCCCTGACCGCCGAGGAGTATGCCATAAGGCTCAACTGGCGCATGCCCTTGCAAGTAACCCTGCTCAACGTGCTCAACACCACCCGCCTGGAGCAGCACGGCATCAGCCCCGACGACCAGGAGCGCATCAAGAACGCCATGCGCAAAAGGGCCGAGGGCGTATTGGCCGAAGCCGCCGCGGCCTTTCAGAAGGCCGAGGTGGATTACGAGACCGTGGTGGAGGAGGGCGCCCCGGCCGCAACGATCTGCCGGGTGGCCGAGGCCGGCGGCTATGACATGGTCATCCTGCCCCAGAGCGGCTACAGCGAACTGGAAGAGATCCTGGGGGGCAGCGTGGTGCACAACGTGCTGTGGAAATGCGCCACGCCGGTGCTGCTGGTCAAGCACACGGCGGAGCAACTGGAGGCCCAGCGCACGAAGCTGGCCCAAGGCGAACTGCTGCCCCGCTAGGCCCCGTCCCCATCGGAGCCGGCGGAGCATTGATCACCAACATCCTAGAAGGCATGAGGACCCGGGAAGGAGGTGTTGGCAGCACAGGGTGAAAACTCTGCCGGTGTTCAGCGGCCGGACCCCGCGGGGCGGGCGGCGCGGCGCCGGACAGGGAAGCCTGAGGAACCATCATTAGTGGAAAAGCGAAGCCTAGCAATAGGGAGGGGTTATGCGTCTATCCAAGGTTCTTTTGGTTCTGGTGGTGGCTCTGGCGGCCGTGGCCCTGGTGATCCCAGCCATGGCGGCGAAGCCCTCGCTGGAGAAGTGGAAACCGGCCTTCGACTATTCCAAGGCCAAGTATAAGATCAAGGTCAGCAACGTCAGCCATCCCGCCATCAAGGGCGTGTACGCCGGGTTTGCCATCCGCGACGCCCTCTGGAAGGCCACCAAGGGGCAGATCTACTTCGAATACCTGCCCTTCTCCATGCTGGGCGGCGAGGTGGAGGTGCTCAACCAGCTGCAGATGGGCGCCATCCAGGGCATGAGCGTGTCCTCGGTGGCCTCCACCAACCTGGGCCCCCGCATGGGCCTGGTCAACCTGCCCTTCCTGGTGGACACCTACGAAAAGCTGGAGAAGTTCATCGGCAACAAGAAGCTGTTCCAGCACTACCTGGACGGCATGGAGCACCAGGGCATCATGGGCCTGTCCATCACTGGCTACGGCCAGTACGGCTGGGCCACCACCATCCCGGTGAAGAACATCGCCGACGCCAAGAAGGTGAAGTTCCGCATCGCCGAGGCGGCGGTGAACAAGATGCTCTACAAGGCCTGGGGCTTCAACCCGGTGGTTATGCCCTGGCCGGACGTGCCCACCGCCCTCAAGCAGGGCGTCATCACCGGCCTGGACCACACCCTGCTGGTGTGCTACCTGACCAAGAAGTTCGAAGTGGCCAAGAACTTCACCCCCATCAACTACGCCCAGGGCCTGTTCATCTGGGTCTTCAACAAGAAGTGGTTCAAGACCCTGCCGGCCGACCTGCAGAAGACCTTCGTGCAGGTGGTCGTGGAGCAGGCCGCCATCTACCGCGCCCAGACCAAGACCCAGGAGATGGACTCCAAGAAGGGGGCCATGACCAAAGAGGGCGTGAAGTTCTGGGAGCTGAGCAAGCAGGACCTGGACACCTTGCGCAAACAGGGCGACGTGGTGCACAAGGAGTTCGCCAAGGAGATCGGCGCCCCGTACCTCAAGCAGGTGCAGGATTTCCTGGGCTACAAGCCCTAAACCTTCACTTACGGCGGGTTCCGGGCCGGGGTTCGCCCCGGCCTGGGCCTTGCTTGAACTCCCATCCGCCCGCCGCTGGAGGCGGGCGGAAAGAGGCCTGACCAGGGGGCGAAGCGCGGGGAAGGAACGGCGATGAGTCAAGAGCGGATTTTCTGGTTTGGCTGGGCGGCTGCGGCCTGCATCGCGGCGGCGGGGGTGGCGGGCTTCCTCTACCTGCGCCTGGCGGGCCTGGCCTGGACCGCCATCGGCGCCTACCTCCTGTTCATGCTGCTGGCGGCCTTCACCGGCAACTGGAGCCGCTTTCTGCTCTTCCAAGACCGGGGCCTGACCTGGTTCGAGGACTGGACCCTGTACGTGGCGGTGATGATCGGCCTGATCTCGTTGTTCGTCAACGTGGTGCTGCGCTACGTCTTCCACTACTCCCTGGCCTGGTCCGAGGAGATGATCCGGGAGATCATCATCTACACCACCTTCATCGGCCTGGCCCCGGCCATCAAGAACCGCTCCATGATCACCATTGACGCCCTGGTGCAGTTGGTGCCCCGCCTGCGCCAGCCCCTGGTCTACTTCAGCCACCTGTCGGTGCTGCTGTTCTCGGTGATCATCACCAAGCTGGGCGTGGACATGGCCGTCTTGCAGGAGCAGACCTCCCAGAAGACCATCATCATGGAGATACCCCTGGTGCTGCTGTACTGCATCCTGCCCCTGATGGGCGCCACCATGGGCATCCGCACCATCCAGGTCCTGTGGTGGGACTTCCAGAAAAACCGGGCCTCGGCCCAGGTGAGCGGATAGGAGGCGGGGGCAGCCATGGAAATCAGCTACGCCATCGTCATCCTGGTGCTCCTGGGGGCCATGGCCGCCACGGTGCCGGTGTTCCTCTGCCTGTTCTTCACCGCGGTGGCGGGCTTTTTGCTCTTCACCGACCTGCCGCTTTTGGTCCTGGCCCAGAGCCTGTTCCGCTCCATGGACAACTTCGCCCTGGTGGTGGTGCTGTTCTTCATCCTCTGCGGCAACATCATGACCAGCGGCTCCATCGTCACCAAGCTGATCCGCTTCGCCAACGTGGTGGTGGGCTGGCTGCCCGGCGGCCTGGCCATGGCCGGGATTTTGGCCTGCGGCCTGTTCGGGGCCATCAGCGGCTCCACCGTGGCCACGGTGGTGGCCATCGGCGGATTCATGATCCCGGCCCTGATAACCAACAAATACGACCTGCGCTTCTCGGTGGGCGTTATGACCACGGCCCCCAACCTGGGGGTGATCATCCCGCCTTCCATCAGCATGATCCTCTATTCCATGATCAGCGCCGTGTCCCTGGAGGGCCTGTTCCTCACCGGCTTTTTGCCCGGCATCCTGATCATGGCCGGCATGTGCGCCTACTCCTATATCTGGGCGGTGCGCCACCCCGGCTTCATCCAGGCCCCCAAGCCCACCTGGAACGAGGCCTGGGCGGCCTTCAAGGACGGCTTCTGGGCCCTGATGCTGCCAGTGATCATCTTCGGCGGCATCTTCAGCGGGGCCTTCACCGCCAACGAGGCGGCGGTGGTGGCCTGCGTGTACGCCTTCGCCGTGGAGCTGTTCATCCACAAGGGCATGAAGTACGCCACGGTCAAGAAGGTGATGATCAACTCGGCGGTGACCAGCGCCACCCTGCTCATCATCGTGGCCGGGGCCACCTGCTTCGGCCGCTACCTGACCTTCGAGGCCATCCCGGCCAAGATCAGCGAAGCGGTGGTGGCCTCCATCAAGGAGCCCTGGATGTTCCTGATGGTGATCAACGTCCTGCTGTTGATCATCGGCATGTTCATGGACATCATCAGCGCCACCCTGATCCTGGGGCCCATCTTCCTGCCCATGCTCAGCTACTACGGCGTCAACCCGGTGCACTTCGGCCTGTTGATGACCGTGAACCTGGCCATCGGCTACTGCACGCCGCCCCTGGGGGTGAGCCTGTACATCACCGGGGCCATGGTCAACAAGGACCTGGTGTACGTCTCCCGGGCGGTGCTGCCCTGGGTCACCATCCAGATCGCGGTGCTGATGCTCCTGACCTACTGGCCCGACGCGGTGCTCTGGCTGCCCCGGCTGGTGGGCTGGAACGTGGACTAGCCCGGCTTCGGCCGCGCGCGGCGCCCGCCAATCGGCGGGCGCCTTGCTTTTGGGGGCCGCCAAAAAAACGCGGGGCCTCAGTTGACAAGCCTCCTGAGCGGTGATAGAGGTTTATCGTTCCGATTTCAAGGAGGATACTCATGAGGCGAAAAACCCGAGCTAGTCAGGCCGCCATGGCTGCCACGTCCTTCTCCTGCCGTCCCGCCTCCTGCCTTATCGCCATCCTCGGCGTAGTAGTATCCTTGATTCTCCTGCCCCTGTAGGGGCCGCAAACTCTCTCTCTACAATCTAGCGCGTTAACTTGAGGCCGCCAGGCCGCGGGTCCATCGTTTCCGGCCCCGGCCGGCCGCCGGACGAGGCCCCCGAAAGGGCCGCAGCCAGCCCCCCGGGGGGCGGAAGGTTCATGGATCATGTCTCTACCCAGCGACGAGGTGAAAAAGGGCCTGCTGCGGGCGCCGCAGCGCTCCCTGCTGCGGGCCCTGGGCCTGGGGGACGCGGAGATCGCCCGGCCCCTGGTGGGCATCGCCAATTCCTACAACACCGTGGTGCCCGGCCACATGCACCTGGACCGCCTGGCCCGGCTGGCCGCCGAGGGGGTGCGCCAGGCCGGCGGCACGCCCCTGGAGTTCAACACCATCGGCATCTGCGACGGCCTGGCCATGGGCCACGCGGGCATGTACGCCTCCCTGCCCAGCCGGGAGGTGGTGGCCGACAGCGTGGAGCTGATGGCCCGGGCGCACGGGCTGGACGCCCTGGTGCTGGTGGCCTCCTGCGACAAGATCGTGCCGGGCATGCTCATGGCCGCCGCCCGCCTGGACCTGCCCGCGCTGATGCTCACCGGCGGGCCCATGGCCGCCGGCCGGCACGAGGGCCGCCTGGTGGACCTGATCAGCGTCTTCGAGGCCGTGGGCCGGGTGCAGGCCGGCGCCCTCAGCCCCGAGGGCCTGGCCGCCCTGGAGTGCGCGGCCTGCCCGGGGCCGGGCTCCTGCGCGGGCCTGTTCACGGCCAACACCATGGCCTGCCTGGCCGAGGCCTTGGGCCTGGCCCTGCCCGGCGGGGCCACGGCCCTGGCCCAGAGCGAGCGCCGGGCCGAGCTGGCCCTGGCCTCGGGCCGGGCGGTGATGGCGCTGCTGGCCCGAGACCGCCGGCCCTCGCAGATCCTGACCCCGGCGGCCTTTGAGAACGCCTGCCGGGTGGACCTGGCCCTGGGCGGGTCCACCAACACCTGCCTGCACCTGCCGGCCATCGCCCACGAGGCCGGGGTGGAATTCACTCTCACCGACTTCGACCGCCTGAGCCAGAGCACCCCGCACCTGGCGCTGTTGAGCCCGGCCGGCGAGCACCGCCTGGAGCACCTGGAGGCGGCCGGCGGGGTGGGCGCGGTGATGAAGGCCCTGGCGCCGCTCCTGCACCTGGAGAGCCCGGCGGTGAACGGCGGCAGCATGGCCGACTACCTGCCGCCGGCGGTCTCGGACTACCAGGCCCTGGGCCGGCGGGTCATTGCCGGCCTGGAAGAGCCCCTGAGCCCCCAGGGCGGCATCGCGGTGCTCTTTGGCGACCTGGCCCCGGAGGGCTGCGTGGTCAAGGCCGCGGCCGTGGCCCCTCAGATGCGCGTGCATGAGGGCCCGGCCCGAGTCTTTGAGCGCGAAGAGGAGGCGGTGGCCGCCTACCAGGCCGGGGCCATCGCCCCCGGCGAGGTGGTGGTGGTGCGCTACGAGGGGCCGGCCGGCGGGCCGGGCATGCGCGAGATGCTGGCCCTGACCGCCCTCATCGCCGGCGGCCCCCTCAACGGCAAGGTGGCCCTGGTCACCGACGGCCGCTTCTCCGGCGGCAGCCGGGGGGCGGTGATCGGCCATGTATCCCCCGAGGCCGCCGCCGGCGGGCCCCTGGCCCTGGTAAAGGACGGCGACCTCATCGCCCTGGACATCCCCGGCCGCGCCATCTCGCTCAAGGTGGCGGAAGCGGAGCTGGCCAAGCGCCGTAGCGCCTGGCGGCCGCCGGCCCCCCGCTTCGCCCGCGGCGCCCTGGCCCGCTACGCCGCCAGCGTGGGCAGCGCGGCCCAAGGCGCCATCCTGAAAGGCAACTAGACAAGGACCAGAGAAAAATGAACACGCCAGCCAAACCCATAGATCCGCAGCAGAGCGGCCAGCCGTTCACCGGCGCCGACGCGGTGGTGGCCGGCCTGAAGCACCAAGGGGTGGAGATGATCTTCGGCATGATCGGCGGCCAGATCATGCCGGTCTACGACGCCCTGTTCAAGGACGGCGGCATCAAGCACATCATCGTGGGCCACGAGCAAGGCGCGGCCCACATGGCCGAGGGCTACGCCCGGGCCACCGGCAAGGTGGGGGTGGTGTTGACCACCTCCGGCCCCGGGGCCACCAACCTGGTCACCGGCCTGGCCGACGCCTTCATGGACTCCACGCCCCTGGTGGCCATCACCGGTCAGGTGTCCTCGGGCCTGTTGGGCAACGACGCCTTCCAGGAGGCGGACATGCGGGGCATCACCATGCCCATCACCAAGCACAACTACCAGATCAACAGCGTGGAGGAGCTGCCCGAGGTGCTGGCCGAGGCCCTGTTCGTGGCCCTGTCCGGCCGGCCGGGCCCGGTGTTGATAGACCTGCCCCGGGACGTGGCCGTGGCCCCCTGCTCCCGGGTGCTGGCCGCCCCCAGCGCCCCCACCGGCTACAAGCCGCCCTACCGGGGCCACCCCCTGCAGATCGGCCGGGCCCTGAAGGTGCTCCGGACCGCCCGGCGGCCGGTGATCCTGGCCGGCGGCGGGGTGGTCAGCGCCGGGGCCCATGAGGAGCTCACGGCCCTGGCCGAGACCGCCGGCATACCGGTGACCACCAGCCTCATGGGCCTGGGAGCCCTGCCCGCGGACCATGCGCTTTTCCTGGGCATGCCCGGCATGCACGGCACCGGCTACGCCAACCTGGCCCTGCACCAGGCCGACGTGATCCTCTGCGTGGGCACCCGCCTGGACGACCGCATCACCGGCAAGCTGGAGGCCTTCGCGCCCCGGGCCGCCCTCATCCACGTGGACGTGGACGCCAGCGAGATCGGCAAGAACCTGCCCTGCGCGGTGCCCATCGTGGGCGACGCCAAGCCGGTCTTGAAGGCCCTGGCCCAGGGCGCGGCCGGCTGGGAGGCCAAGCCCGACTACGGCCCCTGGCGCCGGCAGATCGCCGGCTGGAAGCGGCGCTACCCCATGACCTACGCCGAGCGGCCCGGCGTCCTGGCCCCCCAGCGGGTGGTGGAGACCCTGGGCGCCCTGCTGCCGCCCGAGGCGGTGATCGTCACCGGCGTGGGCCAGCACCAGATGTACACCGCCCAGTTCTACCCCTTCCGCCGGCCGCGCACCCTGATCACCAGCGGCGGCCTGGGCACCATGGGCTTCGGCCTGCCCGCGGCCATCGGGGCCAAGCTGGGCCGGCCCGAGCGCGAGGTCTTCCTCATAGACGGCGACGGCTCCTTCCTGATGACCATCCAGGAGCTGGCCACGGCGGTGCGCTACCGGGTGCCGGTGGTGGCCCTGATCCTCAACAACAGCTTCCTGGGCATGGTGCGCCAGTGGCAGGAGATGTTCTACGACCAGCGCCAGGCCGAGACCGACCTGCAGCCCCCGCCCTACGCCGAGGTGGCCCGGGCCTTCGGCGGCCTGGGGCGGCGGGTGACGGCCCAGGAGGATCTGGAGCCGGCCCTGGCCTGGGCCCGCCGGCAGGCGGCCGAGCGCCGGCTGCCGGTGGTGCTGGACGTGGCCGTGCAGCGCGACGCCCTGGTGCTGCCCATGGTGCCGCCCGGCGGGGCCAACGCCGAGTTCATCCCCTGCCCCGGGCAGAAGAAGGAAGACTAGGCCATGGACCGCATGAGCCCCATATCGGTGTTGGTGCGCAACGAAACCGGGGTGCTCTCCCGGGTCTCGGGGCTGTTCGCCCGGCGCGGCTTCAACATCCATTCCCTGGCCGTGGGCGAGACCGATGACCCCAACGTCAGCCGCATCAGCGTGGTGGTGGCCGGCGAGCCGCCGGTGATCGAGCAGGTGGTCAAGCAGCTCCGCCGCCTGGTGAGCGTGATAAAGGTCAGCGACCTCACCGACAAGCCCCGGGTGGAGCGGGGCCTGGCCCTGATCAAGGTCAAGGCCGAGCCGGCCCGGCGCGGCGAGCTGCTGCAACTGGCGGCCGTGTTCCGGGCCCGGGTGGACCATGTGGACAACGACTGCCTGATCCTGGAGGTGACCGGCAACCGGGAGAAGGTGGAGGCCTTCATAGACATCATGCGGCCCCACGGCATCCTGGAGATGGCCCGCACCGGCCAGATCGCCATGGCCCGCGGCCGCGGCCCCATGGCCGACTACTGGGCCGGCGGGGGCCCGGACCAGCCCGAAGAGGAGGCCACCTATAACCTGGCCCGCACCAGCGACCCCAACTGGGACGGCGAGCAAACCAACGCCTTTCCTGAACGCGAGGAGAAATAAGGAAATGAGCCTGAACATCTACTATCAAAAAGACTGCGACCTGAACCTGCTCAGCAACGCCGCCATCTGCGTGCTGGGCTACGGCAGCCAGGGCCGGGCCCACGCCCGCAACCTGGCCGACAGCGGCTGCCGGGTGGTGGTGGGCCTGCGCGAGGCCTCCGGGAGCTGGGAGCTGGTCAAGGGCGACGGCCTGGAGCCGGCCGAGGTCAGCCAGGCCGTGCGCCAGGCGGACATCATCTGCTTCCTGCTGCCCGACCCGGCCCAGCCGGCGGTGTATGAGAGCCTGGTGGCGCCCAACCTGAAGCCCGGGGCCACCCTCTTGTTCGCCCACGGCTTCAACCTGCACTACGGCCAGATCAGCCCGCCGCCGGAGGTGGACGTGATCATGGTGGCCCCCAAGGGCCCGGGCAAGCTGGTGCGCGACCTCTACGAGCAGGGCCAGGGCGTGCCCTGCCTCATCGCCGTGGCCCAGGACGCCAGCGGCCGGGCCAAGCAGACTGCCCTGGCCTACGCCGCCGGCATCGGCGGGGCCCGGGCCGGGGTCATCGAGACCACCTTCGCCGAGGAGACCGAGACCGACCTGTTCGGCGAGCAGGCGGTACTCTGCGGCGGGCTCTCGGCCCTGATGAAGGCCGGCTTCGAGACCCTGGTGGAGGCGGGCTACGCCCCGGAGATGGCCTACTTCGAGTGCATCCACGAGACCAAGCTCATCGTGGACCTCATCTACCAGGGCGGCCTGAAGAAGATGCGCCGCTTCGTCAGCGACACGGCCAAGTTCGGCGACATCACCCGCGGACCCCGCGTTGTGGACGAATACGTAAAAGAGGAGATGCGCGAGATCCTGGCCGAGATCAAGGACGGCCGCTTCGCCCGGGAGTGGATCCTGGAGAACCAGGCCAACCGTCCCATGTACAACGCCCTGCTCCGGGCCGAGGAGGCGCACCCGGTGGAGGAGGTGGGCGCCCGCCTGCGCTCCATGATGGGTTGGCTGGATGACTAGGCGCGCGCCGCAGGCACCGGGCCGCCGCCGGGCGGCCGCAAATAAAGGAGGACCTTGCTCTCATGGGGATTTAACGCTCAGAGACAACGAGGTGAAGGTGTTTGACACCACCCTGCGCGACGGCGAGCAGATGCCGGGGCTGGCCTTTTCCGTGGCCGACAAGCTGGCCCTGGCCCGGCGCCTGGACGAGTTGGGGGTGGACGTCATCGAGGCCGGCTTCCCGGTCAACTCGCCCGAGGAGGCCGAGGCCATGCGCCGCATCGCCGGCGAGGCGGGCTGTATGGTCTGCGGCATGGCCCGGGCCGTGCCCGCGGACGTGGCGGCGGTGATCGCCTGCCGGGCGGGCATGGTGGACGTGATCTGCTCCACCAGCCCCATCCACATGCAGGCCGCCTCGCTCAGCACGCCTAAGCAGGTGCTGGCCCAGAGCGTGGCCGCCGTGGCCCAGGTCAAGGACGCGGGCCTCCTGGCCATGTTCACGCCCATGGACGCCACCCGCAGCGAGCTGCCCTTCCTGCGCGAGGTCTGCGCGGCGGCGGCCGAGGCCGGGGCGGACTGGATCGGCCTGACCGACACGGTGGGGGTGGGCACGCCCGGTTCCATCGCGGCCATGGTGCGCGCCATAAAGGAGGCGGTGCCGGTGCCGCTGTCCATCCACTGCCACGACGACTTCGGCCTGGCCGCGGCCAACACCCTGGCCGGGGTGGAGGCCGGCGCCCAGATGGTCCAGGTCTGCCTGGGCGGCCTGGGCGAGCGGGCGGGCAACGCGGCCCTGGAGGAGGTGGTCATGGCCCTCACCTGCCTGCACGGCCTGAGCACCGGCGTGAAGACCGACCGGCTGTACGCGGCCAGCCGCTATCTGGAGCGCCTCAGCGGGGTGGCGGTGCCGCCCAACAAGCCGGTGGTGGGTTCTAACGCCTTCGCCCACGAGAGCGGCATCCACGCCGCGGGCATGAGCCGCGACCAGCGCGCCTTCGAGCCCGGCCTGATGACCCCGGAGATGGTGGGCCACCGCCGCCGCCTGGTGGTGGGCAAGCACGCGGGCAAGCACGGCATCCAACTGGCCCTGGGCGAGGCCGGCCTGGAGCCCAACCCCGAGGAGCTGGCCGAGATCGTCACCCGGGTGCGCAGCCTGGGGGCCCAGGGCAAGCAGGTGATGAGCGCGGACCTGTTCGCCATCGCCGAGAGCGTTATGACCAAGGTGCCCAAGAACCTGCGTGCTATAGTGTTGGAGCAGTTGGTGGTGACCACCGGCGACAAGATCGAGCCCACGGCCACGGTCATGGCCCGGGTGCGCGGCCAGAGCCGGGTGGAGGCCCAGACCGGCCAGGGGCCGGTGGACGCCGCCTGCCGGGCCGTGCGGCGCATGCTGGGCGGCGACCCGGCGGTGGACATCGCCGAGTACCACGTGGACGCCATCACCGGCGGCAGCGACGCCACGGTGCGGGTGAGCATCACGGTCAGCGACGACAGCGGCCGCCGGGCCAGCGCCCAGGCCGCCCACGTGGACATCGTGCGCGCCTCGGTGGAGGCCCTGATCGCGGCCATCAACCATCTCATCCGCCTGCGCAGCCGGGCGGGCCAGGACGCGGAGAAACCGGCCAAACATGCCCACGTTGCTTGACAAGATCTGGAAGAGCCACCTGGTGCGGCCCGGCGATGGCCGGCCGGACCTGCTCTACGTGGACCGCCACCTGGTGCACGAGGTCACCACGCCCCAGGCCTTCGCGGCCCTCGCGCGCGAGGGCCGCAAGGTGCGCCGGCCCGACCTGACCTTCGCGGTCTGCGACCACGTGCTGTCCACGGAAAACCGCGACCGACCCCTGGCCGATCCCGTGGCCGAGGAGCAGCTAAAGGCCCTGGAGGCCAACACCGCCGCGCACCGCATCACCTACTTCGGCCAGGACGATCCCCGCCAGGGGGTGATCCACGTGACCATGCCCGAGCTGGGCCTTATCCTGCCCGGGCAGGTGGTGATCGCCGGCGACAGCCACACCGCCACCCACGGGGCCCTGGGCGCCCTGGCCTTCGGCGTGGGCACCAGCGAGGTGGAGCACGTGCTGGCCACCCAGACCCTGCCCCAGGACCGGCCGCGCAGCCTGGGCTTAAGCGTAGAGGGCGAACTGCCCGCCGGCTGCGGGGCCAAGGACCTGATCCTCTACGTCATCGGCCGCCTGGGCACCGCCGGCGGCACCGGCTGCGCCATCGAGTATTTGGGCCCGGCCGTCCGCGGCCTGTCCCTGGAGGGCCGCCTGAGTGTGTGCAACATGAGCATCGAGTGCGGGGCCAAGGCCGGCCTGATCGCCCCGGACGAAGTCACCTACGCCTGGCTGCGGGGGCGGCCCTACGCCCCGTCCGGCGCGGACTGGCGGCAAGCCCTGGAGTTTTGGAAGAGCCTGCCCAGCGACCCGGGCGCCCGCTACGACCGCCAGGAGTCCGTGGACATCAGCGGCCTGGAGCCCCAGGTGACCTGGGGCACCAACCCCGGCCAGGTGGCCCCGGTGAGCGCTTCGGCGCCGGACCCGGCGGCCCTGTCCGACCCGGCGCAGGCCAAGGAGGCGGCCCAGGCCCTGGAGTTCATGGACCTGAAGCCCGGCCAGGCCCTGAGCCAGGCGCCCATTGACTATGTGTTCATCGGCTCCTGCACCAACGGCCGCCTGGAGGACCTGGCCGCGGCCGCCGCCGTGCTGCGCGGCCGCCGGGTGGCCCCGGGCGTCACGGCCCTGGTGGTGCCCGGCTCCATGCAGGTCAAGGCCCAGGCCGAGGCCGCGGGCCTGGACCGGGTGTTCATCGAGGCCGGCTGCCAGTGGCGGCTGCCGGGCTGCTCCATGTGCCTGGCCATGAACCCGGACGTGCTGCCGGCCGGGGCGCGCTGCGCCTCCACCAGCAACCGCAACTTCAAGCACCGCCAGGGCCAGGGCGGCCGCACCCACCTGTGCAGCCCGGCCACGGCCGCGGCCAGCGCCATCAAGGGCCGCCTGAGCGACCCGCGGGAGTATTTGTAGGACGGGCGCGCGCCCCCTGCGGGGGGGGCGGGGGCAGGAAAGAGGGAGGGGGTAAACCCCTCCCCTACATGAAGAGGACGGAGCTCGGCCCCGCCTTCTCATGAAAACCGACGGAGCCTTATTCTTATCCGTGCAGGGGCGGGGTTTATCCCCGCCCATAAATGGCGAGGTCCTGGCCTCGCCCAGCCAACCACCGGACCCGGGAGAGAACTGACGCCCATGCAGAAATTCACCACCTTCACCGGCATCGTGGTCCCCCTGGACATGGCCCACGTGGACACGGACCAGATCGTGCCCAAGCAGTTCCTCAAGCGCGTGCAGCGCGAGGGCTTCGGCCAGGTGCTGTTCCACCACCATCGCTTCGACCAGGCGGGCCAGGTGGTGGACACCTTCGTGCTCAATCACCCCCGCTACGCCAAGGCCTCCATCCTGCTGGCCCGGGAGAACTTCGGCTCCGGCTCCTCCCGGGAGCACGCGCCCTGGGCCCTGATGGACTACGGCTTCAAGGTGCTCATCGCGCCCAGCTTCGCGGACATCTTCAAGAATAACTGCTTCCAGATCGGCCTGTTGTCCATCGAGCTGGCCGGCGAACTGGTGGACGAGTGGTTCAAGCGGGTGGCCTCCCAGTCCGGCTACAGAATCACCGTGGACCTGGCCGGCCAGACCCTGACCGGCTCCGACGGCTTCGCCTGCTTCTTCGCGGTGGACCCCCACCGCAAGCACTGCCTTCTTAATGGCCTGGACGACATCGGCCTGACCCTGGAGCACGAGGACCGTATCGCGGCCTACGAGCGGGCCCACGCCGCGCCCTGGCAGGCCGGGGCCCCGGAGGCGCGCTCATGAGCGGCCAGCCGTACCCCATCGCGGTGATCCCCGGCGACGGCATCGGGCCGGAGGTGGTGGAGGCCGAGCTGCTGGTGCTGGCCGCCAGCGGCGTGGACTTCACTTTCAGCGAGCACCCGGCCGGCGACGCGGAGCTGGCCCGCAGCGGCGCGGCCCTGCCCGCGGCCACCCTGGCCGCGGCCAAGGCGGCCCAAGCGGTGGTGTTCGGGGCCGCGGGCGCCACGGCCAAGGACGTGATCCTGCGCCTGCGCGCGGAGCTGGCCACCAACGTGAACCTGCGGCCGGCCAAGGCCTACGCGGGCGCGCCCTGCCTGCGGCCGGAGACGGACCTGATCGTGGTGCGCGAAAACAGCGAGGGGCTCTACGTGGGCCGCGAGGAGCTGGTCGAGCCGGGCATGGCCACGGCCACCCGCCTCATCACCGACCGGGCCTCCTTTGCCATCGCCCGCTACGCCCTGCAGTACGCGGCCGACAACGGCTATAACAAAGTGACCGCGGTACACAAGGTCAACGTGCTGCAGATCACGGACCAGGTGTTCCTGGACGCCTGCCGCCGGGCCGCGGCCGAGTTCCCCCAGCTCAGCTACGAGGAGGCCCTGGTGGACTCGGTGGCCATGCGCATGGTGCTGCGGCCCAGCGACTTTCAGGTCATGGTCACCACCAACCTCTTCGGCGACATCCTCTCCGACCTGGCCGCCGGGCTCATCGGCGGGCTGGGCCTGTGCCCCAGCGCCAACCTGGGGCCCCAGCACGCCCTGTTCGAGCCGGTGCACGGCTCGGCGCCGGACATCGCCGGCCAGGGCCGGGCCAACCCGGCCGCGGCCATCCTCTGCGGGGCCATGCTGCTGCGGCACCTGGGCCACCGGGACGAGGCCGCGCGGGTGGAGGCGGCGCTCACCGCCTGCCTGGCCGCGGGCCAGACCACCCCGGACCTGGGCGGCAGGCTCTCCACCATGGACATGGCCCGGGCGGTGACCCAGCGCATAGAGGCCAGGGCTGGCGCGCCCCGGTCCGGGCCCGGCGGCGGCGCCAAGCACCCGAAGGCCTAAAAAGAGACGAGGCGCCGCGGTCGTCGCCTAATATGGGGTTATAATGTAATAGGGCCTTGGGAGCGGCTGCCCCCCACCGGCGACCCCGCCGGCCGGGGCGGCAGAGCGTGCATGGCTGACAGTTCCTTTGCCGAGAAGGGAGGGGAGTCATGCGGAGGATGCTTCCCCGTCCAGGCAGCTCGGTGACGATGGTCCTGGCTTGGCTGGCCCTGGGCCTCCTGGCCGCGGGCGCTGCCGGGGCAGCCAGCCCCTGGGCGGCGGTCAAGCCCAGGATGGTTCAGGTGCCCAACCTGGTGGGCATGAGCCAGGCCCAGGCGATCCGTACCCTGCAATCACTGAGCTTGAATTATTCCCTGACCGTGCAGGCCACCACCAGCCAGGCCCAGCACGGGACCATCGCCCGCCAAAGCCCGGCCCCGGGCTCCATGCTGCCCCTCGGCTCCAAGGTGTCCCTGGTGCAGTACGCCAAGTTGCCGGTCCTGGCTACGGTCACGGTGCCCAATGTGCTGAACCTGACCGCCGCGCAGGCCGCCGCCGCCCTGAGCCGGGCCGGGCTGCGCGTGCGCAGCCAAACCCCGGGCATCGCAGTCAGCGACCGCTCCAAGGAGGGCCGAGTGGCCCGGCAGAACCCCGCCGCCGGCCAGCACGCCCCCCGGGGATTCACGGTGACCCTGTGGCTCTACGCCTTCACCGGGGCCGCCAAGACGACCAGCCCGCCGCCGGGCCAGGCCGTACTCAAGGGTATCACCGGGCAGGGCAAGACCGAGGGCCAGAAGGTGGTGGTGCCCAACGTGGTGGGCCTGGATTTGTTCGCGGCCGCCAACGCCCTGAAAAAGGCGGGGCTGGGCAGCCGCTTTGACCAACAGTCCCTGGCCATCATAAGGGCCAGCCGAGGTGGCAAGACTCCCCGGGTGATCCGCCAGTCCCCAGCGGCCGGCCAGGTGGTGCCCAAAGGCTGGCCGGTGACCCTGACCCTGGCCAAATGAACTGCCCTAAGACTTCGGGACCCGGTTTGTCCTTCTAATTCCCCCCTACGATTTTGAGGAATTGCCTCGGGCGCGGCCTAGTTGCGGCCGCTGCTGCGCTTGCGCCAGGCCTCGGAGGCGTAGGCGGCCAGCACCACGATGGCCGCCAGCACCAGGGCGGTCCACCAGGGCGTGGTGGTGCGGAAAAAGAAGTGCCACAGCAGCCAGCCGCCCAGCAGGCCCAGGCCGGCCCGCAGCAGAAATACGCTGAACCGATTCATGCCGCCTCCTTAGAACTTTCTTAGCACGGCCGCCGCCCGCAAGGCAAAGCCCGCCTGCTAACCGAACAACAGCAGCGCCGCGGACAACGAGACCATGGACAGGATGGTGGAGAGCACGATGGCCGCCCCGGCCAGGTCCGTGTCGCTGTTGAGCTGGCCGGAGAGGATGTAGGCGCTGGTGGCGGTGGGCAGGGCGAAGTAGAGCATGGCCACGGACAACGACAGCCCGCCCACGTCCAGCAGCCGCAGCAGGCTGTAGCCCACCAGGGGCAGCAGCAGCAGCTTGAGCAGGCAGGAGACCAGGGCCAGGCCCAGGCGGCCCTTGAGCTTGGCCAGGCTCAGGCTGGCGCCGATGGACAAAAGGGCCATGGGCAGGGAGACCGAGGCCCCCAGGGCCAGGGAGCGCTCCAGGAACACCGGCAGCACCAGGCCGCTGCGGGCAAAGGCGATGGCGGCCAGGCAGGCCAGGATCAGGGGGTTGACCAGCATGGCCCTGAGCACCATGCGCAGTTTTTGAATCCCGGAGTACTGGGCCTGGGCGTGCCAGACCAGGGTGGAGACGGCCAGCACGTTGATGAAGGGGATGGCCAGGGAGATGATGATGCCGAAGCGGGCCACGCCCTCCTCGCCGAAGGCGCTCATCACCACGGCCATGCCCACGTAGGTGTTGAAGCGGAAGCTGACCTGGCTGAAGGTGCCGGCCTGGAAGTGGGGCACCCTGGCCAGGCGGATGTAGGCCAGGCTGGCCAGCCAGAGGATGAAGATGGCCGCCAGGGTGGCCAGGATCAGGCGGCCGGGCAGCACCAGCTTGGGCCCGGCCGCGCCCACCTTCCAGAACAGCAGGGCCGGGAAGAAAAAGAAGTAGATCAGGCGGTCGGAGATGGCGAAGAAGCGCTCGTCGGCCAGGCGGGCGCGCAGGAGCACCTGGCCCAGGGCCACCAGCACAAATACGGGCAGGATGTTGTTCAGCAGGGCAGACACGGCCGCATCCCCAGGGGGTCCTAAGATTTGCCGCCCGCGTCGGGCAGGAGTCGCGGCCGGGAAGCTTGAATATAGCGGCTGGGGCCTGCCCTGGCAAGGCGGCCGCTTGACCCTCAATCGGGCGCGTGTGATATTGGGGCCAGGAGGGACCATGAGCGACAAGCCGCGCCAAAAGACCCCGCCCCTGGAGCCGGACACCACCGCCGAGCTTTGGGACCGGGTGGCTGAGGACATCCTGCGCCAGGGCGCGCCCTGCCTGGACACCGTGCAGAAGCTGGTGGACGAGGCCTGCCAGCGCGACCCCGGCCCCGGGCCCCGGAAGCCGGACCAGGGCTGACCTTGGGCTGGCAGGAGCTGTACCGCCAGCGCCGCACCTCGGCCGAAGAGGCCCTGGCCGAGCTGCGCTCGGGATCGGGCGTGTTCATCGGCTCGGGCTGCGGCGAGCCCCAGCACCTGGTGGCGGCCCTGGCCCGCTGCGCCGAGGGCCTGCGCGACGTGGCCGTGATCCAGGCCATCAGCGTGGCCAGCGAGGACTACACCGCCGCCCGCTTCGCCGAGAGCCTGCGCGCCCAGCGCTACTTCGTGGCCGCCGGCGCCCGCCAGGAGGTGAGCGAGGGCCGCGCCGACTACACCCCCATCTATCTGAGCGACCTGCCCGGCCTCATCGAGAGCGGCCGCCTGAGCCTGGACGCGGCCTTGATCCAGGTGAGCCCGCCGGACGAGCACGGCTACCTCTCCCTGGGGGTGGCCGTGGACGTGACCCTGGAGGCGGTGGAGCGGGCCCGGCTGGTGGTGGCCCAGGTGAACCCGGCCATGCCCCGCACCCTGGGCAACAGCTTCCTGCACGTGAGCCTGATTGACCACCTGGTGGAGGCGGAGGAGGAGCTGCTGGCCTTCCACCTGCCCCCGCCGGACGAGACCGGCCGCGAGGCCGCCCGCCAGGCCTCCCGCCTGGTGCCCGAGGCGGCCACCATCCACTGCGGCCTGGGGGCCGTGGCCCAGGCGGTGCTGGCCGAGCTGGGCGGCCACCAGGACCTGGGCGTGCACACCGACGTGCTCACCGACGCCTACCTGGCCCCCATCGCCAGCGGGGCCATCACCGGCGCGGCCAAGAGCGTCTACCCGCACAAGATCGTGGCCTCCTTCTGCCTGGGCAGCCGGGCCCTGTTCGACTTCGTGCACAACAACCCCATGGTGGAGATGCAACCCACCCGGGTGGTGAACGACCCGGCCCTCATCGCCCAGAACCAGCGCATGATCAGCGTGCACGAGGCCCTGGAGGTGGACCTCACCGGCCAGGTCTGCTCCGAGGCCATCGGCAGCAAGATCTACGCCGGCCTGGGCGGCACCGTGGACTTCCTGCGCGGGGCGGCCAAGAGCCCCGGCGGCCGCAGCATCGTGGTGCTGCCCTCCACCCGGCCGGACGGCTCCAGCCGCATCCTGCCCAGCCTCAGCCCCGGGGCCGGGGTCAGCGTCACCCGGGCCGGGGTGCGCAGCGTGGCCACCGAGTACGGCGCGGTGCAGCTCCACGGCCTGTCCCTGCGCGAGCGGGCCGTGGCCCTCATAGACATCGCCCACCCCAACCACCGCGACGCCCTGCTCAGCGCGGCCCGCGAGGCCGGGCTCATCGCCGAGCACCAGATCCTGGTGCCCCTGTTCACCGGCATCTACCCCCAGCGCTACGAGCAGGAGGTGGTGCTCAAGGACGGCCGGACGGTCCTGATCCGGCCGGTGAAGCCCACCGACGAGCGCATGGTGCAGGAGTTCTTCTACGCCATGAGCGACACCGAGGTGTACTACCGCTTTCTGCACGCCATCAAGGCCTTCCCCAAGAAGGACATGCAGAAGATGGTCAACATCGACTACCACCGCGAGATGACGCTCCTGGCGCTGACCGGGGGGTTCGGGGCCGAGCAGATGGTGGGCGTGGCCCGCTACGTGCTGGGGGGCGACGGCGTGCCCGAGGTGGATTTTGCCGTGCGCCACGGCCTGCAGGGCAAGGGCCTGGGCCGGGCGCTCATGACCGCCCTCTTGACCATCGCCCGGGACCGCGGCCACAAGCTGGCCAGCGCCTACGTGACCCCGGAGAACAGCGCCAGCCTATCGGTGCTCAAGAGCATGGGCTACGCGGTCAGCGGCACTGTGAGCCGGGGCGTGGTGGAGCTGCACCTGCACCTGGACCAGCCGGTCACTGAGCCCAAGGTGGAGCTCAAGTACGAGGAGATGTACAAGCGGGGGTAGGGACGGGGTTTAGCCCCGCCCGCTGTCTTGCCGCCGCCATGAAGAAGGGAGGGGATAAACCCCTCCCCTACATCTTGATCCATCTTTTAAAGCATAGCCGTCATTGCGAGGCGCGGCGGCCCAGTGGTTTGTGAGGGCACCCCGGCCCTCCCGCCGCGCCGTGGCAATCCTCCCTTTCCTGCGGTGGCCCCGCAAAAAGGGAAATGGAAGTTCGCCAGGTCTGCATCCCCTGCCGGGATGCTCCTCGCGATGACTCGCGAATCTTGATGGTCAGAAAACAAGGCCGCGCTCATTGCCCCAGGGCCGCGCCCCCCTGGACAACGAAGGGCTCAGACCCAGGCGCTCACCAGGTGATACAGGCTCCCCACCCGTAGCCCGTCCGCGCGCCCCTGGAAGTAGCGGGCGTTTATCTCCTCCTGCCCCAGGTCCTGCACCCGGCCCAAGCCCAGGGCCGCGAGTTCCCGGCCCAGGGCCGCGGGGTCAAAGGTGGCCAGCCAGGGCTCCCCGGCCTTGGCGGAGTACTGGGACAGGGCCGCGAAGGCCGCTTGCCCCCGGGCGTCCAGCAGCTCCGGCGGCACGGCGTAGTCGAAGACCGCCCCGCTTCCGGCCGGGGCCGCGGCGATGAAGCGCAAGGTGCCCGTCACCGCCTCTGGGGTCAGGTAGGGGGTCACCCCCAGCCAGGCGAATAAGGTGGGCCGGGCTGGGTCAAGGCCCGCCGCGCCCAGGCCCTGGGCCAGGGTCTGCTGGTGAAAATCCAGGGGAGCGAAACTCAACTCCGGCGGGGGCGCGATGCCCGCCTCGGCCAGGCGCGCCCGCTTCCAGGCCTGGGTGGCCGGGTGGTCCACCTCGAACACGCGCAGGGCGGGATATGAATTCCGGTAGGCGAAGGTGTCCAGCCCGGCCCCCAGGACGGCGTATTGGCCCACGCCGCGGGCAACGGCCAGGCGCAGCTCGTCCTCGGCAAAGCGGCTGCGCGCGGCGGTGAAGGCCCGCAGAAAGGGCGAGGCCGGCGAGGTCACCGATGATTGCGGATCGGCGCGCAGGGCCGCGGCCCGCTCCGGGCCCAGGATGGCCAGGGCCAGGGGGTCGTCAAAGACCGTGGGCTGGTCCAGGAGCTGGTGCGCCGCGCGGTGGGTGGCCACCCGCTGGGCGGTCTGGCTGGCCTGGTTGTCTTGCATGAATGTCTCTCCTTCTGCGGGCGGCCTAATCGGGAAGGCGGGTTACGCTCCGCTAACCCGCCCTACGCCGCTGGGAGGTTCACGGAAAGCCGGGCGTTGGCCTCTAAACAAAGCGCACCCGGTTACCAGGCCCTTGATTGTATAGCCGCCGCCTGGCAAAGACAGCGGCGATAATGCCGCCCAATCTTGGTAAAATATATGTATCAGCTTTTCCGGCGCAGCAGCAGGTGCTCCAGCACCAGGGCCGTGATCAGCCCCAGCACGAAGCCGTTGGCCAAAGATTTATCTTTATACGGGAAGGCATTCCGGACAAATATAAGGCCGTAGAATTAGCCCATACGCGACATGTTTTTCCGTAATCCAACAGTCTTAATCTCGCTTGCTTCACCACGAACAAGAATTATGGACTCCCAGCCAGCAGCAGTTATATGCCCGAGTTTTGCTAACTCCAATACGGGGTATTCTTGGCCCTGCTCAAAACCCACCCTGTCCATGTCTATCATTGTTCCCATAGCCGGCCACAAAGTAGTCGCGTAAGAGGTATGGTGTCCGCCATCGTCTGGAAAGGACATTGACGAACATATCAATCCACAAAGTTCACCATCATCGTTAAACACTGGCCCCCCGCTCATTCCTCCATCAAAACGTGCATTTGTACGAAAACATGGAAACTTTAGTCGCCTCTCGTCTCTTCTAGTCTCGTGAATTTCTATGACTTGACCGACAGTGGTCGTGGGGACATCATGCCACTCAACCGTCACGGTTTCCGAATCTTCTTCGATTTTAATTTTTGAACTGTGATACCCAAAACCAACAATTCTCGAACCGGGTGGCGGCGGCAATAGATTAATCCTTGGGCACCGCCATTTGTGCTGCACAGCCAATGCTGACCCCGGTGTTAACTGTATAAAGGCTATGTCGGTGAACGGAGAAAGCCATATGCGATTAACATTCCATAATAATCCCTGGTTCCCCTGTACAATTTGTACCGCCTGGACAGAAAAGGACCCCTCGAATTTGCCTGAATCCAATAGCTTTTGGTGGTATCGACCCCAATAGTCTTCAAAAACATGCTTTGCTGTGATCGCAAAAAACGGTCCGATGACTATCGCTGTGCCGGATGGAAAATACTCTCTATCCTTAACTGCAGTTAGTGGTAGTGCAAACTCTGTTATAAGGCTGTGAAGCCCTGTTTCTCGGAAGGATGGCTTTTTCGAGAACTTACTCATGATCTATTAGACTTTACGCCGCAGCAGCAGGTGCTCCAGCACCAGGGCCGTGATCAGCCCCAGCACGAAGCCGTTGGCCAGGATGGGCTGCAGGAAGGGGTGCAGGGCCTGGCGGGCGGCGGCGGGGATGAAGCTGACGATGATGCCCACCAAGGTGGCCGTGCCCACGGTCACCCCCACGCTCCAGTCCGGCGGCCGCTCCCCGGCCTGGAGCACGTGCAGGGCCGCGAACACGCCCTGGGCCATCAGGGACAACAGCACCGCGCCCACCACCGGGGCCGGGGCCATTTGGAACAGGGACAGGCCGCCGGGCCACAGGGACAAGAGCACCACCAGGCCCGCGGCGGGCAGCAGGGTCCAGCGGGAGGCGCTCCGGGTGGAGATCATCACCGCCGGGCTCACCGAGTAGGTCACCGGGCCCAGCACCCCGGCCAGGCCCGCGGCCAGCCCGCCCAGGCCCGAGACGGCCACCGCCCGGTTGGCCCGGCCGTCCATGCCCGGGGCGCCGATCATGCGGCCGGTGGTCTCGATGCTGCCCAGCTCGTTGGCGATCAGGGCCAGATAGCACAGGCAGAAGGCCACCACCACGCCGGGGTTGAAGGACAGCTCCGTAGCGAGCAGGCTGGGCAGGCCCAGGGCCGCCGCCGGCCGCCAGGCGGGCAGCGGGCCCAGGCCGATGAGGTAGTAGGCCACGCTGCCCACCACCAGGCCCAGGAGGATCACCGCCGAGGAGGCCAGGCCCTTGAGCCGCTGCTGGGCCAGGAGCATGGCCAGCACCAGGCCCAGGCCGAAGATAAACGAGCCCGACAGGCCCGCGCCGGCCGCGGCCGGGTGATAGAGCAGATCGCGCATGGTGGGGGCCAGGGACACGCAGACCAACAGCAGGGTGGAGGCCAGCACCGGCGGGGTGTAGAGCCGGCCCAGGCGGGCGGCCAGGCCGGTGAAGCCGGCCGCGGCGGTCAGCGCCCCGCCCAGGGCCATGGCCCCGAACACCGGCCCCGGCCCGCCGGCGATGGTGGCCAAGACCCCCACCAGCAGCACCGCCGCCGGCCCCACCAGCCCGGGCAGCCGGTGGCCCCAGAGCACCTGGGCCGCCTGCACCAGGCCGGTGACCAGTAGCAGCCGCTGCAAAAAGGCCACCCGCCCGGCCGGGTCCAGGCCCCAGGCCAGGGCCACCACCTCCCCCAGCACCAGCAGGCCCGGCACCAGGATCACCAGCCACTGCAGGGACAGCACGATGGTGGCCGCGGGCGGCGGCCAGCGGTCCAGGGGGTAGTCCAGTTGTATCTGGCCGCTGGCTTGGCGTGCTTGGTTGGGCATGGCCCTAGTATGCCCACCCTGGGGCCGTATGCCAAGGCCCGGCCTTGTGCCCGCCCGGCCGGGGGGCTAACATGGGGCCGGGGATGAAACCGGGCCGGCCGCGGCCGGCGGAGCGTGGAGACAAAGGAGCCTGGGCATGCTGACCTGGCTGGAGGGCCTGCCCCTGTGGGCGATCAAGGCCCTGGCCTTGGCCGCGGGGCTGTCGGTGGCGGCGCTCGTTGGGCTTTTGCTCTGGCGCTGGCTGGGCGGGCTGCGTGGCCGGCTGCCGCCGCCGGAGTGAGACCCGGCCCAGCCTGGTCAACCGAGGCGGGCCAGCCTTGTCAGGCCAGGCAACGCTTGTTAAGATCATCTTTCCCTCGGCCCGTTCACCATTGGCAAGGCGGAGCGCGATGCCCATTCGCCTGGAGATAGGCCTCAAGCCCGGCCTCAACGACCCGGCCGGCCAAGGATTGGCGCACAAGGCCCGGGCCTATCTGGGCCTGCGCCTGGAGGCGGCCCGGGTGCTCAGGGTGCTCACCTTTGACACCGGCCTGGACGGGGCGCAACTGGAGAAGGTGCGCCAGGCCATCTTCACCAACCCGGTGACCGAGGTCAGCTCCTTCAGGCCCCTGGCCGAGCGGGCCCTGCCGGACTTCGACTGGGCCCTGTGGGTGGGGCTCAAGCCCGGGGTCAAGGACAACGAGGGCGCCACGGCCCTGGAGGCCATGGCCGACGTGCTGGGCCGCGCCTTCGGCCCGGACGAGGCGGTGTACGCCAGCCGGCTGTATTTGCTGCGGGCCCCCAGGCTGGGCGCCGAGGCCGCCGAGGCCATCTGCCGCCAGCTCCTGGCCAACGGCCTGATCCAGACCTGGCGGGTGATACCCCGCGGCCAGTGGGACCCGGCCCTGGGCGTGGGCATCGCCATCCCCCGGGTGGAGCTGGCCCACGCCCCCAGCGTGCAGACCTTCGCCATCAACAGCGACCAGGAGCTTATCGAGCTGTCAGCCGCGCGGGATTTGTTTTTGAACCCGGCGGACGTGCCGGTGATCCGGGCCTACTTCAACGACCCCACGGTGCGCGCGGCCCGGGCCCAGGTGGGCCTGTCCGACCCCACGGACGTGGAGCTGGAGTACGTCAGCCAGGCCCGCTCCGACCACTGCAACCACAACACCTTTAACGGCCGCTTCTACTACCAGGACCTGGTCTCCGGCGAGCGCCGCACGGTGGACAACCTCTTCAAGGAGTGCATCAAGGCCCCCACCGAGGCCCTGGCCGCGGCCAAGGACTGGGTGGTGAGCGTGCTCTGGGACAACGCCGGCGTGGCCCGCCTGGACGCGGACCACCACTACGTTATCACCGGCGAGACCCACAACAGCCCCAGCAACATGGAGGCCTACGGCGGGGCCATCACCGGCATCGTGGGCGTGTACCGCGACCCCATGGGCACCGGCAAGGGCTCCAAGCTGGTGGCCGGGCTGTGGGGCTATTGCGTGGCCCCCCGGGACTACGCCGGCGAGCTGCAGCCGGCCCTGCACCCCCGGCGCCTCTTGGACGGCATCATCGAGGGGGTGCGCGACGGCGGCAACAAGAGCGGCATCCCCACGGCCCTGGGCCTGCTGCACTTCGACCCCCGCTATCTGGGCAAGTGCCTGGTCTTCGTGTCCGCGGTGGGGGTGATGCCGGCCCTGGTGAACGGCCAGCCCACCCACGAGAAGACCACCGCGCCGGGCGAGCTGGTGGTGATGTGCGGCGGCCGGGTGGGCGCCGACGGCATCCACGGGGTCACGGCTAGCAGCGCCGGCTACAGCGAGAGCACCCCGGCCGGCCACGTGCAGATCGGCGACCCCTACACCCAGAAGAAGATGCACGACTTTCTGCTGGAGGCCCGGGACCAGGGCCTGGTGCCTTATCTCACCGACAACGGCGGCGGCGGGCTCAGCTCCAGCGTGGGCGAGAGCGCCCGCTTCAGCCCCGGGGCCCAGGTGGACCTCAAGCAGGTGCCGCTCAAGTACCAGGGCCTGGACCCCTGGCAGATCTGGGTCAGCGAGAGCCAGGAGCGCATGACCGTGGCCGTGCGGCCCCAGGACCGCCAGGCCTTTATGGACCTGGCCGACAAGCACCAGGTGGAGGCCACGGTGATCGGCCGCTTCCGCGGCGACGGCAAGCTGCGCCTGGACTACGGCGACCGGGTTTGCTGCTACGTGGACGTGGAGTTCCTGGAGCGCGGCTTCCCCCAGTGGGAGTTCGAGGCCCTGTGGACCCCGCCCGCGGCCCGGGGCCTGGCCGAGCCGGTGGTCACGCCGCCGGCCGACCTGGGCGGGCTGCTCTTGGAGCTGCTGGGCTCGCCCAACCTCTGCTCCCGGGAGTGGATCAACCGCCAGTACGACCACGAGGTGCAGGGCTCCAGCCTGATCAAGCCCTTCTGCGGCCGCGGCCAAGAGGTGCCCAGCGAGGCGGCGGTCCTCTTGCCGGTGCTCTCCTCGCGGGTCGGGCTGGCCATGTCCCAGGTGATCGCCCCGGATTACGGGGACATAGACACCTACCACATGGTCACGGCCTCCATCGCCGAGGCCTTTTGCCGGGTGGCGGCGGTGGGCGGGGACCCGGAGCAGGTGGGCGGGGTGGACAACTTCTGCTGGCCCAGCATCATCCACGACCCGCGGACCAACCCGGACGGCCGCTACAAGGCCGCGCAGTTGGTGCGGGCCTGCTGGGGGCTGCGGGATGGCTGCCAGGCCCTGGAGATTCCGCTGCTTTCGGGCAAGGACTCCATGTACGTGGACGGCACCCTCACCGGGCCGCACGGCCTGCGCCGTAGGGTTTCCGGCCCGCCCACCATGATGTTCACGGCCACCGCGCCGGTGCCGGAGTTGGAGGCCGTGCAGTCCCTGGAGCCCAAGCTGGCCGGCGACCTGCTCTACGCGCTGGGCCTGACCCGGGACGAGCTGGGCGGCGGGGCCCTGTACGGGCTCTGGGGCCAGACCGGCCTGCAGGCGCCCATCACAAACTTCGAGCAAGTGCGCGAAGTTTGCCGGGCCCTGCACCAGGCCCTCAAGGCCGGCCTGGTCGCCTCGGCCTGCGTGCCCGGCCGCGGCGGCCTGGGCTACGCGTGCGCCCGCATGGCCCTGGCCGGCCGCCTGGGCCTGGAGGTGGACCTGGATAAGGTGCCGGTTGACGGAGAGTTGGACCACATGCGCCGGCTGTTCTCCGAGTCCACGGGCCGCTTTGTGGTCACCGTGGATCCCCGGCGGTCGAGTGAGTTTGAGCAAATGCTCGAAGGTATTCCCTGGGCCTGCCTGGGACGGGTGACCAAATCGCAGCGGCTGACGGCCACCTTCGGCGGCCAGGAGGTGCTGGGGCTGACCGTGGCCCAGATGCGCACCAACTGGCGCCGGCGCTTCGGGAGGATGGTGTGATGCCCGGCCGGGACAAGGTCAAGGCCCTGGTGCTGGCCGGCTTCGGCCTGAACTGCGACTGGGAGACCGCCCATGCCCTGGGCCTGGCCGGGGCCCAGGCCGTGCGGGTGCACATCAGCGACCTGACCGGCACCGCCCGGCGCAAGGCCACGGAGTCCCTGGACGACTACCAGATACTGGTCTTTGACGGCGGCTTCTCCTGGGGCGACGACCACGGCGCGGGCGTGCTCCTGGCCACCCGCCTGGCCAACCACCTGGGGGAGCAACTGCGGGCCTTTTTGGAGCGCGGCGGGCTGGTGATCGGCATCTGCAACGGCTTCCAGGCCCTGGTGAACCTGGGGCTCTTGCCCATGCTGGAGCCGGGCTGGCCCCGGCAGGTGGCCCTGGCCGCCAACGACTGCGGCAACTTCCAGGACCGCTGGGTGGAGCTTTTGGTCGAACCTGAGAGCCCCTGTCTGTTCACCAAGGGCATAAAGCGCCTGGACCTGCCCGTGCGCCACGGTGAGGGCAAGCTAGTCTGCGATGAGGCGGTGCTGGCGCGCCTGGAGCGTCAGGGGCTGGCGGCCGTGCGCTACGGCAATGGCCGGGGCAGGCGGGCCGAGGGCAAGTGGCCGGCGAACCCCAATGGTTCGCTGAATGATATCGCCGGGATATGCGACCCGTCGGGCAGGGTGTTCGGCCTCATGCCCCACCCCGAGGGCTTCTACCGCGCCAGCCAGCACCCGGACTACACCCTGCGCCGGGAGCAGGCCCGCCGCGGCGGCCAGTCCTTGGACCCCCTGGCGCCCGGGCTGGGTTTGAGCATTTTCCTTAACGCCGTGGCCGCGGCCAAGGAGACCCTGTGAACAGCAGCCCGCGCATAGCCTCCCTGGGCGAGGGCCAG
Organism: Desulfarculus sp.; assembly: GCA_003605055.1. GTDB lineage: Bacteria > Desulfobacterota > Desulfarculia > Desulfarculales > Desulfarculaceae > Desulfoferula. The sequence continues at coordinate 37,877 of QZKP01000073.1, forward strand.
GTTTTGGCCGGCTCCTATCTGCTCCTGCGCTGCCAGTTGGCCAACACCAGGAACGGCAAGCCTTACGGGGCCTTGCGCCTGGGGGACCGCTCCGGGGAGATCGAGGGCCGGCTCTGGGAGCAGGCCGAGGAGGTCCTGGCCCCCCTTAAGCCGGGCATGGTGGTGCAGGCCCAGGGCCGGGTGGAGTCCTACCAGGGCCGCTTGCAGGTGGTGCTGGAGTCCCTGGCCGCCTCAGGGGACGAGCAGCAGGCCTCCGAGTTCCTGCCCGCCAGCGACATCCCCTTGGTGGAGCTGCAAAAAGGGCTGGACGCGGCCCTGGCGCGCATCACCCAGCGCGATTTAAAGCGTTTGCTCGAATCTATCTTCGTGCGGGACCAGGCCTTTGCCCGCGCCTTTGCCCAGGCGCCGGCGGCCAAGGGCGCTCACCACGCCTATGTACACGGGCTCATTGAGCATACCGTGAGCGTGGCCGGCCTGGCCCAGATCCTGGCCGCCCACTACGGCTCCCAGTTGCAGGCCGAGCTGCTCCTGGCCGGGGCCCTGCTGCACGACATCGGCAAGGTGGCCGAGCTCACCCTGGGGCCGCCCATTGACTACACCGACGCGGGCCGGCTGGAGGGCCATTTGGTGCTGGGCGTGCGCATGCTGGATGACAACCTGGCCAAGCTCAAGGTCTTTCCCGAGTTGCTCGCCGAGCAGCTAAGGCACCTGATCCTCAGCCACCACGGGGCCTATGAGTTCGGCAGCCCCCGCCGGCCCAAAACCGCCGAGGCCCTGGCGCTCAACTTCATAGACGACCTGGACGCCAAGCTGTTCATGGCCGCCGAGGCCCGCCGCCAGGCCGGGGAAGGACACTGGAGCGAGTACAACCGCTTGCTCGAACGTTTTCTGTACGTGGGGCCCTCGGCCCTGGAGGGGCGGGCGGAGGCGGAGCGGCCCCGCCCGGCCTTGGCCCGGCCGGAGGCGGCGGGGCCCAGCCTGTTTGACAGCCGGTCGGAGGCAGAGGAGACTTAACCCCCATGACCGGCAATACCAACAGGCCCCAGGCGCCCTTCATCACCCTGGAGGGCGGCGAGGGCTGCGGCAAGACCACTCAGCAGCGCATGCTGGTGCGCCGGGCGCGGGCCCTGGGCCTGGAGGTGCTGGGCACCCGGGAGCCCGGGGCCACCTGGGTGGGGGCCCGGGTGCGCGATATCCTCACCAGCCAGGGCCCGGAGGGGCCCAGCCCCCGGGCCGAGCTGATGCTCTATCTGGCCGACCGGGCCCAGCACGCGGCCCAGGTCATCGCCCCGGCCCTGGCCAGCGGCCAGGTGGTGGTCTGCGACCGCTTCGCGGACTCCAGCGAGGTGTACCAGGGCCGGGCCCGGGGCCTGGGCGCGGACATGGTGCGCACCCTGAACCAGTGGGCCTGCGGCGCGGTCTGGCCGGACCTGACCATCCTGCTGGACCTGGACCCGGCGCTGGGGCTGGCCCGGGTGCAGCATCGCCAGGGGGAGCTGGGGCTGGCCCCGGACCGCCTGGAGAACGAGGGCCTGGAGTTCCACCAGAAGGTGCGCCAGGGCTATCTGGAGCAGGCCGCGGCCGAGCCGGGCCGCATCAAGCTGGTGGACGCCGGGGGCGCCCAGCAGGAGGTGGCCGCGGCCATCTGGGCCCTGGCCGAGCCCCTGCTCAAGGAGTACAAGGCCCTTGCGGCTTAGCGGAGTCATAGGCCAGCCGCGGGCGGTGGCCCAGTTAGAGGCCGAGGCGGCCGCCGGCCGCCTGGCCCACGCCTATATGTTCGTGGGGCCGGCCGGCGTGGGCCGGGGCACCCTGGCCCAGGCCCTGTTCATGGCCCTGAACTGCGAGCGGCCGGCCGAAGGTATGGCCTGCGGGGCCTGCGGCTCCTGCCGCCGGGCCCTGGCCGGGGGCCACGAGGACCTGATCGTGCTGGCCCCGCCCAGCCAGGCCGCCTCCAGCCAGATCAAGGTGGAGGCCCTGCGCGAGGCCATCCGGGCCACGGTCTTCGCGCCCTTCGGCGGCGGCTGGCGCATGATACTCATCCGCCGGGCCGAGCACCTCAACCCGGCCAGCGCCAACGCGCTCTTAAAGACCCTGGAGGAGCCGCCGCCCAAGAACATCCTGGTGCTCACGGTGCAGGACGCCCAGGAGCTCTTGCCCACCCTGGTCAGCCGCTGCCGCAAGGTGAGCCTGCGGCCCCTGGCCGCGGAGCTGATCGCCGCCGAGCTTGAGCGCCGGGGCGAGGAGCCGGACGCGGCCCGGCTCAAGGCCGGCCTGGCCGCCGGCTCCCTGGGCCGGGCCCTGGAGCTGGACGCCGAGCAGATGCGCGCCGGGCTCTCTGCCTGGCTGGGGCACCTGTCCGGCCAGGGCCAGGCCCTGGAGGACTGGGCCTTTGCCGAGGAGCAGGTGGGGGCCTTTCGCGGGGCCGCGGCCCTGGACCGGGAGGGGCTCTGCCGGGCCCTGGACCTCTTGGCCCTGCACTTTCGCGACCAAGCCGTGCGGACCGCGGGCCGGGAAGAGCTGGCCCTGTTGCCCGCCGGGGTCGGGTTGGACCTGGAGGCGGCCTGCGCCGGCTTTGGCGGCGTGCGGCGGGCCCAGGGCGAGATACTGGCCAACGCCGCGCCGGAGTTGGCCCTGGTGGTGATGATTGAGCGGCTGCGGCAGGGGGCGGAGAACTAGCCCGTATATTTCGTGAGGGTTGGGCGGCATTAAACAACGAACCAGTATTCATGGGGCCGTTATGAAAAAAACACCTGCGTTATCAAGATGCAGTTTGCATCCTGGCCCGGCACAGCCAGCCGCCGGCAGACAAGGCGGCCGGCAAGCGAGCGCCGCAGGCGTCGCTGAAGCTACGTCGAGGCGCGAGCGAAGCCAGCAACGCAGTATGCCGGGCCCAAGGCTTGGGCTCCCAGACGTTTTCAACGGGAGCATTGGAGGTTGACCTTGGCAGATGGCATCTCGACCCGCTCTGCCCCCAGCGGCACGCTGGCTGGCGCAGCCGGACGCACGGCCCTCATGAAATATACGGGCTAAGCCATGGGCAAGATGGTGGGCATCCGCTTTGCGCGGGGCAGCAAGATATACGACTTCGACGCCGGGCACTTCGTGCTCAAGCCGGGGGATGTGGTCATCGTGGAGACCGAGAACGGCCTGGCCCTGGGCGAGGTGGTGCGCGGGCCGCGGCCCCAGCCCGAGCCGCCCGAGGGCGCCGAGCGGCCGCCGCTCAAGCAGGTCTACCGCCTGGCCACCGCCGAGGACCTGGAGCAGCAGGAGCAGAACCTGGCCCTGGAGAAAGAGGCCTATAACCACTGCCAGGAGCGCATCGCCGCCCGCAAGCTGGACATGAACCTGGTCAAGGTGGAGTGCCTGTTCGACCGCTCCAAGATGATCTTCTTCTTCACCGCCGAGGGCCGCCTGGACTTCCGCGAGCTGGTGCGCGACCTGGTGGCCCGCTTCCGCACCCGGGTGGAGATGCGCCAGATCGGGGTGCGCCACGAGGCCAAGCTCCTGGGCGGCCTGGGCTCCTGCGGCCGGGAGATCTGCTGCGCCACCTTCCTCAAGGACTTCGAGCCCGTGAGCGTGAAGATGGCCAAGGAGCAGAACCTCAGCCTCAACCCCACCAAGATCAGCGGGCTCTGCGGCCGCCTGATGTGCTGCCTGACCTACGAGTTCGAGACCTACCGCTCGCTCAAGAAGGACCTGCCCAAGCTGGGCAAGCGCCTGACCCTGGGCGACGGCGGCGAGGCCAGGGTCATCCGCCAGAACGTGCTGGAGCAGCAGGTGACGCTGCTGGTGGGCGGCGAGAACGAGGTCACCGTGGGGCCCCTGGAGCTGGCCAAGCTGCTGGCCCCGGTGCAGACCCAGGTGCCCCCGGCCCCCGGCCCCGGGGCGAATGCCGGGCCCGAGGAGGCGAGCCAAAGCCAGAACGAGGGCGATGAGCGCGGCGGCCCCCTCCGCCGCCGCGGCCGCCGCCGGCGCAGCCGAAAGGGACCTGACAGCGAATGAGCGAGCGCTTCTACATCACCACCCCCATCTACTACGTGAACGCCGAGCCCCACCTGGGCCACGCCTACACCACCATCGTGGCCGACGTGGCCGCCCGCTTCCACCGCCTGGCCGGCTATGAGGCCCGCTTCCAGACCGGCACCGACGAGCACGGCGACAAGATCGCCCAGGCCGCCGCGGCCCAGGGCCTGGCGCCCAAGGCCTACGCCGACCGCATCAGCGGGCTGTTCCGCTCCCTCTGGCCGCAGCTCAACGTCGCCCCGGACCGCTTCGTGCGCACCACCGACCCCGGCCACATTAAGGTGGTGCAGGCGGTGCTGCAGAAGGTCTATGACGCGGACGACATCTATTTTGCCAAGTACGGCGGCCACTACTGCGTGGGCTGCGAGCGCTTCCTGACCGAGCACGAGCTGGTGGGCGGCTGCTGCCCGGACCACGGCACCACGCCCATCTTTCAGGAGGAGGAGAACTACTTCTTCCGCATGACCGCCTACACCGGCCGGCTGCAGGAGCACATCCGGGCCCACCCGGAGTTCATCCGGCCCGAGCGCTACCAGAACGAGGTGCTGGCCATGCTGGACCAGGGCCTGGAGGACCTGTGCATCTCCCGGCCCAAGAGCCGCCTGATCTGGGGCATCGAGCTGCCCTTCGACGCGGACTACGTGACCTACGTCTGGTTCGACGCCCTGATCAACTACCTCTCGGGCCTGGACTGGCCCGACGGGCCGGCCTTTCGGGAGTTCTGGCCCGCGGCCCAGCACCTGATCGCCAAGGACATACTCAAGCCCCACGCCGTGTTCTGGCCCACCATGCTCATGTCCCTGGCCAAGGCCGAGGGCCGGCCGGCCGAGGACTACCTGTACCAGCACCTGAACGTGCACGGCTACTGGAACGTGGACCAGGCCAAGATGTCCAAGTCCCTGGGCAACGTGGTGCGGCCCTTGGAGCTGGCGGCCAAGTACGGGGTGGAGGCCTTCCGCTATTTCCTGCTGCGCGAGATGACCTTCGGCCTGGACAGCAGCTTCAGCGAGGAGGCGCTCATCGAGCGCTACAACGCGGACCTGGCCAACGACCTGGGCAACCTGTTCAGCCGGGTGCTGAACATGCTGCACAAGTACCGGGGCGGGGTGGTGCCGGAGGCGGAGGCGGCAGTAAACAAGGAAAGCGGGCAATATGAGCCCAATGCTCCCTGGGAGACCTGCCTGGGCTTCTTTTCGTGGGTCTGGCAACAGGCGCACCTCTACCAGCAGGAGATGGAGTCCTTCCAATTCCATCGCGCCTTGTCCGTGGTATGGGATATCATCAGGGCAACCAACAAGTTCGTAGTCACCCATGAGCCTTGGACCTTGGCCAAGGACCCTGCCCGGGCAACGGAGCTGGACAAGGTCCTTTTCACCCTTTCCCAACTTCTGGCCGACATAGCCGTTTTGATCTGGCCGGTGATGCCCGAGACCGCCCAGGGCATGGCCGCGGTTCTGGGGATGCGCGGCATCGAACCAGGGATGCTCGAAATGGTGATGTCCTCAACGCATCTCCTGCCCGCCGGCGCCCAGGCCGCCGAGCCCCCCGCCCTGTTCCCCCGCATAGACACGGCCAAGGTGCAGGCCAAGGCCGCCAAGGCCGGCCAAAAGGCCGAGGCCAGGCCAAAGGAGGCCGCCGTGAACGACGAGCAGACCAGCGCCAGCGACGAGCAGATCAGCATCGAGGAGTTCGGCCGGGTGCAGCTCAAGGTGGCCACGGTGCTGGCCGCCGAGCGCATCGATGGCGCGGACCGGCTCTTAAAGCTCAGCGTGGACGCGGGCGAGCCCCAGCCGCGCACCCTGGTGGCCGGCGTGGCCCAGCACTACGCGCCCGAGGAGCTGAAGGGCCGCCAGGTGGTGATCGTGGCCAACCTCAAGCCGGCCAAGCTGCGCGGGGTGACCAGCCAGGGCATGGTCCTGGCCGCGGTGGGCGAGCAAGGCCTGTGCATCGTCTCGCCCAGCAAAGAGATGCCGCCGGGCTCCAAGGTGCGCTAGCCGCCACGGCGCCGCGCCCAAAGGCAAGGCCCCCGGCCGCGCTGGCCGGGGGCCTTGCCATGTTCGGAGACGGGCCGGCTACTTCACCACGATGATCGCCTTGTTGGCCTCGAAGGTCTTCTTGCCGATGCCCTTGATCTTCATGATGTCCTGAGGGGCCTTGAAGGCGCCCTTCTTGGCGCGGTAGTCCACGATGGCCTTAGCCAGCTTGTCGCCCACGCCCTTGAGCTGCTTGAGCTCCTTGACGCCCGCGGTGTTGATGTTGATGGTCTTGGCCGCCGCCGGCTTGGCCACCGGCTGGACCGCCGGCTTGGCCGCCTTGGGATCAGCCGCCTTGACCGCCGGGGCCGCGGGCTTGTCAGCCGCCAGGGCCAGGCCCGCAAAAGAAACCGCCAGCATCAGAGCCAGGCTCAGGGCCGCAAACCGCTTGGTCGCTTTCATTCTCAAGTCTCCTTCGTTAGTTGATTCAACGGGGTTACTGGCCGTTCTCGCACGCGAGGGCCAGCGCGCAATTATTGGGCAGGCCGGGCCAAGTTTCCATAGGCAATCCTTCGGAATAAGCGCACAATCACCCGGCAGGCCCAAGAATAAGCGCACAAGCGCAGGGCGCAGGGCGCGCCGGTTTCCCGCCGGCGGCCTCCAAAGGACAAGGCCCCCCGGAGACGCGGGGGGCCTTGCCGGTGGCCGTGAGGATTGCTGTCTAGAATATGCCCGCGATGGACTGGGCAATGCCCTGGCGCAGGGCCGGGTAGGCCTCGGGCCAGGTCAAGTTGGTCTGCCGGGCGCTGGACACGATGCGGGTCTGGTACTGCTTCCAGGCCCCGGTGCTGGCCGTCTGCTGCTGCACCGTGGTTTGGCCGGTGCCCTGGCGCAGGTCCGAACGGAAGGTGGTGGCCACGCCGCCGGCCGTGCGCTCGGAGATCTGCATGTCGGTGACGACCATGTAGGTGACCACCTTGACCAGGGCCCCGGAGATCACCTCGGCCGCGCCGGCGGCCACCGCGCCCACCGCGACGCCGGCCCCGGCCTGGCTGCCGCCCAGCACGCCGCCGATGGCCGCGCCGGCCAGGGGCCCGCCGAAGCCGGCCAGGCCGGCGCTCTCCAGGGCCGATTGATCAGCCTCGCCCACGGAGAGCACGTTGGCCTGCAACAAATACTGGGCCTGGTTGGGGTCCGGCACCACCTTGTAGCCCCGGGCGGCTATGGCCGCGGCCACCTCGTTTTGCAGGTCAAAGGCCTTGTCGGTGGTGTTGCGCACCTGCACGAACACGGTGCGCTGCACCGGCGCCACCGGCTGCAGGAAGATGGAGGCGCTCATCTTGTTCTGCACCTGCAGGTCCTTGTAGCGCAGGCCCGTGTAGGTGGCCGCGCAGCCGGCCAGCAGGGCCGCCAGGCCCAGGCAGGCCGCTATCGCCGTCCAGCGGCTGAGTTTGCTCTTCATTCCATTTCCTCCGCGAACAGGTTGTGCACGGCCGCGGACTTTGACGCCCGTTGGCGTCCGGCCGCATGTCACCCCAGGTTCCCCGCCTCCGCCAGCCAGGCCGCGAAGGTCCTCTCTGCCCCCCATTATCCCCCAGCCAGGGCCCTTTGCAAAGCCCCGGGAGGCCGGCGGCGAGCCTTTCGCCGTAGGCGGTTGCGGGAAGAAATACCAGCCGGCCGGCAACAGGGAAGACGCTGTTTGACCGAATCCTTGCCCCTCGCTAAGGGACTAAATAGCTTCGTAAACACCTTTACCTATAAATCGTAGCAATCCTTTATCGCGTAGCACCTGCAATTGTTGCCTAATTTTAGCCTTAACGAATTTGTTTGAAGGGTATAAATTTTGCAATTCTTGTTGGAATGAATACATCTCCGCCAAGAAAAACCGCTGTTTTCCAAGAGATCGGACGCACCTTAGAACGTCAGTGGCCCACCCCCTCGCTTCCGACTTTTGTGGTTCTAACCATGCAAATCTGGCCCACTTTTCTCTTACAAAAGCAGCGCTTATAGGTTTTTGGTTTTGCACAACAAATATCTTTGCATCTTCGGGCAGCCTCGAAAAGAGGATATTACACCCTACCCAGCCGGCGCGGCGCGCGGTGCCGGAAAGAGGTCTGCATCTTTCTATGGTGTTGGCGGTTATGAAGAAGCCCGGTATGAACAGGAGATTTTTTACCTTCCATAAATCTTTGTCGTATTCCAGAAAAGCAAAATGGGGGCTACTGTTTTTTTCTATCCGCTGGATCATGGGATGATAGGCTGCATCTCTTACCTTTTTTCCCAACCTTCCTGCCTTTGACTTTAACTGAATATCGGCCTGACAGGCGGGACACGAAAAATCCACCGTTTTTGTATTGTCCGATGTCTTTTGCAGGCGGTTGCTCCTGCAGGCTGGACAATACATATTCCGACCGAACCAATTTTCGGTGACAACTCGTGCGATCTGCGAGGGGCTCTTGTCGCTTTTGGCTAGTTCTGTGCTCAACCTTAACTCCATGCTGCTAATCCTAACAAAAAAAGACCGGCGAGTGTTGCCACCCGCCGGTCAGGTTCCCCGGGGAGCGAAGCCCGCAGGCTTCTAGGGAGGGAGGGAAAAACCCTTTTTGTGGGCAGGGCGGCCGGGCAGGGCCCCGGCGGCCCGTTTATTTGCTAGCGCTGGATGCCCGGCCCGCGCAGGCGCCAGCGGGCCACCGTGCGCTCCACGTACACCGCGTCCGGTCCGGCCACGCCGGCCTCGCGGTCCGCGCCGTACTCCACGCCCTTGTCCTTCTTGCGGCGGCGGGGGGCCGGGGCCGGCTCGGCCTTGGGCCTGGCCTCGGCCTTGACCTCTATCTTCTCCTGCTTGGGCGCCGGGGCCGGCGCAGGGGCGGCTGCGGCCGCGGCGGCCGGGGCGGCCGAGGATTTCTGGTAGTGCTCGGCGAACTCCTCCATGGACTTTTGGCTGGCCCCGCCCTCGACCTCGAACCAGGAGTCTGAGTAGAGGACCTTGCCCAGGATGGCCAGGGCGCCGGCCACGTAGGTGCGGCCGATGCCGGGCTCCACCTCCTGGGGGGTGTTGATCTCGCCGTCCATGACCTTGTGCACGATCTGCACCAGTTCCGGGTGGTGGCCCTGGGCGATCTGCATTATCAGCTTGTCTTCAAAGTCCACGATGGAGCTGTACATGCCGCTGCGCTCCAGCATGATCATGAAGATCTGGTTCAGGGGCTCGCGCCAGGGGGTGCCGTTAGAGATGTTGGACAGGCCGTTGGTGCTCTTGGCGCCCGGGCAGATGTCTTGCAACATCTGCATGAAACTCAGGTCGGCCATGAGCTGGTTCTGCTGGATGTTCACCGGGGTGATGATGGGGTCCACGAACAGCTTCTCGTTGGGGATGCCCAGCTCGTTGGCCGCGTAGCACAGCTCCACGCACAGGGCCGAGCGCTCGTTCTCGTCCCGGGGCAGGCCGTCCGGCCCCCAGAGTAGGGCCACGGCCTCGGCCTCGTACTTGGCCACCATGGGCCACATCTTGGTGTAGCGCTCGGGCCGGGCCATGACCGAGTTGACCAGGGCGGTGCCCTTGTGCACCTCCAGGCCGGCCGCGATGGCCTCGATGTTGGAGGTGTCCAGGGCCAGGGGTATGTCCGGCACCACCTCCTGCACGGTCTGGACCACCCACTGCATCAGCTCCGGGCCGCCCTTGCGCGCCGGCCCCAGGTTGATGTCTATGTAGTCCACCTTGGCGGCCTTCTCGGCCAGGGCCAGGCGCTGGATCGGCTCCGGGTTGCGGTCCTTGAAGGCCTGGCCGATCTCCTTTTTGATGACGTTCAGGTTCTCGCCGATAGTTATCATGGGTCACCCTCTGCTTATGGAAAAAGAAGGGAGGCCTACTTGTTCGGCGCCCACTCCTTGAGGAATTTGGTCAGGTGCGCGGCCTCGCGCGGGCCCACCTGGATGTTCCAGCCGGGCAGCTCCTCCTCCACGTCGCCGGCGATGGCCGCGGCGTAGCCGGGGATCACCAGGGACTTGTGGCTGATCTTTTCCTCGGCCTTGATCTTCTTGACGAACATGCCCACGTCGTCGCCGGAGAACTTGCCCGCGGCCCAGGCGGTCATGACCGACAGGCCCTCGGTGTCCTTGATCAACAGCCAGGCCGGCACGCGCGAGGACTCGATCTCGCCGCTGACGATGAAGTAGGTGAGCGAGAAGTTGGTGGTGATGAGTAGCGGGCTGTCCGGGCTGGGGCCGCCGATCTCGTAGATGCCCTCGGTCACGGTCATGGGGCGCTGGGGGTCGGTGTAGATGTTCAGGCGCTCCAAGAGGAGCGGGAACACCACCTCGGCGGTCAGGTCGCCGAGCACGATGATGCCCGCGTACTTGGCGATGAGCAGGGCCGCGGCCACCACCTGCTCGTCCAGGCTGGCGCCCAGCTCGTTGGCGAAGCAGATGGTGGGGAAGCCCAGGGTGCGGTTCTGCTTTAAGAGGGCCGCGCGGCGCATGGCGATCTGGTCCTGGAACACGCCGGACAGATCGCGGGCGCCGCTGTCTATGACCAGGTCCTTGTGCCCGGCCGCGGTCAGCTCGTCGGACAGCTCCATGGCCTCCTCCAGGTCCACCGCCTTGATGGCCAGGGGCAGGCCCAGCTCGCCGGCCAGGGCGCTCATCTTGTCGGCGTTGGCGCTGGTGGCCGCGTAAATGAGGGGCTTCTTGTCCTTGATTGCCTTGGCCGCCGGGGCCAGGACCGCGGCGTCCTCGCAGGCCAGGATCAGGGACAGGTTGCTGTTGTCGCTCACCGCCCTGGCCGCGGCCTCGAACTTGGCCGCATCATTGCTGGCGCACTCCAGGAACACCAGCTCGGGCCTGAGGTTCAGGCCCACGCGCTCATACTGGAAGCCGGACCACTTCTTCACCTTGCCGGCGATGTCGCCGTCGGTGTCCTTGATCAGCCCGGCGATGCCCGGCGGGTTGAAGAAGGTCTTTTCGTGGCGGAACAGCACCGTCTCGCCGCCGATCTTCACGGCGGTGTCGCCGGCGCCCACGGTGAGGGGCCGGATGGGGGGCGCGCTGGCCTCGGCCAACTGTTCGCGGGCCTCCTCGGAGACGTAGGGGCAGGCGTCCAGCTCGGCCTTGCCCGCGGCCAGGTTCATGGCGAAGGCAAGGCAGGTGGGCACCCCGCACTCCCCGCAGTTGGTCTTGGGGAGTAGTTTGAATATCTGAATGCCGGTCAGGGCCATGGTCCACTCCTTCCCGAGGAACCTGCATTAACAAAGGTCGGGCGCGGGGGCCCCGGGCCAGGGGCCCCCGCGGGGTCGCAGGGTTTAGCCGGTGATGGGATCCATCTCCATGGCGGGGTGGCCCACCTTCTGCAGGAACTCAATCACCGTGGCTTCATCGGTGCCCACCGTCTCGTCGGCGATCTTGTCGATCAGGTCCGGCACGCCCATCTCCTGGCCGCGGCGCTCCAGGCCCTCCCGCAGCTCCTCCTTGAGGCTCTTGGGCATCCAGACCATCCTGAGCAGGCCGCCGTCGCCGACCACGTACTTGCGCTGGATGATGTTGTACTTGGAGTGGCCCACGAAGCCGGGGGAGGACTGGCCGCCGCCCATGACGCCGGCCAGGGTGGTGAACTTCATGCCGCAGGGGGTCTCGCCGGTGTAGTCGCGGTGCACGGTCATGATGCCGTTGCAGGCCGGCAGCACCGCCGCGATGCACTCGCAGCAGCCGCAGGTGGTCATGGGCTCCTGGATCAGGCTGTAGAAGTTGTAGCTCTGCACCGCCCCGCGGGAGGCCTTGGTCACGAACTCGTTGACGCCCTTCCAGTTGCCCAGCTTCTCATCCAGGCACTCGCCCTTCTCGATGGGCTGGTTGGGGCCGGTGGGGTTGATCTCGAAGGAGGCCTTGCAGTCCATCCAGTTGTAGGCGCCGCACAGGCC
>QZKP01000036.1 GCA_003605055.1 Desulfarculus sp.
CATAAAGGGGTGCCCCCATCGGTCCGCCCCCAACGCCTGCCGAGGACAAAACGCCACGCAGTTGCCGCAGCTCTTGCACCAGGAAGGATAGAAGCAAACCTGCGCCTGGTCACTCAGGAAGCAACCCGCCTTTTCGTTCACGGTCATCCTCTTCGTCTTGGCCCTGAGCACAAACACCCGGCCGGTACATCCCGCGGTCAGGTGGGACAACACCGCCACCCCTAGGCGCCAGCAGCCCGGCGCCCTTGGTCAGGCCTACTATTTTGCCAATTATACGCCGCCCGTCAACCGTCCGGGACCCCCTCGCCCCAATCTCCGGCCGCTGGCCGGGCTAAGGGAGGATAAGAAGCTCACCGCTATGGCTCGGGGTCCGCAACCACGGAGCGGCCCACTTGCTTAGCCCCGCGGAACTCCACTCCCAGCAGGTTCTCGAAGACACGCAGCATGGCCCCCTTGCCCAGGTCGCCGTAGCCCTGGGCCAGGGCCATTTGATAGGTGGTGGTGGCGGCCGCGGTCAGGGGTAGGGGTATCTGCTTGTGGGCCGATATCTCCGCCGCGCTGATCATGTCCTTGTAGGCGTGCTTGAGCGGATAGCCCTGGTCAAAAACGCCGGCGAGGGCCAGGGGCGCGAAGAACTCGGCGGCGAAGCTGCGGCCGGTGCCGCTGGTCACCACCTGCGTCACCTGCTCCGGGTCCAGGCCCAGCTTGGCGGCCATGGGCAGCACCTCGGCGATGGCCGCGCAGGAGATGTTGAACAAGAGCTGGTTGATCAGCTTGGTGAGCTGTCCGCTGCCGATCCCGCCCATATTGAACAGTCGGTTGCCCATGGCCTGCAAAGCCGGCCTTAGCTGGTCGAAGACCTCCGGCGGCCCGCCATACATGATAGTCAATTCGCCGCTCTTGGCCCAGGCCTCCATGCCCGACACCGGCGCGTCCACGAACACCACCTCCTGCGCCGCCAGACGCCGGGCCAAATCCAGGGTATGCAGGTAGCTGGTGGTGCCGCAGTCGCAGATGATCGCTCCCGGCCCAACACCGGCGGCCAGACCCCGCCCGCCGAAGATCACCGCCTCCACCTCGACGGCGCCGGGCAGGCTCAAGAACACCCACTGGCTGACTGCGGCCAGTTCGTCCGGGCCGGCCGCGACGGACGCGCCGGCCTGGGCCAGGGCCCGCACCTGCATGGGGTCCAGGTCGTAGACGGTCAACGCGAAGCCCGCCCGCAGCAGGTTGCGGGCCATCCACCCGCCCATCTGCCCCAGCCCGATGAAGCCGAGCTTGACGCCCATCTCCCGTCCTCCTACAGTCCCAGCAGGGCCGAGGGATTATCCTGAGTCATCTGGCGCACCTGCCTGGCGCTCAAGCCGAAGTTGAGGGCCTCGCCGATGTAGATGCCCATCTGCTGCGCCGGGATGGGATTGATGCACTGCCCCGCGTCGGTGGACATGATGCTGTGGTCGGCGCCCACCGCCTTGAGGCCCTCAAACAGGGCCTCGCAGGTCATGGGCTGGCTCACCACGCGGGTGGTGTCGTTGAAGGCGTGCTCCAGCCAGGTGGCGCCCAGGTCCAGCATCTGCTTCATCTCCTGGACGCTGTAGCCCACGAAGCAGGCCATGGGGTGGGTGACGACGATTTTTTTCACCCCCCGCTTGGCCGCCTCGGTCACCAGCACCCTGGCCTCGGCCTTGGACAGGTGCCCGGTGGCCAGGCAGGAGTCATGGGCCATGATCAGGTCGAAGATGGCGTAGCACTCCGGCCGCAGGGAGCCGTCGGGGTTGAGCACGCCGAGGCCCTCCAGACCGCCGGGAATCTCCTGGGCCAGGCCCTGGACCTGGCTTTTTTGCGTCACGAAGGCCTGGGCGTGCATGGTGGGCATCCACACCAGCTTGGCGCCCATTTTCAGGGCCGGGGCCACGGCGTGGGGATTCAGCCCGCCCACCGAGCGGTTCAGGGCAATGCCCCCGAAGACCCTGAAGCCGGTGACCTGGCTGGCCAGGGCCGCGCGGCCGGCGGTCTCGCCCCAGTGGTTCTTGATCACGATGGCCCGCATGCCTATCTCCTGGGCCTGCAGGGCCAGCTCCACATCGTTCTGGATGCGGGGGAAGATGTCCGGGGCCGAGTGGATGTGGATGTCCACGGAGCCTTGCAGGAGCTCGTGCACCTCCGGGCGAAAACGCAGGTTCATAGCCAAAAAACCTTCCTCTCCGATTGGCCGGTTGGTTGCGTTTCGGGGGCCCAGCTAATCCCTGGCCTGGCAGGGGGCCGGCGAGGCTTTTGCCTCCTCGGCGGCCTGACCCCGGTTGAAAAACTCACTGCGCCCGGCGATTGGAGCTGCTTTCTTCCTGGTCCTGGTAGAACTTCTTCACGCTGGCCAGGAAATCATTCATGTACCGGCGCATGGCCTCGGCGGCCCCGGCCGGGTCGCGGGCCAGGACGGCCTGGTATATCTCCTTTTGTAAAAACAGGGAGCGCTGGTCCAGGCCGGGGAGCACGGTAAGGGACTCGACGGTCCAGCGCTGCATGAACCCGCGGATGGTGGCCAGCAGATGGGCCATGAATCGGTTGCCGCTGGATTCGGCGATGAGCAGGTGGAAGGCCATATTCTTTTCAATGTAGCCATCGGTGTCGCCGCGGTTGAGCAGGCGCTCCATCTGCCTGATCAGAGTGCCCATCTGCCTTATCTGCTCCTGATCGGCGTTTTGCGCGGCCAACTCCACCGCCCCCACCTCGATCACCCGCCGGGCGTCTATCAGCTCGATGGTGGCCTGATGGTCCTCCATCAGAGGGGCGCTCAGGTGCTCAGTGTAAGCCAGCGGGGCCCGCGTCAACAGCACGGTGCCGATCTTGGGACGCTGCTCCACCACCCCCAGGATGGCCAAGGTCTGCAAGGCCTCCCGCAGAACCGTGCGGCTGACCCCCAACTGGGCCGCGAACTCGTGCTGGTTGGGCAGCTTGTCGCCCTCGCCCAATTCCCCTGAGGCGATCATGCGCTTGATCTCCTCGATCACGGAATCGGCCAGCTTTTTTTTATTTATGGAGGCCATGGCAACTCCCATCCGATTCTTTGCAGAGCCTTGGGGAAACTTTTGGCGATGCCGTCACCGTCGGGCCAGGCGACACTCTCTATTTAAATTCACTCCCAGCGGCAAATGCGGCTCACGCGTCGCAGCGGAGATAGGCATGAGTCTCTGGCTTTGCCGGCGGCTGGGCCTGCTGGCCGGCGCATGGCGCAAGCCTTGAGCAGACAAAACCCCAAAGGCAGACCAGCGCATTAAGCATCTTATAATATTACTTTATTATCAAAATACCATAAGATGAGTCAAGTTAAGACTTAGCGGTGAGTTGGCGGGTTCCCCGGCCTGGGGAATGGACACGGAAACCGGCCCGGCAGTGCCTCGGCCGCGGGTATCAGGAGATGCATCTGGCCCGCCCCGGAGCGGACCCCAGGAAGCACCTTGCCCTTACGCCCGACGGTTGCACCGGCCGGGGGGTCCGAGGGGCCGTAGGCGGCTTTGCCTAGAGCTCCGGGTGCCCCGGGTCCATCAAGAGGCCCACCACCAGATTGGCCTGGTGATGAGCAGCCACACCCACCCGGGGGGCCATCAGGCCCCTGCCTGGCTGGGCGGCCCGCTCCAGGTCGCCCACCAGGAAGATGCGCTCCCCCAGCCGCCGGGTCTGGATGGCGTTGCTGGCCCCGTAGCCGGCCAGACCAGAGGCGCCCACGAAGTAGGCCTCGGGCAGGGAAGCGGCCACCGCCTCCATGAACATGGCCTTGGCCGCGGCGGCGTCCAGACACTCCACCACCACCCCACAGCCGGCGAACACCTGCTCCACGTTTTCCGGGGTCAGCACCAGGTTGTGGGCGGTCACCTGGACGTAGGGGTTGACCCCGGCCAGGATGCGGGTCATGGCCGCGGTCTTGGCCAGGCCCAGGTGCTCCACCATGTACTGCTGGCGGTTCAGGTTGGTGGGCTCCACCAGGTCGTAGTCGGCCAGCACCAGCTGCCCAACCCCCATGCGGGCCAGGGCGATGGCCACCGCCGAGCCCAGGCCGCCCAGGCCGGCCACGCCCACCCGGGCCGCCTTCATGCGCTGGTGCACGCCCGGGGTGTGGCGGGCGATCATCAGGGCCTCCAGCTCCGCCGCTGGCGGCGCCTGGCCTTTGACCACCAGGCTCACCCGGTCGCCGGCGGTCAAAACCGTCTGGGGCCCGGCCGGGAAGCCGTTGAGCACCAGCACCTCGGCCCCGGGCAGGACCTGGTCCCGCAACTGGCCCAGGGTCAGGCCGGGAGGAACGCGGTGCTCCCTCTCGTTGAGCAGGATAGTGACGGCCTCTGCCAAGCCGGTCTCTACACCTCGGGGGTGGGCGCCAGGGCCATGGCCGTATGCACCCCGCCCACCACCTGTCCGCCCACGATCAGTGGGGTCACCTTGACCGCCAGCTTCCTCTCGTTGCGGGTGATGGTATAGTAAAATTCCTGGCGCTTGCCGGCCCGGAAGGTCTCCAGCATCTTCTGGAACTTCTGGGTGGAGTGGGGCTGGGTGTGGCAGAGTTGGATGTCGCGGCCGATGTACTCGGGCTTGCGGTCCAATACCTGCGGGGCGTGTTGGTTGAAGTAGAGCATGCGGCCTTCCAGGTCGAACACCGTAATAGAAACCCGCGCGCCGTCTAAAATGGCGGGGGCCATCTGGGTCAGGTCGAATCCTGGGCTGACCGGGGGCATGGCTGCGACCTCCTGGCTGGGGTGGACCGCAGCCCGGCAAGGGCCGCGGCAAAACAAGGCTGTTAACTCAAGTATATTCCCGGGGCCCGCCCCGGCGCCAGCCCGGCCCGCTGCCAATATTGCTGGGCGCTGCCCTGAAAGACCATGCGGCCCTGCTCCAGCACGGCCACGTGACTCATGAAGGAGGCCACCTCCTCAGGGTGGTGGGTGACGCAGACCAGGCAGGCGCCGGAGGCGGCCAGGCGGCCCAGCAGGGCCGCGACCTCGGCCCGGGAGGCCGCGTCCAGGCCCGACAGAGGCTCGTCCAGAAGAAGTATCTCCGGGTCGGTGACCATGGCCCGGGCGATGAGCACCTTGCGCAACTGACCGTAGGACAGGGTGGTCACGTCGCGCCCGGCCAGCTCGGCCAGGCCCAGGAAATCCAGCCAGCCCTGGGCGGCCTGGCGCTGGGCCTCGCTCACCGGCTGGTGCAGGCCGATGCTGCCGAACAGGCCCGAGAGCACCGTGTCCAGGCCGCTCTGGCTGCGCACGTGTTGGGCCTGCAGGCCGGCGGAGACCAGACTGATGCGCCGCCGCAGCTCCCAGAGGCTGGGCCGCCGCGGCTCCCCGAACCAGTTTAGGCTGCCGCCGAACACCGGCCGCAGATCGCCGGCCAGCAGCCGCAGCAAAGTGGTCTTGCCCGCGCCGTTGGGGCCCAGCAGCAGCCAGTTCTGCCCAGGCGCGATCTCCCAGTGCAAGGCCTGCAGCACGGTTTCGCCCTCCAAGGCCACCCAGGCGTTGGCTAGGCGGATCAGGTGGCCATAAGCGGGCGTGGGCGATGGCCGGGCCTGACCCGTGGCAAGGCCTCCGGCCGGCCGCAACAGGCGCGCGGCCCTCTGCCCGGCCAGTACCTCGCCCTTGGGCCCCTGGGCCACGATGGCCCCCCGCTCCAGCAGCAGCACGTGGCTGGTGGCCGGCACCAACTCGTCAAAGCGGTGGGTGGCGTAGAGAAGCTGGGTGCCCTCCCGGGCCACGGCATCCAAAGACCTGAGCAGGTCTTGCCGGGAGGCGGGGTCCAGGCCGTCGCTGGGTTCGTCCAGCACCAGCAACCGCGGCCGCCGCACCAGGGCCCGGGCCAGGAGCACCCGCTTGGCCTGGCCTTGGGACATGGCCAGGATGCTGCGCTCGGCCAGCTCGGCCAAGCCCAGGCGGGCCAGGGTCTCGCGGGCCTGCGCCATCTGCTCAGACCGTGGCTGCTCATACAGCAGGGGGGTGTCGCTAAGGCCGCTGATCACCACCTCCAGGCCGCTGAGGTCCCAACCCCGCTGCTGATACTCCTCCAGCAGCTCGGCCGAGACGTAGGCAGTGTGCTCCTTGAAGCCCAGGGGGCTGGCCTGGGGCCGGCCGTTCGGGAAATAGCGGCGGCGCTGGTGCTGCCCGGGCGCGGGCCACAGGTCCCCGCGCACCAGGCGCAGAAAAGTGGTCTTGCCCGCGCCGTTGCCCCCCAGCACGGCCCAGTGCTGGCCCCGGGCCAGGCGCCAGCGCAAGTCGCGCAGGATGGCCCGGCCCCCGGCCACAAAATCCACCCCGGCCAGATCCAGCAGCAGGTTTGGTGATACCTCATTCTGGGCGGACATGGGCCGGGTCTCCGGAGCGCAGGTTATAGGGTCTGGGCAAGGCGGCCTGCTGAGAGCCGCCGCTTATCAGCAACCAATACCCGAGCCAGCCCCGGCCGGCAACCCGCGCTGCGCGGGAGGCTCGGCTGGACGCCGAAAAAAGGGGGCCCCGCTGGGGCCCCCTTGGCTGGCGGCGATTCGCCGGCTAGGGCAGGTCTAGGCGCACCCCCAGGAATCCCGACAGGCCCAGGGTGTTGTAGCCCTGAATCTCCACGTAGTCCTCCTCGAACAGGTTGACCAGGTTGCCATAGACGCTGAGCCACTTGTTGATGCGAAAGCTGGCCGAGGCGTTGACCGTGACGTAGGCGTCCACCTCTTGGGTGTTGGCCGCGTCGGCGTAGCGCGGGCCCACGTAAAGGGCCCACACTCGGAGCAGCAGCCGGTCCTTGAACAGCGGCAGGCGCAGGCCCAGGGTGCCCTTTTGCCGCGGGACGTAGGCCAGGTCCTTGTCCGTGGCTTGATCTTGGGCATCGGTGTAGGTCCAGGAGAAATCCACCCCCAGCCAGGACGCCAACTGGGCCTGGGTGAAGAATTCCAACCCCTGGCTCTTCACCTCGTCCAGGTTGGCGTACTTCCAGGTGTTCAGATCAAAGTTGATCAGGTTGTGGGTCTGGATGTTGAAGTAAGTGAGGCCCAGCTTGACGCGCTTGCCCCAGAGATTCTGCACCACCCCCAGGTCCCAGCCCTTGCTCTTTTCCGGCTCCAGGCCCTGGCTGCCGTAGGGGCTGTAGCGCTGGTAGAGGCTGGGGGCCTTGAAGCCGGTGCCGTAGGTTCCCTTGAGGACGGTGTCGCTGGCGGCCAGGGTGTAGGAGGCCCCCGCCCGCCAAGTGACCTGGTCGCCGAAGTCGTCATTGTGGTCTTGGCGCAGACCGCCCAGGAGGTAGAGCCCCTGCAACACCTTGACTTGGTCCTGCAGATAAAGGCCCAGGTTGCCCACGCTCTTTTTATTCAGGGTGAAGCCAAAGACTCCCGGCTCGCTGTACTCGCCCTGCTCTTGCTGCCAATTCACCCCCAGGGTCAGGATGTTGATGTCCTTGTAGAGCAGGTTGTGCCGCCACTGGGCGGTGGTCAGGTGGGAGGTGTAGGTGGAGCCGTCCTGGTAGTCGCGATCCACCGAGCCGTAGGAGATGGTCAGCTTGTGGTTCCACCAGGGCAGCGGCGCGTTGGCCAGGCCCAGAATGCTGGTGTAGGAGGTGGTTTTGCTGTTGTCGTTGGTGTCCGCCAGGCCTTTGGGGCCGAAGCCGTCATAGTCGGTCTTGGCGTGGTTGTAGTAGCCGATGAAGTAGAGCTCGGTGTGGTCGTTGAGGTCGTAGCCCAGGCGGGCGTTGAACTGGTAGGCCCGGTAGGGGTCGTTCTCACTGCCCACCTGGACCTTGGAGATGCCGTCGGTGGTGACGCCGGCCCCGGCCAGCATGAAGTTGAAACGCCCCACCTGGCCCTGGCCCCCGGCGGCGCCCAGCCAGGTGTTATAGGAGCCAAAGCCGCTGGAGGCCCAGGCGCTGGGCGGACCCTGCCCGCGCTTGGTGATGATGTTGACCACCCCAGCCATGGCCTCGGAGCCGTAGAGGGTGGACTGGGGGCCCTGCACCACCTCGATCTGGCCGATGCCGCCGGTGAGCAGACTGGCGATGTCCAGGGAGCCGTCCGGGGCGATGGGGTCGGTCAGGCGCACGCCGTCTAGCATGAGCAGGGTCTGGCCCGGCTGGGTCCCGCGCATGCTCAGGCTAGTGACGCCGCCGAAGGGGCCGTTGCTGCGCACGTACATCCCGGGCAGGTCGCGCAGGGCGTCCACGAAGCTCCATTGGGCCTTTTCTTGTATATCCAGGTCGGTGACCACAAAGGTGGTGGAGGGCACCTGGTCCAGCTCCTCCTGGGTCAGGGTGGCGGTGACCACCATTTCTTGCTTGCTGGCCGCCTGGGCCGGCAGGGCCAGCCCCCAGGCCAGCGCCCCCAGCATGAGCGCCGGCCCCCATGTTTTGATCTGGAACATGCTTTCTTCCTCCCGCGAGGTGCGCGGCTGGATGGGTCTTCCGGCTCGGGGCCTTCTACTAACCCGCCTTCCCGCCGCCTGGGTCGGCGGCAGTGGCAATTCGGGTTTTCGTTCCCCTTACGGCTGCGGGGCAGCGGGCGCTTTGCACGCCACTTCCGGTTCATCCAGTCCGGTGGATAATGCGGCCGCAGGCGCGGCCAATAAAAAACCCCCAGCCCAAAAGGGCTGGGGGGACTGCACCCAGTTTGCTTGATCTCCCCGGGGGAGCCGATAACGCCTTGAGTCAAAACGCCGCCGGTCGCACGCCGGCCCTGAGGGCTCCCTATTCAGGCCGGCAGGTCTTCTGGCTCCCGGATCATCCTACTGGCCGCGCCTTCCCGCCTCGCTCGGCGGCGAAGCAGTGGCTTCCACAGCGGCTTTTGTCCCCGGTTACAGCGGCGGGACCGCGACGGCTTAGAACCGTCTTCCCTATTGAGCCCCAGGGGGCACCGGCCTGATATTTACGTACCTTTCCTATGCCAAGTCGCGGACCGAGTCAAGAAAGATTTTGGTCGGCCAGAGGCTCCAGCAGGCCGGCGAGGTCCAGATGGCGCTCCAGGTGGTCGGCCAGCAGGTCGTACTGCCGGTCCAGGAAGGCGGCGTAGTCGGGCAGGCCCTCCAGGCCGGCCGCGCCCCGGGCCCAGGCCAAGAGCGCCGCGCGCAGGCCGTCGTTGTCCAGCACGCCGTGCAGATAGGTGCCCACCACCCGGCCGTCGCGGCTGACCTGACCCTCCGGGACGGCCAGGGGCCGGCCCAGGCGCGACACCAGCTCAAAGGCCGGGCGCGCCTCGCTCAGGGGCCGGCTCTGGCCCATGTGTATCTCGTATCCCTGCACGGGCCCCGGGGCCGCGAAAGGCAGGGCCGGCAGGCAGCGGGCCTCCACGCGGGTGGTGGTCTTGTCCGCGGCCATGACGGTCTCGACCTCCAACAGGCCCAGGCCCGCGGCCTGGCCGGGCGGACCCTCCACGCCCAACGGGTCGGCGATGACCCGGCCCAAGAGCTGGTAGCCGCCACACAGCCCCAGCACCCGGCCGCCCAGCCCGTGATAGGCGGCCACGGCCTGGTCCAGCCCGCTGCGGCGAAGCTGGTCCAGGGCGGCCAGGGTGTTCTTGCTGCCGGGCAGTATCACCAGGTCCAAGCCGGCCATCTGCCCGGGCTGCTCGATCCAGGACAGCTCCACCGCCGGCTCGGCGGCCAGGGCGTCGAAGTCCGTGTAGTTGCTGATGTGACTCAGGCGCAGCACCCCCACCCGCACCGCGCCGGCGGAAGCCCTAAGCTCGCCCCGCTCCAGGGCCACGCCGTCCTCCTGGGGCAGGCGGATGTGCTCGAAGCGGGGCAGGAGCCCCAGCACCGGCAGGCCGGCCTTGCGTGCGATGTACTCCAGGCCGTCGCTGAACAGGGCCGGGTCGCCGCGGAACTTGTTGATCACGATGCCGGCCAGCAGGCGGCGCTCGGCCGGGGTCATCAGGCGCAGGCTGCCCAGCACCTGGGCAAAGACTCCGCCGGCGTCTATATCCGCGGCCAGGAGGGCCTTGGCCCCGGCCCAGCGGGCCATTGGCAGGTTCACCAGGTCCCGGCGCTTGAGGTTCATCTCCACGCAGGAGCCCGCCCCCTCCAGCACGATGAGCTGGTGGCGCTCCTGCAGGCGGCCGAAGGCGGCCCTGACCGCGCGCAGCAGCCGGGGCCGCAGGCGGTAATACTCCGCGCCCGAGTAGTTCCCGATGGCCTTGCCCGACAGCACCACCTGGGAGCCCACCTGGCTGGTGGGCTTGAGCAGGATGGGGTTCATGTCCACGTGGGGCTCCAGGCCGGCGGCCTGGGCCTGGCTGAGCTGGGCCCGGCCGATCTCGCCGCCCTGGGGGGTGATGCCCGAGTTGAGGGCCATATTCTGGGCCTTGAACGGCGCCACGTCTATGCCCAGGCGCCGGAAATGGCGGCACAAGCCCATGACCAGCACGCTCTTGCCCACGTGGGAGCCGGTGCCCAGCACCATGAGCGGGCGGTATTTGCCTGCGCTATCCAATGCAAAACCCTCCGGCGGCGGCCCTTGCGGGGGAGCCCACGCCAATTCAGCCTAATGAAACCAGAGGCCGCGGGCAAGGGCTGCGGCCTGCGGAGTGCAAAAAAGGCCGGCCCCGCCTGGAGCCGGCCCCGAGCCTATGCGCCGCGGCTAGGCGGTCAGTCGCTCAACTCCCATTGGGGCGGCTCTCCCTCGTGCAGGATGGCCACGGGCCGGATGGGCGAGCCGGTGCCCTTGCGTATCCTGAGCGGCAGGGCCATGAAGGTGAAGCGTTTGCCCACCAGCTTGTCCAGGTTGCACAGGTTCTCCATGTGGGTCACGCCCCGCTCGCCGCATACCGAGTGGCAGGGGTAGGTCTTGTCCAGCCACATGTCCGGGCTGGTGTTGTCCACCCCGAAGTTCACGCAGCCCTGGTCAATGATGAACTCGGTGGCCTCGCGGGTCAGGCCGGGCTGGTGGGTGGCGTACTCGGGCTGGCCGTAGAAGCGCTCGTAGTGCTTGGTGTAGAACAACACCGTGTCGCCCTTGCGAATGTCCAGATTCCAGCGCTTGAGTTCGGCCTTTATCTTGTCGGACCCGAACTGGGTCTGGGGCTTCACGTCGCTGACGTCCAGGCAGATGGCCGAGGTGATGCAGCGCGACAAGGGAATCTCGTCCACCGACTCGGCCTCCGGATCGCGGATGAAGTGCGATACCGGGTCAATGTGGGTGGGGCCGTGGTCGCACATCATGATGCCGCTGGTCTGGTAGGAGAAGCCGGTGCCGATGTTGCGCTCGGCCTCGTCGTGGCTCATGTGTTGCCAGATCACCGTCTTGGCGTGGCCGGGATACACGGGCATGCCGTTGTATATCTCCTGGCTCAGATCAATCATCCTGCCTTTTATGATCATGCCGAATCTCCTTTGCCCATTACTTGTGCGCTGCCAGGGCCCCGCGGCGGCCCCGGTTGTTTACTTGCCTAGTGCGCGGTCCAGCCGGCGTCCACCAGAAGCACGTGGCCGGTGACCAGGTTGGCCGCCGGCGCGGCCAGGTAGATCACCGCGCCCACCACGTCCTGGGGCTTGCCCAGAATCTTGAGCAGGTTCTTGGCCAAGGCGTAATCGCGGAATTTGGGGTCGGCCAGCATGTCGCGCGTGAAGTCGGTCTCGATGAAGGTGGGGGCCACCGCATTGACCAGGATATTGTGCGGGGCCCACTCCAGGGCCAGCACCTTGGTCACCAGGTTCAGCCCGGCCTTGCTGGCGCAGTAGGCCGCCCGCTTGATAAGGGCCACCTGGCCGGTCTGGGAGGTGATGTTGATGATGCGGCCGCCGCGGCCCTGGGCGATCATCACCCGGCCCACGGCCTGGGCCATGAAAAAGGCCGCCTTGAGGTTGATGTCAACCACCCGATCCCAGGCCTCCTCGGTCACCTGGGCTGACTCCTGGGGGATGTTGATGCCCGCGTTGTTCACCAGGATGTCCACCCCGCCCAGTTGCTGGATCAGGCCGTCCACCAGCCCGGCCAGATCTGAAACCCGGCTCAGGTCCGCGGCCGCGAAGGCCGCCCGCCGGCCCATGGCCCTTATCTCGCCGGCGGCCTGCTCCAGTTCGGCCTGGGTGCGGGCCAGCAGCCCCACGTCGCAGCCGAACTCGGCCAGGCCCAGGGCGATGGCTTTGCCGATGCCGCGGCCGGCGCCCGTGACCAGCGCCTTCTTGCCCTGCAGATTAAACAGCGTCTCTTTCATGGTTCTCCCTTGCCGGCGCACGCCGGGGCCCCTGGCGCGGACCGCTTTATACCTCAGCGCAATGCCCCTTAGTTTAGCGTGGTTATGCTCCGGGGAAAAGGGCCTCTGGCGGCCGGGACTTCTAGCCCGGCTTCACCTCGGTGTCGGACAGGGCCTCCAGACACTTGACGATGGAGGCGTGGTCCCAGTCCAGGCCTCCCATGGCCGCCACCGAGTTCCAGAGCTGCGACAGCAGGGCGGTGCCCGGCAGATAAATGCCCAGATCCTTGGCCTCCTCTATGGCGATCTCGGTGTCCTTTTTGTGCAGGCGCACCTTGCCCCCGGGCGCGAAGTTGCGCTCCAGCATGCGCTGGCCGTGCAGTTCCAGCACCCGGCTCTGGGCGAAGCCGCCCAGCAGGGCCTGGCGCACCTTGGCCGGGTCCACCCCGGACTTCTGGGCGAAGACCAGGGCCTCGGCCACCGCCGCGATGCCCAACCCCACCACTATCTGGTTGCAGGCCTTGGCCACCTGGCCGGCGCCGTGGCCGCCCACCAGGTTGATGTTGCGCCCCATCTTCTCCAGCATGGGCTTGACTCGGGCGAATACCTCGGGCTTGCCGCCGGCCATGATGGACAAGGAGGCCTCCTGGGCCCCCACGTCGCCGCCGCTGACCGGGGCGTCCATCATCTCCAAGCCCCGGGCCGCGAAGGCCTCGGCGATGCGGCGGGCGGTCTTGGGGGAGACGGTGCTCATGTCCACCAGCACGCCGCCCGGGACCAGGCCCTGGATCAGGCCCTGCTCGCCCAGGGCCACCTTGCCGACGATGTTGTCGTTGGGCAGCATGGAGAACACGATGGATGCCTGGGCGCCCACCTCCTGGGGCGTGGCCGCCTTTTGCGCGCCCTGCGCGGCCAGCGCCTCCACCGCCGCCTGCACTACGTCGCAGACCACCAACTGGTATCCGCCCTTCATCAGGTTGGCCGCCATGGGCCGGCCCATAATGCCTAGGCCCACGAAGCCTATCTTTTGCGCCATGTGCAACTCCCTAACCAAGTTGATTACAAATCCCCCCAGGGGCCAGCCCAGGCCGGCCCTCAAAGCTCCCGGGGCATACGGACCGCCGCAGCCAGACAACTCACCTGCGGCTCTGCCTCTGCGTGACCAGGGGCCAGGTCCCTGCAACCCACCTTCCGCAATTTTTCCATGAGCTGATTAACGGTGATGGGCCGCTTCCTATAACCCGCTCTGGATGGTGGGATACTAGCTTTGCCAAAAACAGGGTGTCAAGGCATAACTTGGACGCCCCGACGCATTGTCCGTTGCGCCATCAATTTGAATTTAAAGGCTTTATTTGGTATAGAGCATTAGGGGCAAGATAGTGGGCCTCACCTGCTGATTTGGGTTGGGCCTCCCAGAGGCATGTTGCCCTGGATCATCATTGTCCTAATTTCGGCGCAAGTCATTCCAGGTGGGCCTGGGAACCCTCCGCGGCCCCACAGGCGCGGCCAAGGGCCCAGCCCGGACCCTTGGGCCGGCGGCGCGATAGGACCTCGGTTGCCGCTGAATTATGCTATAATAGTAGAATACTTAAGAGGATCGGGCATATGGTTTTTTTATCTACCCGACCATCGCCGTGGTGTTGATTTCTATGCTGATTCAGACCCTTCCCCTTCCTGCTCTGGGCCCTGCCACGCCCTCCTTTTGGGTCTCTCTCCGGGGACGCCTCTCTCCCATCCCCGTGAATTTATTCGCCGCCGGGGTCGTGGCCCCGTGGGGCCTGTCCACCCTGCCGCTGTCGGTCTCCTCCGAAAAACCCAAGAAGGTCAAGACACTGGCCCGCACCGGCCTGGTCAAGGGCAACAGCTTCAGCACTCCGGTTCATCTCTACCATATGCTTATGCAAAACAAGGAGGTCGTGCAGTGACCAGAACCTTTGCCAAAACCGCGGCCTTGGGGTTGAGCCTGGCCGTGCTTTTGACTCTCGGCGCGGCCCTGGCTTCGGCCCAGGAATATGTTGGCTACACCTACAACCCCATGGGTTTCTCCTTGCAGGTCCCCAAGCATTGGCTGCCCCCGGAAAGGAAGGGCACGGGCACCCTGGTTTTCTCCGGCCCCAAAGGCAGCGAACAATACCAGACCACCATCAGCGTGCAGTTGGTGCGGCCGCCGGCGGGCTCCAGCCTGCAAAAAGAGGTGCAGGCCGTTGAGCAGCAGTGGAGGTCGGCTCCCCAGTACCAACTGCTCTCCAAGCAGACCGGCACCCTGGCTGGGCAGCGGGGGGTGCGCCTGCTGGCCCAGTACCAGATGCCAGGAACCACCCAGATTTACAAGCAGGAGCAGTTCATCATTGACCGGGCGCCCTACTTCTTCTGGCTGGGCTACACCGCTCCCCTGCCCCTGTTCGACAAGCACCAGGCGGCCATGGTCAAGGCAGTTAACACCTTGAAGTTCGTGCCTTTCCCTGTAGCGACCGCCAGCCCCCCGCCGGCCCAAACCCAGACCGCTCCGCCGCCGATGTCCCAGGCCACGTTGCCGCCGCCGGCCTCGCCCCCGCCCGCGGCCCCGCAGCCCCGCATCTATGACATCCAGCCTTGTCGCGCCGTAACCAAGGCCGGGCCCCAGGGCGTCAGCCAGGTGTTCCCGGCGGATGTGGGCACCATCTACGTCTGGTTCCGCTTCCGCGGCCTGCCGGCCGGCACCACGCTCCGCTCAGAGTGGTTCCTGGTCCAAGGGGGCAATCCGCAAAAGGTCGCCGAGGCCAGCACCAACATCCTAGACCCCGCCATCGCCTGGGGTCAGTTCCACATCAATATCAAACAGGGCCTTAAGTTCCCCGTGGGTGAGTACCGGGTGGACATCTACGCGGGCCAGGTCAAGGAGGCCAGCGTCTCCTTCCGGGTCCAGTAAAGGAGGGCGCAAATGGCCTTTTGCAACCAGTGCGGCGCCACCCTGCAAGAGGGCGACCGCTTTTGCCCGGCCTGCGGCGCGCCGGTCAAGGGGGCACCGGCCGCACCGGCCGCGGTCCCCGGGCCAGCGGGCGCTCAACAGCCAGCGGCCCCGCAATACCAGAGCGTGGGCATCCGCTTCGGGTCCCAGATCATAGACGGAATCATCATTCTCGCCTTTTACATGCTCATGGGCTATTGGGTGGCCTCGACCTACGGTGGCCTGAAACCGGAGGGTTGGG
The DNA here is from genome assembly GCA_003605055.1 of Desulfarculus sp. Classification (GTDB taxonomy): domain Bacteria; phylum Desulfobacterota; class Desulfarculia; order Desulfarculales; family Desulfarculaceae; genus Desulfoferula. The sequence continues at coordinate 15,322 of QZKP01000036.1, forward strand.
AGCTGAAGGGCGGACCGGCCATATTGGTAGTGAGCGTTTCCTTCATATTCGCCATGGCCTATTTCATCCTGCTGGAGGCCTTCTGGAACGGCCAGACCCTAGGCAAGAAGCTCACCGGCATCCGGGTGGTGCAGACCGACGGCCAGCCCATCACCCTGGCCCAGGCGGTGATCAGAAACGTGCTGCGGGTGGTGGACGGCCTGGTCTTCTACCTGGTGGGCGCCATCCTGGTCTGGCGCTCGCCGCTCAGGCAACGGCTGGGGGACCGGGTGGCCGATACGGTGGTGGTGAAAAAGCGCTGAGAGCGGGCCTTATGCCCGGGCCCTTGCAAGCCACGCCGAGACCCGCTGGGACACAGGAGTGAACAACATGACCGAAAGGACTTGCCCTAAATGCGGAGCCGCCCTCAGGGAGGGGGCACAGTTCTGTGCCTCCTGCGGAGCCAAGCTCGGCCAGGAGGCCGCAGCGGTCTCGGCCTTGGCTCCGGCCGCACCGGCCCCGGCGGCCCAGCCGGCGGCCGCCGCGCCCCCGGAAAAACTCAGCCGCCGCGGGCTGGCCTTGGCCCTGGCCGGCGGCGGCCTGTTGGTGGTGCTCGCCGTGGTGGCCCTGATCTTGATTGCGGGCGAGAAACGGGCCCCGTCTCCGCCCGCCCCGGGGCAAAAGGCCGCCTCCGGCTGGCAGCCGGACGCGGTGCAGGCGCCGCCGGCCGGCGGGCAGACGCAGGCGCCCGGACAGCAGCCGGGCTGGAAACCGGACGCGGGGCCCTCCGGCGAAAAGGCGCCCCCGGCGCCGGCCGAATCCGGCTGGCAGGCCGACCGGCCCGGCCAGGCCCCTGCGGGCGCCCCCCCGCAGACTCAAACCAAGCCCGGCGGTCAGCCGGAGCCGCTGCCTGGCGGGACTCCACCCCAGGAAGCGGCCCCGGGGCAGACGGACCCGGCCGCCTCGGACCGGTTTAACCAGGACGGCCTGCGCCTGGCCCGGGAGGACAAGCTAAACGAAGCGGCCCAGGCCTTCGAGCGGGCCACCCAGGCCAACCCCGAAAATGCCCAGGCCTGGAACAACCTGGGCTTGGCCCAGCGCAAGCTGGGCCAGACCGCGCAGGCCATCAAGGCCTATCGCCGGGCCATACAGGTCAGGCCGGAGCACGCCCTGACCTATAAGAACCTGGGCTATGCCCTGGAGCAGATCAAAGACCTGCGGGGGGCGGCCCAGGCCTACCTGAAATACGTAGAGCTGGAGCCCTGGGCCAGCGACGCGGTCTCGGTGAAAAAACGGGCCCAGCTCTTGCTTAAGAAATAATGGGGAGCGGCAGACAAGCCATGCACGGCAAATTAATCGCCTTCATCCTGATAGCGTTGTTCACTTCGGCCCTGGGCTGCGAGGGCATCCAGCAGCCGCCCTGGCCCCAGCGCGCCCCGCGGCCGGCGCCCGCGCCGGAGACGGCCCCGACGCCGGCGCCGTCCCTGTCTTTGCCCGATGGCGCGCTGCTGACGGTGACGGCCAGCCGCCTGAACCTGCGCGCCTGCGCGGGCCGCAACTGCCAGATACTGAAGGTGCTGTCCCTGGGCCAGCGGGTGGTCAAGCAGGGACAGGAGTCGGGCTGGCTCAAGGTGAAGTTGGAGGCGGACGGCAGCGAAGGCTGGCTCGGCGCGGCCTATGTCAAAGCCGCCGAGGGCCAGCAGGCCGCGCCGCCCGCCCAGACGCCTCCGCCCAAGGAGGAATGGGCCGCGCCCCGGCCGCAGGGAGGGGCTGCGCCGGCAGAGGCTCCCAAAGACGGCCCGGCGGTCAAGGAGGAGTTCTCCAAATAGAGGCCTGGGGCCGCTGCCCGCAAGGCCCATGACGACTCGGCTATATCATTGGGCAGGGGTCGTCCAGGATAAGCACCCGGGTGCCCCTGAGCCGGAAGGCCTCGTCAAAGGCCTGGCGCAACCGCGACTCGTCCCGGCCCTTGATCACCCGGAGGTAGGGCACCTGGCAGGCCTCTACAATCCTGGCGATGTCCATGGCCGCTTTCTTGTTCCCCCGCAGGTCATACCCTGAGGCGGGGTTGGGCTGCCTGCCCGTGACGCCGGCGGTGTAGTTGTAAACCAGCAGCACGATTATGTCCGCCCCCTGGTGGCTGGCGCTGATCAGGCTGGCGACCTCGCTGTGAAAAAACGCGGAGTCCCCGGTGATGGCCACCACGGGCCTGTATTTCTGCTGTTTGGCCAGGCCGCAGGCCACTGCGATGCTCGAGCCCAGCGACACCTTCACGTCGAGCATCTCATAAGGAGGCGCTTCCAAATAGATGGAGCAGCCCGGCCCCCCGGCGAACAAAGGGGCGGCTGTATGGCTTTGCTGAAGATATTGCTTTAGCTGATTGAAGTAATAATCATAGGGGCAGGAATCACAAAATCCGGGCAGCTCATTGCCGGCCTCTTGGTTTTCAGCCCCCTCAAAATTGATGGCGGCCCCCCTGTCCGCCGGCTGACCAAACCAGCGCAGAGAAAGCTTGATGTCCTCCAGGGACAACTCCCCTTCCCAGTTGACCTGCCCGGTTGTCTTGCCATAGACCCTGGCCTCTAAGTCGCCTTTTTTGACGGCGTTCCTTACTTTTTCTTCCAGGTATGGCTCCACCTCCTCTATGGCCAGCACCTCCTGCACCCCGGCCAGTTGCTTAAGCAGATAAGTCTCGGGCAGGGGATTGAGCGTGGCCATCTTGATCAGAAGGCATTCCTGCGACAGGCCTTCAGCGGCCAGGGCCTGCTTCACCTTGTTGTAGGTGTAGCCGCTGGTTATAACCGCCTTATCTCCAGAGCCCTCAACGCTGTTCAGGCCGCCCCCGGAAAAATCCGCGCTGATCTTTGCTATTTTTTGGTGCAGCTTTTTATGGGCCTCTACTCTCTTGAAGGCCGGAGCGAAGCTTCGCTTTATCTCCGTCTCCCCTGCTGGCCGTTTGTCGTAGTTGGGCTCAAACCTAACGGTTGCTTTGGCCTTGGCAAACTCCTTGCTGAAGCGCAGCAGCACCGGCAGACTGTATTTTTCAGAGACCAAAAACGCCGCCACGGTCAGATCAAACCCTTCTTGCGGCGTGGCCGGCTCCAAGACAGGTACCTCGGCAAAGGCCCCCAGGACGCGGGAGTCCTGCTCATTGCCGGAAAAGATGCTGCCGGGCACGTCCCCCACCGCCAGCACCAGCCCCCCGCTGGTCCCCAGCAGGTTGATGATTGTCAGGCTGTCCAGACACACGTTAAGGCCAGCCATCTTTTGCACCGTCAGCGCCCGACCGCCGGATATGGATACCCCGTAGGCCGTCTCCAAGGCGATCTTCTCATTGCCGGCCCAGTCCACCTCCATTTCAGCGGGAGTGGTGATGTCTTTTAGGGCGTCCAGGATACCCGTGCAGGGCATGCCAGGATATCCCGTGGCCAGGTCAATCTTCAGGCACTTAGCCGCCCAGGCGATGGCCTCGCTGCCGGTCAGATCCATCTCTTGCATTTTCTCTTGGCCTCTCAGATGCGATTTCCGACGCTACGCCAGGGGCAAGGAGGCGGCCCTTTAAGGCGCCGGACGCTTGCAGACCAGCGCAGGCGCCGCCCAGGGCCATTGCGCTTGCCGGTGCCCACCAGCCTCATATTATAGACGACGCCTGTCGCAGGTGATACCCCGCGCCGCGCGGCCGAAGCCCGAGGCTGGCCTGCACCGGCGCCGCCAGCCATGAGCTGAGGGCCAGGGCCAGGCTCAGAGCCCCGCCGCCTTAACAACTCCTCTCATTCAGCTTTTCCTTTCTAGGTTGACTCAGCTCCGCCGACGAACCGCCGCCGGTCTTGGCAAATCTTTTCCATTAGCTCCCGTCTGCGTGCCCAGGCCAAGGTCCTGGCCTCGACGCCGCACGCCAATCGCCATCCGGCGGGCATGCCGCCCGCCGCGGCGCCCCTCTACAGGACTGCCTGCGCCGGTTCGCTGGCGCCCACCTGCTCTCTCAGAACCGCTAGCAGTTCACGGGTGGCGCGGGCCAGGGCCTGGTAAAAGGCGGTGCCGGCCTGCAGCTCCATTTGTTCGCTGAATTGATCCACCCATTGGCCTAAGTGCTGCTCTAAGAACCGCCGCTGCCTTTGCTGGTAATAAAGAGCCTGCCGGGCATCCCCCTGTTGGCGGGCGGCCACCTCCCGGCAGGCTAAAAAGTGGAGCAGCTCCAACTCCACGGCAATGTGGTCCGGCGCCTCGTGGAAGTCCTCGGCCAGATCCAGCCCCTCTTCGGCCAGCCAGGCCCGCACCTGCATGGTGCTCTCGCCCATCACCCGGCGCTCATCTTCCAGGTAGACCGAGCCATAGGGCGGAGCCAGCAGGCTGAAAGGGCCCACGAACAGGCGGGCGTAATCCACCTGCAGCGCATTGCCGCCGCGGGGCCCCCGCAGGCCCTCCAAGCCCAGGGCCATGGGGGCCGCGGCCTGGGGGCAAAGCTCGCTCAGCAGGCTGTAAAGCTCCGACGCCCGGTCCCCCAGCTCGGCGCTGGGCGGATAGTAGCAGTCGGCCAGCAGGCGCAGGGCCCCGGCCATTTTTTCCAGAGCGGCTCCGGTCAGCTCATGCATGGTCCTCATGCAATCCTCCTAGCTGGTCTGAGGTTCCAGCCGCAGGTAGCGTTCGGCCAGGGTGGCCACCAAAAGCAGCACCGCCAAGGACAGCACCAGCACCAGATACTCCCAGAGGCTGGGGGTGTAGCTGAGAACCGCTGGCATCCCCTCGGCCTTGGGTCCCATGGGACGCACCTGGCCGGCCAGGATCACCGACATGTGCAGGGCGAAGATGCTGCCCAGGGTCACGACGCCGGCCACCACCTGACCCCAGCGGGCGGCGCGCAACGAAGGCACCAGCATCATAAGGAAAGGCGCCAGCAGGATCAGGGCCAGGCTGAAGTTGGCGTCGGTGGCGAACTCCGGCAAAGAAGTGCCGGCGCGGTAGACCGCCCACAGCAGGTAGAACAAAAGAGTGATGAAAAGGCTGAAGACCAGCTTCTTGCCGGCATCGGCCGTCTGCTCCTGCGCGACTCCTTGCCCGCTCTGGCCGCGCAGCAGGTGCACCACCGCGCTGTAGAGCAGGAAGGCGGCCAGGCCGCTGACCACGGCGATGACCAGGCTCAGGATGGGCAGGAAGGAGCCGAAGAAGGTCGGCCGGGCCTCGGTGATGCCGAACACCGAGCCCAGGACCAGGGGCCCGAACAGGGCAGTGACAAAGGAGCCCAGCCCGGCCAGCTTGCTCAGCCAGCTGTCAAGATCGCCCGCCATCATGCGCCAGAACTTCACCAGCAGGCAGACCAGCTCGGCGCTGTAGATGAAGCCCATGATCTGGATGGGCGAGGCGAAGTTGGGCGAGAGGAAGATATAGAGGATGTGGTTGAGCGAACCCAGCTCCAGGCCGATGGAGATAAAGGCGGCTAGCAAGGTGGCGATGCCCAGCATCACAATACGCTTGGCCGCGCTCTGGTAAAGCTTGTCCCCAAAGAGCAGGGGCAGGGCCGACAGCAGGCCCAGGCCCGAGCTGGTGAGGGCGAAGAAAACGTAGGCGCCGATGGGCAGGGTCCAGATCACCACGTCGTTGGCGTTGAAGATCTCGTGACCCTCGGTGAAAAGCCTGAAGGCGGTGAAGAGCCCGGCGAGAATGGCCGCGCCGAGCAGCCCCAGCCATGCTATGTATCTCGCTTTCATTTACGCTGCTCCCTTGGTGGACCCGTAGCGGGCGGAGTTGAAGCCGCGGATGTAGAACACGTGCGGCTCGGTGCCGATGTTCTCCCGCAGCCGGAATGGACGGTACTTGCCCAGGAGCCGGCTCACCTCGCTGTTGGGGTTTTGGATGTCACCGAAGATGCGCGCGTTGGCCGGGCAGGCCTCCACGCAGTAGGGCAGATCCCCTTTCTTCACGCGGTGGTCGCAGAAGGTGCACTTCTCCACCACCCCCTTGGGGCGGATGGCGGCGTAGGTCTCGGCCCGGGCCGGGTTGTAGTAAGGGGTGCCCTTGCCGTCCACCGCCTTGACCTCTGCGGCCGGCGAGGAGGTGCAGCCCTTGATCAGCTCCTGCTCCTCGCGCCAGAACTTGTGCGGCTTGCCCCAGTTGAAGTAGATGACCCCGTAGGGGCAGTTGAACATGCAGTACTTGCAGCCGATGCACTTGTCGGGGTCGTGCATGGTGATGCCGTTGGGCAGCTTGTGCATGGCTCGGGTGGGGCAGCCCCGCACGCAGGGCGCGTTCTGGCAGTGGTTGCACAGGGTGGGGATGTAATGGTAGCGCACGTTGGGGAAGGTGCCCGCGGTCTCGGTGATCTTGTTGGACCAGTAGACGCCCTCGGACACGTTGTTCTCGTTGCGGCAGGCGATGGAGCAAGCGCCGCAGCCCACGCACCTCTGCAGGTCGATAACCATGGCGTACCGGGGCATTACTTGGCCTCCTTAACTTTCTCCACCCGCAGGCGGGTGAGTCCGTTGCGCGCCGAGCTGCCGCTGAAGCGGTCGTACTCGGCCGGGATCAGGTCGTTGTTGCTGCCGCCGCGCGGCACCTTGCCGAAGACCTTGGAGGCGATGCGCCCGTAGACCCAATGCCCCTGGCCGTAGCACTTGGCGATGGTGCCGGGGCGGGTGCCCTCCCAGAGCTTGGCCGTGCACTCCAGCCGGCCCACCGGCGACACCAGCCGGATGCGGTCTCCGTCCTTGAGGCCCAGCTTTTTGGCGTCGGCGGGGTTGATCTTGGCCACGTCGTCCCAGCGCACGTCGCCGGGGTCCACGTCCTTGAACTCGTGGTACCAGGTGCAGTTGGCCGAGCGCCCCTCGCGGTTAAGCCGGCTCTTGTGGTCCACGTGCACGAAGGGAAACTGCTTGGCGTCGCCCACCAGGTAGGGTTCCTCGTAGTGGGGCACGAAGGCCCTCTCCCCCCGGGCCTGGTATTTGCAAACCTCCAGCACCTTGTCCACGCTGACCTTGTGCTTGTCGGCGTGCTCGGTCAGGACCGCCTTGAGGGTTTCGCTGTAGAACTCGAACTTCTTGGTCTTGGTCTTCATGTGGCCCCAGGACTTGCGGTAGGCGTAGGGAGAGGAGTTCCAAACGCCGGCCTTGCGGAACTCCTCCCAGCCGGAGAACTTGTCCCCGCCCTTGTACTGCTTGGGGTCCCACAGCTCCTGGGTGGTGTGCTTCAGGCAGTAGAGGGCGAACTCTTTCTCGTTGCCCGGCGCCTTGCCGGTCTCGGGGTCCTTGATGGTCTTGAAGTAGTCCAGCAGGTTGCCGAACCCGCGCTGGGCCAGCTTCTCGGCGATGAGCCAGGGTATCTCGGTCTCGTCGATCTTGGCCTGCCACATGGGCTTGATCACCGGCTGCATGATGGGCACGTGGCGGTAGCCGTTGCCGATGGACTTCACATAACCCCACTTCTCGAAGAGATGGTGGGTGTCGGGCAGCACCAGGTCCGAGTACCAGGAGAACTCCGAGGCGTTGGTGGTGATGTGCACCACGAAGGGGATGGAGGCCAGGGCCCGCTCCCAGCGCTCGGGCTGGGGGGCCGAGAAGGAGAAGTTGTTCATGTAGCCGATGGCCATCTTGATCTCGTTGGGGTCCTTTTTTAGGATGCCGTCGGCCGCGTAGTTGGTGACCACCCCGCCGCCCGGCTTCTTGTTCAGGGCCGGGAACTCCAGGGTGCCGCGGTGGTCGATCTTTTTGTGCTTCTTGCCCGCCTTGGCCACCTCGTCCAGGAAGGGCTTCTCGTCCGGGAATTTGATGGTGAAGGCCTTGTTGGAGCCCAGGGGGCCGCCCAGGTTGTCCACCGCGCCCACCAGGCCGTTGAGGGCGTGGCAGATCATGCTGGTGTAGGCGCCTCGGGTCTGCATGCAGTTGCCCGGGCCCACCCAGGACAAGCAGTGCGGCGCCGCCTGGCCGAACTCCAGGGCCACCCGCTGGATCTGCTCGGCGGGCACGCCCGCCCGCGGCGCCGCCCAAGCCGGGGTCTTGTCCTTGAGCTCCAGGTTCCACCACTTGACTAGGCCGTGGGTGAATTTCTCCTGGAAATCCTCCTCCTGTACCTCCTGGCCGGTTTTGAACCGGTTGACCCCGTCCTTGAAGTCGCCCACGAACTCCCTGTGCCACAGCCCGCGGGTCAGGATCACGTGCGCCATGGCCGCGGCGATGGCGCCGTCCTGGCCCGGGCTCACCGGCAGCCACTCGTCGGCCTTGGTGGCGGTGATGGACAGCCGGGGGTCCACCACCGCGATGGTGGCCCGGTCCATGACGTCGCCCCAGACGCTGCAGTAGTAGGAGACCTGCCGGTTGGAGGCCAGGGGATCGGCGCCCCAAAGCAGGACGTAGCGCGTGTTCTTTACGTCGTACTGGCGGTAGTCCCAGTAGCCCTGGGTGTAGTAGGGCCCGAACTTCTCGGCCTCGGCGCAGATGGCGCTGTGGGAGATGTTGTTGGGCGAGCCCAGGACCTTGGTCATCTTGTCGTAGAGGATGTCGCGCATGTAGGTATAGCGGCCGCGCAAGAGCAGGTACTTGTGGATCTCGTTGTTCTTGCGCAGGGCCATGATCTGGTCGGCGATCATGTTCAAGGCCTCGTCCCAGGTGATGGGCACGAAGCGCGGATCCTGATCGCGTCCCTTTTTGGGGTTGCTGCGCTTCATGGGGGTCTTGATGCGGTCCGGATCGTAGACCTGCTGCAGGGCCAAGTGGACCCGGGGGCAGGCGGCCCGGCCGTTGACCTTGGAGCGGGCGTTGCCGCGCACCTTGACGGCACGTCCGTCCACTACCAGCACCTCCTGGGCGCACCAGGAGGTGCAGCCCTGGCAGGTGCTGGCTATCCACTGGCCGGCTGACTTGGCTTTGGTTTTGGTGGCGGCGGCCAGGGCCCGCAAGCTGGGCTGCAGCGGCGGGCTCAGGGCCGCGGCGGCGCAGGTGGCCGCGGAGGCCTTCAAGAAGCCCCGCCGCGACATGCCGGCCCGTTTCATCACGTTTTCCTTGTGCTTTGCTTCGGACATAAGGCCTCCTAATATAAGTTCACGAATTGGCGAAGTCGTTATCTGCCTTGGGGGTGGATTTGCCCGCCCGGTTGGCGCTGCGCAGCCAAAAGAGCAGCTCCTCGGGGTCAATGGGCTTGCCGAGCATAGCGAACACGTGCCGCTGCAGGGCCTGGCTCAGGTGCGGGTGAAAGGGCTGGTCCGAGGCGGTCAGCACGACTAGCCGTGGGTGGCGCCGCTTCAGTTCGTCCAGGCTCCTCCCAGAGGTGGCCACCGTGTCCAGGTCGATGAGCAGCACACCCTCGGCTGGAACCTGGCCCAACAGATCATCCCATGCGGTCAGATGACAAGCGGCGTAGCCCTGTTCACTGATATAGCCGCCTATCCTGGCCGCTTGGTCCGAATCGCCGCCCAATATAAGAAGCACATTGGCCATGACTCGGGCCCGTCCGCCGATGAAGGCATTATTGCCTATTTTTATACTAGGCAATACTCGTACCAAAAGTTGTTGTTGGGATGGATTGACTGGAGTGCTGGGCTTATATTGGAATGCGCAGTATAACTAACTTAATTTTATAGTTTAATTTCGCATGCGCCGATTTGAGCCAAAAGGCCGACGCCAACTTTTGGGCCAGCGGCGGCCACGATTGCCAACCAATTGTGTTCAATTTTGTTACACAATAAAACTAACACTATTTTTATATTAAAATTAAATAAGTTACCTATGTAAACTTTTGGGTCATGTGAAATTGTGCGTTCATTATTTGGCACTGCCAGGCTCAGTGTCGGAGAGGCTCCTGCAGGCCATATTTGCGCATCTTGCGGTAGAGGGTGGTCCGGCTGATGCCTAGACTCTGGGCCGCGGCCTTCTTGTTCCAGCCGCTTTGCTCCAGGGCCTGGGCCAGAATCTGTTTCTCGTACTGGTTCATGGGCTTGGTGGAAGGAGGCACGCTGCTGCCCAAAGCCGGGGGCAGGTCCGACACCTCGACCAGGGCGCCCCGGGCCAGGACCACTGACCTCTCCACCACGTTCTCCAGCTCACGCACGTTGCCGGGCCAGTGGTACTCAAGCAACTGGCGCATGGCCGCCGGGCTGAACTCCGCCGCCTGCCTGCTCTGCTCTTGGGCGAAGCGGGTCAAGAAGTGGCGGGCCAGGCGGGGGATGTCGTTGCGGCGCTCCCGCAGGGGGGGCAGTTCCAGGGGAAAGACATGCAGGCGGTAGTAGAGGTCCTCCCGGAAGCGGCCCGCCTTGACCTCGGCCAGGAGGTCCTTGTTGGTGGCCGCCAGGATGCGCACGTCCAGATCCAGGGTCTTCTCCCCGCCCAGCCGCTCGAACTGGTGGGTCTGCAGCACCCGCAGCAGCTTGATCTGGGCGGACATGGGTATCTCGCCCACCTCGTCCAGGAAAACCGTGCCCCCCTGGGCCTGCTCGAAACGTCCCGCCTTCTGCCGCGTGGCCCCGGTGAAGGCGCCCTTCTCGTGCCCGAACAGCTCGCTCTCCAAGAGGGTGGCCGGATAAGCGGCGCAGTCAATGACCACGAAAGGGTGCCCCCGGCGGTGGCTGCTCTCATGGATGGCCTTGGCCACCAGCTCCTTGCCCGTGCCGCTCTCGCCCAGGATGAGCACCGTGGAGTCGGTGGGGGCCACGTCCTTGATCAGCTTGTACACGCTCTGCATCCTGGGGTCCTTGCCCACCAGGCCACGGTAGCCCTCCTCCTTTTCCACCCGGCCGGCCAGGGCCTGCATTTCCTCGTCATGGCGAAGGGCGCGCAGCAGACTCCCGCTGGCCTGCTCGACTATCAACTGAGCCACGTCCAGCTCGCAGGGTTCGCAGGGCGCATCGGCCCGGCAGGCCACCACCAGGGCCCCGAAGGTTTCGCCCTCACCCCTGAGAGGAATCAAGGATATTTTGGGGGCTTGGGCCATGGCCGGCGTCAGCAGCGCCGGCGGAATCTGGCGCTGGCTTATGGCCTGCCTGGCTTCCAGCCGGGGCAGCAATCCGGCCACTCGGCCCGTTTCCGCTTGTCCCTCCAGCAGGTGCAGGCCGCGGCCGTCAAAGGCGTAGAGGCAGCGCCCGCCGCCGCCCAGGGCCACCAGCATGATCTCCCGGCAGACCAGCATGGCGCTAAGCCTAGCCTGTAGCAGGCCGCCGATCTGGCCGGGGGTGGCCAGGGCCCCCACCTCCTGCATGATGCGGCAGGAGGTCTGGGTCTGCTGCTGGGCCCGCTCCAGGTCGGTGGTGCGGCGCTCCAACTGGCCGGTGTAGTGGCTCACTTGGTCCGCCATCTGGTTGAAGGAGCGGGACAGGGACTGCACCTCGCGCGGTCCGCCCTTATCGTCCACGCGGACGCTGCGGTCCCCCTGGCTCATGCTCTGCACGGCCTGGGTGAGCCGCTCCAGGGGCCGCACCAGATGGCGGGCGAACAGCAGGCAGATGCCCAGAGCGACCCCCAGCACGGCCAGGGTCAAGAGCGAGATATTCAGCCACAGCTCGCCCATCTTGTCCCGGTAGGGCTTCTCGTCGAGGCTCATGCGCAGGTAGCCGGCCCGCCCCTCGAGTATGGGCCAGACCACGTCCAGGTAGCGCTGCCCGCTGGTGGCGGCGATGCGGCTGATTCTCTGGGGGCCGGGCCCGCGGCCAGCGATGCCCTCCAGCAGGCCCCGGGGCACCCCCTCCTTGAAGGTGTGGCCCAACACGCGTCCGTCGCGCACCACCAGCAGATAGCCGATGCTGGGGTCGCTCTGCAGACGGTGCTCCAACATGCGCTGGATGCCCACTAGGTCGTTGATCAGGACCTTTTCCGTGGCCTGCAGGGCCAGGGACTGGGCGGCGGTGAGCAGGTGGCTGTTCATGTTGGCCTGCAGGCTCTTGTCGTAGTAATGGGCCACCAGCCAGGCCACGGTGAGTCCGCTGGCCAGCACCAGGGCCGCCACCGCCAAAATAACGCGGTATTTCAAGGTGCGGGGAAAAAGCATCTCAGCCCCCGCCGGCCTGCTTGGCCAGAATGCGCCGCACCGGCTGGTACCACTCATCCCGGGCCTGGACGAAGCGTTCGATCCTCAGTTCGGCCAGGATGGCCCGGCCCTGGGGGTTTTGGTGCATGGACAGCAGCGCCTCCTGCACCGCTTGGCGCGACTCGGGGGATAAGTGGCGCGAGGCCACCACGGGCGGGATGCCGAAGGCCTGCGACTTGCGAATGATCCTGGTGCGCGAGGTAAGCTGCGGCTCCGTGGCCTGGTAATAATCCCACACCAGCCCGTCCACCGTAGCCCCGTCAACCAGCCCCTTGGCCACGGCCAGGATGGAGTTGTCGTGGGCTTGGGTGTAAACGACCTCGCTGAAAAACTCCTCCGGGCGCCGGTTCTTCTCTGCCAGCCAATACGTGGGCACCAGGCGCCCGGTGTTGGAGTCCGGGTCGGTGAAGGCGAAGATCCTCCCCTGCAAATCCTCCAGGGAGCGATACGCGCTGGCAGCGTTGACGATCAAGTAGGCGCGGTAAAATGTCTCGCCCTGTACCTGCGGCGCGGCCAACAGGTGCAGGCCCAGCCTGCGGCCACCGGCCGCAAAGGGCCCTGAGCAGATGAAGGCCACGTCTATCTCGCCGGTGTCCAGCAGATGATTTATCTCGGCGTAGGTCTTTTTCTGCACCAGATCCACCGGCCGGCCCACCTTTTGGCCCAGGTAGGCCAGGATCTGCTGATAGTAGATCATGGTGGCCCGGGGGGAGATCATGGAACCCACGGCCACCCGCAGGACGGCGCCGTCGCCGGAGGTGTCGGGCCGGGGGACGGGCTTGGTGTTCTTGAAGTCCACCGTGGTATAGGCCGGGTCTGAGCCACAGCCCGCCGCGGCCAGCAGGGTCAGCAGAAGGGCCAACCATCCCCCAGCCAAGCGCCTTTTAACCACTTTGGCCGCAGCTGAGGACACCGATGCTCCTTTATCTTAGGGGCAGCCTGGAATCTATTTCTTATTATTTTAATATGTTTTTGGCATTTTGTCGCGCGTGGCCCTTGGTTGTGGCCTCAGGCGCCGGACAAGGCACGGGGCCGGAGTCAGGCCCGGAGGGATAACAACCGCCTGCTGTGTAGGCTGTTATGCGTGCAGCACCTGCCGGCTGAGCTGGGTGTATTTGGAGACGGGCTTGCAAGGAGCAAGGAAGCTCTGGTTTTGATAGATTGGTAGCTCGAGTGTACAACGTGATCAAGCCCTACTTATCGTTGGGCTGCCGGGCTTCTATGTATTCCTACGCGGTGCAGACGCCTCCCCTTGCCGACCCCGGGTCTGGGATATTACGAGGCTGGACTCCAAAACAGTATGGGGAGACCCCATCCGGCTGGAGCAGGTGTTCATGAACCTGGTGCTCAACGCGCGTGACGCGCTCACGGATATGATGGAGCGCGACCCCAAGGGCCGCAAAGGGGTAATTTCGGTCAGCTCCTGCCTGGAGAAAGGCCTGGTGACCGTGCGGGTGCAGGACAACGGGCCCGGAATTCCGGAACACGCTCGGCAAAAGGTGTTTCAGCCTTTCTTCACCACCAAACCAGTGGGAAAGGGGACCGGGTTAGGCCTTTCCATAAGCTACGGCATCGTGCGAGAGTATGGGGGAAGCATCTCCCTGGACTGCCCCGCCGAGGGCGGGGCGGTTTTCAACATAACCTTTCCGCCGGCGAAGTGACTATGAGCCATGCCCCTGCCCGGTGCGCTCCCAGTCTCGTTTGACCAGGACCAGGATTTTTTGTGCCCGCTCAAATTCCAGCTTGATCCCCTCCCAATGCGGCCGATGGGTTGTTTTCTGCATCATCATGCCGTCGGCGTCGAACCAGCGGGGCAAAAGGCCTCCGAAGAAGTATCCCCGTGCCCGCAGCTCCTCCGCCGCGGCGCCGACCCAGGGGCAGCCCAGGGGCAGCCAGACCTGAAACACCTCCGCGCCCTGGGCCAGGCCCTCCTGTTCCTTGGCCTCCAGGGCGGCGGCGAAATCAACTCCGATCTCCCAGGCGGCCAGACGGACCAATTGGGCGAAGGGGAAAAAGTGAGCCTCCAGGCGGCTGACGCGCTCCGCGGGCGGGCCGCCCTGCGCGGGTCGCAGCTCGCGCTGTTCGTCCAGGCCGGCGTAAAGCCAGGTTAGCGCCTCCTGATAGGAGCCGGGCAGGTAAACCGCATGCGGCTTGGACCTCACAATGATGAAATCCAAAAGGGCCGCCACCCGGCCCTCGGCGCTTTTTTCACGGGCATAAGCCGCCGCGGGCATTAGGTCCACCTCCAGGGTAAGGCTCACCGTGCCCAGGGTGCGGGTCATTTTTTGGGAGTAGACATGATTGCAAACCGGCTCTCCGAAAACCATCTCCACCCCAAAGCGCGGCGCCGCCACCTCTATGCCGTGCCGGCACATGCGGGAGAAAATATTTCCCTGGCGGTAGCTGGGCAAAACGACCCCGGCGCCAGATTCGTAGACCTTGGGACTGGGGGCTGAGTTGAAGATGGCATTGTGCCCCACAATGTCGCCCCGGGTGGTGCGGGCCACGCTGCTGACGATGGTCCCTTGCTGGTTGGCCTCCACCAGCGCAGCGGGCTCCAGGTAGGTCCGTATGGGATAGCCCTGGCCGTAAACGGATTGGAACAGGGCCGCCACTCCGGGGGCGTCCGCCGGCCGCATTAAGTCCACCGCGAACTCCAGCCCCGGTTCAATCTCCTCAGTGCGCACCTCAGGCCTCATGAGCTAAGCGCTCCTTTCCTGGGCCCGCGGGACCCCAGAAGGAAGGCGGCGAAGCCCGCCAACAGGCAGGCCCCGGCGCAGGACCAAAAAAGGACCTCGTAGTGCCGGCCCGCCACCAGCAGGCCGCCGACCAAGGGCCCCAGCAAGAACCCGCCCTGAAAAGCCTCGTTGGCCAGGTTGGTGTTGAAGGCCCGCAGTCGGGGTGGAGTGAGGTCGAACAGCAGGGCAAAGAACATGGTGATGGCCACCCCCCAACCCAGGCCGAATGCCGCGCCCAGGGCCAGGAAGACCGCGGCGCCCTGGGTCAGCGCCAGCAGGGCGAAGCAGGCCGCCAGCCATAGCGCCGCCGCCGCCAGCAGGCGGCCTTTGGGCGACCGGTCCAGCAGGGGCCCGGCCACGAGCCGCACGGCGATCTCGGCCCCGGTGGAAACGGTGAAGAACCAGCCGGCTAAGGCCATACCTCGCGCCAAGGCGAAGGGCTGCACCAGGAAAAACAGGGCGGCGAAGGCGGTCATCAGGACCAGAAAGAATATCAAAAGTCCCATCGCCCGCGCGTCCCGCAGGTTGCCCAGCAGCTCTTGCCGGCCCGGCCGCGCGGCCCTGCGGGCCTGCCGGTCCAGGCGCGGCACCCGTAGAGCCAGCAGCAAGGGGAAGATGAAAAGCATCACCAGACCGGCCAGGGAGAGCAAAGGGGCGAAACCTCCCAGCCAGTCCTCCAGCGGCGCCACCAGGGGCGGGATAACCGCGAAGGGCAGCAAGGTTATCACCCCGATGATGCCGAAGGCCCGGCCGCTCTTGTCCGGGGGCACCTCGCCGGTGACGCCGGCCATGGCCGCCGTGCCCAGCAGGCCGTAAAAGACGCCGTGTCCCAGGCGCAGGGCGATAAGGCCGGGCAGGCCCAGGCGCAGGTTGTACAGCAGCAGGGCCGCCAGCACCCCGGCCGCGCCCACTGCCATCCACGGCCGGGCGTTGAACGGGGTCAGCCAGGGGCTGAGGATGGGCCTGAGCACCAGCACGCTGAGCGAAAAGGTGCCCACCACCAATCCCGCCTCCTGGGCCGAGAGCCCCTCTTGGGTGAGATGACGGAAGTAGGCGAAGAACACCGAAACGTTGCAGAAGGTCAAAAAGGCGATGAGGTTGTAAATGATGAAGTTGCGGTTCCAGAGCGCCCGGGGGGCGGCCGCGGGCGGGCCCAGGCGGGCCGGGTTCTTCCCGGCCATGGCCTAGAGGATTCCCCGCAGGCCGCGCACGAAGGCCTCCATGGCTTCATGCTGGCCGATGCTGACCCGGATCCAGTTGGGAAAGCGGAAGCCGGTCATGGAGCGGATCATCACCCCCTGCCCCATGAGCCGGCGGTAGGCCAGGGTGTCGCTCATGGGCAGGCGCACCATCAGGAAGCAGCCCTCGCCGCTCTGCACCGGCAGGCCCAGGGCGGCCAGTTCCTGGAGCAGATAGGCCTTCTCCCCGCGCACCAGCTCCCGGGTGCGGGCGATGTGGCCGGCGTCGTCGGCCAGGGCGGCCAGGGCCGCCTCCTGGGCCAGCCCGTTGACCGAGTAGACCACGCAGGTGCGGCGGATCACCTCCACCACCTCCTTGGCCCCGGCCAGGTAGCCGATCCTCAGCCCCGCCAGGGCGTACATCTTGGAGAAGGTGCGGAACACCACCAAGTTGGGGTGCTCGGCGATCAGGCGCAGGCAGTCCGGAAAGGCCGGGTGCTCCACGAACTCGCAGTAGGCCTCGTCCACCACCACGATCTGGCGGCCGCCCACCGCCGCCAGGAAGGCCCGCAGGCGGCCCAGGTCCCACCAGGTGCCGGTGGGGTTGTTGGGGTTGCAGATGAAGATGATCTTGCTGCGCTGGTCTCTGCGTTCCCAAAGGGCCTGTTCATCGAAGGCGAAGTCCTTCAGCGGCGCCAGGCGGGCCTGGAAGCCGGAGAACTGCGCCACCCACTCATAGACCGCGAAGGTCTTGTCCGCGGTGACGATGTTGTCCCCCGCTTGGCAAAAGGCCTTGATGGCGAAGGCGATGACCTCGTTGGCGCCGTTGCCCACCAGGAACTGATCCGGGTGCAGGCCGAAGCGCTCGGCCAGACGCAGGCGCAGATAATAGGCGTCGCCGCTGGGGTAGATGGCCGCCCGCGGCGGCGGGTAGCGGCTTATGATCTCCCGGGCCTGGGGCGGCGGGCCCAGCGGGTTCTCGTTGTTGTTCAGACGGTGGAGATGGTCCACCCCGTAGAGTTTCATCAGCTCCTGGTCGGGCTTGGAGGGGATGTAGCACTCGAAGCCCTTCACATAGTCCGGGACCAGGTTTTCCAGGTGGAGCGCGGCCATGTCGCTCACTGTGCCCCGTGCTGCAGGATCAACAGGTCCCCGCGGCCGCCGTGGGGCAGCACCAGGCGCGGCCCAAAGCCGGCCGCCAGCAGGTCCCCTCCCAGCTCGGCCTGCCAGGCCAGGCCCAGGTCTATCTCGCACAGCAGGTTGGCCACGCCCTCGCTGCTCAGCAGCTTGACGTGCTGGGCCAGGTTTTGCAAGGCGTCCTGGCCATCCCACATGGGCCGCAGCACCGCGCTGGCCGTGGCCCGGTTGAGCTCCGTGGCCAGGACCGAGTGGGCCGGCCGGCGCTGGCCCTCCGGGTGGGTGTGGTTTATCTGCCGGGCCAAGGCCAGGCCGCGGTAAAAGCCGCGCAGGAAATCCACCAGGGCGGGATGGGCCCAGACCGCTGCGCCCAGGTCTTCGTTGAGTTGGCGGTAATAGCAGGGCTGCCGACGCCGCTCACCCGTAGGATCGCCCGCGTAAAAATAGCCCAGGGGCTCGAAGTAGGCCGCGGGCAACTCCGGCGGCGGGGCCAGGCAGACCACCCCCAGGGCCTCGCTCTTGCCCAGGCTGCCCAGTGCGGCCTCCACCAGTTGCGCGGCCATGTCCGACCCCGGCGGCTGGTTGAACAGATAGGGCCCGTAGAGGCTGGCCGTGCGGCCGCCGGCCAGGTTGTAGACCAACAGCCCGCCCAGGCGGTCTACCTCGTCGCGCGCGGCCAGGGCCCCGTATTCGCCGCTGGCCACCATGTCCATAAGCCTGCCCGGCCGCTCCAGGCCGGCGGGATAAAACTCCGCCGCGTAATGGACCGGCAGATAGCGGGCGGCCAGGATCAGGGCCTCGGCCGGCGCCCCCTCCACCCGGAAGGCGGCCAGGGGCTCGGCCGGCGGGGGGGCACCCTGGGCCGGCGGGTAGCCTTTGTCCTTGCTTAGCACCAGGCGGGCCAAGGCCATGCCCGGGGTGGAGGCGGTGCTCACCCATGCCCAGGTCCGGGGCAGCAACCGCCAGGGGGTGATCCGCAAGGACCAGCCGGTGTTGGTGGACGACAAGGTGCGCCATTGCGGCGACGCGGTGGCCCTGGTGGTGGCCCGCGACCAAGGTACCCTGGCCGCGGCCCTGGGGCTGATTGAGCTGGAGCTGGAGCCCCTGGAGCCGGTGCTGGACATGACCCGGGCCCTGGAGCCGGACGCGCCCCTGGTGCACGAGGACCACCCCACGGGCAATATTCTGCTGGCCGGCGAGCTGGTCAGCGGCCGGGGCCAGGCGGCCCTGGCCGACTGCGCCCAGGTGGTGGAGCTGGCCCTGGAGCTGCCCCGGCAGGAGCACGCCTTTCTGGAGACCGAGGCGGGCTGGGCCATCCTGACTCCGGAGGGGACGCTGGAGATCGTGGCTTCCACCCAGACCCCCTTCCGCGACCGGACCGAGGTGGCCGAGGCCCTGGGCCTGGAGCTGGAGCAGGTGCGGGTCAGCGCCCCCTACCTGGGCGGCGGCTTCGGCGGCAAAGACGGCGTCACCGTGCAGAGCCTGCTGGGCCTGGCCGCCCTGGCCTGCCCGGGCCGGCCGGTGAAGATGTGGTGGAGCCGCGAAGAGAGCTTCCTGGCCGGAGTCAAGCGCCACCCGGCCCGCCTGCATTATCGCCTGGGGGCCGAGAGCGACGGCCGCCTGCGGGCGCTGGACGCAGACCTGTGCTACGACACCGGCCCCTACGACCACCTGGGCGGGGTGGTCATGACCCTGGGCCTGGAGCACGCCGGCGGCCCCTACCGCATAGAGCACGTCCGCCTGCGGGCCCGGGCGGTGTACACCAACAACCCGGTCAGCGGGCCCTTCCGGGGCTTCGGGGTGCCCCAGGCGGCGGCGGCCCTGGAGCAGGCCATGGACCTGATGGCCCAGCGCCTGGGCCTGGACCCCATAGAACTGCGCCGGCGCAACCTGGCCCGCCGCGGCCAGCGCGTGGCCTCCGGCGCGCGCCTGGACTGCTCCCACGGCCTGGAGGAATGTCTGCAAAAGCTGGCCGGGCACCAATGGTGGCGCGGCCGCGGGGCCTGGAAGGCCCAGGCCGGCCCTTTCAAGCGCCGGGGGGTGGGGGTGGCGGCGGTAATGCACGGCCTGGGCTATGGGCCGGTAGTGCCGGATGTGGCCAACGCCAAAATCGAGCTGACGCCCCAGGGCAAAATCCGGGTCTACAGCGGCGTGGCGGACATGGGCCAGGGCAACGCCAGCACCTGCTTGCAGATCGCCGGGCAGGTGCTGAACCAGGGCCTGGAGAACATGGAGCTGGTGCTGCCCGACACCGAGCGCACCCTGCCCAGCGGCTCGGCCTCGGCCAGCCGCACCACCTTCACCTATGGCCAGGCCCTCATCGCCGCCTCCGGCCAGCTCCGGCGGCGGCTGCTGGAGCGCGCCGCCGACCTGCTCTTCGTGGCCTCAGCCACGGAGCTGGCCCTGCTGCCCGGCAGGGTGCGCCATTCGGCCAGCGGCCGCGAGCTGCCCCTGGCGCGCCTGGCGGCGCTCATGCAGGAATCCGAGCGGGTGGCGGTGGGCCGTCACCGCGCCCCGGTCAGCCAGGAGCGCCCCACGGCCGACGAGGCCCTGCGCCTGCACGGCCTGCCCCACGCGGTGTTTTCCTTCGCGACCCAGTTGGCGGCGGTGGAGTTGGATGAGCTCACCGGCCAGGTGGAGCTAAAGGGCTTCGTCTCGGTCTGCGACTGCGGCCGCCTGCTCAACCAGCAGCTCGCCGAGCAGCAGATGCAGGGGGCCATGGCCCAGGGCCTGGGCTACGCCCTGTGCGAGGACTTCGCGGTGGCCGGCGGCCGGGTGCAGACCCCGGACCTATCCACTTATCTGCTGCCCACCTCCCTGGACGCGCCGGATATGGACAGCCTCTGGGTGCAGGCCCATGAACCCAGCGGGCCCTTCGGACTCAAGGGGGTGGGCGAGGTGGGGATGGACGGCCCTCTGCCGGCCATCTCCAACGCGGTGGCCGACGCCTGCGGCCTGCGCGCCCAGCGTTTCCCCCTGACGCCGGAGCGGGTGCTGGCCGTCTTGGGCCGCCCTTGGGCCGCGGGAGGCCGGCCGTGAAGCTGCGCTTCACGCTCAACGGGCGGCCGGTTGAACTGGAGACGCCCTCCGACCGGCGGGTGGTGGACTTGCTGCGCGAGGACCTGGGTCTGACCGGCGTCAAGGAGGGCTGCGGCCAGGGCGAGTGCGGGGCCTGCACCATCCTGGTGGACGGGGTCAGCCGGCTCTCCTGCCTGATGCTGGCGGCCCAACTCACAGGGAGCAGCATCACCACCATCGAGGGCCTGGCCGCCCGCGGGCGACTGCATCCGGTGCAGGAGGCATTCGTGCAGCAAGGCGCGGTGCAGTGCGGTTTCTGCACGCCGGGCATGGTGCTGGCGGCCGTGGACCTGTTGGGCCGCGACCCCCAGCCGAGGCGGGAGGAGATTCGCGACGGCCTCAGCGGCAACCTCTGCCGCTGCACCGGCTACCAAAAGATCGTGGACGCCGTGGAGCAGGCCGCCCAGCCGCCGCAGCCGGAGGAGGAGCCTTGACCGCGGTGCTCCTGCCCAGCGGCCTGGAGGAGCTCTGGGCGCTCTGGGAGCAGCATCCCACCGCAATGCCCTATGCCGGCGGCACGGACCTCCTGGTGCGCCTGCGCAAGGGCCTGGCCCAAGCCCCAGCCCTGATCTGCCTGGAACGGTTGAAGGAACTCCAGTGCATAGAAGAACGCGGCCCAGAGCTGTTTCTGGGGGCCCTGTGCACCCATCAGGAGCTTCTGGAGCACCCCTTGCTGCGAGGCCGCCTGCCGGTGCTGGCCCAGGCCCTGGCCGTGCTGGGCTCGCCGCCCATCCGCCACATGGGCACCCTGGGCGGCAACCTGGCCACCGCCTCGCCGGCCGGCGACACCCTGCCCCCCCTGTATGTGCTGGGGGCCGAGGTCGAGCTCTGCTCGCCAGCGGGCGTGCGCCGGTTGTCGCTCACGGACTTCATCCGGGGGCCGGGGCAGGTGACCCTGGGCCCCAGGGAAATCGTGGGCGGCGTGTGGGTCGCTCCGCCGTCGGATTCCGTGCGGCAGCACTTCGAGAAGGTAGGCCTGCGCAAGGCCCTGGCCATCGCCGTAGTCAGCCTGGCCGCCCTGATCGACCTGACGCCGCAGGGCGTGGTGCGCGGGGCGCGGCTGGCCTGGGGCAGCCTGGGGCCCACGGTGGTGCGCTCGCCGCGGGCCGAGCAGGCCCTGCTGGGCGGCCGCCTGCGGCTGCCCGAGCTGCGCGCCGCCGCGGACATCGTAGCCGACGAGGCCGCGCCCATCGACGACCTGCGGGCCACGGCCGCCTACCGCCGGGAAGTAGCCGGCAATCTGCTCTTGCGGTTGGCGCAGTACGGTGGCGGCTGAGGGCATAATGGATTAAGGGCAAGCCCCATCGGGCTTAAGGGGTGGATTCAAGAGCGAAGGCGCGCAAGGGAGGCCAAGGTAGGATGGATGCCCGCTGTGAAAAGTGCGGCCAGGTCATGGTGCTGGCTCTACAGGGGCGCTTGGACACCATGGCCGCGCCCGCCTTTGACGCCGAGGTGAACCGTTTGCTGCAAGCCAGCGAAAGGCTGTTTCTGTTGGACCTGAGCGGCCTGAACTACATTAGCAGCGCCGGGCTGCGCAGCCTGCTGATGCTGGCCAAGCAGGTGGACGCCCGCGCGGGCAAGCTGGTCCTCTGCGGCCTGGAGGAGATGATCAGCGAGGTCTTCCAGGTGGCGGGCTTCGAGGCCATATTCAACATTTGCCAGGACCGCGCGGCCGGCCTGGCCAGCTTGGCCTGAGGGCGGGACCCGGAAGCATGGCCAAGGGAGGCGCACGGGCCCAGGGCCCCGGCCGGGGCCAAAAGGCGCTGGGGCGGCTGAGCCTTCCGGCGCAGCTGGGCAGCCTGCCTGCGGTCATGGAGCTGGTGCAAGCCGCGGCCGACCGGGCTGGCCTGGGGGAGCGGGAGGCACGCGAGGTGCTCCTGGCCGCCGAGGAAGCGGCGGTCAACATCATCAGCCACGCCTACCCCCAAAGCAAGGGCGAGCTGCGCCTGACCTGCCGCCTGCCCGCCCCGGGCCTGCTGGAACTGGTGTTCAGCGATCAGGGCCTGCCCTTTAACCCCTTGGCCCACGCGGAACCGGAGCCCGCCGCCGGCCTGGCCGGGCGCCGGATCGGCGGCCTGGGGTTGCGGCTGATCAAGCGCAGCGTGGACCTGGCAGTTTATTGCCGCCAAGGAGGGCGCAACGTCTTGACCCTGCGCAAGGAAAAAGGCAAGAGGCAACGGCCATGAAACCCAGGCGCCTGGGGCTGCGCGCCCGTTTCATCGTCTTCGTGCTGGCCGGGGTGGGCGCGGTGACCGGCGCCATGACCTGGGCCAACTACTACCAGGCCCGCGAAAGCGCTCTGGCCGCCAGCCAAGAGCGTCTTTCCAGCCTGGTCAGGCTGCGCGCCGCCCAGCTTTCGCGCCGTGTAAGCCAGGTGGCCCAGAAGCCCACGGACCTGGCCGCCACCCTGGAGGCGGCGCCGCCCGCCGATGAGTCCGAGCTGCTGCGGCTGCTCAGGAGCCACCTGGCCGCGCCGCCGCCGGTGGTTTACGGCATGGCCGCCGCCTATGCGCCCTATGCCTTCCAGCCCGACCGCCAGCGCTTTTCGCCCTATGTCTACCGTTCCGCCGGCGGATTGAAGGCCAAGAACCTGGACAGCCTGCAATACAACTATCCCCAGGCCGAATGGTACCTGGCGCCCACCACCTTGAAACGCGCCGTATGGAGCGAGCCCTACTTCGACGAGGGCGGCGCCGACGCGGTGATGACCACGGTGTCGGTCCCCTTTTTCAAGGCGGGCCGGGTGCAGGGGGTGGCCACCGCGGACTTGGTCCTGGACAGCCTGCAAAAGGACGTGGCCGCGCTGACCATCGGCCGGGAGGGCTGGGCGTTTCTGTTGAGCAAGAAAGGCACCTTCCTGGCGGCCCCTCAACCGGACTGGCTGCTGAAGGAGTCCATCTTCTCCCTGGCCCAAAAGACGGCGCGGCCGGAGCTGCGGTTGCTGGGCCAGCGCATGACCGGCGGCGAGGCCGGCGTGCTGCGCCTGAGCGCCTGGCGCGGCAACAGGCCGGTGTGGCTGGCCTTCGCGCCGGTGGAGGGCACCGGCTGGAGCTTCGGCGCCGTGGCGCCTGAAAGCGAAATTATGGCCCCGGTGGTTCAGTTGACCCGGCGGCAGGTCCTTTACGCCGGGGTGGGGCTGGCGGCCCTGGTGTTGGTGGTGCTCTTGCTGGTGATCGGCCTGACCCGGCCCCTGAAGCGCCTGACCGCGAGCGTGGAGCGCCTGGCCGGCGGGGACCTCTCCAGTCAGGTCGAGGGCATCCCGCCCGGGGATGAGGTAGGAGATCTGGCGGCGAACTTCAACCAGATGGTCGGGCGCCTCAGGCACTACGTCGCTGAGCTGACCAAGACCACCGCAGCCAAGGAGCGCATGGAGGGCGAGCTGGAGCTGGCCCGCCAGATACAGCAATCCATCCTGCCCCGCGCCTATCCCGCCTTTCCGGAGCACGGGGAGTTCGACCTGCTGGGGCGCACCATCCCGGCCCGGCAGGTGGGCGGCGACTTCTACGACTACTTCCTGCCGGCCCCCGGCCGCCTGGGTCTGCTGATCGGCGACGTGTCCGGCAAGGGCATCCCCGCCGCCCTGTTCATGACCGTGGCCCGCACCCTGATCAGAAACGCCGCCAGCCACCACCTGGACCCGGCCGAGGTGCTGGCGGAGGCCAACCGCCAACTGCTGCCGGACAATGATCTGTGCATGTTCGTGACCGTGGTCTATGGGGTTTACGAGCCGGCCAACGGCGCGCTTACCTATGCCAGCGCCGGCCACCCGGCGCCCCTGCTGCGCCGGGCCGCGGGCCAGGTGAGCCAGTTGCCCCGCCCACGGGGCATGGCCCTGGGCGTGCGCGAACGGCTGGGCCTGGAGGTGGGCCGGGTGAATCTGGAGACCGGCGACAGCCTGCTCTTGTACACCGACGGCCTCAACGAGGGCGCCAACGCCAAAAACGAGATGTTCGGCCTGGCGCGAACCAGAGAGTGGCTGGACGAGGCGGAAATGGCCAGCGCCCCGGAGATGCTCGCCTCCCTGCTGGCGTCCCTGAGGCGCTTCACCGGCGACACCGAGCAATCCGACGACCTAACTTTGCTTTGGTTGCGCAGAACCCGCTGAAGGCCCTCTCTGGCGTCTCGGTCTCTACAGCCCCCTGGACCACAAGACCCCGGAGGAGTTTATCGAAGCAACCTGCCAGAGCTGGAAATCTATACTTCTGGCCGGTGCCGGAAATGGGTGAAGTTCACCTCCAGTCCCCCCAAAAAAGCAAGCACCGCCTTATTGCAGGCCTCGGGCTGCTCCACGAGGATTTGGTGGCCGCCGCCGGGAATCACCGCCAACTTGGCGCCGGGAATGCGCTGGGCCAATATCTTGGAGTTGCCTGGGGGGATGAGCACGTCTGCGTCGCCGGTGAGCACCAGGGTGGGGGCTTGTATCCGGGGCAGGCGGTCGTAGGCGTCGTGACCCAGCACCGCGTTCCACTGTCTGGTGAGTATGTCAGCCCCGGCGGGATGACGCAGACTCACCTCGGCGTATTCCTCCGCCACCTGGGGGCGCTGCTCAAGGGTTTTGGGATCGAACAGAGTGGGGGCGGCGGCCCGCTTGGCCTCGGGGGTGGCCAGGTAGACCATGTCCCTGAACAGGGCCTCCACCTCGGCCGAGGGACGCACCTGATTGGCCCCGCCGGGGTGGGTGCAGGCCAACACCAGGCCCGAGATCCGTTCCGGGTGGTTGATGGCCAACTCCTGGGCGATCATGCCTCCCATGGATAGGCCGAAAACCAAGGGCCGCTCCAGGCCCAGGGCGTCAAGCAACCCCAAGGTGTCGCTGGCCATCTGGCGCACAGTGAAGGGGCCACCGGGATCGCTGGAGCGAGCCATGCCCCGGTTGTCAAATGTGACGACTTGGTAGCGGCCGGCCAGGGCCGGCACCTGGCTGTACCAGTGGTCGGCGTTGCTGCCCAAGCCTCGGATCATCACCAAGGGGCGGCCCTGACCGTGAAATTCGTAATACAAGGTGGTTTCGCTGACGTTTGCTTCGGGCACTGCTGTTGCTCCTTATATTGGGCGGCCGGGACTTATTGCGCTCCGGCCATCTGGCTGGGCAGCCACATAACCAAGCTGGGGAAAAAATAGAACAAGACGATGTTGACCAAAAACACCCCCACGAAGGGCAGCACTCCGTAGACGATTTCCTTCAGAGGGATGTTCCCGCTCATTCCTTTCAAGATAAAAAGAATCACTCCCACCGGCGGAGTGATTAGGCCGATTTCGATCATCATCACCAGCACCACCCCAAACCAGATGGGATGGAAACCCAAGGCGGTGACGATGGGGAAGGACACCGACAAGGTCATGAGCATCATGGACACCGGGTCAATGAACATGCCCAGAATCATGTAGATGATCACCAACGCGGTAATGACCAATCCTGGTGTAAGGTCTGCTCCTTGCATCACCTCCACCAGCACCTTGGGCAATCGGATGTAGTCAAAGGCGTAGCCCATCACCGAAGCGGCGGCCACGATGAAGATCAAAAACGAGGTGACCTGGGCAGTCTCCTTCACCGAGTCCATCAACACTTTCAAGGTCATCTTCTTTTTATAGAGGCACAGCCCGGCAGCAATGAGCGCCCCCAAGGCACCCGCTTCGGTAGGCGTGGCCACGCCCAGGTACAGCGAGCCCAGAACTCCCACGATAAGGATAAGGAACGGCAACACCCCGGTAAGTGAGCGGAGCTTCTGACCCCAGGTGTAGTGCGCGCCGCGGGGTGCCGCCGAGGGCCAGATGTAAGACCAGCCGAAGACCACCAACATGAAGGACACCATCAAGAACACCCCGGGCAGGATGCCCGCGATGAAAAGGGCGCTGATGGGTTCGCCCACCAGGGAGCCGTAGATGATCATGGCAATGCTGGGGGGGATGAGGATGCCCAGGGTGCCGCCAGCAGCCACCACCCCATAGGTAAGGCGGGGGCTGTAGCCCCGCTGGGTCATTTCGGGACAGGCGGTCATGCCCATGGTGGCGGCGGTGGCCAAGCTGGAGCCCGACACCGCCGCGAAGATTCCACATGCGCCCACCGTGGCATGGGCGAGGCCCCCGGGGAAGCGGCCCAGCCACTTGAGCATAACCCCGAAGAGATCGCTGGTCACCCCGCTACGCAGCAAAAAGGCCCCCATGAGAATGAACATGGGCACTGCGGTGAAGGCAAATGAGTTCACGTTGGTCCAGGCTCGCTCGGCAATTACTTGAAGCTGGGGAGTTGGCAGCAAAAACAAGACTCCCAACGCCCCGATCATGCCCAGGGAGAAGGCGATGCGCACCCCCGCCGCCATGAGCACCAAAAGGTAAAAGGCCATCACCGCACCCTGGGCCAGGGTGGAAAAGCCAGCCGCCCAGGCGAAGAGCAGGCCGCCGCCCACGGCCAGCGCGGCCACCCCGGTGGCTATGTAAAATCCATTCCACAGCCAGGCCACGACCAGCACCGCCACCACCACCGACACGGTGCCCCAATCCAGGGAGGTGCCGGCCACCGAGGGAGGCTTCAGGCCCATGATGAGCAAGGCGGTAACCATGGCCGCCAGGATGGCCAGTCCCGCCAACTCACGGCGGGAGTCAATTCCGGGGCTGAGTTTGCGGGCCTCGCTGAGAACCGCCAGGGCGAACAGGGTCAGACCCACCGCCACCGGAGTCTCGGGGATCCACAAAGGAGTGGCCAACAGGCCCCAGGCCCTGGCCCCGCCTTCGTATTCCGAACCCACGAACAAGATCATCTGCCAACTGGCCACCACCACGAACATAAGGCCCACCCAGGCCGAAACCTGCCAGAACTTGTGGCGCATGGGGCCCGAGAGATTGTTGAGCAATATTTCGACCCGGATGTGGCTGTCCTCCAAATGAGCGTAGGCCGTGCCTAAAAAGCTGGTGCCCACGAAGATGTAAAGGGAGTATTCGGTCACCCAGGAGGTGGGGTTGTTGAACAAATAACGGCAAACCACCTCGTAGGCGATGATTAAGACCATACCCAGGGTAGCCAGACCGCAGAAGGCCCCCACCGCGCCCGACACCCAATCCAGGGCCCGGGTGAGGTGGCTGCTCGCGGCGGGAATGACAGCGGCGGTGGGCGATACTGCTGGAGCGGCGTTTTCGGTCATGGCCGGTACTTATCTCCGTGAGAGGCCCTGGGCCGCCCGTGGCCCAGAGGCTGGACGGGCGGCCCAGGACAGGGTGGATTGCCTAAGGGTTTAGTACTTAAGGTCCTTGCCTAAGATCTTTTCAGCCTGTTTCACGTAGGCCTTGCCGTCAAAACCAGCCTTTTGGGCGCGCTCAAAGAAAGACTTGTACACCATGGCAATGTTTTTGGGCTGAAACATGAGCTTGACTTGGTCCTGGGGGGCCACGTAATACTGGGCGCCCTTGGAGGCCCATTTCTTGGGCAGGGATTCCATCTTGCTGGTGTAGTCTTCAAAGGCCATCTGCTCCAGCTTTTTGCCGGCAGCCGCTACCTTGTCCTGCAGATCCTTGGGCAGCTTTTTCCATTCGTCGTTGTTGATAACAATGGGGAACGGGAGGATGGTGGAGATGGGCCATAGGGTCACGTACTTGGCTACGGTGTAGAAAGCCTGGCCGTAGGCCCAGGCCGAAGAGGTGAACACGCCGTCGATGATGCCACGCTGCAAGGCAGGCAGCACTTCGGAGGCGGGCATGGGAGTGGGCTTGGCCCCCAGGGCGGACACCAGGGTCGCGGTTTCGATGTTGTGAACCCGGATTTTTTTGCCCTTGAAGTTAGCCACGGTGCTTATGGGCTTGATGGAAATGAGGTTTTGAGGAGCGAACAGCCCCCAAGTCAGGACCTTGCAATGATATTTATCGTTCAGGATGCGATTTAGATCTTCACGCCAAAAACCGTAGAATACGGCCTTGAACTCTTTAAGGTCGTCCATAAGGCCGGGGAGTTGGGACAGGCCGAACTGGGGGTTGGTGGCAGAATAATAGCCAGCCAGGATGGTGGCCAGTTGCACCCGGTCGTCGCGCACTGACTGGGCCAACTGGGTTCCCTTGACCAGGGAATCGTTGAGAACGATTTCCACTTGGCCGCCCGTGGCCTCCTTGACTCTCTGGGCGAACATCTCGGTCACTTCCACATACAAGGTGCCCTTGACCGGTAGATAGGCCAGGGTCAGTTTGTGGGTGGCCGCCATCGCTCCCCAAGCCCAAGCCAAGAGCAGCATGAGCGTCAGGGCGCTTACAGCCAGGGTCTTTTTCAACTTCATGGTTTTTCCTCCTTTGAGTCCATTGCCGATGTTATCCTCATTCAGCACATTAACGAGTTTCTTGGCCATTTCTGTGACGCCGGCTCACCCCAGAGATTGCTATTCACCGGCGCAAATTCAGGCATTGCTAATCAGCAGGTTCCGTTCACAACACACCTTGCTCCCGCAGCTGGCTCAAGTGGGCGGGTCCGTAACCTAGATACTTTCGGTAAACAAAAGCGTTGTCATAACCCACCGGGCGGCAGACCCACTTGGTTCGAATGGGGGTCTCGGTCATTTTGTGCTGGGCCTGGACCGCCACCACCCGGCCATAAATCGGGTCCTGGGTAGGCGCGAAGACGCCCCGCTCGTTCCAGTTGGTGTCTTCCATGGCTTCTTTGGGAGAAAGAATGGGGGCGATGACCGTGGTTATGGGGGCTAGGCGGCCGCTTTGGCTGTAGTCCACCGCCATGCGCACCAGCTCCTCGCTGGTGTGTTGCCTGGTGAACTTGGCGACCTCGGGGAAATACTTGAGCTGGGCCTCCTGGTTCAAGAAGGGCGACAGGGAGTCCCACTCGCCGACTTCCCACTCATCCCACTTGCCCATCATGTCGCAGAAGGCCTGCCACATCTCCAGGCGCAACCCGCCCAGAAACACTCCACCGTCGCTGGTTGGGGCAAAGCAGTAAAGCCACAGGGCATTGTCCAGGCCGCCCACCCGTTCGGTGACGTGTCCGCCGCCTTGGAACCAGATATGGGTATAGTTGTCCAGTCGCATGTAAGCCTCGGTGGTGGCCACGTCCAGGGCCTGGCCCTGGCCGGTGCGGCAACGCCAGTGCAGGGCGGCCAAGATGCCGGTGGCCATGAAGGTGCCCGCGCTGCACCAGGCGATCCAGGGGCCGGCCTTAGTGGAAACCGCCCAGGGGCAAGTGGCCACGTCTTCTTCTGGGGGCAGCATGGCCCCGGTGGCATACTGGATGCCCGATTTGGCCTGGGCAACGTTGTCGTAGTCTGGCATGGGGTCGTTGGCCTCGGGGCCAAACTGACCGTGGGCGGTGATGGAGGCGAAGATCAAACCAGGGTTGGTCTTTTTCAGCTCCTCGTAACCCAAGCCCCAGGTGTCCATGGTCCCAAGAGGGAAGGTCTCCAGCAACACGTCGGCTTGGGCGGCCAAGCCTCGCAGGATATCCCGTCCCTCCTCCAGGTTCAAGTCCAAGGTGACGTGGTATTTGTTGCGTCCCTCAGTGAGGTAATTGAGCCCCTCACCCTGGTGCAGTAGGCCGTACGGGGTGCAGGTGCGCAGGAAGTCGCCCTGGGGAGGCTCCACCCTTATCACCTCGGCCCCGAACTCGGCCAGCATGGAGGAGCAATAGGCCCCGGCGTAACTCTGGCTGCTCAGATCCAAAACCACCAGGTCGTCCAGCGCTTCAGGTTTGGGCCCGGCCATCCGGGGGTCGTCATTTTCCCGCACCCAGTCGGCCCACTCGGCCCATTTCGGTCTTTTAGCGCTCATATTACTTTTCTCCCCGCGCCGCCTGCGGCGATGCTTGGTCCCGGGACAGGATGAGATCGCTGTTTCCGTCCCAGTCCGGCGGCGGCCGCCTCCCGGGCCGGTCGGCCCATTTGCCCAGGGCTCCGATCCCATAAAGCGCCTTGAGTTCCTTGTCGCTTGTGTTCAGGAGTTTTTTCATGACGTATTCGTTGTCAAAGCCCACCGGTCGAGCGGCCCACTTTTTCTGGGGGGGCGTGGCGCTCATCATCACCGGGAACTCGTGGTCCCGGTACTGGCCATACATGGCGTCATCCACTTGGGTCATGAAGCCCCGTTGGCGGATGTGCTGGTCGGCCATCACTTGGCTGGCGTCGCGCACCCGGCTGGCCGCGAAGCCGTGCTCCCGGGCAAGGTTCTCGATCTCCTGGGCGGGGCGCTGGGCAACCCATTCGGCGATGATACCCAGCAGGATGGGAGCGTTTTCCTCCTTGAGCCTGGTGAGGTGGTCGGCGAAGCGTTCATCTCGGGCCAGTTCGGGGTGGCCCATGGCCTCGCAGAGTCCGGCAAACTCGACCGGCGCGGCTGCGGCCAAGCTCACCATGGAGCCGTCGGCGCAGCAAAAGGTATCGGCCGGGCAGACGGATACGTCGCGGTTACCCGCCGGGGCCGGATTTTGCCTGGTGATGTCCAGGTAGGGCCAGATCCAGGACATGGTTCGCATTATGCTTTCGGTCTGGGAAATTTCGATGTACTGGCCCTTGCCGGTGCGGTCGCGGTGATGCAAGGCGCTTAACACCGCCACTTCGGCCAAGAGGGCGCCGTACATGTCCGAGAGGTAAATCATCTGCTTGACCGGGGTCTGGCCAGGAAAGGTGCTCAACCAAGCGAGGCCGGAAAAGGCCTGTGAGGCCCCATCGTTGGAGGGGCGGTTTTCCTCGGCGTAGGGCCCCCACTGGCCAAAACCATTTTTCTCCAAGTAAATTATGCCCGGGTTGATCTTTGCGATCTTGTGGTAGTCGACGTTGAAGCGCTCCATCACGCCGGGCCGCAGGTTGTTCTCGATGATGTCCGCCTTGGCGGCAAGCTGGCAAAAAATCTCCTGGCCCTCGGGTTTGTGCAGATCCAGGCCCAGGTAATATTTGTTGATGTTGTCATGCAAAAACAGTGGGCTCTGCTCCTTGAAACGGAAGCCAGAGCAGCTCAGGTCGCGCTCCAGGTCGCCCAAAGGCGGAATCTCCACCTTGATGGCCTCGGCACCCATCTCGGCCAGCCAGCTAGGCCCGGATGGCCCAAAGACGATGGTACAAACCTCCAAAACCCTGAGGCCGGTTAACGGGCTGGGTTTCTTGCCTTTGTTTCTCACATAATCGCGCCAGGTTGCTTCCGCCATTGCTCCCTCGACCATGTTGGTTAGTCAGGCTACTTCGTGCAAGGCATGCATTGGGCATCACCAGCCGCCCAATGGCTCACCCGCTTTTCCTCTTACCCTTCACCTGCCCGCAGTGACCCCGCTCATACATCGGGGTCCATGCGGCCGGCCTTCGGATGGAACAGGCGGGCGATGGCACGTCGCCACGAATCATGGCGAGAAAACTAGAATCGCATTTAAGAACTTATGCGGTTATCCAAATGCGGGACCGCCAAGAGATGTACAGAGTTGTAGTCTGCGATCCAGTATTCAAGCGTTGTATTTGGATAGCATTAAGCGTCAAGCATGTCTTGACTGTAGGTGACCAATCTTTTAACTGAGAATGGACTGCGGGCTGGGTCGGCGGCGTAAATGGGCGGATTGCGGTGGTTCAGTGCTCCCCCGGGCACTCGCGGGCGTCCCTGGGTGATTGGCCGTAAAGGCTTTTATAGGCCCGGCTGAAATCCGAGGGATGCTTAAAGCCCACCCTGTAGGCGATTTCCGTGACTGATAAGCCAGCCAAGTCGGGTTGGGTGAGCAAGCGCTTGGCCGCTTGCAGGCGCTTTTCGCGTATCACCTCCACCACCGTTTTGCCATAGGGTTTAAACACTCGATGCAAATAGCTGACCGATATGCCCTGCTGTTCGGCAATGGTTTCAGGGCTCATTAACTCTTGCGAAAGGTTACGGGAGATGTAGTCAAGGATGCGTCCTCTATGGGCCAACTTAACGCTGGTATCATTAGCGTCAATGCCTTTTGAGTTATCTTTAAGTACAAAGGCCAGCAGATTGAGCAGGTTGTTTTCCATGAAACTGGCTTCGTCTTCTCTACGAAACGGCAAGCACCCATACAGGCTGCGCACGAAACTTTGCAGTATGCTGGCTTTCTTATTGTTCTGATCCAAGGGTAAAATGTAGCGAGTCTCCAAGGTGGGGATAAGGTCTCGCAGAAGTTGCGTCGGGATTATGACATTAAAGGTGTCATATCCATTTTTATCTTTTGATTTGTAGGGGATGGAATTACAAAGCAAATAGGCATTGCCCCGCTTCAGGGTAAAGGTTTCGTCCCTTAAGTTCATCTGCCAAGGATCGCCGAAGGGAAATGCCAACACATAGAAATCATTATTCATATTTGCGATGTTCCGGGTTGTCCGATGAATGTTGTGCCCACGGAAGCTTATTTCATTAAATAATAATTGATTTGCTTTTACGCTGCGAATACGGCCTTCAAAGCAGTCAATGTTGGTGGGCTCTATCTGGATATCCCCCCATATTTCACCGAGCGTTTTGGTCCAATAGTCCCTTTTGGCAAACTTGGGCAAATGATAGGTAGAGGCCGTAAAGATGCCGACGTCCATGTCCCTAACCTGTTTACTCATTGCCAGGGGGGTCTCTTTGCTAAAAATTTCAGCGTATTAATATACCATATCTCCGCCAGAAATATCAAATAATATCACTAGCCTATTTTGGACGAAGCGGGCATGTTCGCCAATGGGTCACTAACCGTTTCCCGCCCTGGAAGCCCCAACTATTTTAAACCTATAAGATCTGGCGCAGAACGGCCTGTGGTTTTTGGCGTTTTCGTGTTAGGGTAGCCTCAGCATAACTTAATGATAATACAAATATAACACTAATAATCACGGGTAAACCCCTGGCTCTGCCGGGGGACTGACAGAGTTTGACAGTTCCAGGAATAAGGGGGAGCCTCCCCGACCGAACCGCTCGAAGTTCGGGACCGAGGAGGCTCTGATGGAAGACAGCCAGAGTTTAAGCCACAGCGTCTGGGAATGCAAATACCGCCTCGTGTGGATACCGAAGTATCGGAGGAAGGCCCTTTACGATCAGATGCACCGGCATCTTGGGGAAGTGTTCCGGCCAAGTCCGTCAAGGTGGTGTATGAGGATCGCGGCATCCTGGATGAGATCAAGCTGCGAACTGCTTGATCGCCTCTATCTCCTCTTGATGCTCTTGTTGGTCTACCCGGGCCTGCTCCAGGGCTTCGGCCGACATGTACCTGCGGGCCACGGCCCACTCGTCGTTCTGTTCGGCCAGCACCGCGCCCACTAGCCTGATGATGGCAGAGCGGTTGGGAAAGATGCCCACCACCTCGGTGCGGCGCCTGATCTCGCGGTTGAGCCGCTCCTGAGGGTTGTTGGACCACACCTGCCGCCAAACGGCCTTGGGGAAGGCGGTGAAGGCCAAGATGTCCTCGGCCGCCTCGGCCAGCATCTTGGCCGCCTCGCTGAAACGCTTCTCCAGTTGCTCCACCACCCGGCCATGCTGGGTCCATACCTCCTTGGCATCACGCTGGGTGAAGATCGAGCGCACCAGAGTGGCCACCAGGTCCTGGGCGCTCTTGGGGCGGAGGCACCCATGATTACCGTTGGCGGCCAAGCTCCGGGCGCTCCATCCCGCCGATGCATGGATGATCTATCGGCAGGCGAAGGGGCGGTGAGGG
>QZKP01000054.1 GCA_003605055.1 Desulfarculus sp.
TGGGGCCGGCCCTGGCCCGGCTGCTGGCCGGCGCGCCCCAGGACGGCTGGGCCGCGGTGGAGCTGATCGCGCCGGTGCCCCTGCACCCCCGGCGGCTCATGCTGCGGGGCTTCAACCAAGCCGCGGTGCTGGCCCGGGGCCTGGCCCGGGAGGGCGGGCCCCGCCTGGCGCCGGACCTGCTGCGGCGGCTGCGCCATACCCGGCCCCAGGTGGGCCTGGACCCGGCCGCGCGCCGGACCAACGTGGCCGGAGCCTTCGGCCTGGGGCGGAACTGGGCCGGGCGCCTGGCCGGGGCCGCGGTGCTGCTCATAGACGACGTGTTCACCACCGGGGCCACGGCGGCAGAGTGCGCCCGGGTGCTAAAGGACGCCGGCGCGGCCCGGGTCAACGTGCTGACCCTGGTGCGGGCCGGCCAGGGGGGAGGGAGCCATGCCTGAGCACGACACCCGCGGAAAGATCATGGACGCGGCCCAGGCCGCGGAGCGGGCCCGGGCCGTGCAGGCCGGCGGCGGCAAGGTGGTGTTCACCAACGGCTGCTTTGATCTGTTGCACGCCGGGCACGTGGACCTGCTCAACCGGGCCCGGGCCCTGGGCGACTTCCTGGTGCTGGGGCTCAACAGCGACGATTCGGTGCGCGCCCTGAACAAGGGGCCGGGCCGGCCAATGGTGCCCCAGGACCAGCGGGCGCAGGTGGTGGCCGGCCTGGCCGCGGTGGACGCGGTGGTGATCTTCAGCGAGGCCGAGCCGGCCCGGCTCATCCAGGCCATCGCCCCGGACGTGCTGGTCAAGGGCGGCGACTGGCCGCCGGAGAAGATCGTGGGCGCCGAATTCGTGCAGGCCCGCGGCGGCCGCGTGCACTCCCTGCCCCTGGTGCCGGGGCTGTCCACCACGGAGCTGATCGCCCGTCTAAAAGGCGGCCAGCCTTGACAAAGCCCGATCCCCCGCCAGAATTGAAGGCACGCCACCTCCCAAACGGGGAATTCGAGGTACATGCCTGAAGATCAGCCCCAGCGAAGCTCCGAGCATAGACGCGCCTGGTACAATCCCCTGGCCCAGGGCCTGGGGCCGGGCGGCCGCCTGTGGCGGAGCCTGCTGCTGTTGGTGCTGTTGTACTTCCTCAGCGCGCCCTTGGTGATGTGGTACGAGTACCAGCGGGCCTTCCCGCCCTTCTTTGACCCCCGGCCCGCCCCGCAGGCCAAGGACGGCCAGCCGTCCGCCCCGCCCCCGGCCGGCGCGGTCTTCGCCGACACCCTGATCACCCTGAGCCGGCGCATGCTGGTGGCCTGGCTGCCCAACGACGTGATCTATCCTAGCATCTTCCTGGACAACCCCCAGAACTTCCAGTTGGGCGAGCTGGAGGTGGTGCGCTACGCCACCCGGGTGCTGCGCGACAAGCTCTCGCGCCAGCGCACCACCGACAGCATCGACCGCCACGCGGACCAGGCCTTCACCAATTTCTCCAACAACCCCCGCCTGTGGATATTCCCGGCCGCCGAGGCCAAGTTCAGCTCCGGGGTCCAGGCGCTCTTGGCCTACCGCCAGGGCCTGGGCAAGGGCGGCAGCCACTTCTACGCCCGGGCGGACAACTTCATCGAGCTGCTGGACCAGCTCACCAGCCTGCTGGGCGGGGTGGACACCCGCCTGGCCAACGCCCCCCGGGACAGCGGCGAGCGCCTGAGCGTGGAGACCGCCGGCGACAGCTACAGCCAGGGCGAGCGCCGCCAGAAGGTGCAGACCCCCTGGCGGGAGATAGACGACAACTTCTACTTCGCCCGCGGCGTGGCCTACGCCCTGCGGGAGGTGCTGCTGGCCGTGCGCTGGGAGTTCCGCGAGGTGATCCGCATCAAACGCTCCGGCGAGCTGGTGGACACCATCATCGAGGAGCTGGCCCTGGCCGACTTCGAGCCCCTGGTGGTGCTCAACGGCTCGCGGGACTCCATCTTCGCCAACCACAGCCTCAAGCTCATGGCCACCCTGGAAAACGTGCGCCAGAAGATGATCAACCTGCAACAGATGCTGGAGCGTTGAGGCCCGGCCCGGGCCAGGAGCCCATGGACAAGCTGCGCTGCCCAGAGTGTCTCTTCTGCGAGGGGATGGAGCCGGACAAGGATTTGATCCGCTGCTCCAACGCGGACGTGGCCCAGGAGGCGGGCTGGGAGGAGTTGTACTTCAGCCAGGGATTCCTGGACCTGCCCCTGCCCGCGCCCGAGGACCGGCCCTGCTTCTGGTACGTGCCCCGGCGCTAGGAGCCGGCCGGCTAAATCATACTAAATAGTGAACTGGCGGGCCCGGTTGGTGCTGTCGTTTTTGGCCTTGCTCGCGGACGTTCTCTGGCCGATGGGGTGTTGGACGAAAAAGAAAGTTGTGCCGATCCGTATAACATGACATACGAAAACGCTAATGCAGAGGCAACCCATTAAAATTCTTTGGGTTAACAAGATAATGGAACTATTTACAGGGGCGTCTTATACGGACAGAAACAAACAACACCGCATTTTATGCGGATACATCTAATTATTGTTATGCGATTCGACTATAGGAGAAAAAGATGTCAAAACTCAATGTAGATCAGAAAACAATATTCGACCTGTTTTCGGACAAAAAAGCAGATTTTCTCATTCCTGACTTTCAACGCCCTTACGCTTGGGGCGAAGAGCAATGTCAAACTCTTTGGGATGATATTTTTCTATTCTCCTTCCCAGATAATAACTACGAGGCCTTTGATGAAAATGAAGAGTATTTTCTTGGCTCTATTGTCACATTCAAAAATGAAAAAGGAAAATCTGAGGTCATTGATGGCCAGCAACGACTTACAACACTAATGCTTATCTTGCGCGCCTTCTATGACAAATTTGCCAATATGAAGGATAAAAATTCAATACTTACCCGTGATCGCATCGAGAAGTGCATCTGGAAAACGGATACATTCGGTACAGCAGATAAAAATACACTAAAACTTGACTCGGAAGTCGCCACAGACAATGACAAAGAAGAATTTCTTGAACTACTGCGTACCGGAATAGTTAGGCAAGGCAGTAAGAGTCAATATGTGCTTAACTATCAATTTATTCAGAAAAGAATTGATGACTTTTTGCAAGCTTTTCCGAGTTTTTTCCCGTACTTACCTGCTCGTATACTAGGCAACTGTATTCTTCTGCCAATTGAGGCAGAATCCCAGGATACGGCGCTTCGAATTTTTTCTACACTTAACGATCGTGGTCTTCCTCTATCGGACGCTGATATATTCAAAGCGCAATTCTATAAATACTACGCTGGCCTCGACAAGAAAGATGACTTCATCGGTGAGTGGAAAGAACTGGAAGAGATGACGGGTTCGATTTTCAATCCGATCACAGGAACTCCAATGGATGAATTATTTACGCGCTATATGTATTTTTTGCGCGCTAGAGAGGGAAATAAAAGCACAACCACTGAAGCCCTTCGAAAGTTCTATGAACGAAAAAAATATCAGTATCTAAAGCAACCACATACAATATCTGAATTAAAGGCTCTGGCTTTATTTTGGAAAAGTGTATCAGATCAAAATAAAACTCGATTCTCTGATAGTGTGCTCAAGAAGCTATTTGTGTTGAACTATGCGCCGAATGGTATGTGGCAGCACATCACATCCGTATATTTCTTGCAAAACAGAAACGGTGACGGAATTTTAGAAGATACAAAGTTCAGTAAGTTTTTAGATAGAATAACTGCCTTCATATTTGCCTATGCTATTACGAATCCTGGTGTAAATGCGCTGCGTGCGCCTGTATATGATGAGATGATTAACATTATAAATGGTAATGACCCGACTTTTTCCAAATACAAATTCAACAAAACGCAGGCACGCTCATTCTTTGAAAACTATGTGTTTACTAATCAGCGGAGTATTACCCGCTCCATGATTACATGGTACGCTTATACTTTTCCACAGCAACAGCTTCTTGATGTAAAAGAAATTTACCACTTGGAACACATCTATCCGAAGAAGCGCCAAGAAATGGAAAGTGGCCTTAAATCCGAAAGCAATCTTGATTCGCTAGGCAATAAAATACTACTTGAGGCAAGCATTAACATTAAAGCATCAGATTATCGCTTCGACGATAAAAAGAAAATATACAGCGGTGAACAGCACCGAGGGAAAAATAAGGATGCCAGTAGAATTGCTGAAATAGCTAATCTTATTCGCTACCCAGAATTTGAAGAAAAGCAGCTAATGGATCGCAGTACATCCATCCTTGACAAGTTCTTCGACTTTCTACAGATAGAAGATTTAATAGCATAACAAGGCGCTGCACTCGGACGGCAATTCCGCTGCGCTCCATTGCCGCCGGTGAGCTTGGTCGTTAGTCTTGGGAAAAATTGAATCGAGAGAGAAAACTAATCTGGATTTCTGGCCGCAAATATTTAGGCACGTTTTGGCCGAGAAGCGCTAGCCGTCCGGTCAAGGCCTCCATTCTGCCTCTTTCTTCTTACCCAAATTTACTTTACCACCTGCTTCCCGCAGGGAAAGCGGGCCAGCCCTGAAGCCGCGAGCTTCTATGCACCTTCTGTAATCGGTGTATAATCCTTCCCCAGGCCCCGTGGACCTCAAATCTCAGTTGGACAAGGCCATGCCCAGACTCCGCATCGCCCAGGCCCAGATCAACCCCACAGTGGGGGACATGCCCGCCAACGCCGAGCTGATCCTGGCCCAGATCCGGGCCGCGCGCGACCAGGGGGCGGACCTGGTCACCTTCCCGGAGCTGGCCCTGAACGGCTACCCGCCCGAGGATCTGCTGCTCAAGCAGCGTTTTCTGGAGGACAGCGTGCAGGCCATGCGCGCCCTGGCCGGGGGCGTGCAGGGCATCGTGGCCGTGGTGGGCTTCGCCGACCTGGCGGGCGGGGCCTGCTACAACGCGGCCGCGGTGCTCAGCGACGGCGCGCTGCGCGCGGTGTACCACAAGAAGGAGCTGCCCAACTACGAGGTCTTTGACGAGAAGCGCTACTTCATCGCCGGCGACGACTGCCTGCTCCTGGAGATCAACGGCATCCGCCTGATGGTCACCATCTGCGAGGACATCTGGGTGCCGGACAACGAGGTGGAGCACTGCGCCCTTCGCCACCGCGTGCAGATGGCGGTGAACATCTCGGCCTCGCCCTTCCACGCCGGCAAGCTGGACCTGCGGCGGCGGATCCTGGCCCGCTTCGCCCAGGCCACCGGCGCGGTGGTCTGCTACAACAATCTGGTGGGCGGCCAGGACGAGCTGGTCTTTGACGGCGGCAGCCTGGTGATCGCCCCGGACGGGGCGATGCTGGCCTGCGCCCGGCGCTTCGCCCCGGAGCTGCAGGTCTGCGACCTGGAGCTGCCCCCGGCCCGGGAGGCCCGCCCGCCCGAGGCCCAGGACTTTCCCCGCCTGCGCCGGGTGCGCCTGGCCGCCCCGGGCCGCCGCCAGGACCGGCCCCTGGCCCTCACCTGCGCCCCGGAGATGGGCTATTTGGAGGAGATTCACCAGGCGCTCATCCTGGGCACGCGGGATTACGTGGGTAAAAACGGCTTCAGCAAGGTGGTGCTGGGCCTGTCCGGGGGCATAGACTCGGCGTTCACCGCCTGCCTGGCGGTGCAGGCCCTGGGCGCGGACAATGTGGTGGGCGTCACCATGCCCAGCCAGTTCACCTCCGGCGAGACCCTAACGGACGCCGGCCGCGTGGCCCAGAACCTGGGCATCCGCCTGATAACCGTGCCGGTGGCCAAGATATACCAGGCCTACCTGGAGGAGCTGGCCCAGCCCTTCGGCCCGGGCGAGCCCGGCGTGGCCCACGAGAACCTACAGGCCCGCATCCGGGGCAACATCCTCATGGGCCTGTCCAACCGCTTCGGCTGGATGGTGCTGACCACCGGCAACAAGAGCGAGACCGCGGTGGGCTACTGCACCCTCTACGGCGACATGGCCGGCGGCTTCGCGGTGATCAAGGACGTGCCCAAGACCCTGGTCTACGAGCTGGCGGCCTACCTCAACCAGAGCGCCGGCCTGGAGCTGATACCTCAATCCACCATCGCCCGGCCGCCCACCGCCGAGCTGCGGCCCGACCAGAAGGACAGCGACAGCCTGCCCCCCTACGAGGTGCTGGACCCCATCCTGGAGGCCTACGTGGAGCAGGACATGGTGCTGGACGAGATCGCGGCGCTGGGATACGACTTCGCCACGGTGCGCGAGGTGATACGCCTGGTGGACCGCAACGAGTACAAGCGCCGCCAGGCCCCGCCGGGGGTCAAGATCACGCCCAAGGCCTTTGGCCGCGACCGCCGCCTGCCCATCACCAACCACTACCGGCCGGGCTTCGACCGCTAAGGCGCCCCGGCGCGCTGACAAACAGAAATGTTTAGCCTTGCGCCTGGACCTACCTGGTGGTATGTTCTGGGGCAGGCGCTTACCATTAGGTAATGGATATTCTCGGTTGAAGGTGGGCGATGGCCCCAGAAACAGCGGTCAATATCCAGGTGCAGCGGGAGGTCAAGGAGCTTTCCCTGCTGTTCGCCATCAGCCAGACCCTGGACCGCAGCATTGATCTGCGGGACGTGGTGGCTTCGGTCCTGGAGCTGATGGCCAGCCACATGGGCATGATGCGCGGCACCATCACCCTACTCAACCGCGACACCGGCGAGATACTCATCGAGGCGGCCCACGGCCTTTCCGCCCAGCAGCGCCAGCGCGGCCGCTACCGCCTGGGCGAAGGCGTCACCGGCCAGGTGGTGCAGAGCGGCCGGCCCATGGTGGTGGAGCACATCAGCAACGAGCCCCAGTTCCTGGACCGCACCGGCGCCCGCAGCAAGATGGAGAAGAAGGACATCTCCTTCATCTGCGTGCCCATCAAGCTGGGCAACGAGGTGCTGGGGGCCCTGTCCGCCGACCGTTTGTTCGCCAACTCGGTGAACCTGGCCGAGGACGTGCGCCTGATGAGCATCATAGCCAACATGATCGCCCAGGCGTTGCAGCTCCGGCGGGAGGTGCTGGAGGAGCAAGAACGGCTGCGGGCCGAGAACATGCGCCTGCAAGAGAGCCTCAAGGACCGCTTCCACCCCGCCAACATCATCGGCCGCTCCAAGGCCATGCTGGCGGTCTACGACCTGATCGCCCAGGTCTGCCAGGGGGGCACCACGGTGCTGATCCGGGGCGAGAGCGGCACCGGCAAGGAGCTGGTGGCCCACGCCATTCACTACAACAGCCTGCGCGCCTCCAAGCCCTTCATCAAGGTCAACTGCGCGGCCCTGCCCGAGAGCGTCATCGAGTCGGAGCTGTTCGGCCACGAGAAGGGCTCTTTCACCGGCGCCCTGCAGCAGCGCAAGGGCCGCTTCGAGCTGGCCCACGGCGGCACCATCTTCCTGGACGAGGTGGGCGACCTCTCCCCAGCCACCCAGGTCAAGCTGCTCCGGGTCCTGCAGGAGCGGGAGTTCGAGCGGGTGGGCGGCAGCGAGACCATCAAGAGCGACGTGCGGGTGATCGCCGCCACCAACCGGGACCTGGAAAAGCTCTTGCAGGCCGGCATCTTCCGCCACGACCTCTATTACCGGCTCAACGTGTTCCCCATCCACGTGCCGCCCCTGCGGGAGCGGGGCAGCGACATACTGCTGTTGGCCAACCACTTCTCGGAAAAGTTCAGCCGGGCCAACAACAAGACCATCCGGCGCATCTCCACGCCGGCCATTGACATGCTCATGAGCTACCATTGGCCGGGCAACGTGCGCGAGCTGGAGAACTACATCGAGCGGGCGGTGATCCTCTCCTCGGACGAGGTGATCCACGGCCACCACCTGCCCCCCACCCTGCAGACCGCTGAGGCCTCGGGCACCGTGCACCAGGGCACCCTGGCCTCCACCCTGGAGAACCTGGAGCGGGAGCTGATCGCCGAGGCCCTGAAGAACTCCCGCGGCAACCGGGCGTCCGCGTCCCGGGCCCTGGGCATCAGCGAGCGGCTCATGGGCCTGAGGGTCACAAAGTACGGTATAGACCCCAAGCGCTTCCGCACTAAAAAGTAACCTTTAGGTGTTTTACATACCTTTAGGTAGCTTTTAAGTACAGGCCCTTGCCGGGCGCCGGCAGGGGCCTTTCTATTTTTAATCCATAAAAATCAAATAATTAACACGGCAAGCCTTTCATTTTTGCTGAATGGCACGCCCTTTGCCATAAGCAAGCCCAACAAAGGAACGCGTTGCGGCGGACCCCGGCCTAAAGGGACCGTGCGGCCGCAGGGCAAAACTAAACCTTGTTTTGTTGATTGAGGAAGGAGCGAATTTACATGCGGAAGCTGGTTATGGCCTTAGTGCTGACCCTGAGCCTGGTTCTGCCCGCCGGCCTGCTGGCGGCCTCCCCGGCCCAGGCCAAGATTGACGTCAAGGCCGACCTGGGGGTGGCCTTCAACAGCAAGTACGTCTGGCGCGGCATCGTGGTGGTGGACGACTGGGTGGCCCAGCCGTCGGTCACCCTGAGCGTGGGCGACTTCTCCTTTAACGTCTGGGCGGACTATATGCTCACCGACCAGAACAACCGCAAGAACGAGATTGACGAGGTGGACCTGACCGCCAGTTACGGCTTCACCTTCGGCAAGTTCAAGGTGCCGGTGGGCGTGATCCGCTACACCTTCCCGCACAGCGCGGCCCCGGACACCACCGAGCTGTTCACCGGCGTCAGCTACGACTGGATCGTCACCCCCAGCGTGCTGGTGTACTGGGACATAGACGAGGCCCACGGCGTGTACGTCCTGGGCTCTTTGGCCTACTCCCTGGACCTGCCCGCCCTGAGCAAGGAGTTCGCCTGGAAGCTGGCCGTGGGGGCCAGCCTGGGCTACGGCACCTCGGACAACAACAAGTTCTACTACGCCGGCACGGACAAGAGCGGCTTCACCGACTACGCGGCCTACGTCTCCCTGCCCGTGAGCATCGGCAAGTACTTCACCATCACCCCCCAGGTGGTCTTCACCGGCCTGGTGGACAGCGACATCAAGGACAACATGAAGGCCACCCAGGACGAGAACAACATCTACTTCGGCGTGGTGTTCAGCGCGTCCTTCTAACGCGGCAACCCAACCGGGCCTGGCCGGAGGGGCCTCTGGCCAGGCCTTTGCTTTAAAGGAGCAGTGAATCATGCTAAAGCGGTTGACAGCCTCCCTAGTCGGCCTGCTGGGGCTGGGGCTGATCTACAGCCTGCCCGCCTGGGCAGAGGAGGCCGCCAAGGCCCCCAAGATCAACTCTCTGGACACGGTCTGGGTGCTTTTGGCGGCCTACCTGGTCTTCTTCATGCAACCCGGGTTCGCCATGGTGGAGGCGGGGCTCACCAGGGCCAAGAACGCCTGCAACATCCTGGCCAAGAACCTGCTGGACTTCTGTGTGGCCAGCATCCTCTTCTTCCTGGTGGGCTACGCCTTCATGTTCGGCGATGGCAACTCTTTCATCGGCCTGAGCGGGTTCGGCCTGAGCGGGCTCAAGTCCACCAACCTGCCCATCTGGGCCACCTGGATGTTCCAGGCGGTGTTCTGCGGCACCGCGGCCACCATCATCAGCGGCGCCATGGCCGAGCGCACCAAGTTCACCAGCTACCTGCTGGCCACGGCCATCATGACCGGCGTGGTCTACCCCATCATCGGCCACTGGACCTGGGGCGGCGGCTGGCTGAGCAAGATGGGCTTCTTTGACTTCGCCGGCTCCACCATCGTGCACGGCACCGGCGGCTGGGCCGCCCTGATGGGCACCATATTCCTGGGCCCGCGCATCGGCCGCTACGGACCGGACGGCAAGAGCCGGGTCCTGGCCGGACACAGCATCCCCCTGGCCATGCTGGGCGTGTTCATCCTGTGGTTCGGCTGGTTCGGGTTCAACCCGGGCAGTCAGTTGGCCGCCAGCGGCGCGGACAACGCCAACGCCATCGCCCTGATCACGGTCAACACCAGCCTGGCCGCCGCGGCCGGCGCCCTGGCGGCCATGGCCATGGTGTGGATGATCTTCGGCAAGCCCGACGTGTCCATGGCCATGAACGGCGCCCTGGCCGGCCTGGTGGCCATCACCGCCCCCTGCGCGGTGGTCAGCCCCGGCGCCTCCCTCGTCATCGGCGCCATCGGCGGCGTGGTCGTGGTCCTGGGCGTGACCCTCCTGGACAAGATCCACGTGGACGACCCGGTGGGCGCCATCCCGGTGCACGCCTTCAACGGCATGTGGGGCACCATCGCCGTGGGCATCTGGGGCCAGAAGGCCCTGGGCTTGGCCAACAAC
Organism: Desulfarculus sp.; assembly: GCA_003605055.1. Taxonomy (GTDB): domain Bacteria; phylum Desulfobacterota; class Desulfarculia; order Desulfarculales; family Desulfarculaceae; genus Desulfoferula. The sequence continues at coordinate 10,241 of QZKP01000054.1, forward strand.
GGCCTGCTGCACGGCGGCGGCTTCCACCAGCTCAGCGTGCAGATCCTGGGCACGGTGGCCTCCGCCCTGTTCGTCATGGCCTGCATGGCCGTGGTGTTCGGCCTGGTGAAGGCCTTCATGGGCCTGCGGGTGTCCAAGGAAGAGGAGATTCGCGGCCTGGATATCGAAGAACACGGTATGGAAGCCTATTCCGACTTCCAGATCTTCACCACCAGATAGAAAGGGGGGAAGATCACATGAAGCTGATAATCGCCTTTATCAAGCCCGAGAGGCTCAACGACGTGAAGCAGGCCCTGTACGAGGCCCAGATCTTCAACATGTCGGTGACCAACATCGTGGGCTCCGGCCGCCAGCGGGGATTCTCCGAAACCTACCGCGGCGTGGATCAGGAAGTGAACCTGCTCAAGAAGGTGCGCCTGGAGATCGGGGTCAACGACGACTTCGTGCAGCCGGCCAAGGCGGCCATCATCAAGGGCGCCCGCACCGGCCAGATCGGCGACGGGGTCCTGTTCGTGCTGCCGGTGGAGGAGGCCATGCGCATCCGCACCGGCGAGGAGGGCTCGCCGGCCATGGGTTAAACCTTAACGCAGCCACCGGCCCCGGGGAGCCTGCGCGGCGCCCCGGGGCCTTTTACGGCCCCGGCCAGCCGGGCCGGACCAAGGGCGGCCGGACAATCCTACCGTTCGGTTGGTTAAAACGCGGCTCATCATACCAATCGGTAGCGTTACGCGGGGAGCGGCGGCCAGCCTATATAATTTTTCTATGCAACAACAGGATATTACAACCACAAGCCGCATTTGGCGTAAAACTTGCTTGGTTAAGCGAAGGCTACCAATTTGTAAATTGCCCCGCAAAACGAGCGACGGGAGGCAACTCTCCGGGCGCGGTTTGCGGCCGAGGTCATGAGCAACTGGTCCCAAGGAGGAAAGGAAAACATGTCTGACATGAACAAGGAAGCCGTACTCAAGGCAGTCAAGGATTTGAACGTAAAGTTCATCCGCCTGTGGTTCACCGACATCCTGGGCGTGCTGAAAAGCTTCGCCATCAGCCCGGCCGAGTTGGAGCTGGCCATGGACGAGGGCATGGGCTTTGACGGCTCCTCCATCCAGGGCTTCGCCCGCATCGACGAGTCGGACATGGTGGCCATGCCCGACCCCAAAACCTTCACCCTGCTGCCCTGGCGGCCCCAGGAGGGCGGGGTGGCGCGCATGTTCGCCGACGTGCTCAACCCGGACCTGACCCCCTACGTGGGCGACCCCCGCTACGTGCTCAAGCGCCAGTTGGAAAAGGCCGCCAAGCTGGGCTACAAGATGTACGTGGGCCCGGAGCTGGAGTACTTCTACTTCAAGGACTCCTGCGGCACCGAGACCCTGGACAGCGGCGGCTACTTTGACCTGACCCCCCTGGACGTGGCCAGCGATCTGCGGCGCGACACCATTCTGGCCCTGGAGAAGATGGGCATCGCCGTGGAATACAGCCACCACGAGGTGGCTCCCAGCCAGCACGAGATAGACCTGCGCTACACCGACGCCCTGACCATGGCCGACAACGCCATGACCTACCGCCTGACGGTCAAAGAGATCGCCATGAAGCACGGCGTGTACGCCTCCTTCATGCCCAAGCCCATCTTCGGCCAGAACGGCAGCGGCATGCACACCCACCAGTCCCTGTTCAAGGGCAGCAAGAACGCCTTCTTCGACGGCAGCGACGAGTACAACCTCTCCTCCGAGGGCAAGGCCTACATCGCGGGCCTCTTAAAGCACGCCCCGGAGATGTGCTCCATCCTGGCTCAGTGGGTCAACTCCTACAAACGCCTGGTGCCCGGCTACGAGGCCCCGGTGTACGTGGCCTGGGCCCGGCGCAACCGCTCGGCTCTGGTGCGCGTGCCCATGTACAAGCCCGGCAAGGAGAAGGCCACCCGCTGCGAGCTGCGCTGCCCGGACCCGGCCTGCAACCCCTACCTGTCCTTCGCGGTGATGCTGGCCTCGGGCCTCAAAGGCATCCAGGAGGGCTACGAACTGCCGGACCCGGTGGAAGAGGACATCTTCGAGATGAACGCCGCCGAGCTGGCCGACCACGGCATCACCGCCCTGCCCGCCACCCTGGGCGAGGCCATCGAAGTCACCGCCGGCAGCGAACTGATCCGGGAGACCCTGGGCGACCACGTCTTTGAGAAGTTCATCGAGAACAAGCACAAGGAATGGGACGCCTTCCGCCTGGCCGTGACCGACTTCGAGCTGAACCGCTACCTGCCTATCCTCTAGGCAGCCCCGATCCCTGCGCCGGGGGGCCCTTGGGCCCCCCGGCTTTTTCCCGGCTTCGCCAGCCACCGGCATACTGCGTTGCCGGCTTCGCTCGCGCCTCGATGTAGCTTAGACTACACCTGCGGCGCTCGTTCGCCGGCCGGCGGGCCGCCGGTGGCAAAGCGGGTCGAGATACCATCTGCCCTAACTGGCCATCAATGCTCCCGTCGAAGGTACTTGGCAGCCCAAGCCTTGGGCCGCCTTGTCTGCTGGCGGCTGGCTGTGCCGGGCTTGGGCTCGAACCACCGATGGCAGAGGAAGAAAATTTTCCTTAACCACCTTCCGCACAAGGTTCGTATTACCAATACCGGCCAACTTTCAGGCAACATCCGGGTTTGCCCTTTATTTAGCCTCCAGCATGGGATATAAACCAGCAACGAAGCCGCATGCCGCCGGAGGCGTCCTTGAGTCAAAGTCCAGCCCAATTCGCGCCCGGCCAGCCGCTGATCCTGGTGGACGGCCGCGATCGCTGCTTCCTGGTCATCGTGCCCGAGCCGGGGGATGCGGTGCGGGTCAAGGGCGAGGCCCTGTCCAGCGAGATGCTCGGCGCCCTGCGCGAGGGCCAGCTCTTGATCACCCCGCAGCACTACCGCTACCTGGTCTTCCGCCCCACCCTGGAGCAGGTGGTGATGAACATGCCCCGCCAGGCCCAGGTGATCTTTCCCAAGGACCTGGCCCTCTTGTTGCACTACGCGGACGTGGCCCCGGGCATGAGCGTCATCGAAGTGGGCACCGGCCACGGCGCCCTGACCATGACCCTGCTGCGGGCCCTGGGTAACAGCGGCCGGCTGGTCAGCTTCGACATCCGCCAGGACCACCTCAACCGCACCAAAAAGAACGTGGCCCAGTACCTGGGCCCGCAGATGCTGGAGCGCTGGGAGGCGGTGCTGGCCGACCCCGCGGCCGAAGGCTTCGGCGGCCGCACCTGCGACCGCCTGCTCACCGACGTGCCCGAGCCCTGGCAGATGGCCGGCCCCGCGGCCGCGGCCCTGGCCCCGGGCGGGGTTTGGGCGGCCTTTTTACCCACAGCCCTGCAGATGATGAGCCAGATGGAGATGCTCATGGCCGAGCGGGCCTTCGCCCTGCCCCAGGCCTTCGAGGCCCTGCAGCGATACTGGCACGTCAAACCGCCCTCCCTGCGCCCCCGCCACGACATGCGCGGCCACACCGGCTTCATCGTGCTGGCCCGGCGGCGCGGCCAGGAAGGGTAGGAATCTCACTCATGCTGTGCTATAAGGTAGTTAGGAGCGCGGCATGATCATCTTTGACCTCAAATGCGCCCAGGGCCACCCCTTCGAGGGCTGGTTCGAGGACCACAAGGATCTGCAAAGCCAGCTCAAGCGGGGTCTGGTCGCCTGCCCGGTCTGCGGCAGCGAAAAGGTGGAGCGGGTGCCCTCCACCTTCGCCATCGCCAAGGGCGCCCGCAGCCAGCCGGACCAGGAAATGGCCGCCAAGCTGCTGGGCCGCTCGGTCAAGCGCTACTTCCTGGAGAACTTCGACAACGTGGGGCCCCAGTTCGCCAAGGAGGCCCTGAAGATGCACTACGGGGCCAGCCAGCCGCGCAACATCCGCGGCGTCTCCACCCCTGAGGAGGAAAAGATGCTCAAGCAGGAGGGCATCGAGTTCTTCAAGGTGGGGCCCATGGAGGCCGAGGATCAGGCCCAGGAGGGCGGCGGCGAGGACGACGACTAGGCCACCGCAGGCGGCAACCTAGCCCCAACCCGGCTCCCGACGTCATAATTCCCTTGGTCGAGTGATTTTGGAATCGCCTCGGGCTTTTCTGGTGTCCGAGGCAGCATCCTGGTGCCCGGGCGCATCAGGCCAGACCAAGTTGATGTGCGGCGGGCGCGCCTAATCCAAGCGAAGACGGGAACGGCTCATGCAACACGAGATACGCAGAAAAGACCGGGCCACCAGCCCAGACGAGGCCTGGCGGGTTTTGAAACAGGGCGAATATGGCGTACTGTCCACCGTGGGGCCCGAGGGCCAGCCCTACGGCGCGCCGCTAAGCTACTGCCTCCTGGAGGGGGCCATTTATTTCCATTGCGCGCTGGCGGGCCACATGCTGGATAACATCGCGGAGAACAACCGGGTTTCGTTCTGCGTGGTGGGCGAGACTCAGGTCCTGCCGGACAAGTTCGGCACCCTCTATGAAAGCGCGGTGGTCTTCGGCTCTGCCAGGGAGGTGTTCGAGGCGGAAAAGCAAAAGGCCCTGGAAGCCCTGGTGGACAAGTACAGCCCGGGTTTTCGCGCCGAGGGCTTGCAGTACATTGCAAAGCTGATCGGCAAGGCCAGGGTTTTCAAGGTCTCGGTGGAGGCCATCAGCGGCAAGGCCCGGAACTCAAGCTAGGCCTCTTCGCCCCGGCCCCGGTCCGGGGGGCCCTGCGCCTGCCCCTCGGCGGCGCAGGGCGCGTTTTTGGGCACCAGGCGCCCCAGGCGGGCGCAGAAGAGGGCCGCGAAGGTGCGGCAGCTCCCCGCGCCGTCCACCGCCTCCTGGCGGGGAAAGCTGGCCTGGGGGCAGCTCAAATCGCACCAGCGCACGGGGTCCTCAGCCTCCTTTCGCGGGCCTAAAAAACAGGCCCTGCCCAGCGAAGATAACCCTCTGCCCGGCCGGGGTCAAGCCCGGGCTGCCGGTTGACAAACCACCCCTTGCTTGATAGCTTGAAAAGCTGGATTTTGTCGTGTGCCAGGCGGTTTAGTGCGCCTGCCTCCGGGCCGGCCAGGCCAGGCCAGGCCCCGGGAAGGAGCCCATGCGCGGGGCCATCATCTGCATCGGAGACGAGCTGGTCAGCGGGCGGGTGGCCGAGCGCAACTCCCGCTACGCCGCCAGCCGCCTGACGCCTTTGGGCTTTGAGATCGCCTGGGTGACCATGGTGGGCGACGACCAGGCCGCCATCAGCCAGGCCCTGGCCCTGGCCCTGGAGCAGAGTCAATTCGTGCTGGTCTGCGGCGGCCTGGGGGCCACGGACGACGACATCACGGCCCAGGCCGCGGCCCGCTTCTTCGGCCTGGCCCTGGCCGAGAGCCGGCGCATGGTGGCCAACCTCAAGGCCTGCTTCGAGGCGGTGGGGCTGGCCGTGCCGGCCGGGGCCGAGAAGATGGCCTGGCTGCCCCAGGGGGCCCAGGTGCTGGACCGGGCCTGCGCGGGCTTTAAGCTGACCACGCCGGCCGGCCAGCCGGTGTACTTCCTGCCCGGGGTGCCCGGCGAGATGCGCCGCCTGCTGGAGACCCAGGTGCTGCCCGGGCTTGTGCAGCATTTCCAGCCCGGCCAGGTGGTGCTCACCCGCCGGCTCGCCGTCTTCGGCCTGGCCGAGAGCGAGGTGGGCCAGCGCCTGGCCGGCCTGACCCAGGGGCGCCCCCAGGCCGGGGTGGGCTTCTATCCGGTGTTCCCCGAGGAGCAGGTTGTCATCAGCCTGCGCAGCAGCGACCAGGCCGCGGCCCAGGCCCTGCTGGAGGCCCTGGAGGCCGAGGCCCTTCGCCGCCTGCAGGGCTTCGTGGTGGCCCGGGGCGAGGAAAACCTGGCCCAGGCGGTGGCCCGGCGGATGACCGGCCAAGGCCTCAGCCTGGCCCTGGCCGAGTCCTGCACCGGCGGGCTCATCGGCCACCGCGTCACCAGCGTGGCCGGGGCCAGCGAGTTCTTTGAGCGGGGCCTGGTGGTGTACTCCAACCGGGCCAAGATGGAGCTGTTGGGCGTGCGGCCCGAGACCCTGGAGGCCCACGGCGCGGTGAGCGCCGAGACCGCCGCCGAGATGGCCAGCGGGGTGCGCCGGCTCTCCGGGGTGGACCTGGGCCTGGCCGTGACCGGCATCGCCGGGCCCAGCGGGGGCAGCCCGGAAAAGCCGGTGGGCACCGTGTACCTGGGCCTGGCCGCCCCCGAGGGGGTCAAGACCGGGCACCGGCGCTTCTGGGGCGGCCGCGCCCAGATCAAGGCCCTGACCGCCGAGACCGCGCTGGACTGGCTGCGGCGCTATCTGGAGGACCATGCGTTCCTTCGTGGCGCTTGAGATGCCCGCCGAGGTCAAAGAGCACGCCGCGGAGCTAATCCGGCGGCTCAAGGCCAGCGGCGCGGACGTGAAGTGGGTGGCGCCCAAAAACCTGCACCTGACCCTCAAATTCCTGGGGGAGGTGGACCCGGCCCGGCTGCCGGAGCTGATCGCCGCCTTGCAGGGGACCTGCGCCGGCCGGCCGGCCCTGGAGTTGGCCGTGACCGGCTGCGGAGCTTTCCCCAAGCCCCGCGCGCCCCGGGTGGTGTGGCTGGGCCTGGAGGGCCAGACCCAGGCCCTGGAGGGCCTGGCCGCGGCGGTGGAGGAGGTCTTCGCGGCCCTGGGCTTTGCGCCCGAGCAGAGGCGCTTTCAGCCCCACCTGACCCTGGGCCGCCTGCGCCAGGGGCGGCGGGGGGCCAAGGCCTTGCCCAGCGGGCCGCTGACCCGGGCCCTGGCCGGCCTGGCCGGGCAGACGGGGCCGGATTTTGTGGCCTCGCGGGTGGTCCTGATGCAGAGCACCCTGACCCCCAGCGGGGCGGTGTACGATCCTTTGCACGTCATTACCCTGGCCTGAGGGCCGCAGTGGGAGGGAGACATGGCCGCGACTGACGGCAGCAGCCAGCGCGAAAAGGCCATCGAGGCCGCGCTGAAACAGATCGAACGCAGCTTTGGCAAGGGCGCCATCATGCGCCTGGGCAGCGGAGAAGTGGCCCCGGACGTGGCCGCCATCTCCACCGGCTCCCTGGGGCTGGACATCGCCACCGGCGTGGGCGGCGTGCCCCGGGGCCGCATCACCGAGATCTACGGCCCGGAGTCCTCGGGCAAGACCACCCTGACCCTGCACATCATCGCCGAGGCCCAAAAGTCCGGCGGGGTGGCGGCCTTCGTGGACGCCGAGCACGCCCTGGACGTGAACTACGCCAAGAAGCTGGGCGTGAAGGTGGACGACCTGTTGGTCTCCCAGCCCGACACCGGCGAGCAGGCCCTGGACATCGCCGAGATACTGGTGCGCAGCGGCGGGGTGGACGTGCTGGTGGTGGACTCGGTGGCCGCCCTGGTGCCCCGCGCCGAGCTGGAGGGCGAGATGGGCGACAGCCACGTGGGCCTGCAGGCCCGGCTGATGAGCCAGGCCATGCGCAAACTCACGGCGGTGGTGTCCAAGAGCCGCTGCGCCCTGATCTTCATCAACCAGATCCGCATGAAGATCGGCGTGATGTTCGGCAGCCCCGAGACCACCACCGGCGGCAATGCTCTCAAGTTCTACGCCAGCCTGCGCCTGGATATCCGGCGCATCGGCAAGATCAAGACCGGCGAGACCGACGTGGGCAACCGCACCCGGGTCAAGGTGGTCAAGAACAAGGTGGCTCCGCCCTTCAAGCAGGCCGAGTTCGACATCCTCTTCGGCCAGGGCATCAACATGCTGGGCGAGGTGGTGGACATGGGGGTGGAGCAGGACATCGTGAGTAAGTCCGGCGCCTGGTACTCCTACGGCGAGGAGCGCCTGGGCCAGGGCCGCGACAACGCCGTCGCCTTCCTGCAGGGCAACCCCGAGGTGTGCCAGGAGGTGCTGACCAGGCTCAAGACCAAGCTGGGCCTGCCGGCGCCCCCCGCGGCGGCCGCGGCCCCGGCCGCCCAGGAATAGACGCACAACAAGGACTTCAGTCATGGCCAGCACCGGCAACCAGATCCGCCAGCAATTCCTGGACTACTTCGCCAGCCGCGGCCACCAAGTGGTCAAGAGCTCCAGCGTGGTCCCGGCCGACGACCCCAGCCTGTTGTTCACCAATGCGGGCATGGTGCAGTTCAAGAACGTCTTCACCGGCCAGGAGCGGCGCGACTACTCCCGGGCCGCCACCTGCCAGAAGTGCTTCCGGGTCTCGGGCAAGCACAACGACCTGGAGAACGTGGGCCGCACCCCGCGCCACCACACCTTCTTCGAGATGCTGGGCAACTTCTCCTTCGGCGACTATTTCAAGGAAAAGGCAGTGGTCTTCGCCTGGGAGCTACTCACCCAGGGCTACGGCCTGGACCCGACCCGCCTGTGGGTGAGCGTGCACCTGGAGGACGACCAGGCGGCCCGGCTGTGGGAGAGCGAGGTGGGGGTGCGGCCCGAGCGCATCGTGCGCCTGGGCGACGAGGAGAACTTCTGGGCCATGGGCGACACCGGCCCCTGCGGCCCCTGCTCGGAGATACACATCGACCAGGGGCCGGAGGTGGGCTGCCGCCGGCCGGACTGCGCAGTGGGCTGCGACTGCGACCGCTTCCTGGAGCTGTGGAACCTGGTGTTCATGCAGTTCGAGCGCGACGCCCAGGGGAAGAAGACCCCCCTGCCCAAGCCCTCCATAGACACGGGCATGGGCCTGGAGCGCATCACGGCCACCGTACAGGGATTGCACTCCAACTACGACTCGGACCTGTTCGCGCCCATCCTGGCCCTGACCTGCGAGCTGGCCGGGGTGGAGCGGGGCCGGGAGGAGGACACGGACATCAGCCTGCGGGTCATCGCCGACCACGCCCGGGCCTGCGCCTTTTTGGTGGGCGACGGCGTGCTGCCCAGCAACGAGGGCCGCGGCTACGTGCTGCGGCGCATCCTCAGGCGGGCGGCCCGCCACGGCCGCAAGCTGGGGCTCAGCGGCCCCTTCCTGCACCGGGTGACCCAGGAGGTCATGGAGCAGATGCGGCCGGCCTACCCCGGCCTGTACGAGTCCCGGGCCTTCGTGGACAAGGTGATCGCCAGCGAGGAGGAGCGCTTCGGCGAGACCCTGGACACCGGCCTGAAGCTACTGGCCGAGGCCCTGGGCCGGGCCAAGGCCAAGGGCCAGGACACCCTGCCCGGCCAGGTGGCCTTCAAGCTATACGACACCTACGGCTTCCCCCTGGACCTGACCATGACCATCGTGGCCGAGGAAGGACTGGGCGTGGACGAGGAGGGCTTCCGCGCGGCCATGGGCGCGCAGCGCAGCCGCAGCCGGGCGGCCTGGGCCGGCAGCGGCGAGCAGGAGCTTTCCCCGGCCCTGGCCAAGCTGCGCGCCCAGGGGCTCAACACCACCTTCACCGGCTACGAGGGCCTGACTGGCGTCAGCCCGGTGGCGCTCTTGTTGGTGGAGGGCCAGGAGGTGGAGGCCGTGGGCCAGGGCCAGCGGGCCGAGCTGGTCACCGTCCAGACCCCCTTCTACGGCGCGGCCGGCGGCCAGGTGGGCGACATGGGCCGGATCAGCGGGCCCGCGGGCCAGGCCAAGGTGATGGACACCACCAAGCCCGGCGGCGAGCTGATCGTGCATCAGATCGAGGTGACCCAGGGGTCTATCAGCAAGGGCGAAGAGGTGGAGCTGAAGGTGGACCCGGCGGTGCGGGCGGCCACCGCCGCCAACCACACCGCCACCCACCTGCTGCACGCCGCCCTGCGCCAGCACCTGGGCGAGCACGTCAAGCAGGCCGGCTCCCTGGTGAGCCCGGAGCGGCTGCGCTTTGACTTCACGCACTTCGAGGCCCTGACCCCCGAACAGCTCCGGGCCGTGGAGCGCACGGTCAACGAAGGCGTGCGGGCCAACATCGCCCTGGCCACCCAGGTGATGGACATTGACCAAGCCATGGCCACCGGGGCCATGGCCCTGTTCGAGGAGCGCTACGGCGACCGCGTGCGCCTGGTGCAGGTGCCCGGGGTTAGCAAGGAGCTCTGCGGCGGCACCCACACCGCCCGCACCGGCGACATCGGCTACTTCAAGATCGTCTCCGAGTCCTCGGTGGCCGCCGGCGTGCGCCGCCTGGAGGCGCTCACCGGCCCGGCGGCGGTGGAGGCGGTGCAGGCCCTGGAGGAGGTCAGCGGCCGGGCGGCGGCGGCGCTCAAGGTGGGCCGGCCGGAGCTGGCCGAGCGGGTGGCCCGCCTCTTGGCCGCGCTCAAGGAGCGCGAGCGAGAGGTGGATAGCCTCAAGGCCCGCCTGGCCGGGGCCTCCAGCCGCGACCTCATGTCCGAGGCCGTGGAGGTGGCCGGGGTCAAGGTGCTGGCCGCCAAGGTGGAGGTGGACAGCCCCCAGGCCCTGCGCGAGCTGGCCGACACGGTGCGCGAGCGCCTGGGTAGCGGCGTGGCCGTGCTGGGCGCGGCCGCCGGGGGCAAGGCCCTCTTGTTGGCCCTGGTGACCAAGGACCTGGCCGGCCGCCTCCACGCCGGCAACCTGGTCAAGGCCCTGGCGCCCATGGTGGGCGGGGGCGGCGGCGGCCGGCCGGACCTGGCCCAGGCCGGCGGTCAGAACCCGGCCGGACTGGAGGCGGCCCTGGCTCGGGTGCCGGCGCTGGTGCAAGCCCAGGCCGGCGCCTAGCCTGAAAGGCCGATAACAATTGATGATCGGTTGAGGTGTGAGGTCAGGGTTAAGGCAGGGCCGGGGCGCGGCGAGCAAGACGCCTGTCTTTCGGCGTCTTAGAGCGCAGCCGCCGGGAGCCGGCGGAGGCGATGCTCAAGCTCGCCACCCTCCTTTCCTTCACCACCCAAAAGGTCAGGCGTGGCGGCAGGGCTTGCACCGACCGCCGTCGGGCTCACACGGGGACTCCGGCAACTTTAAATCGGCGGGCGCACACCTCTGCAACCTAGCGCCAAGCCGCGACGGACCACCCAAAAAAGGGACGCCCCAGCCGGGGCGCCTCTTTTTTTTCGCTTGATTGTGCTCTAGAAGGGCCGGTCGTCCGGGCCCAGCAGCACGTCCGGGGTCTCTATGCCGGGGACCGGCGTGGTCAGGTCGCGGCGGTCAATGTCCTCGCCCTCGCGCTCCTTGGGGGGCAGCAGGGCTATCTGCTCCTGGGCGCGGCGCAGGTAGTCCATGGCTTCGTTGTACAAGCCCACGTCCGGGTACTGGGTCAGCACCCGCGTGAAGCGGCCGGAGGCGGCCCGGTAGCGCTTAGTCTTGAAGTAGAACTTGCCCACCGTCAGATCGTGGGCGGCCTGGCGGCGGATGGCCTCCTGCAGGCGGGGCGCGGCCCGCACGGACCACTCGCTGCCGGGATACTGCTTCACCAGACGCTGTAAGGTCTGCATGGCCTTGCGGGCGTTGGTGGGGTCCCGGTCCGGAGTGTGCATCTGTTCAAAGTGGACCATGCCCATCTGGTAGATAGCGTAGGGCACGCCCTCGTTCTTGGGGTGCAGGCGGATGAAGTCCTCGTAGGCCAGGATCGCCTCCTCGTAGCGCCGGGCCTTGAAGTAGGCGTCACCCACCCGCAGGTCAGCCAGGAGCGCGAAGCGGCTGTAGGGGAAGCGGTCCTTGAGGGACTGGAACACCTCCGCCGACCGGTCGTAGTTGCCCTCTCGGTAGAGCGTCTCGCCCTCGCTGGCCAGCACCTGGGCCGGGGTGTCAAAGGCATCGCTGACCGTACTGCCGCCGCCGCCGAACCAGCCGCAGCCGCCGGCCGCGGCCAGGGCCGCCAGCATCCCCGCTAACAACAGGCTCTTGATTACTTTAGCCATGGTCGTCTTCCAGGTACCTCTGGGCGGCGTAGGTGGCCACCGCCCCCTCGCCGGCGGCCACCACTATCTGGCGCAGCAGCTTGCTGCAGCAGTCGCCGGCCGCGAATACACCGTTTAAGCTGGTGTGCTGGTTGCGGTCGTGGATGATGAATCCCTCCCGGTCCATGTCCAGCACCCCGCGCAGAAACCCCGTGTTGGGCGCGGTGCCCACGAAAACGAAGGCTCCGTCCGCCGTCAGGTCGAACTCCTGTCCGGTCTTGAGGTCCTTGAGCCTCACCGCCTCCACCTTTGCCTGGCCCTTGACGGCCAGGGCCTGGTGGGACCACAGCACCTGAATCTTGCCGTTGGCCAGCACCCGCTCGGCCAGCACCCCGGCCGCCCGCAACTGGTCCCGGCGATGCACCAGGTACACCTTTTTGGCGAAGCGGGTCAGGAACATGGCCTCCTCGGCCGCGGTGTCCCCGCCGCCGATGGCCACCACCACCTGGTCGCGATAGAAGGGGCCGTCGCAGGTGCCGCAGTAGGACACGCCCTTGCCAATCAGCAGCGCCTCGCCGGGCAGGCCCAGCTTGCGGGGCTGGGCGCCCACGGCCAGGACCACCGCCCGGGCCCTTAAATCGCCGGCGGGCGTTTGCAGCACCTTGAGCTTGCCCTCGGCGCGCAGCCCGGTCACTTCCTGGTTCTTGATCTCCAGCCCGAACTTGAGGGCGTGGGCGCGCATGCGCTCGGCCAGCGCGAAGCCGCTGACCCCCTCCACGTCGCCGGGCCAGTTCTCTACCAGCTCGGTGGTGAGCACCTGCCCGCCCGGACTGAGCATCTCCAAGAGCACCGCGTCCATGCGGGCCCGCGCAGCGTAGAGGCCGGCGGTGAGGCCGGCCGGTCCGCCCCCCACGATCACCAGATCGCGGGTCTGTATCTTGGCGGCCACCTTGCCTCAGCCAAGCTGCTTCTGGATGGCCTGCTCCAAGTGGGACTTGCTCACCGCCCCGGTTATCTGATCGGCCACCTTGCCCTCCTTGAACAGGATCAGGGTGGGGATGGCCCGGATGCCGTACTGGCCGGGGGTCTTGGGGCTCTCGTCCACGTTGAGTTTGGCCACCTTCACCTTGCCGGCGTACTGCTCGGCCAACTCCTCCACCACCGGAGCGATGGCCCGGCAGGGACCGCACCAGGCCGCCCAAAAGTCCACCAAGGTAGGCAGGCCACTGTTAAGAACCTCCGCCTCAAAGGTGTCGTCAGTCACCTGCAAAACGTTCTCAGCCATTTATCATCCGCTCCTTGTGGCATTTTCATGAAGGACGCTTGGCCGAGCGCCCGCGGGTCTGCTAGGCCCTGTGGGGACAACTATTTTTATATGCTGTCACCCGGGGTTTGTCAACGCGGGACGCGGGGCGCATTTGCCCTACCGGCCCGGCCCGGGCTCGGGTAAGATGGGCCACGGGAGAGAGGTGAGGCTCATGGCGGCCCGGATCCACAGCCTGTTCGTGTGCCAGAACTGCGGCGCGGCGCAGCCCAAGTGGCTGGGCCGCTGCCCGGCCTGCCAGGCCTGGGACAGCCTGGTGGAGGAGCCGGCCGCCCCCCGGGACGCCGCCGCGCCGGCCCCGGCCCAGACCCTGCCCCTGGATCAGGCCCTGGCCTCGGAGCAGGGCCGCCTGTCCAGCGGCCTGGAGGAGCTGGACCGGGTGCTGGGCGGGGGCCTGGTGCCGGGGATGGTGGTCCTGGTGGGAGGCGAGCCGGGCATCGGCAAGTCCACCCTCATGCTGCAGGCCGCGGCCAGCCTGGGCCAGGGCCAGGGCCGGGTGCTGCTGGTGGCCGCCGAGGAGTCTGTCCGGCAGGTGGGCCTGCGGGCCCAGCGCCTGGGGCTGGATGGCGGCGCGGTGGAGCTGCTGGCCGAGACCGCCCTGGAGCCGGTGCGGGCCGCCCTGGCCGGCGGGGAGTACGCGGCGGTGGCGGTGGACTCCATCCAGGCCCTGCGCTCCGCCGAGCTGGCCAGCGCGCCGGGTTCGGTGAGCCAGGTGCGCCTGTGCGCCGCGGAGCTGGCCGCGGCGGCCAAGGCCTCGGGCAGCGCGCTGTTTTTGGTGGGCCACGTCACCAAGGAGGGCTCCCTGGCCGGCCCCCGGGTGCTGGAGCACCTGGTGGACACGGTGCTGTACTTCGAATCCGAGCCCTCGCTGCGCCTGCGCCTCTTACGGGCGGTCAAGAACCGCTTCGGGGCCACCGACGAGGTGGGGGTGTTCGAGATGGGCGAGGCCGGCCTGCTTCCGGTGGCCAACCCCTCGGCCCTGTTCCTGGCCCAGCGGCCCCTGCAGGCGCCGGGCAGCGCGGTCTGCGCGGCCATGAGCGGCACCCGGCCCCTGTTGGTGGAGGTGCAGGCCCTGGTGAGCCCCTCGGGCCTGGCCATGCCCCGGCGCCAGGCCCTGGGCCTGGACCAGGGGCGGCTGCACATGCTGGCCGCGGTGCTGGCCATCCACGCCGGCCTGGACCTGAGCGGTCATGACGTGTTCGTCAACGTCACCGGCGGGGTGCGCCTGTCCGAGCCGGCCGCGGACCTGGCCGTGGCCGCGGCCGTGGCCAGCTCCCTGGCCGGCCGGCCCCTGCCCCCGCGGGTGGTCTGCTTCGGGGAGGTGGGGCTGGCCGGCGAGCTGCGGGCGGTGGGGCGCGGCCAGGCCCGTCTGGCCGAGGCCGCCCGCCAGGGCTTCAGCCAGGCCCTGACCGCCCCGGGCCAGACCAAGCCGCCGCCGGGCATGGAGATACTCAGCGCCCGCCGGCTGGACGACGCCCTGGGCCTCTTCTGGTAATATTGCCGCCGAACGGGGAAGCGGCTATCATTATTAATAAGCTGCGAGAAAGTCCTTCTCCTGGCCGGGTCCGCGTAAAAAACCCACGTTGAAAGGTTTGCGGCGCGATGAAACAGCAACTCGGCCCTCGACGCGCCCGGTGCTGGGTCCTGGCCCTGTTGGCGGCCCTGGCCCTGGCCGCCGCCTCCTGCGGGGGCGGCGGGGGCGGCGGCGGCGGCTCCGGCGGCGGCTTCAGCACCGCCGACTATCAGTTCCTCTACACCTACAACGCGGTCCTGCTGTCGGGCCACACCATCCGCTGGGCCAACGTGCCCATCGCGGTCTCCTTCAGCGTGGACGGCACCCAGGCCGCCTTCAACCGCTGGAACAGCGCCTCCAGCGGGGCGGTGAGCTTCTCCTTCGGCACCAGCGGCAACATCACCGTGGACTGGACCGACAGCAACTCCTACTGCGGGGTGACCTTCCTGACCTGGAGCAGCAACGGCCGCATGACCTCGGCCCGGGTGCTCATCGCCCGCAACCAGGCCGGCTGCGCCGGCGGGGCGGACGACACCCTGGCCCATGAGGCGGGCCATGCCATCGGCTTCATCGGCCACGACTCCAGCGGCCTGATGAATCCCTTCGGTGGCCAGGCCATAAGCACCCAGGAGGCCCGCTTCATGCGCCTGCTCTATTCCCTGGCCCCGGGCACGGACATCAACGGTTTCCTGAAGCTCCAGACCAAGCAGAGCCAGAGCAAGTACGACGCGAGCGGCCAGCGCAGCTACTCCATGACCATTTACTAAGGAGGCTTCGATGCGCTTGGCTCTGTTCGCCGCCGTGCTGGCCCTGGCCCTGGGCCTGAGCGCCTGCCGCGAGGGAGGCAGCGCCTCCCCGCCGCCGGCCGGCCAGCCCAGCCAGTACCTGACCATCATGGACCTGCCCTGTGACCAGGTGCAGCGCCAGGTGCGCGCCCGCATCCAGGCCGACGCCTCCCTGGGCCTGGCCAGTGAAAAGAAGGTGGAGCGGGGGGTGGGATTTGTGCTTCCCCCCCGCCAGGAGGGCCCGCGGCGCTGGTCGGCGGTGGTGCTGGTGGAGTGCTTCGGCCCCCTGACCACCCGTCTGTCGGTGCAGGTGAGCGCCGAGCGCCAGAGCGGCGGCGTCTGGGGGCCCGAGGCCGCGGCCGCGGACCTGGAAAAGGCCATCCTGGACAAGGCGACCCCCCAGCCCTAGAACCGCCCGGCCAAGGGGGTCAGTAGACCTGCACCCCCGTCTCGTGCACCTCAAAGGAGAACTCGGCCAGGGTCGGGCCCAGCAGCGGCTGGTTGTGGTCAAAGCCCTTCAGCCGGCTGACCCGCAGCATCCGGGGGCCGAACACGCGCGAACGCTCCCAGTCCGCCTTGCTGCGCACCGAGCGCAGGCCGCCCAAGGACAACAGCTTGCCGCCCATGTCCGGCGCGGACCAGATGTAGTCCACGGCCAGGGGCCGCGGGAACTGGGGGTAGAGCACCAGTATCTTGACCACCGGCCGGGCGTAAGGGACCCGGGCCGGGGTGAAGAACCAGGAGAACACCACCGCCTGGCCGGCCTTGAGCCCCTGCCGGGGGCTGAAAAAGGCGTAGAACTCGGTGCGGTCGTCTATCTCCACCCGCGCGGACGGCGCACCTCCGGCGCAGGGGCGCTGCAACAGGGACAGGGGCCGCCAGTCGGGCCCCTCGGCGCCGATGCGCTTCTTCTGGAAGCTGCTCAGCGCCACCAAAACCAGATCCTGCTTTTGCAGCAATTGGCCATAGGTGCAGGGCACCTCGCCGCTGACCTTGCCCGCCTCTTGGCCGTCATTCTGGCAGCCGGCCAAGAGCAGCAGGCCCAGCAGGCACAAGAACCAGCGTCGGGTCATCGGCACATCCCCCATAAAATAACCCCCACAATTTTATGCGGGGGCGCGGGGTTGTTCAACCTCGCCGGCCGAGAAAAGGGCCCGGTTTCAAGCGTGGGCCAGGCGGATGAGCTCCTGGCGCACCTGCTGGGGCGCCAGGCCGGTCCGGGCGCAGATGCGGGCCACGTCCTGGGCCTCGGGGTGATAGCGCAATTGGCCATCAATACTGGCTATTTTTACCTTGGCCGGCCCCCAGGGGCTCTGCACCTCCACCACTTGGCGCGCCAGCACCCGGCGCTCCAGGGTCTGTAGGCGGACCCCCAGGCTGGTGGTCTGCCGGAGCACCGCCGCAGACAGCTCCGGGGCCAGGTGGGGCGGGCTGAGCACCGTCAGCCGGTGTCCCAAGCGGCCCTTTTTCATGACCAGGGGGGCGGCGGCCGCGTCCAGGGCGCCGGCGGCCAGGAGCCGCTCCATGGCGATGGCCAGGTCCTCGGGGGTCATGTCGTCCAGGTGGCAGGTGATCTCCACCACCCGGTCCGCGGCCAGGCCGGCCTGCTCCTGGCCCAGGAGCAGGCGCAGGATGTTGGGCCCGGCGTCGCCAATGCGGCTGCCGCCGCCCACCCCCACCCGCTCCAGGCGCATGGCCGGCAGGCCGCCGAAGTCCTGGGCCAGGGTGCTCACCAGGGCCGCGCCGGTGGGGGTGACCGTCTCCTGCTGGCCGGGCCAGGGGGTGATGGGCCGGCCCGCCAGCAGGTGCAGCACCGCCGGCGCTGGCAGGGGCAGCTTGCCGTGGGCGCACTCTACGAACCCCCGCCCCAGGGGCAGCGGCGAACAGACCACCCGCGGCCAGCCCAGCCAGGCCAGGCCGCCGCAGAAGGCGGCCACGTCCACCATGGCGTCCACGGCCCCCACCTCGTGGAAGTGCACCTCGGCTGGGCTGACGCCGTGCACCCGGGCCTCGGCCTGGGCCAGGCGCTCAAAGACCTGGGCCGCGGCCCGGCCCACCTCCGGCGGCAGGCCGCGCAGGTGCTCCAGCACGTGGCTCAGGTGGCGGTGGGGCTGGGAGGCGGGGAACTCCACCTCCAGCCGCCGGCCGGCGATGCCGCTGTGCTCCACGGCCGGGGCGCTCAGGCGCACCTGGGGCAGCCCCAGGACCGCCACCAAGCCCTCCAGCTCCGCCAAGGGCCAGCCCAGGTCAATCAGGGCCCCGGCCAGCATGTCCCCGGCCGCGCCGCCGCAGACGTCTATATAGAGGATGTTGCCCACGCTACTGCTTGCCCTTTCTGCGCCGGGGGGCCGTTTTTTTGCGGCCGCGGCCCTGGGCCTTGGCCGGGGCCGGCTTGCCCACCAGGGCCAGCTCCAGCACCTGGTCCATGTGCTCCACGGTCTTGATCTGGAGCTGGCGGCGCACCTTGGCCGGCACCTCGGAGAGCTCCTTGTGGTTCTTGGCCGGCACCAGCATGGTCTTCAGGCCCGAACGCAGGGCGGCCAGGGCCTTCTCCTTGACGCCGCCCACGGGCAGCACCTTGCCGGTGAGGGTGATCTCGCCGGTCATGGCCAGGTCCTCGCGCACCGCCACCCCAGTCAGGCCGCTGATCATGGCCGTGGCGATGGTCACCCCGGCCGAGGGCCCGTCCTTGGGGATGGCCCCGCTGGGCACGTGCAAATGCAGGTCCAGGTCCTCGTAAAAGCCTTTTTTCAGGCCCAGCTCCTTGGCCCGGCTGCGGGCGTAGGACAGGGCGGCCTGGGCCGACTCGCGCATCACCTCGCCCAATTGGCCGGTGATGGTCAGGTTGCCCTTGCCCTCCACCACCGACACCTCCACCCGCAGCACCTCGCCGCCGGCGGCGGTCCAGGCCAGGCCGGTGGCCACGCCCACCTCGCCCTCGCCCCGTTCCTCCTCAGGCAGGAACTTCGGCACGCCCAGGTATTTGTGCAGATTTTGCCCGGCGATGCGGAAGGTCCCCTTGTCCCCCTCGGCCACCTTGCGGGCCGCCTTGCGGCAGACCGAGCCCAGCTCCCGCTCCAGGTTCCGCAGCCCCGCTTCGCGGGTGTAGGAGCGGATGGCCTCCAGCACCGCGCTGCGGCTGAAGCTGATCTGGCGCGGACCCAGGCCGTTTTCCTTGATTTGCCTGGGGATCAGAAACTTACGTGCGATGGCCAGCTTGTCGTCCTCGCTGTAGCCGGACAGCTCGATCACCTCCATGCGGTCCCAGAGGGCGTCGGGGATGGTCTCCTCCACGTTGGCCGTGGTGATGAACATCACCTTGGACAGATCAAAAGGCAGGTTCAGGTAGTGATCGCTGAAGGCGTAGTTCTGCTCCGGGTCCAGCACCTCCAACAGGGCGCTGGTGGGGTCGCCCCGGTAGTCCGCGCCCACCTTGTCCACCTCGTCTATCATGAACACCGGGTTGTTGGTCCCGGCCTGCTTGATGCCCTGGAGGATGCGGCCAGGCATGGCCCCGATGTAGGTGCGGCGGTGGCCGCGTATCTCGGCCTCGTCGCGCACGCCTCCCAGGCTGATGCGCACGAACTTGCGCCCCAGGGCCCGGGCGATGGAGCGGCCCAGGGAGGTCTTGCCCACCCCCGGCGGCCCGATGAAGCACAGGATGGGCCCTTTCATCTTGGGGTTGAGCTTGCGCACCGCCAGGTACTCCAGGATGCGCTCCTTGACCTTAATCAGGTCGTAGTGGTCCTCGTCCAGGATGGCCTGGGCCTTTTTCAGATCCAGGCGGTCGCGGCTGGCCGTGGACCAGGGCAGGTCGCTGATCCAGTCCAAATAGGAGCGGATAACCGCCGCCTCGGCCGACTCGGGCTGCATCTGCTCCAGGCGGCCCAGCTGCTTGAGGGCCTCGGCGCGCACCTCGGCCGGCAGGCCCTGCTCGCTCAGGCTCTGGCGCAGGCGGCTCAGCTCCCGGTGGCGCTCGTCGGCGTCGCCCAGCTCCCGCCGGATGGCCCGCAACTGCTCGCGCAGGTAGTACTCCCGCTGGGTCTTGCTCATCTCCTCCTGGGCCTCGGACTGGATGCGGGCCTGGATGGTGGATACCTCCAGCTCGGTGCCCAGGTGCTCGTGCACCTTGCGCAGGCGCTCCAGGGGGTCCAGTTCGTTCAAGATGGCCTGGGCGGCCTTGGTCTCCAGGCGCAGGTTGGAGGCCACCAGATCGGCCAGGCGGCCGGGCTCGTCCACCGAGCTTAAGATGGCCAGCACGTCGCTGGAGAGCATGCCCCGCAGCCCCAGGATCTTTTCGCTGGCCTCGCGCACCGAGCGCATCAGGGCCTCGCCGGCCGGCCCGGGCTGAGGCGCCTCGGCCTCGGCCAGGGGCTCCAGGGCCACCTTGAAGTAGGGCGTGGTGGCCTCCCAGGCGCTGACCTGGGCCCGGGCCAGGCCCTGCACCAGCACCTTGAGCCGGCCGTCGGGCATCTTGAGCTGGCGCATGATGACCCCCACCGTACCCAACGGATACAGGTCCTCTGCCTCGGGGGCCTCCACGTTGGGGTCCTGCTGGGTGGCCAGGAACACGTGCTGATCCGCGGCCATGGCCGCTTCCACCGCGGCCACCGAGGCCTCGCGGGTGACGAACAGGGGCAGGATCATGTAGGGGAACACCACCGCGTCCCGGACCGGCAGCAGCGGCAGGTGGCGGGGCAGCTCCTCCTCCTCCGGCGGGGCGGCGGAGTTCAGCTCGTCGTCATTCCTGCGGCGGGGCACCTGGGGCCTCCCTGGACAGGAGAATTTGGCCAACCTGGGTCATCTGCCAAAAACCTATCTCTTTATGGGGCGGATGCGCAATCCTAACAAACCTGCCCCGCCTGTCAACCAGCCGCCGCCCGGGCTAGCCGGCCCGGCCCCCAGAGGTGGCCGGTGGTTGCGGCAAATGGTTTTTTACAATAAATCCTAGGGTGTTTACTTCCAGCATCCGTCGTGCCAAGCTGAGGTGTCGCGGTCAGAAAACGGCCTCGGCCCGCCAAAGGACGGCCCATGCGCCTGCGCATCATATTACTGACCCTGTCCCTGTTGGCCCTGGTCTCCACGGCCGCGGGCGCCATGTACTACTATTACTCCCTGCGCGAATCCGCGGTGGCCCAGGCCCACCGCCAGGCGGCCTCCCGGGCCCAGATGCTCACCAACCAGATATCGGGCTTTCTGTCCCAAAACCAGAAGCCGGCCGCGGCCCTGGCCAGCCTGCACGAGATGCAGCAGGCCCTGCTCAACCCCCGCGACGACGAGGCCCTGGACCAGGCCAACGCGGTGCTGGACAAGTTCCAGCGGACCCTGGGCGTGGACGTCTGCTACCTGATGGACGCCACCGGGCTCACCATCGCCTCCTCCAACCGCAAATCGGCCGACACCTTCGTGGGGCACAATTTCTCCTTCCGGCCTTATTACCAGAACGCCATCGCCGGCAAAGTGGCCAAATACCTGGCCCTGGGCACCACATCTAAAAAGCGAGGCGCCTACTACAGCCACCCGGTGCGCGGCCCCGGGGGCGGCCCGCCCATAGGGGTGGCGGTCATCAAGGCCCCCATCCGCCTGCTGGAGAAAACCGTCATCCAGCCCGGCGAGGGCGTCACCCTGCTGGTGGGGCCTCACGGCGTGATCTTCAGCACCAGCCGCCCCCAGTGGCTCTCGCACACCCTGTGGGACGCGCCCCTGGAGGAGTGGGAGGCCATCGCCCGCACCCGGCAGTTTGGGGAGGGGCCCTGGCCCTGGACCGGCCTGACCCGCCGGGGCGAGCACCTGGTGGTTGACCAGAAGGGCCGCGAGTACCTGTTCTACGCCGCCCCCCTGGCCATCTTCCCGCGCTGGCGGGTGGTTTACCTGCGCGACATGGCCGAGGTGGTCCGGGGGGCCTGGCAGCCCTTTGTGCGCACCACCGGCGTGGCCGTGCTGGGGCTGTGCCTGTTCGCCGGGCTGTCGGTCTATTTCCTCTACCGCAAGGCCAGCCAGGAGATCCTGCGCCGGCGGGTGGCCGAGCAGGATCTGCGGCGCAGCGAGGAGCGCTACCGCGGGCTGTACCACAACACCCCGGCCCTGCTGCACTCCATAGACACCAGCGGCCGCCTGGTGGACGTGAGCGACTACTGGATGGAGGCCCTGGGCTACAGCAGCCAGGAGGTGATCGGCCGCCGGCTCACCGACTTTCTGACCCCCGAATCGCGCCGCCGGGCCGAGCAGGAGGTGCTGCCCGGCTTTTTCCGCCAAGGCTTCTGCAAGGACGTCTCCTACCAGTTCATCAAAAAGGACGGCTCGGTGGTGGAGGTGCTGCTCTCGGCCATCGCCGAGCGGGACGAGGCCGGGCGCATCGTAAAGTCCCTGGCGGTGCTCTCGGACGTGACCACCCTCAAGCGCACCGAGGAGGAGCTGCGGCGGGCCCAAGAGAAGCTGAGCCAGCACTCCCGGGACCTGGAGCGCCAGGTGCGCCAGCGCACCCGGGAGATCACCAGCTTCCTGCGCTACACGCCGGCGGTGGTGTACATGAAGGACGCCCAGGGTCACTATGTGATGGTCAACTCCCGCTTTGAGGAGATGTGCGGCCTGGACACCGAGCAGCTCTGGGGCAAGACCGTGCAGGAGGTCTTCCCGCCGGCGGTGGCCGCTCAGTTCCAGGCCAATGACCAGCGGGTGCTGGAGAGCAAGCGGCCCTATCAGGTGGAGGAGCGCGTGCCTCACGGCGGCGAGGAGTACACCTACCTTTCGGTGCGCTTCCCCATCATAGACGAGGGCGGCCAGGTCTCGCGCCTGTGCGGCATCATGGTCAACATCACCGACCTGCAAAGGGCCCAGGAGAAGCTCCGGCGCCTGTCCGGGAGCATCATGGCCAGCCAGGAAAAGGAGCGCAACGCCATCGCCCGCGAGCTGCACGACGAACTGGGCCAGGTGCTCACCGCCCTGCGCATGGACGCGGTCTGGCTGCGCCGGCACCTGGAGGGGGCCGACGCCAAGGCCCAAGCCCGGGCCGAGAACATGTGCGCGGTCATTGACCAGACCATCAGCGAGGTGCGGGGCATCGCCACCCGGCTGCGGCCGCCGGCCCTGGACGACCTGGGCCTGGTGGACGCCCTGGAGTGGCACACCGCCGAATTCGAGCGGCGCACCGGCATCGCCTGCGTCTTCACCCACGCCCAGGTGCCGCCGGTGGGCGACACCATCGCCATCGCCGCCTACCGGGTGGCCCAGGAGGCCCTGACCAACGTGGCCCGTCACTCCGGGGCCAGCAACGTGGACGTGGCCCTGCGCAGCGATGACGGCCGCCTGGAGCTGTCGGTGGTGGACAACGGCGCCGGCTTCGCGGCCGAAAGGCTCAGCGAGCGCGAGGGGTTGGGCATCGCGGGCATGCGCGAGCGCGCCAGCCTGGCCGGCGGCGAGCTGAGTCTGCGTTCGCGGCCGGGCCAGGGCACCGAGGTGATCCTGCGCCTGCCCCTGGACCAGCCAAGGGGAGGAGTGCATTGATCCGGGTCCTGCTGGCCGACGACCACGGCATGGTGCGGGCCGGCCTGCGCAGCCTCATCGAGGAGACCGGCGACCTGGCGGTGCAGGCCGAGGCCGCCGACGGCCGCGAGGCCATCCGCCTGGCGCTTACCCAGCCGGTGGACGTGGCGGTGGTGGACATCTCCATGCCCGGCATGGACGGCCTGGAGGTGATCAGCCAGCTCAAGGCCCAGCGCCCAGAGCTGCCCATACTGGTGCTGACCATGCACGAGGAGGAGCAGTACGTGGTGCGCACCATCTCCGCCGGGGCCAAGGGCTACATCACCAAGCGCTCGGCGCCCGAGCAACTGGTCAAGGCCATCCGCCAGCTCCACGCCGGCGGCCGCTACCTGAGCGACCAGGCCGCGGAGCTGCTGGCCCTGCGGGTGGCCCGCGGCCAAGGCGGGGCCTCGCCCCTGGACGGCCTGTCCAACCGGGAGTTGCAGGTGCTCAGGGCCCTGGCCTTGGGCCAGACCAACCGCGAGATAGCCGAGGCCTTCCACATCAGCGTCAAGACCGTGGACACCTACCGCTTCCGCCTGCTCAAGAAGCTGGGCCTGCGCAACAACGCCGAGCTGTCCCGCTTCGCCACGGCCCAGGGCCTGGTGGAGTCCTGAAGCCGTAGTCAAGAGCTTGTAAGAAAAACTTTGACAGGAAAATCAGAGTAATTTGAATTTACTTGGCTCTTTGCTTTTTTATATCCTAATAGTGGGTTTGCTTCTCTCTCTTATGCTTTAAGCAATTAATATTTCTCCTGCAGCCCCTGTTTGGCTTCGGGAAAGATTTTTGTTTGCAATGGCTTGTGGTTCTGAGTCGGACGGCCTGAGCGCCAGACGGCTGTTAGGGACCGCGTAACCAACCTGTCATAGGAGGGAACGAGATGAAGAAGGTTTTGTTGCTTGGTCTGGTCGCCAGCCTGGTTTTAGGCCTGGGCATGCTGCCGGCGCCGGCCGTGGCCAAAGAGTACAAGATCAAGATCGGCGGCGGCCCCACCGGCGGCACCTTTAACGTCTTCACCAACGCCATGGCGGTTTACCTGCCCAAGAAGATACCCGGCCTGACCGCCACCTCGGTGGGCTCCGGCGGCTCGGTGGAGAACCTCAAGCGGACCTCCCGCGGCGAGAGCGACTTCGGCATCGCCTACTCCGTGGACTCTGCCCTGGGCTGGCAAGGCAAGCTGCCCAAGGACGCCAATAAGTACCAGGACCTTAGGATGGTGGGCTACCTCTACGGCGCGCCGGCCCAGTTGGTGGTGCGGGCCGACAGCAAATTCAAGAGCGCCTCCGACCTCAAGGGCAAGCGCGTGGCCGTGGGCAACGCCGGCTCGGGCGCGGCGGCCAGCGCCGAGCGCTTCTTCCGCCACATCGGCGTGTGGGACAAGTTCAAGCCGACCTTCATGGGCTACTCCGCCGCGGCCAGCGCCTTCAAGGACAACAAGATCGACGCCTTCTGGGTCCTGGTGGGCCCGCCCAACCGCAGCGTCATCGAGGCCTCGGTGCAGGTGAAGATCCGCCTGCTCGACGTGGGCGTGGACGCCGAGAAGACCGGCTTCTACAAGGCCTATGCCTACTCCCCCACCGTCATCCCGGCCGGCATGTACGGCAAGGGCATGCCCGCGGTGAAGTCCTTCCAGGACAGCGCCATGCTGGTCGCCAACGCCAAGCTGCCCGCGGACCTGGTCTATGCCATCACCAAGACTCTGTGGTCCAAGGAGGGCATGATGACCATGGTGACGGCCAAAAAGCTCTTCGCCGAGATGAGCCTGGAAAACGGCTTCAGGGGCGCCTCCGTGATGCTGCACCCCGGCGCCGTGAAGTTCTGGAAGGAGCAGGGCAAGAAGATCCCGGCTAACCTGATGCCTAAGTAAGCACCCGTGCAGGCCGGCGGGGTGTGTGGCCGCACCCCGCCGGCGGGGCGGACATATCCCCTGGCCGCCCCGCCTAGCGCCCCTGGACGGATAACCTTAGTCAGCCTGCCAAACCAGGGAGGGGAAGGGCCCGGGCTCTTCCCCTCTTTGGTGGTCCAGCGGCCAGTGCGAACCCAACCCCTTTTTTGATGAGGGACTAACATGAGCGAGGCAGTGCCCGAGGCGGTCAACCAAGAAAAGCTCCAGGAGCTGGTCCAGAAGGAGGCCAAGGCCGGCCGCAGCATGACGGGCTTCTGGCGATACCTCACGGCGGCCATGGGCATATTCATGGTGGCTTTCTACCTCTACTGCGCCGCCGAGCCGGTGGACACCCAGTACTTCCTGGGCCTGTACGTCCTGCTCACCTACGTGATGGTGTTTCTCAACTACCCCATCACCACCAGCAGCGATAGCGCCTTCACCGCCCTGCTGGACGGGCTGATACCCTGGTTCACCCTGGCCGTGACCGCCTACTTCATCGTCGTGATGGGGGCCGGCGAGGCGGCGGGCAAGCAGTTGATGCGCTCCACCGCCTTCAACGTGGGCTTCGGCGCCGCGGCCCTGGCGGCTATGTTGGCCACCTTCCCCCTCTGGCGCCGGCCCAACCCGGGCCGGCCCAGCCTGATGGACCTGGTCCTGGCGGCCCTGGCGGTGGTGGTGGTGGGCTACTTCATCAAGGAGTACGAGGCCCTCAACTACCGCATGGGCTCCGAAACCCCCCTGGACACGGCCGTGGCCGTGGTGGGCCTGTTCGTCTCCATCGAGGTGGCCCGGCGGGTGCTGGGCTGGTCCATGACCATCGTTGGCCTGCTCTTCATCGCCTACGCCTTCTGGGGCGATCTGCTGGCCAACGTGCCGGTGCTCAACGTCTTCGCCCACACCGGCTTCGACATCGACCGGGCCATGAACCATATGTTCTACAAGCAGGAGGGCGTGTTCGGCATCATGGCCACCGTGCTGGTGACCTACGTGATCCTGTTCATCTTCTTCGGCTCCTTCCTCAAGTCCTCCGGCGCCTCCCGCTTCTTCCTGGATCTGCCCATGGCCCTGGCCGGCCGCACCGTGGGCGGCCCGGCCAAGGTGGCGGTGATCGCCTCGGGCTTCTTCGGCTCGGTCTCCGGCTCGGCCATCGCCAACACCGTCTCCACCGGCGCCTTCACCATCCCCCTGATGAAGAAGGCCGGCTTCCGGCCCCACGTGGCCGGGGCCATCGAGCCTTCGGCCAGCATCGGCGGCATGTTCATGCCGCCCATCATGGGGGCGGGCGGCTTCATCATGGCCGAGATGACGCGCATCCCCTATGTGGACATCATGCTCATGGCCATCTTCCCGGCCGTGATCTACTTCATGTCGGTGTACGTGATGATCCACTACGAGGCCAAGCGCTACGGCCTGGTGGGCATCCAGGACCCCAACGCCCCCACCGCCTGGCAGATACTCAAGCGCGAATGGTACATGTCCGCGCCCCTGGTGATCATCGTGGTGCTGATGCTCCTGGGCTACTCGCCGGGCATGGCCGCCTTCTGGGCCGTGGTGGGTTGCAGCGTCATCATGCTGGCCTTCACGGCCAAGGACATCTTCCAAGGTTCCCAGGGCGGCGCGGCCGACAAGGTGGCGCGCACCGCCGGCACCTTCGGCAAGAACGTGCTGTCCACCATGGTGGACGGGGCCAACAGCACCATCATCATCGGGGCCACGGTGGGCGTGATCGGCATCATCGTGGGCACCATCCAGCTAACCGGCATCGGACTGAAGTTCTCCCAGATCATCATCGAGCTGTCCTTCGGCAACCTCATCGTGGCCATCGTGCTCATCGGCTTGGCCTCTCTGGTGCTGGGCATGGGCGTGCCAGTCACCGCGGCCTACCTGATCACCATCGTGCTGGTCATCGGCGTGCTGCCGGACATGATCTCGCGCACCCTGTGGGGGGTCACCTGGAACGACCTGCAGGTGCCCCTGGGCAGCCTGGGGGCCGACGACCCGCAACGATTTTTGATAACGGCCAAGATGGCCTGGGCGGTCCTGGCCAGCCACATGCTCGTATATTGGTTCAGCCAGGACTCCAACATCACCCCGCCGGTGTGCGTGGCGGCCTACGCCGGGGCTGCCATCGCCGGCTCCGACCCCTGGAAGACCGGCTGGACCTCCTTCAAGTTCGCCAAGATGCTCTACGTAGGGCCCTTCCTCTTCGCCCTGACCCCGGCCTTCCTGCTGGGCGGTCCGGACCACTTCGTCCCCTGGTACGACGTGATCCTGGACATGATCACCATCGTCCTGGGCACCATCGCCTTCGGCAGCCTGACCATGGGCTACATGCTCTGCCCCACCAGCATCGTGGAGTGGTTCATCTTCGCCCTGGCCACCCTGCTGCTATTCTTCCCGCAGGCCTTCCCGCTCATCACCGGCCTCAAGGTCCACCCCACCATCGTGGACCTGCTGGGTGTCGCGCTGTGGGTGCTGGTGTACTTCATGCAAAAGTTCCGCATCAAGCGCAACCCCAGCCTGACCCTGCCCATAACCGAGCGGCGCAGGCTTAAGGAGAGGACGGCATGACCTACGAGGCCATAAACAAGGTGCTGTGCGCGGTGGATTTCTCGGAGTTCACCCCCGAGACCCTGAGCCAGGCCTTCGTCTTCTGCCAGAAGTACGGGGCCGGGCTATTGGTGCTCAACGTGGTCAACGAGAAGGTCTACGAGGAGCTGGAGCGCATCAGCGGCCGCCTGCCCACCCTGAGCGGGGTGGCCGCCAGCGCCATCAGCGCCATGGAGGAGCAGCGGGCCGAGATGATGACCGAGCTGCTGGGCCGCCTCAAAGACGAAGGCCTGCCGGTCAAGGAGGTGCGCCACGCCTCGCGCATCGCGGTGGGCGTGCCCTACGAGCGCATCCTGGAGTTGGCCCAGGAGCACGGCGCGGACCTGA
Source organism: Desulfarculus sp. (assembly GCA_003605055.1). Classification (GTDB taxonomy): domain Bacteria; phylum Desulfobacterota; class Desulfarculia; order Desulfarculales; family Desulfarculaceae; genus Desulfoferula. The sequence continues at coordinate 37,926 of QZKP01000054.1, forward strand.
TCATCATGGGCGCCAAGGGCCGCGCCTCCCTGAGCAAGGCCCTGCGCTTCGGCTCCACGGCCGAGAAGGTCTTCCGCCGGGCCACCTGCAAGGTGATGTTCATCCGCTGAGCCGCGGCCGCAATTCGAAACAGACGGGGCCCCCGGACGGGGGCCCCTTTATTTGCGGGCCGGCGCGGCCATAGTCGTAGCCGTCCGCGCCATAGGCCGTTTGAGCAGGCGGCCGCTCCCCCCCTGCCCTTCGGCCGGCTGATCAGATCTCCAACACCTGGCTGGGCTCGTGCTGCCGGGCCACGCTGAGACGGGCCGCGCAGTTGCCCTGGGCCAGGGCCTGGGCCGCGGCCCGGCCGGCCAGCTCCGGGCGGTTGTTCACCTCCGACAGATGGGCCAGCACCACCCGCCTGAGCTGCGGATGCCGCAGTTGGCCCAAGAGCTCCGCGCCCTGCTCGTTGGACAAGTGCCCCTGATTCGAGCGCACCCGCTGCTTGAGCCACTGCTGATAGGGTCCCTGGGCCAGCATCTGGGGGTCGTGGTTGTGCTCCAGGATCAGCCCCTGGCAGCCGGCCAGGTGGTGCCGCACCAGGTGGGTTACGACGCCGAGGTCCGTGGCCAGTCCCAAACGGGCCTGGCCGGCGGCGATGACCAGCCCCACCGGGTCGGCGGCGTCGTGGGAAATGGAGAAGGGGTGGAAGGCCAGGCCGTCGATCAAAAAGGGCCGGCCGGCCCGGATGGCGTGCTGGCGGGTGGGGCCCTGGTCCGGCACCCCGCGCCAGGTGGGGCCGGTGCACATCACCGGCACCCGCAGGCGCTGGGCCAGGACGCGCAGGCCCTGCACGTGGTCCCGGTGCTCGTGGGTGAGGATGATGGCCCGGATCAGGTGCGGGGAGAGCCCCCGCGCCTCCAGGCGGCTCAGGGTCTGGCGGGCGGAAAGGCCGCAGTCTATGAGCACCGCGTTCTGGCCGGCCTCCACGTACAGGCAGTTGCCCTTGGAGCCGCTGCCCAGCAGGCAGAAGCGGATCTCCATGTTCAGCCCGTGTGGCCGAAGCCGCCGGCGCCGCGCGTGGTGGGCGGCAGCTGGGCCACCTCCGCCAGCTCGGCCTGGACCACCGGCGCGATGATGAGCTGGGCCACCCGGTCCCCGCGCTCTATGGTCACCGGCGCCGGCCCCAGGTTGATGAGCCCCACCCGCACCTCGCCGCGGTAGTCGGCGTCTATGGTGCCCGGCGCGTTGACCACGGTGAGGCCCTGCTTGATGGCCAGGCCCGAGCGGGGCCGCACCTGGCCCTCGTAGCCCGGGGGGATGGCCAGGGCCAGGCCGGTGGGCACCAAGACGATCTGGCCCGGGGCCACGGCCAGCGGCGAGGCCACCGCGGCCGGCAGATCCAGGCCCGCGGCCTGGGGGGTCATGTAGGCCGGCAGCTCCAGGCCGGCGCCGTGGGGCAGGCGCACTATCTGCACCCGGGGCCGGCTCACGCGTCCAGATCCCGGTGCAGGCGCTCGGCCTCGGCCGGGCCCAGCACGGTGACGCCCAGGCGGGCCGGGTCAAGGCAGCGCACGGCCAGGCGGGTGATGTCGGCCACCTGCACCGCCTCCACCTGGGCGGCCACCTCCTCCAGGGTCACCTCGCGCCCGAAGTTGAACTCGTTGCGGGCCAGGCGGGCCATGCGGTTTTCGGGGTTCTCGGCGGCCAGCAGGATGGAGCCCTTGGTGTGCTCCTTGGCGTGGGCCAGCTCCTCGTCGCCCACCGGCTCCGCGGCCAGGCGGGCCATCTCCGCGCGCACCACGGCCAGGGCCTCGGGCGAGCGGCCCGGGGCCACGCCCAGGTACACGCCCAACAGGCCGCAGTCGCTGTAGGAGCTTAGGTAGCTGTAAACCGCGTAGGCCAGGCCGCGCTTCTCGCGCACCTCCTGGAACAGACGCGAGCTCATGTTGCCGCCCAGGATCACGTTCAGCAGGGCGGCCGCGAAGCGGTCGGGGTCCACGGCCGAAGGCGCGGGCGCGCCCATGGCCACGTGCACCTGCTCGCTGGCCCGCGGCACCACCGCGAGCCCCGGCTGCTCCCGGGGCGGGCGGCGGCCGTCGGCCCCGGGGCGGGCGGACAGCCCGGACAGGGCCGGGCCCATCAGCTCCAGCAACCGCTCGTGCTCCAGGTCGCCCACCGCGGCCACCACCAGGCGCTGGGGGGCGTAGCCGGCGGCCATGTAGGCCTGCAGGTCTGCGCGGCTCATGCCCGCGACGCTCTGGTTGCTGCCCAGCACCGGCCGGCCCAGGGAATGGCCTGGCCAGTACTGCTGGCCGAAGAGCACGTGCACCAGCTCGTCGGGGGTGTCCTCCACGGAGCTGATCTCCTGCAGGATCACCTGGCGCTCGCGCTCCAGTTCGGCCGGGGCGAAGGCGGGGTTCAAGAAAATGTCGCTGAGGATGTCGGTGATGTCGGGCAGGTGGCTGGCCAGGGTGCGGGCGTGGAAGCAGGTGAACTCCTTGGAGGTGAAGGCGTTGGCCAGGCCTCCCAGCCGGTCCAGCTCCCGGGCGATGGCCAGGGCGTCGCGGCGGGCGGTGCCCTTGAAGGCCATGTGCTCGATGAAATGGCTGATGCCGCCCTGGGCGGGCTCCTCGTCGCGGGAGCCCACCTCCATCCAGAGGCCCGCGGTCACCGAGTAGGCCCCTGCGAGCCTCTCGGTGACCAAACGGACTCCGTTGTCTAGGACGGTCTTTTGGACCTGGCCCATCAGCGGCGCGGGCCGCGCCGGCGGCCGTGGCGTTCATCGTCGCCGCGGGGCGGGCGCGAGTCCTGGCTGGGGGGCTGCTGCTCCTGGCCGCCCTCGGGAGGGGGCAGGAGGGCCTTGCGGCTCAGGCGCACCTTGCCGCGGTCGTCCACGCCCAGCACCTTCACCTTGATATGGTCGCCCTCCTTGAGCACGTCGGTGACCGCGCGCACCCGGTTGTGGTCCAGCTCGGAGATGTGCACCAGGCCGTCGCGGCCGGGCATGATCTCCACGAAGGCGCCGAAGTCCATGATGCGCACCACGGTGCCCTCATAGACCGCGCCCTCCTCCACCTCCTGGGTGAGTTCCTTGATCATGGCGATGGCCCGCGCGCTGGCCTCGCCCTCCACGGCGGCCACGTGCACCGTGCCGTCGTCCTCCACGTCGATCTTGGCGCCGGTCTCCATCTGCATGCCGCGGATGATCTTGCCGCCGGGGCCGATGATGTCCTTGATGCGCTCCACGGGTATCTTGATGGTGATGATGCGCGGCGCCCAGTCGCTGATGTTGGCCCGCGGCTTGCTGATCACCTCGTTCATCTTGCTCAGGATGTGCAGGCGGCCGTCGCGGGCCTGGGCCAGGGCCTGGCCCATGATCTCCTTGGACACGCCGCCGATCTTGATGTCCATCTGCACCGCGGCCACGCCGTCCTGGGAGCCGGTGACCTTGAAGTCCATGTCGCCCAGGTGGTCCTCGTCGCCGATGATGTCGGTGAGCACCGCCGCGCGTCCGCCCTCCAGGATGAGGCCCATGGCCACGCCGGCCACGGCCTGCTTGACCGGCACGCCGGCGTCCATCAACGACAGGGAGCCGCCGCAGACGCTGGCCATGGAGGAGGAGCCGTTAGACTCGGTGATGTCGCTGACCACGCGCACCGTGTAGGGGAAGCGCTCCTTGTCCGGCAGCGCCTTCTGCAGGGAGCGGCGGGCCAGGGCGCCGTGGCCGATCTCGCGCCGGCCGGGGCCCCGCAGCATCTTGGCCTCGCCCACGCAGAAGGGCGGGAAGTTGTAGTGCAGCAGGAAGTCGCGGAAGCGGTCGCCCTGCGTGACGGACTCGATGCGCTGCTCGTCGCCGCTGGTGCCCAGAGTGGTGGTAACGATGGCCTGGGTCTCGCCGCGGGTGAACAGGGCCGAGCCGTGGGTGCGGGGCAGGATGCCCACCTCGCAGGTGATGGGGCGCACGGTGGTGTAGTCGCGGCCGTCCACCCGCCGTCCCTCGCTGAGGATCATGGCCCGCATGCCCTTGTAGATCAGCTCGTCCACGTAGTCCTTGACCAGGCCTTGCTTGCCCTCGGCGGCCTCGCCCAGGGCGGCGATGACCTGCTTCTTCACCTGGCGCTTGATCCCGTAACGCTCCAGCTTGGGCCCGGTGGCCAGCACCTGCTTCACGCCCTCGGCGGCCAGCTCGGCCACGCGCGCCTTGAGCTCCAGGTCCTCCACCGGCGGGGCGAACTCGCGCTTGGGCTTGCCCACCGCGTCCATCAGCTCCTGCTGCATCTGGATCAGGGGCTGCAGGCCCTGGTGGCCGAACCAGATGCCCTCCAGGATCACCTCCTCGGGCAACAGCTCCGAGCCGCCCTCCACCATCACCACCGCGTCGCGGCTGCCGGCCACCACCAGGTCCAGGTCGCTCTTTTCGCGCTGCTGGGCGGTGGGGTTGATGATGAACTGGCCGTCCACCCGGCCCACCCGCACGCCGGCGATGGGCCCGTCAAAAGGCACATCGCTGATGCACAGGGCGGCCGAGGCGCCGGTCAGGGCCATGACGTCGGGCTCGTTGACCTTGTCCACCGAGTAGACGTTGGCGATGATCTGGGTCTCGTAGGTCCAGCCCTTGGAAAGGCGGGGCCGCACCGGCCGGTCGATGACTCGGCTGGTGAGGGTCTCCTTTTCGCTGGGACGGCCCATCTCGCGACGGAAGAAGTTGCCCGGGATGCGGCCGGCGGCGTAGGACAGCTCCTGGTAGTCCACGGTCAGCGGCAGGAAGTCTATGCCCTCGCGCATGAAGGTGTCGCCCACGGCGGTGACCAAGACCACGGTCTCGCCGCAGGTGATCCATACCGCGCCCGAGGCCTGCTTGGCTATCTTGCCGGTCTCGATGCTGAACTCGCAACCATTGATGATGGTTGAAACTTTCTTGTACATATCTCTCTCTTTCGCTCCTGAACGGCTGGGCTAGCTGCGGATGCCCAGGTCCTTAATCACCGCCCGGTAGCGCTCAATGTCCTTGCGCTTGAGGTAGTTGAGAAGGCGGCGGCGTTGGCCCACCAGCTTGAGCAGTCCGCGTCTGCTGTGATGATCCTTCTGGTGCACCTTGAAATGCTCGGTCAGGTACTTGATGCGCTCGCTCAGAAGGGCGATCTGCACCTCTGGCGAGCCCGTGTCACCCGGTTTACGCTGAAACTTCCCGACAATCGCGCTCTTGTCTTCCGGGGTCAGAACCACTTTCTATCCCTCCTTGTAATGGCGGGCTCTAGCAAGCCCCTCGTCTGCGGCCCAGGGCCAAATAGCGGGACCACCCCGCCCCCGGGCTACTCGGCCAGACCGGCCGACGCAGATGTTTCTTCTACGGCCAGCCCCTCAGGCTGCTCCGGAAATACCCTCACGTTCTCGTAATCCCGGCCGGGCAGGCGCTGGCCTGGCTCCAGCCAGCGCAGCACGGCCACCAATTGCCCCTGCTGGTCCAGCACCCGGAAGGGCCCCCTGGCTGGCGCCCCCTCCACGGCCCCGGCCAGGAGCGCCTCCCGGGGCAGGATGCGCCCCTGGCGCAGCTGCCAGACCTGCTCGTCCTCCAGGACCACCGCCGACAGGCCGCAACGCTCCAGGGCCGCGTCCAGGCCTATCAGGCGCTGGGCCAGCTCCGCGGGGTCCAGCGCCAGGGCCTGCTCCAGGCTTACCGCCTCCCCGGCGCTGAAGGGCGCCGAGGCCAGGCGGCGCAGGGCCTGCAAATGCCCCACCGTGCCCAGGGCCTGGGCCAGATCCGCGGCCAGGGAGCGCACGTAGGTGCCGCGGGAGCAGGACAGCTCCAGAACGATGGCCTCCGGCTCCAGGGCCAGCAGCCGCGCCTGGTGGACGGTGATGGCCCGCGGCTCCTTGTGCACGGCCAGGCCCTGGCGGGCGTAGGCGTACAGGGGCCGGCCCTGGTGCTTGGCCGCGGAAAACGGCGGCGGGGCCTGCTGGCGCGGACCCTCCAGGGCCTGCAAGGCGGCCCGCACCTGCTCCGGGCTCAGGACCGGCACCGGGGCCTGGGCCTGCACCTGGCCGGTGGGGTCGCCGGTGTCGGTGGCCGCGCCCAGGGACAGGCGCCCCTGGTAGAGCTTGTCCCCGGCCCCCAGCAGGCTGGCCATGCGCGTGGCCCGGTTGAAGGCCAGCACCAGCACGCCGGTGGCAAAGGGGTCCAGGGTGCCGGTGTGGCCCAGCTTGGCCGGCTTGAAGCGCCGGCGCAGCCGCTCCACCACGTCGTGGCTGGTGGGCCCGGCCGGCTTGTCCACCACCAGCACTCCGTCGCCGAAAAACTTCACCTGCCGCCGCCGGGCCATGGCTCAGGCCTCCAGCCGCTGGGCCAGCAGCCGGCCCACCTGCTCGCGCACCGCGGCCAGGGGTCCGGCCAGGGTCGCCCCGGCCGCGTTCTTGTGGCCGCCGCCGCCCAGGGCGATGGCCACCTGGCTGACGTCCACCCCGCCCCGGGAGCGCAGGCTCACCTTGACCCCGCCCTCGGGCGTCTCTCTGAGGAGCATGGCCGTGTCCACGCCGGGGATCAGGCGCAGCGTCTCCACGGCCTGCTCCAGGTCCGGCGCCGCGGCCTGGGCCGCGGCCAGGTCGGCCAGGCTCACCTGGCCCACGGCCAGGCGGCCGCCCTGCTCCAGGCTCAGGCCCTCCATGATGCGGCCCAACAGGCGCAGCCGTTGAGGCCGGGTGGCGTACACCTCCTGGCTGACGGCCCATACCGGCGCCCCGGCCTCCACCAAATCCGCGGCCACCCGCAGGCAGCGCGGCGTAGTGTTGGCGTAGCGGAAGGAGCCGGTGTCGGCCTGCAGGCCCACGAACAGGCAGGTGGCCGCCGCCGCCGGCAGGGGCCAGCCCAGCTCCCGGGCCAACAGGGCCAGCATCTCGCTGGTGGCGGCGAAGCCCGGGTCCACCCAAGCCGCCCGGCCGAAGCTCACCGCGCCCTGATGGTGGTCGATCACCACCGACGCCGCGGGCAGGCCGGCCAGGAACTCGCCGGCCGCCTTACCGGCGCGCTGGGGCTGGTGGCAGTCCAAGAGCACCGCCAGGTCAATGTCCGCGGCCGCGGGCAACTGTGCCTGCAGCCGCTCCCGCCCGGGCAGAAACAGGTACTCCTCGGGCAGGGGGCCCTGGCTGTAGGCCCAGACCTCCTTGCCCTGCGCGGCCAACAAGTGCAGCAGGCCCAGGGTGGAGCCCAGGGCGTCGCCGTCGGGCTGCTGGTGGGAGAGCACCAGCACCCGCGCGGCCCCGCGCAACAGTCTCTGCACCTCCGGGCTCACGGCTCCGTCTCCTCGCCGCCGGTCTCTTCCCGCCCCCGGGCCAGTTCCTCGTCCTGGGAGCGCGCCTGCCTGAGCAACTGATCCATGCGCGCGCCCTGGGCCAGGGACTGGTCGTACACCGGGATCAGGCGGGGCACGGTCTTGAGGTTCAGGCGCGCGGCCAGCTCGCGGCGCAGGAAGCCGACCGCGGCCTGCAGGCCCGCCTGGGCCTCCGCCCGGCGGTCCTGGTCCAGCAGGCTGTAGTAGACCTTGGCCTGGCTCAGGTCCGGGGACACGTCCACCCCGGTCAGCGAGACCATGCCCACCCGCGGGTCGCGGACCTTCTTGAGCAACAGCTCGCCCAGCTCGGCCTGGATCAAGTTGCCCAATCGCTTTGTGCGGCGGGTGCCCAAGTCATCTCCTTGAGGTTGATCAGCTCGCGGCGCACGTCCACCACCTCGGCCAGGGCCAGGCGCTCCACGAAGCGCCGGATGGAATCCAGCTGGCTGTCCACGTGGGCGGTTTCGTTGCCGCAGACCGCGAACCCCAGCTCGATGCGCTGCCAAAGATCCTGGCCGCCCACCTCGGCGGCGGCGGCGTTGAAGCGGGCCCGCACCCGGTCGCCGATGGAGCGCACCACCTTGCGCTTGGCCTTGAGGCTCTCGCCCTGGCCCAGGTGCAGGGTCATGGTCATGGCGCCCACCACCAACGCTTACAGCTCCGCGGCCACTTCGTGGATCAGGTAGAACTCGATCTCGTCGCCGGGCTTGATGTCCTGGTAGGACTCCAGGCCCACGCCGCACTCGAAGCCCTGGGCCACCTCCTTGACGTCGTCCTTGAAGCGCCGCAGGCTGGACACCTTGCTGTTGGCCACCACCACTCCGTCGCGCAGCAGGCGGGCCATGGCCCCGCGCTCCACGCGGCCCTGGGTGACGTAGCAGCCGGCCACGGTGCCGATCTTGGGCACCTTGAAGGTGTCACGCACCTCCACCCGGCCGATGACCTCCTCCTCCAGGTTGGGGGCCAGCAGGCCGGTGAGGGCGGCGGTGACGTCGTCCATGATCTGATAGATGACCTCGTAGGTGCGGATGTCCACCTTCTCGGCCTCGGCCATCTCGCTGACCTTGCCGCTGGGGCGCACGTTGAAGCCGATGATGATGGCCCCCGAGGCGCTGGCCAGCATCACGTCCGACTCGCTGATGGCGCCGGTGGCGGCGTGGATCACCTCCACCTTGACCTGCTCGTTGCCCAGCTTGCCCAGGGCGTCCACGATGGCCTCCGCCGAGCCCTGCACGTCGGACTTGACCACCAGCTTCAGCGACTGCACCTCGCCTTCGGCCATCTGCTCGAAGAAGCCCTCCAGGCTCATCTTGGTCTTGACCGACAGCTCTGCCTCGCGCTTCTTCAGGGCGCGGTGCTCGGCGATCTGACGGGCGTCCTTTTCGCTTTCCACCACCACGAACTCATCGCCCGCCTCGGGCACGCCGGCGAAGCCCTGCACCTCCACGGGCATGGAGGGCCCGGCCATGTCCACGGGCTGGCCGCGGTCGTCCAGCAGGGCCCGCACCCGGCCGGCGAACGTGCCGCAGACGAAGGAGTCGCCGGCCTTGAGGGTGCCCTCGCGCACCAGCACCGTGGCCACCGGGCCGCGCCCCTTGTCCAGGCGGGCCTCCAGGATGTGGCCCCGGGCGGGCTTGGTGGGGTTGGCCTTTAGCTCCAGCACATCCGACTGCAGCTCCAGCATCTCCAAGAGCTGGTCCACGCCCTGGCCGGTCTTGGCCGAGACGTCCACCACGATGGTGTCGCCGCCCCAGGCCTCGGGCACCAGGCCCTGGTCGCCCAGGCCGCGGCGCACCCGCTCGGGGTCGGCGCCCGGTTTGTCGATCTTGTTCACCGCCACCACGATGGGCACCCCGGCGGCCTTGGCGTGGTTGATGGCCTCCTTGGTCTGCTCCATGATGCCGTCGTCGGCGGCCACCACCAGCACCACCACGTCGGTGACCTGAGCCCCGCGGGCGCGCATCTGGGTGAAGGCCTCGTGGCCCGGCGTATCCAGGAAAACCACCCGGCCGCCGTTCTCCAGGTGCACGTCGTAGGCGCCGATGTGCTGGGTGATGCCGCCGGCTTCGCCGCTGACCACGTCGGCGTTGCGGATGCTGTCCAGCAGCGAGGTCTTGCCGTGGTCCACGTGGCCCATGATGGTCACCACCGGCGGACGCGGCACCAGGTCCTCGGGCTGGTCCTGGCGCTGCTCCAGCAGGCCCTCCTCCTCGAAGCCCACCCGTTCGATCTCGAAGCCGAACTCGTTGGCCACGATCCCCGCGTCTTCCACGTCCAGGGCCTGGTTGAGGGTGACCATCATGCCCATCTGCATCAGGCGGCCCACCACCTCGGCGGCCTTTATGCCCATGCGCTTGGCCAACTCGCCCACGGTGATGGCTTCGCCAACCTTGACGCGCCGCTTGATGGCCTTGGGCGTGGTCAGCTCGGTCTTTTTGGCCTTCTTGGTCGCGGCGGCCCCCCGGCGCCGGCCGCGGGAGGGCCGGCCGCCGTAGAGATCGGCCTTGTTCAAAATCTCCTTGCTGCGGCTGCCGGCCTTGCTCATCAAAAACTCGTTGTCGGGGATGTTGGCGGCGGCCTTCTTGCCCTTCTTGCGGCGGCGGCTGCGCCCCCCGTCCTTGTCCAGCCGGGGAACGTCGCCGGTGACCAACTCCGGCCCCGGCCGCGAGTCGCGGCCAACGGCGGCGGAGGGGCGTTCGTACTCGGGCCGGCCGCTAGTGGTCGCCGGCAGCGGGTACTTGGGCCGGCTGATGATGCGGGCCGGGCGGTCTCCCCGGGAACGGCGGCGGGGGGGCGCCTCCGCCGCCGGGGCCCCGGCCCAGACCTTGCAGACAGAGCCGATGAGAGGCCCGATGAGGGGCCCGGCATGGGCCGCAGCCATCTTCGTGAGATCTTCTTCATAAAAGATCAGGGGTTTTCCGGCATTGATCACCCGTGCCGTCAGGGATTGCTTTTTGCCGATATCCTTTATTTCTCCGGGGTTGGCGTCCTTTTCATCCACAAAATAGGGAAAACTGATGGAATCTTTCTCTCGATGGTAGATGACAACGGCAAAATTTTCCAGATTCAGGATTTTCTTCAGGGACATATGAATTGCGGCATAAAGGTCATCGAGGCAATCCGTGGTATTGACGGCGTTGGATATCTCAAACAATGCCCTGACCGTGGTGGTCATATCCCTGGTGTCTTTTTTAGAATTCATAAAACTCCTTTCCCGTTCATCCGGCTTTTTTGATTCATCGCATCAAGCCCCTGAAAGCGAATGCATCTTTTCAAAAAACTCAGGGCAGGGCAAGCAGTTTTTCCGGCAGACCCATAAGATTTTCTTCCAGTTTCCTTTTCAGGTCCTCCCTTTGTTCCGGTCTTCCGAACCGCCACTGGTTATGCTGGTCCAGCGCCTGAAAAAGCTGCTCTGTCAACGCCGGGTTGTTCAACTGCCGGGAAATCCGTTTCAGCCAGGAGGCATAGGTTTCATGGGGCCGGCGCGGTCCGCCTTTTTCAGACAGGATCTCTTCAATCCTGTAAAATCCCGTTGCCCTGGCCCTGCCCTTTTTTTTTCGGCCCGGCCGGTCCCTATCCCTGATTCGTTTGATCTGACCGGATTTTCGAAGCCTTAACAGCAACATCAGGCCCAGGGGCAGCATGAGCCAGAGCCCGTAGGTCTCCACGAGTTTGGCCCCGGTTTCATGGCGAAGCTGGGACAGCTTGAACCCGAAAAAAGAAAGGATGTCTTCCAGAAAAGAGGTGGGAATTTGTTCTTCATCAACATTCAAAAAGGATGGCGGCGT